>NZ_CP011032.1:2511666-3129583 GCF_002310815.1 Pseudoalteromonas tunicata | reverse complement strand
GAGCGGTTAAAGTCGCCAGTGGATGTTTATTATTTTTAAGAGGTGTGAATCTTAATCCTGCACAAACGCCAGAAGACATGGTATCCATTCGGGTTTATGCAGATGAAAACAGAATTATAAGTACGCGTAGACGGCGATTATTATCCGTTAGCCAATTACATGATCAGTTAATGATTGCCCAAGGCCCTTGCTCTATTTCTCAAATTATTAGCCAATTGGCGCTTGGCTTAACTAGTCGGATGGAAAGTGTGATTGATGAAGTCGACGATAGGTTAGATGTTTTTGAAAGTGATTTAGGGGTTGCTGCTAATGATAATTTGCATCAAGCTTTATCTAAAATACGCAGGCAAACTATTACACTTAAGCGCTACATTAAACCGCAACGCGAGGGGTTAAAACAGTTTTTGTCGCATCAACTTGTTTGGTTTGAATCTGAGCAAGTGCAAGTTATTGAAGAAAGTATTAATGATCTAACACGCTTAATCGAAGAGCTTGATATGGCAATTGAGCGAGCACAAATAGTATATGAAGAAATTGCTAACTTGATTTCAGAACAAGTTAATAAACGCATGTACATTATGTCAGTTGTCGCTGCGATTTTTTTACCACTTGGTTTTTTGACCGGATTACTTGGGATTAATGTAGGTGGTGTACCTGGTACTGAAAACCCAAATGCATTCTTTATTTTTGTCGCTTTATTAGTGGGATTATTTGTTTCATTGGCCGGATATTTTAAATATAAAGGTTGGATTTAAAGCTTAATAATGTTTGTTGCTAAAGATTTAGGGCATAAAAAAACGCAAGTCTTTGCTTGCGTTTTTTTATTGTTTATTTGTTATTAGCTAGTTTTGAGCCAATTAACAAATAAACGAGCGTCGCTGTTTGTAGCAAAACGCGTATTTTTTAATCCTGTTTTATCAGCAAAAATAACATTGCTTTTATTAACAGAGATAGACTGCACTGGATGTGCAATTTGGATCAACGATCCGTTATAGTTATATGACATAGAAAACTCACAATAAATGTGTTCAGCATTTTGCTGAAGAAATTTTAAAATAAGCTTCAATACAGTTTTGACGATTCTTCCGAACACTAAGTCAATGAGTTTAGTATTCTCTAACATGGATTTTCATTTTAGCAATAGACAAGCATTGCTTTAGTCGCCGTACAATAATTCAGCTTTTCGATTTTTTAATGCTGGCTTACTGGATCAGGGTAAGAAGGGGCATTACTACTGGAATTTAACACTGAGAGGTTAGTGGTAAACCAAAGAATGGATGCTATCTGTTATTTGCTTCTTACGCAAGCGTTATTTTATTTAATTAAGATAAAAGGTGCATAAAAATCTTTTTTATCGCATAAATCAATTTTAGTAGGACCAATTAAAGGGGAGTTATTGAGATTAAATTAGCAATTGGGGTTATTTTATTTTGCTTGTTGCATTTAGTTAAGTAA
This sequence comes from Pseudoalteromonas tunicata, assembly GCF_002310815.1. Lineage (NCBI taxonomy): Bacteria > Pseudomonadati > Pseudomonadota > Gammaproteobacteria > Alteromonadales > Pseudoalteromonadaceae > Pseudoalteromonas > Pseudoalteromonas tunicata. The sequence goes on along the minus strand of NZ_CP011032.1, from coordinate 3,128,128 downwards.
GTTTGTTCTTTCAAGGTAGAATAAGTTGTTTTTATTCTGATAGTGAGGACGTATGCAGTTACAAGAAATCAATAAACAACGTTACAGAAAACATTTAAATATCATTATTGTGGCGGCTATTGTGGTGCTTTCCATTTTAAGTCTGTCTATTTCGCAGTCTTTAATTGCTCTTTTCCCATCAGAGCAAGGGTCACATTTTCATTGGAATTTAATTGGCGTGATTTGTGGTTCGTTAATAATTGGTTTTGTACTGAAGCACAATCGCGAGCATACCTTTATGACTGAGGTAATGTATGTGTGGGATTTAAAACAAGCGTTAAATCAAGTGACTCGAAAACTACAAAAAGTTAAAAATGCAGTCGACCAAGGTGATGTATCTGCAATGCATACCTTATATTTTTATTATTCAGGTAATCGCCAATTATGGTTACTTGATGATAATACGATTACTTTGGATGATTTAGCGATTTGGCAGGCGGAATTAGAAGTTAAAGCAAAATCGGTTAATTTAATTTTAAATGCCTCATTACATGACCCACTTTACCTTCGTACTCTTTAATCTTGCTGTATCATTTTGGCTATAAATGGTTTTGTTTGTAGCCAAACTTTCAAATTGCCTGCTGTAAATCTAATTCTTTTTTATTATTTTAATTTAACTTCCTTCCTATTTTCGTATGGTGTGTTATCACTTAATTATCAGTTAAAAAGAGTTGAATATTCACTTGAACACTTTCAATAAGCAGCTTTGCCATTTTAGTTTCTTATTATTGAGCATATTGAGTGCTTGGGTTGCACATGCTCAAGAGCAAATTATTTGGCAATTAAACCACGCGCCACCTTCAACAATTGTTCATGGTGAGTTTAAAAATAAAGGTTTTATCGATCTAATTTTAAAAGAAATTATTGATCAATTGCCTCAGTATGAGCATGTAATTGAGGTCAGTACACTTGCAAGTTCATCGTTTGAAATCAGGGCTAAAAAAAATGTTTGTTTACCAGCTCTATTTGATACTCCTGAACGACAAAAATTTATGGTTTTTTCCAATGCCAGTATCGCTCATCCAAGTAACCGAATTGTTTTATTAAAGTCAAAGGCACTTACTATGCCCGCTTCAAACCTAAGACACTTACTCGCGAATAAAGCATTATTTATTGGTCTTGATCAGGCCCGCTCTTATGGATCTTATATTGACGCAATCCTTGCAGACTTTGAACCTGCCGATAATATTTATCGCCGTGAATCGGAATCGCCCAATGGATTAATCGAAATGGTGGTCGCTGGGCGTTTAGATTACACCTTGGCATATCCATTTCAAATTCAGTATTACTTACAAAGCCATGGATTCAATGGAGATAACCCTTTAATAGAGCAGAAAATAGAAGGGCTGGAGCCTTTTTCTATGGGGAAGGTCGCCTGTGCAGATACTCCTTGGGGGCGTAATGTAATAAAGCAGGTTAATGAAGTATTAGCCCGCATTAAACCGACAAAGGCATATCAAAATGCGATGACAACTTGGTGGCGACAAAGCGCCGCTGATCCTACTTTTGTTGAGTATTATCAAAACGTTTTTTTGACTCATTAAGTTTTATTTAAGTTTGTTATTAAATTACTCGCTCTAAGAAAGGTATAATCGCGCTCTAAAATAAGCTAAGAGTACTTTTGACTATGACCTTTTTTGCTAAAGAGCTGATTATTTTTGATTTAGATGGCACTTTAATAGACAGCGCTCCTGATTTAGCGCTAACAATTAATTTAATGCTGGCTGATTTACAACTTGAGCCAGTTGATGAGTCGCTTATCCGTACTTGGGTTGGCAATGGCGCACAAGTATTGGTGGAGCGTGCTTTAGCGCATGCATACTTATCAAAACCTGTAGAGCTGAGCTTAATTGATGATGCTCTCGCTATTTTCTTAAATCATTATCAGCATAATTTAGTGGTAAAGAGCCGCCTTTACCCAGATGTATATCGCACGTTAACGACATTGAAACAGCAAGGATTTACCCTTGCTTTAATTACTAATAAACCGGAGCGTTTTATTGCCCCGATATTGGCTGCAATAGAGCTAAATTCACTATTTAGTAATGTATTGGGAGGCGATAGTTTAGCGCGTAAAAAGCCCGATCCTCTACCTCTGATTACTGCGTGCCAACAACTCGACTTTTCGGTTGAACAAGCTGTGATGGTCGGAGATTCAAAAAATGATATTTTGGCCGCCAAAGCCGCTAAAATGCAAAGTGTCGGCCTTACTTATGGCTACAATTATGGCGAACCCATTGCTAATTCCAAACCAGATTTAGTGCTCGATCATTTTGCAAAATTAATTGACCATCTTGTTCGGGTTTAGCCAATAATACTCATTTATCCCTGAATATTTTTTGCAAGCGCAATCGGATACTCTCGCTGGCTAGCTAATGTTTTAGCTGTTTGCTCAATTTGCTGGTCAGTAAATGATTGCGTAATCGCAAAATAATGACCCGCATTGGCTGCTTTTTCGCTAAGTTCAGCACATAGCAGCTTTTTATCGATTAAATCTTGCAAAATTGCATCGCTGGCGCACAGTGCTGACGATGCTTTTACTATTTCAGCGCGAGCATAATTAGCTGTTTCAAATGAGACATCGGCTGCACGTAACGTTGGATCTTGCCCTGGTATTTGCTGGGCGCCATACAGTGGTTTGCCTGCAGGTTTTGCCGAATCAAAACTTGGCATAAATTGTGCCAAATGGTGAATGGACAGTTGTGTTCTTTGGTGAATATCAACTTGTTGCCACAAATGGCGCGCCTTATTGAGTAATTTAGTGGGTAATAAAGGTTGAGCGCTATCTTGATTGTTTTTTACCAAGCCATCTTTAAACAAGGTGATGTCTTGCGTCATGCCATGTAGCTGAAAGTAGCCATCAGGATAAGGCGTTAATTGTGCCATGCCATTGGGTGTACCGCGTTCGCCTAAAATAATCACTTCAGGCCAAAGCCCAATGCAATCAGGCCATTTGGCGACATAAGCGGCTTTAAATTCCACCATTCGATTTCTTTTAAAGCCAAGCATGTCATCAATTTCACCCGTCTGATATCCGGCAGCATTAATCAAATAGTCAAACTTTACAATTTCATGATTCGTTTGCACCGACCATTTATCTTCAATCTGACTAACCGACAATACTTGGCTGTTTAGCTTTAGCGTACAGCTTGGTAATTGCGCAGCGGCCAAAGTCGCAATGGCGGCTAAGCGAAACGAACTTAAGCCATATTCTTGCACTAAAATAACAGGCCATTGTAATTGAGTTAAATCTAGATTTTTAGCCACAGGAATAAGCCAGTCATCTAACGTGTTTATTTTAAGTGGCAGATGCTGCTTGGCGAGTTGCTCAAGGTCTTCTTGTTGATAAATTTTATAATAATCATTTGGTTTACCAAGCACTTGATTACTTGGGTCTTGAGTTATTAACGCTTGGTAATACTGCTGTAATTTTTGAAGGCGCGGTAAATAATCGTCAACGCTGCCTTTGTCTCGTTTTGGTAATGCTATGACAGTTGGACGAATATTGGCACTTTGTTGATAAACTTTTAACGTATCAATCGATTGTTTTAGTAATGTAAGACATTGTTTATCTGAGATTTCTCGATACAAATTACCACCAGCGTGCAGGTGACAAATTGGAGGGCCATTCACTAGGCTCGGCCCTTGCTCAATTAAGGTTGTATTGATGCCTAATTCTGCAAACCGTATAGCGATAGTCGAGCCTGCGATGCCTGCACCGATAATACCGACGCGGCATGAGGTTGACGAGGTAAGTTGTGCGTCATTAGATTGCATAGTTTTTACTTAAATGGCCCAAAGAAACGGGCGCATTCTAGGTGAAAACGGCGCTCATTTCACCCTCAAATTTATTAAGGGTATTAACTTAGCGCTTTAATTGCATCGTTGATCCCACCTAAGGTTAGTGGAAACATTTTTTGGTGCATCAGTTGTTTTATCACGCCAATTGAGTGATAAAAATCCCAGTGTTGCTGTGGTTGTGGATTGAGCCAAACGACTTTATCAAAATGCTCCGTTAAGCGATTTAGCCAAACTTGGCCCGATTCTTCATTCCAATGTTCAACACTGCCACCTGGATAGGTTATTTCATAAGGACCCATGGTGGCATCGCCAACAAAAATCACTTTATAGTCTTTGCCATATTTATGCAAAATATCAAAAGTTGAAAGGTGCTTTTCACGGCGGCGCTGATTATCTTGCCAAACCTGTTCATAAACACAATTGTGAAAATAAAAGAACTCTAGGTGTTTAAACTCGCTATGAGCGGCGCTAAATAATTCTTCGCAAGTCTGAATGTAATCATCCATTGAGCCGCCGACATCAAAAAACATCAGCACTTTAACTGAGTTACGGCGCAGTGGTTCCATTTTAATATCCAGCATGCCACCTTGTTTTGCCGTAGCGCTAATGGTGTCATTTAGTGCTAGTTGGTTCGATGCACCGCTTCTTGCAAATTTACGCAGTTTTTTTAATGCCAGTTTCATGGTGCGTGAGGAAATATCCGCTTGGTTGTCAAAGTTTTTAAACTCTCGTTGATCCCACACTTTCACCGCTTGGCGTTGGCGGTTTTCGGCTTGGCCGATACGGATCCCCTCAGGATTATAACCATAGGCGCCAAATGGTGAAGTGCCGCCGGTACCGACCCATTTGTTGCCGCCCGCGTGGCGTTTTTGTTGTTCTGCTAGACGTTCTTGCAGCGTTTTTAACAGCGCATCGAGGCCCCCTAGGGCTTTGATTTGTTGCTTTTCGGCTTCGGATAGATTTTTTTCAAACTCTTTACGCAGCCATTCATCGGGTAAGTTAGCAGCTTGGCTGAGTAAATTAACCACATCTAGTTGCACGATGCCGTTAAAGTATTCGGCAAATGCTTGATCGAAGCGATCAAACGCGCTTTCGTCTTTGATTAAAATGATGCGTGCTAATTGGTAAAAGTCGTCCATGTTAGCAAAGACAATACCTTGCTCAAGGGCGCGAATTAAATCGAGTAATTCGCGCATGCTAACTGGTAGCTGATACTTTTTGAGTGTTAAAAAAAATGAAATAAGCATGGTATTAGCGTTTACGGCTCATAAATGCGAGCTTTTCAAGCAGGCTGATATCTTGTTCATTTTTAAGCAATGCCCCAAACATAGGCATTAAACCACCTTGATGTGTTTTATCTTGTAATGTTTGGGCGTCAATCTCCTGTGCCATTAGTAACTTTAACCAATCAAGCAATTCGCTGGTTGAAGGTTTTTTCTTTAAACCATTGACATCGCGCAGTTCAAAAAAGGCTTCAAGCGCTGCACTGACTAATTTTTGTTTTACATGTGGGTAATGCACATCAATGATTTGTTGCATTTGCTCTGCGGTTGGGAAATTAATGTAGTGGAAAAAACAACGTCTTAAAAATGCATCGGGCAGCTCTTTTTCGTTATTGGAAGTAATAATCACAATAGGGCGCTGAGCCGCTTTAACACGCTCTCCAGTTTCATAAACGTGAAACTCCATTTTATCGAGTTCAAGCAGTAAATCGTTTGGAAATTCAATATCGGCTTTATCTATTTCATCAATCAGTAAAACAGGGCGTTTATTGGCACTAAACGCTTGCCACATTTTGCCTTTAACAATGTAGTTATTGATATCGTGAACACGCGCATCACCAAGTTGGCTGTCACGAAGACGAGACACTGCATCGTATTCATATAAACCTTGTTGCGCTTTAGTGGTTGATTTGATGTGCCACTGGATGAGCTCGGTATCAAGTGCTTTGGCAAGTTCCTCAGCAAGCATGGTTTTACCTGTACCAGGTTCGCCTTTAATCAGTAACGGTTTTTCTAATAACATCGCGGCGTTAACCGCTAATTTTAATGGTTCGCTGGCAATATAATTGGCTGTGCCGTTAAAGGACATGATTGAATCTCTCAAGTGGTCTGATGAGAATATCATCCCATACTCATGCAAAAATACCAACAGCTTGCAATTATAAACTCGACTCCGGCGGTGTTTGTTGGCAAAAGTGTTCTGGGATTTTTGTCAGCGTCACTTTGCTTGCTTCTTTGACTAAGACACATTCACCTGGTTTGATGCTTTTGTCTTTTTGTACCACCGAAAAGTTGCCTTGAGTAACGCTACTTAATTGATACTGATAAGCGTTGTTATCTCCTTCAAAAGCGGCGCTGATTATTCCTGTAAAAAAAGCACCGACTATTGTACCTGCAATCATGTCACCGCTATCGCCATCTAGGTTTTTAATTAATCCTGTGGCACCGCCAATTGCCATAGCTTCGGGCACGTCAGAATCAAGTTTTACATGGGCAATCGAATCAACGCGAGCGTAATACTGTTTGATCACTTTATTTTGGTCAGCGCGATCAATGCCTTGATTAGCACAACCTGCAAGCCAGCTAACCATTAATAAAAGGGGAAGTGATTTTTTCATGAGCAATTCTCTTTAAGGTTTTCTAAAGTGTAGAGAATTACTTTGTTAGCTTCTGCAGGAAATCTGTTGAAAAGTGTCAAAAACTGTTAATACGTTCCAAGTGTTTTTGTTGAAGGAGTGATTAATTTAAAGCGTGGAACGATTTGACCATTAATTTCGACCGTTTCGTTAAACATGGTTAAAGGCCTAGCCCAAATACCAAACTCGCCATACAAGGCTTGGTAAATTACCAAGGCTTCTTGGGTTTCGCTGTGGGTTGCTAAAGCGAGCACTTGATACTCTTGACCTTTGTAATGCTGATATAAACCCGTTTGGATTGTCATGTTTTTTCCTTTTGTTCAGCCTAAAGACTGGTTTTCGCTTTCATGGCGCTATAAATCTAAGCCTGTGCTGAGTTATACTCTAACTAATTTTGGCAAAGGGCCTGTAATGAGAAGTCATGAATTATATACCGTTAGAAGAACATAAACACGCGTGGGTATTTCGCCATAAAGATTTGCCAATTTCGCCTGACGATCTGGCATTAATTAAGCCAATGACCGAAGCGCGCGCCGCAAATGTGTGGACTACGTTTATTAGCCAAGAACAAGATCATCCAGATTTTTTTACTGAAAAAGAGTGGCTTGGCCAAAAATCGACTTGGCTAGAAACCATTAATTGGGAAAAAGCATGGGAAAAAGAGGGCTCAGCCTTACCCGATGAAGTGTTAGGCCATTTAGCTTGGGATAATAATACTACGGTATATTTTTGTTTATCTCGTAATAATGTAATTGAAACCCGTTGGGATGTTTTTGTGCGCTGTTGGCAGAACTTCTTGTTTATGAGTGATGGCGTGATTTTATTAGGTAAAAAACGTCAACAAGTTGCTCAGTTTATGGCAAATGGCACGGTAAAATTAGGGCAAAAATCAGCTTAGCGACAAATGTTTTCACTGCGGACTTTGCTATGGTATAAAAACACAGCAAATTTTTAAAAAGGAAATGCATTGTTAGAGCAACTTAATCAGCAATCTGAACTATGGCAAGATGTTGAAAAGCATCGTTTGCATGCTGAGTTGTGTAATGCGTTTTATGCCCGTGAAATCTTAAGACTCAGCAAAGAGCAAAATAATACCAAAGTGTGTCGCATTTTAGCCAGTTTACCTTTTTACATTGAGCGTGCTGCGGTGCATATTTTAGCGGGTAATAGCCCGTTGCAACTCGATAGCCAAAATGGCAGTTGGATTGCAAAACAAGCGGCGCATCCGCCAGAATTTTTAGGCGAAAAAGTTGCTGACTATTATAGAAAAAATGCGAAGGTTGGTTTAATTGTGCCAATAGTGGTGTGCAAAGAAGGCATGACTTTCATCAAACTCGATAGTATTGATGAAATTCAAAACGAAAGTCTACATTGTAATCAACATGGTTGGTTTTCATTAAATGGGTCAAGCCAAGACTGTGATGAGCAATTATTAATTAAACCGACAAAAGCATCAATCACCGCCGCTTGCTGTGGTCATGTGTGGTTACAGCAAAAACGAACTTCGCCAAGGCGTTTGGCGCTTAGAGAAATGTTATTAGCAGCAAATTTAAATTGGCTTAACTTCGCCAAGCCGTTTATGGCCAATAGACGTTAAACACGGAGAATAATATGCGTCTTTTTCAACTGGCATTGGTGTGTTTGTTTGCCTTTATTCAATACAAATTATGGTTTGGCCATAATGGAGTCAAAGATTATACCCGCTTAAAATTGGCTGTGCATGAGCATCAGCTTGTTAATGACAATTTAAGTAAGCGAAATAAGCTGCTAAAAGCCGATGTTGAAGATTTAAAAATTGGCCTTGATGGTATCGAAGAGCGCGCACGTAATGAGCTTGGGTTAATTAAACCCGGCGAAACTTTTTACCGTGTATTGCCTGGTAAACAAAAATAATGAAACAAGTCAAAATAGCTGCCATTGTGCCAGCGGCTGGAGTGGGAAGTCGCATGCAAAGCGCCTTACCTAAACAGTATATTAAGATTAATCAACAAACTGTCTTAGAGCACACTTTAAATAAGCTGTTATCTGTTGCGGCCATTGAGCATATTATGGTTGCAATTAGCCCAGACGATATGTGGTTTGGTGAGCTTGGAATAAATGACGAAAAAATTACCTGCACCGAAGGCGGGGCGCAGCGCGCGAATACCGTATTAAATGCATTAACTCTTTTAAAAGATCAAGGGGTTGATTGGGTATTAGTACATGATGCAGCGCGCCCTTTAGTACACTCAAGCGATATTGAGCTATTAATTGATCGTTGTTTATCAAGCCAAACGGGTGGGATTTTAGCCTCAAAAGTGAAAGATACCATTAAGCAAGGTGGCCAATTTATTGAAGCTACTGTTCCTCGTGATGCGCTTTGGCAGGCTTTAACACCGCAAATGTTTCAAGTTGATTTACTTTTTCACGCACTCACAAATGCTTTAAACGCAGGTTTTATTGTGACCGATGAAGCCTCTGCTATGGAGCACGCTCAGCATCCAGTGATGCTTATTGCTGGGCGCTCAGACAACATAAAAATTACCACCCCTGAAGATTTAATACTTGCTGAATTTTACCTCAGCACAACGCGCAGTTTGGAGACACAATGATCCGTATTGGCCATGGTTTTGATGTACATCGATTTGGCGGCGAAGGTCCGTTAACAATTGCGGGCGTAAAAATAGATTACCCACAAGGTTTTGTGGCTCACTCTGATGGCGATGTTGCCATCCATGCTTTATGTGATGCCATTTTAGGGGCTTTAGCATTAGGTGATATTGGTAAGCATTTTCCTGATACGGCAAAGGAATATGAGAATATCGATAGCCGAATTTTATTACGCCATGTGGTCTCATTGGCAACTGAGCGCGGTTATCAATTAGGTAATGCTGATATTACGATAGTGGCACAAGCGCCAAAGATGCTGCCTCATATCGAAAAAATGCGCGCAATTTTAGCTGCAGACTTAAACGCGAGCGTTGAGCAAGTGAATGTTAAAGCCACTACCACCGAAAAATTAGGTTATGAAGGGCGAAAAGAAGGAATTTCAACTCATGCGGTTGTTTTAATGATGAGCCAACCAGTATGAGTGAATTAAATTACTTATATGGTAAACCGCTTTCGCATGCTGACTTTAAAAAAGAGCCCGAAGATTTCATGGTTGATGAGGTTTTAGGGTTTGAGCTCAGTGGTGCGGGTGAGCATGTTTGCTTGCAGGTGGTAAAAAAAGGTGAAAATACCCAATTTGTTGCTAAGTTGATTGCGAAACATGCAGGGGTTAATCCTCGTGATGTGAGTTATGCCGGGCTTAAAGATCGCCACGGGGTTTGTACACAATGGTTTAGTGTGCCAGTTCCAATTAAAACTGACATCGATTTTAGTGTGCTTAACAGCGATACACTGTTTATTGTGCAGCAAGTGAGGCATCACCGAAAATTACGTACTGGTTGTCATCAAGCTAATAAATTTACCATTAGGCTTCGAAATGTTAGTGAGCCGCTTGATGTGTTTTGCCGCATCAATGCGCTCAGGGCTGGTGTGCCTAATTATTTTGGTGAGCAACGTTTTGGTCGTGATGGCCATAATTTAACGATGGCGCAGCGCATGTTTGCGGGCGAACGTATTCGTGATAAAAAACTGCGTGGTATAGTGATTTCTGCCGCGCGTTCCCATGTTTTTAATCAAATAGTCAGTAAACGTGTGCTTGAACATGGTTTAGCCAAAACCATGCATGAGGAGGTATTTTTACTCGATGGCAGTAATGCATTTTTTAAAGAGCCAATTAATAGCCTTAATTTAGATAGACTAGCAGCGAATGATATTGCTTTATCGGCACCTTTGATAGGTAAAGGTGATGAGGCGCTTACGGCTCAAGAGTTACTTTGGTTGGCTGATTTTCAACAGTGGCGAGATGGTTTAATTGAGCTTGGTTTAAAAACGGAGCGGCGTTTATTACGCCTAGTACCGCAAGGGTTAACTATTAAGCAAGAAGACTCAACGACGCTAGTAATTGAATTTGCTTTGGCAAAAGGTTGTTTTGCAACTGCATTATTGCGTGAACTTGTACTCTATCGTGATGCATCCCCAAGTCATAAAGAACAGGAAGAAGAACAATGAGAATTTTATTAAGTAATGATGATGGGGTTCATGCCAAAGGGATTGCGGTGTTATATCAAGCGTTATCACAAATAGCGGAAGTTGTGCTGGTAGCACCCGATCGCAATTGCAGTGGCGCAAGTAATTCGCTGACGCTACTTAACCCACTTCGTGCTACTACGTTAGAGAATGGTTTTATCTCTATAAATGGTACGCCAACCGATTGTGTGCATATTGCTTTGAATGAACTGCTCGATTTTGCGCCTGATTTAGTGGTTGCAGGTATAAATAACGGCGCCAATTTAGGCGATGATACCTTATATTCGGGCACAGTCGCTGCAGCAACAGAAGGGCGCCATATGGGCTTGCCTGCGGTTGCGGTATCGTTATGCTCTAAAGATGAGCAATATTACGAAACGGCTGCAGCCGTTGCTGTGAAAATTATTTCGTCTTTAGCGTCTCATCCTCTGCCAAAAGATCAAATTATTAATATTAATGTGCCGGATATTCCATTAGCAGAGCTAAAGGGGATTCAAGTAACACGTCTTGGCGCGCGTCATAAAGCTGAAACTATGACCAAACAACTAGACCCTTGGGGCCGTGATATTTATTGGTATGGCAGTTTAGGAAGTGAGTCGGATGCAGGCCCCGGTACTGACTTTTATGCTGTAAAACAAGGTTATGCCTCAGTTACTCCTTTAACCGTTGATATGACAGCAAAAGAGAGTTTAGTGGCAATGAGTGAATGGGTCGGTAACTTGGAGTTTCCTAGTGCTCAGCAATTATGATCGTAGTGCACAGGCACTAGCGCATAAACTATCGCAAGATGGCATTACCAATCATTTAGTATTAAACGCAATTGCAGCAACACCAAGACATGTATTTGTCGATGATGTACTAAAGCATCAGGCATATCAAAATACAGCATTGCCTATCGGCCTTGGTCAAACGATTTCGCAGCCATACATTGTTGCTAAAATGACACAATTATTATTAGATGCTGGTGTGAAAGATAAGGTGCTTGAAATTGGCACTGGCTCAGGCTACCAAAGTGCTATTTTGGCTCAGTTGTTTAAAGAAGTGTATTCTGTTGAGCGGATTAAATCCTTGCAATGGCAGGCAAAAAGACGGCTACAGCAGCTCGACTTTTATAATGTGATGATGAAGCACGCCGATGGTTGGCAAGGCTGGCCTGCTAAAGGTCCGTTTAATGGCATCATTGTGACCGCAGCTGCTGCGCGCGTGCCAGAAGCGCTTTTAACGCAATTGGCTAATGAAGGGGTATTGATTGCACCGATTGGCGAAAAGGAGCAGCAATTAATCATTGTGCAACGACAAGGTGATAATTTTGTTCATCATCAACTAGAGTCTGTTCGTTTTGTGCCTTTGATTGATGGTGACATCGAATAAATACGATTTTTTATTTTATCTAAATGGAGTTGTCTTGAAGTTATTTACAAAATTATATGACATGGCCTTAAAATGGGCGCGTCATCGACATGCTGTGCGTTATTTATCAGGCATGAGTTTTGCGGAATCTGTTTTTTTTCCTATTCCACCCGATGTAATGCTTGCCCCTATGGCGCTGGCTAAACCGGAAAAAGCATGGCACTACGCTTTTTATACAACAGTAGCATCAACAATTGGCGGGATAGTGGGTTATTTGTTGGGATACTCATTATTTGATCCACTCGTTCAACCCATTATTACTGATTTTGGCTATCAGGATAAGTTTGATCATGCGTTAAGTTGGTTTAAAGATTATGGTGTTTGGGTGGTCTTTTTAGCAGGATTCTCACCTATACCTTATAAAGTATTCACTTTAGGCGCGGGTGTGATGCAAATGGCATTTTTTCCATTTGTACTCGCTTCAGTGGTTGGGCGCGGCGCTCGTTTTTTTCTAGTCGCGGCGCTAATGAAATGGGGCGGTGCAAAAATGGAAGCCAATTTACGCCAATATGTTGAATGGTTGGGCTGGGGAACTATCGTACTTGCGGTGATTGCCTACCTTATTTATCGCTAACTTTGAGGCGCACTGTGAGTTTAAAGTTTGTACAAACATTTATTTTAGCTTGCTGTGTGTTTCTTTGGGGCTGTGCTAATCGCTCAAGCCCCGCTCCAGTCTCTAACTTATCCTCAGGTCAGACCTCTTCGCAACAAAAAATTAACATCAATCAAGGCAGTTACAAAGTTAAGCCGAGTGAGACTCTTTACTCTATTGCTTTTAGAGCAAATTTAGACTTTCGGGAACTTGCTAAGATCAACGGAATTAGCAGCCCCTACACTATTTATCCTGGGCAATTATTACAATTATCGCCAGCGAAGCAAAAAAATAAAAAGGCGTCAAAATACCCAAAAAAGACTGGTAAGTCTACAGTTTTACAACAAAAAAATAACAAAAACTCAAAAAAAGGGCTTGATCCTAAAAAACAACGGGAGTATGGTCAAAAACAAGCCACAAAAAAACAGTCGTCCGAAACTGTTAAAGGTTCAAATAATATACAGTGGCGTTGGCCAGTTGCAGGAAAAATTACTCGTACTTTTTCTAACAAAGATAATGGCTATAAAGGACTTTATATAACCAATAAAGCTAAAACACCGGTTCATGCCGCAGCCTCTGGTACAGTGGTATACGCAGGTGATGCATTAAGAGGATATGGGCATTTAATCATAGTTAAACATAATGATGATTATTTAAGCGCTTATGCACATAATGCTGCGATATTGGTAAAAGAAAAACAGGAAATTAAAGTAGGGCAAAAAATAGCAGAGATGGGTAATACCGAGTCGGCAACTACAGGGCTTCGATTTGAAATCCGATTCCGAGGTAAGTCTGTCAATCCTGCGAAATATTTGCCTAAGCATTAGGGGCGCAAATCGTGTTGGAACGGTAATAATTTGATTATTACTAAACTTAGCTCGGGAGAATGCTTATGGTTCGCACAGTAAAATTAGAAGCTGTTACGGAGACTGCAATGGAAAGCAAATCGACTAAAGTAATGGAAGATGAGATACAAGATGACTTACTTGATGAAGTTGAGGATCTTGATGACATTGAAAGTGTCGAAGATGAAGATGCTGATGAAGAAATTATTGCCAAAGATGCGATAGTTAAGAATTTAGATGCGACACAAATTTATTTAGGCGAAATTGGTTTTTCTCCTTTGTTAAGTGCTGAAGAAGAAGTTTACTTCTCTCGAAAATCTCTAAAAGGCTGTGAAGCCTCTCGTAAACGTATGATTGAAAGTAATCTACGTTTAGTGGTAAAAATTGCCCGTCGTTATAACAACCGAGGTCTTGCTCTTCTGGACTTAATTGAAGAAGGTAATCTTGGTTTGATCAGAGCGGTTGAAAAGTTTGATCCAGAAAGAGGATTTCGTTTTTCAACTTATGCAACTTGGTGGATCCGTCAAACGATTGAACGTGCGATCATGAATCAAACTCGCACTATCCGGCTTCCAATTCATGTTGTTAAAGAGCTCAATGTTTATTTACGTACAGCACGTGAATTAACTCAAAAACTTGATCATGAACCTACGGCAGAAGAGATAGCTGAGAAGTTAGATAGACCTGTTGAAGACGTTACAAAAATGCTGCGTCTTAATGAAAAGATTACTTCAGTTGATACGCCAATTGGCGGTGATTCTGAAAAAGCTTTACTCGATATCTTAGCTGATGAAAAAGGCGGTGGTCCTGAAAGTTGTATTCAAGATGAAGATATTCGCGAAAATATTGTCCATTGGCTTGAAGAGCTAAATGCTAAGCAAAGAGAAGTATTGGCAAGAAGATTTGGTTTATTAGGTTATGAACCATCGACCTTAGAAGATGTAGGTAAAGAAATTGGTTTAACCCGTGAGCGAGTTAGACAAATACAAGTTGAGGCCCTGCGCCGTTTAAAAGAAATATTAATGCACCAAGGTTTAAATATAGAGTCATTATTTCAATAAGTTTCATAACATTAAAAAAGCCGCAAAATGCGGCTTTTTTCTTTTTTACTGTAACGGCCAAATCTATTCTGAGTTATCTGAACTCGAGATAAGGAATTTATTACGCACGAGATTAGGTAATTAACCTAACTCTTTTAAGCGGTACAGTAATGCCAGAGCTTCTTTTGGTGTTAGTTCATCTGGGTTTATTGCAGCAAGCTGGGTTTCAACTTCTGAGATTTCAGGCAAGTTAACTGTTGCTTGAGTTAATAAATCAAACTGACCTGAATTGTTAACTAATTGATGTTGCTCAAGTAGCCTTAATTTTTGTTTAGCCTGTTTGATCACACTTTTTGGCACGCCCGCTAAGGCCGCAACCTGTAAACCAAAACTTTTACTTGCTGGTCCATCCAATACTGTATGTTTAAAAGCAATGGTATCATTATGCTCAATCGCATCTAAATGAACGTTAACTAATCCTGGCACTTGTTCAGCTAATTCAGTTAATTCAAAGTAGTGAGTGGCAAAGAGAGTTTTGGCTGAAATCTTATGTGCAAGATATTCCGCAGTTGCCCAAGCTAATGATAAGCCATCGTAGGTACTAGTACCACGACCAATTTCATCCATTAAAACTAATGAATGCTGAGTTGCATTATTAAGAATATTCGCTGTTTCTGTCATTTCGACCATGAAAGTCGAGCGTCCTGAAGCTAAATCATCACTTGCGCCAATGCGGGTGAAAATTCGGTCGACGATTCCAATGTTTGCTTGGCTAGCAGGGACAAAACAACCAACGTGTGCCAGTAATACAATCAGTGCAGTTTGACGCATATAGGTTGATTTACCCCCCATATTTGGACCAGTAATAATCAGCATTTTGCGTGTTGGAGCAAGATGAGTCGGATTTGCAATAAAAGGCTCACTCATGACATGTTCAACCACTGGGTGGCGACCCTCAACAATAGTAATATCTTGATTATCAATTAAAGTTGGGCGGCAATAATTGAGCGTTTCGGCTCTTTCTGCGAAGTTATTAATTACATCAAGTTCACTTAAACTAGCAGCGAGTTGCTGAAATTGTTTTAAATGTGGTAGAAGTTGATCAAATAAGCCTTCATAAAGCTGTTTCTCAAGTGCAAGCGCTTTTGATTGGCTGCCTAGCACTTTATCTTCATGTTCTTTTAGTTCAGGAATAATATAGCGTTCATTATTCTTTAATGTTTGACGACGAATGTACTCTGGCGGCACTTGATCGGCATAAGCTCGGCTGACTTCAATATAAAAACCATGCACTCGGTTATAACCAATTTTTAAAGTCGCAATGCCTGTGCGTTCGCGCTCTTTTGCTTCAAGCGCCTCAACAATATCTGTTGCACCTTGGCTTAGAGCTCGCCATTCATCAAGTTCAGCATGATAGCCAGGGGCAATGACGCCACCATCTCGAATAAGCACCGGAGGGTTTTCAATAATCGCCTGCTCAAGTAAAGATTGAATGTGAGGGATCACCGCAGAAGCACGCTTGATGTCGCTCAATCGATTACTTGAGGTGTGTGCAAGTAAATTTTGCACCAAATGAAGTTGCTGTAATGCATTACGTAAACGTGAAAGGTCGCGTGGGCGGGCACTTCTTAGTGCTAATCGAGCCACAATGCGCTCAATATCACCAATCTGTTTTAATACGTCATAAAAGTCGTTAAATAAACCGCAATTCATGATCTCACTGACTGCATCTAATCGTGCATTGAGCTCGTTATGGTCACGGGTCGGCGTATGTAAACGGCGTTTTAGCAACCGAGACCCCATCGGGGTCGCTGTTTTATCAAGTACCTGAGCCAATGTATTATCAATATCACCAGATAAATTAATCGTTAGTTCAAGGTTTTTTCGTGTTGCCGCATCTAAGATAACGTGAAGTTCATTTTGCTCTAAAGCAATTGCGTTTATATGTGGTAAAGCAATACGTTGCGTATCTTTTACATATTGCATTAAACAACCCGCGGCAATGAGTGCTTCATGCGCATCTTGTACGCCGAAACCGATTAAATCTTTGGTTTCGAATTGTTGACATAAAATAGTGGAGGCGGTGTTTAAGTCAAACTCCCACTCGGGGCGACGACGGCTTCCCTTATAGCTTGAAATTAAATGCATCGCAGTAAAGTTTTCTGGATACAATAATTCAGCCGGTTGAATGCGTTGTAATATTGAATGGCAACTTTCTTCAGTATTTGCTTGGGTTAAGTAAAAGCGACCTGAATTGATATCAAGATACGCAATGCCAAACGTCCCTTCTTTAGCTAAATAAATGGCAGTGAGTAAATTATCTTGGCGCTCTTTTAATAATGCTTCATCAGAAATAGTGCCAGGAGTAATGATCCTGACGACTTTGCGTTCAACAGGACCTTTACTGGTTGCTGGGTCGCCAATTTGCTCGCAAATAGCAACTGATTCGCCCATTTGCACTAGGCGAGCGAGGTAATTTTCGACCGCATGATATGGCACTCCCGCCATTGGAATAGGCGCTCCGCCGGCTCGACCTCTATGGGTCTGTGATATATCGAGTAATTGAGCGGCACGCTTAGCATCATCAAAAAATAACTCGTAAAAATCGCCCATACGATAAAACAAAAGGATATCGCGATGCTCAGCTTTTATTCGTAAATATTGCTGCATCATAGGTGTTTGTTGACTTATAGTATGTTCAGAAAACAGATCTAATGGCATAAAAACTTAATTACCCAAGGCTTAATATGGAATTACAACAAGAGATCAGTCAGCTTGCTGCAGAGTTAGGCGCTATATTAGCGGATAAAGGCATTTGGATCACTACTGCCGAATCATGTACTGGTGGAGGGATAAGTTATGCGTTAACCGACACTGCTGGAAGCTCTCGTTACATTGACCGCTGTTTTGTCACTTATAGCAATGAAGCAAAACAAGCACTTTTAGGTGTGAGTGCTGCAACATTGACAAGCTTTGGTGCAGTGAGTGAGCAAACTGTGATTGAAATGGCGCAAGGTGCAGCTTTGGCGGCTAATGCTGAACTTGCAATCAGTGTTTCTGGCATTGCAGGACCGAGTGGCGGGAGCACCGATAAACCGGTTGGCACAGTATGGTTTGGAATTCAACTTGGTGCTAAAACTCAGACATTAAAATGTATTTTTAGTGGTTCTCGTGCAGAAATTAGAGTTCAAGCTATTGTATTTGCATTAAAAAATTTAATTGAAATAATAAAAAGCTAAATTAGGCTTGATACTGTTAATCTATACAGTATAATCGATTTATTACACAGGTTCGGAGAATCAAAAATGAACGATAATAAAGAAAAAGCATTAAGCGCAGCACTATCTCAAATTGAACGCCAATTTGGTAAAGGTTCAATTATGAAATTAGGTGATAGTCAGGCACTTGATATTGAATCTATTTCAACTGGCTCACTTGGTATTGATATTGCGCTGGGTATAGGTGGTTTACCTGCTGGTCGTATTGTTGAAATTTTTGGTCCTGAATCGTCAGGTAAAACAACGTTAACGTTACAAGTTATTGCAGAAGCCCAGAAAAAAGGCAAAACATGTGCCTTTATTGATGCTGAACATGCCCTTGACCCTGTTTATGCTGAAAAGTTGGGTGTAAATATTAAAGATTTACTGGTATCTCAGCCTGATACCGGTGAGCAAGCGCTTGAGATTTGTGACATGTTAGTGCGCTCTGGTGCTGTTGATGTGGTGATCATTGACTCGGTGGCAGCATTAACACCAAAAGCTGAAATTGAAGGCGATATGGGTGATCACCATGTTGGCTTACAAGCTCGTTTAATGTCACAAGCATTACGTAAGCTAACTGGTAATATCAAACGTTCAAATACTTTAGTTATTTTTATCAACCAAATACGTATGAAAATTGGCGTGATGTTTGGTAATCCAGAAACAACCACAGGTGGTAATGCACTGAAGTTTTATGCTTCAGTTCGTATCGATATTCGTCGTACCGGCTCTGTTAAAGAGGGTGATGAAGTGGTAGGTAATGAGACGCGTGTAAAAATTGTTAAAAACAAAGTTGCGCCGCCATTTAAACAAGCAGAATTTATTATTATGTATGGAGAAGGTATCTCTAAACATGGTGAGCTAATTGATTTGGGTGTTCAGCACAAATTTGTTGAAAAAGCCGGTGCATGGTACAGCTATCAGGGTAATAAAGTTGGTCAAGGTAAATCAAACTCAATTAAATTCTTAAAAGAAAATCCAGCAATTGCTGATGAAATTGAAAAGAAATTACGCGATATGTTGTTATTAAAAGCAACAATTAAACCAGAGGATGGGATTGCAAGTTTAGCTGCTGAAGCCGAAGGTAGCATTGAAGAAGACTTTTAATATATTAATTAAATAGTTATAGAAAAAGCCCTTTGTAGAAACAACTCTGCAAAGGGCTTTTTTTATGTCGTTACTTAAGTTTTTTAAAGCCTGTATGCGTATGGTTTTAATAAATCTTAAAAACACTCATTATTGATAATACCTGTTGAATACATAGTATTTTATTGCTCAATCCATGCCATATTCCAATATAAACCCACTCCTGGTTCATATTGATTAGACCCTTTAGACCATTGCACACAGTAACCGTTATATGGCCAAGGTTTACATTGATAAATTTTACCATTCTTAGGTTGGAGCACCGTTGTGCCTGCTTTATAGCTACTTAAGCTGTCAGGGAATACAAAATCGGCATTGGTTTTAGGTGGCTCTATTGGATCAATCGGATCAGGATCACCGCCATCATCTGCTACAACAATATTAAGGTGATACGTTTTTTGATCTGTAGTGCCATTTTCTGCATTATAACTAATCACTAAGTTATAGTGACCAGCTTGAGCTTCAGGATAATCTAAGCTCAGCTCTGATTGGCCTGATTCAACATTAAATATTTTGGTCAGTACGCTGCTGTAATTTTTATTTAGCGTTGCAGTAATCGTTGCTTTTTCACTGATATCAACAGAAAAGTCAAAGCTAACAGCGTTATCATTTACTTCATAATTATGGCTTAATCCGGATACATTAAAATCAGGTTTTGGTAATGGTGCTTGAACAAACTCAAGTTCAACAGAACTTATTCCTGAATTACTTTGGGCAAAAATTTCATTCCGTCCAGCCATTGGTTGGATTTGGTTATTTTCATCAAGTTGCCCCGCTTGTAACCAAGATTGTGACTCATTGATTTTTTGCGCTAAGGCTAATGGCCAGTTTCCACTTAGGCCCGCTTCTTCGGTATCAATCTCAAGCACGGTTTGGAGTGAAGGTAAGTCTTTTGAATCACTGCCAAATACTCGTGTTTTAACGCTTGAACCAACGGTTAGGTTTCGACCAGACAAAATATCACCCACATCTTGCCAATACACATTGCTGGTATCTCCATTATCAATCATTAAATCGACAACATTATAAAAGCTCATTCCGGTATCACCTACATCCCATACACCAAGAACTATATGGTAGCCATTACGATCGGCTGGAACATTACATAAATGAGTAACTTGACGAGGAGGTTGCTTGTAGTGACCTGAATATTCGCAAAAAGGGACGGCTTCAAATTGATCTCGGGTTAATGGGCTGTTTGGATCCCAAGTCGTTTTGGTGATGAAGTAACGCCAATCTCGGGTTGAGTGATTGGCGGTGAATGTCCATGTAAACTCATTTGGCCCAGCTTTGATTGGGCGTTTTGTCCATCGACTGATTGTTTGAGCATTTAACTGGCTAAAAGCCCCGTGACCAGCACTGGCAATATGGCCATCAGCTGGGCCTGATTCTGGAAAACGATCGGGACCTTCTAAACTTTGAGGTTCATAAACGACATTACCACAATTGGTATTTTGTGTCAGACGACATAAATAACCACGAGACTCGGGTTTGCTGATATAACCATGTGCAACGGCAGTTTGAGCAAATGGAAGTGATACTAAAGTGGCTAATGGCGCCATAGCTAAAAATAGTTTGTTAAGTTTTTTCATTGTTTTCCTTATTCAATAACAAAAGACAAGTCAGCATGGGTTTTATTTATTAGTTGATAAAAAACAGCGCTGTCATTTTGTGTTTGGTTATTTATTGAGTTAGCTAAGTTTAAAATTGGGAATGGATAAAGCATGGTGAATGTGGCTAAAATGGTAACATTGAAGGTCTCTGTATCACAATAATATAAAAGGATGGTTGAAGTGGATTGGCTTATACCTTTTTTAATTAAAATGAAATTTAGTCTACTAAGAGGGTTTTACTGAGCTTATTTTAATAGAAGTGAGTTCAGGGTTTTATATTTAAATTATATACTTAGTAAATTGCATTTCTAGAATTTTTAAGGTGCTGTAATGGATCGCAGAACATTATTAAAGAAAATAGTGTTATTTGATAAACCCGAAGAAGCATTTTGTGAGCTTGGGAATTTTGCTCGTTTAAGTAAAGAAGATGCGCTTTTAGTTGATAAAAATATTCTGTGCGATGTGTTGACTCTATATTTAAATCAGCAAATTACAGATGAAGATTTAAAGGATTGGGCTGCTTTTGTAGAGTGCAATGATGAAATTAATTGCACTCTAATTGAAGATTTTATTTTTGCGCTGGCCAACAATGAAATGATAGGGGGCATAAACAGCAACTCAATTGTTCTAATGCTTACTCTGTGTAAATAATTCAAATGATTATTTTGAATTAATTTCGAGTATTTGCGCTGTAAAATCCCCATCAATTAAAGTAGTGGTCATTTTAGAGTCTGGTTTAATTTGTAATATTGAGTTAATAATTTGGCCTTGTTCATTTTTTGTGATGCTGTAACCACGAGCCAACACAGTTAATGGACTTACGGAGTTTAAACGAGCAGCTTGCAGTGCAAGATTATTGGATGCTTGTTTAAGTTGCTGCTGCAACTGAGTTTCTAATTTTGTTTTTAATTTGTTAAGTTGATGCTGTGATTGTTGTAGTTTTAGGTTTGGAGAGCGTAGCATTAAACGATTATTTAAGCTGGAACATGACTTTTGAGCACCAAGTAGTTTTTGTTTTATCGCTTGCTCTAAATTAATACTCAGCTCGTCTAGACGTTGACTTTTTTGCTGCAATTGAGATTGTGGATGACATAAAGACAAACGATGTTTAATGGCCACAGCATTGCGTTGTTGTATGGCGAGGTAATGCTTAAATGCATTAAATAGCGCCTGTTTTTGCTGGGTAATAAGTGAAAATAATTGCGCTTGATTTGGGCTCACTAATTCAGCCGCCGCAGAGGGGGTTGCTGCGCGGATATCTGCCACATAATCACTGATCGTAAAATCGATTTCATGACCTACAGCACTTACAATCGGAATTTGGCTGGTAAAAATGGCGCGAGCTAACGATTCATTGTTAAAACACCAAAGATCTTCAAGTGAGCCACCACCTCGGCCTAAAATAATTACATCAACTTCTTTGCGACTATTGGCGAGGCTAATTTTTTCGATAAGCTGTTGATGTGCTGTATTGCCTTGTACTTGAGCCGGATATATTACAATTTCAAGTTGTGGTGCGCGCCTTTGTAATACAGTTAAAATATCTTTTACTGCAGCACCTGTTGCAGAGGTGATAATTCCTACTTTATTGATAATACTTGGCAATGGTTTTTTATGGCTGGCGCTAAAAAGCCCTTCGCTGGCTAGTTGCATTTTTAAGGCTTCAAATTGTAGTTTTAAAGCACCTTCGCCGGCAGGTTCCATTTGCTCAACAATTAATTGATAGTCACCACGCGGCTCGTACAGTGAAATACGAGCCTGCATTTGAACTTGATCGCCATTTTTTGGTTTAAAGCGCATCGCTTGATTATTTCCACGCCACATTGCAGCTCGGATTTGGGCGTGATCGTCTTTTACTGTGAAATACCAATGCCCGGAACTTGGGCTAACGAAATTTGAGATTTCACCCGTAATAGTAATACTGGCAAAATTGCGTTCAAGTAGTTGACGGATCTCTTTATTTAAGCGAGAAACACTATAAACTGAAGGGGATTTTTGATTCAAAAGCATTGTTTTTGTTCTGTAAAAGATAGTAACAAAGCTACTTTAACACATATTTTTTCAATTTATGTTTACTCAATGGGGATCTGCTGATAAAATTTGACCGCAACTCCCTATATTCACTTTCACTCGTGAGATGTTGCATAATGCTTAGGATCGCTAAAGAAGCTCTAACCTTTGACGACGTACTTTTAGTACCGGCTCATTCTACCGTTTTGCCACATACGGCAAATATTTCAACTCGTTTAACACGTGGTATTAAGTTAAATCTACCATTAGTTTCTGCATCTATGGATACAGTAACTGAAGCACGCTTGGCTATTGCTTTAGCGCAAGAAGGTGGTTTAGGTTTTATCCACAAAAACATGACTATTGAAGAGCAAGCCAATAACGTTCGTAAAGTAAAAACATACGAAGCGGGTATTGTGTCTTTCCCTGTGACTGTTACTGCAAATCTAACTATTGCCGATACGCTAGCCCTAGCTGAAGCTAAAGGTTTTTCAGGATTTCCTGTTACTGATGAAAATAATACTTTAGTGGGTATTGTAACTAGTCGTGATATGCGTTTTGAAACCAAATTGGAGCAACCTGTTTCAACAGTGATGACCCAAAAAGCAGACTTAGTGACAGTAAAAGAAGGCACTGAACGTGATGTGATTTTGGGATTAATGCACGAACATCGCATTGAGAAAATTTTAGTTGTTGATGATGAATTTAAATTAAAAGGCATGATCACAGTTAAAGATTATCAAAAAGCACAAGATAAACCGAATGCATGTAAAGACGAGCAAGGTCGTTTACGTGTCGGTGCTGCTGTTGGTGTAGGTCCTGGTACTGATGAACGCATTGCAGCCTTAGTTGAGGCGGGGGTTGATGTATTATTAATTGATACGTCACACGGTCACTCGCAAGGTGTAATCGATCGTGTTACTGAAACACGTAAAGCATTCCCAAATTTACAAATTGTAGCTGGTAACGTGGCTACCGCAGAAGGTGCAATTGCCCTTGCTGATGCGGGTGTTGATGCTGTTAAAGTAGGCATAGGCCCAGGCTCAATTTGTACTACTCGTATTGTAACTGGTTGTGGTGTGCCACAATTGACAGCAATTTCCGATGCTGTAGAAGGCTTAAAAGGCCGTGATATTCCAGTTATTGCCGATGGCGGTATTCGTTTTTCTGGCGATATCGTAAAAGCACTTGTTGCTGGCGCATCATGTGTAATGGTTGGTTCGATGCTTGCTGGCACTGAAGAGTCACCAGGTGAGGTTGAGCTTTATCAAGGTCGTTACTACAAGTCATATCGTGGAATGGGTAGCCTTGGTGCGATGAATCAAAAAGAAGGTTCATCAGACCGTTACTTCCAAAACTCGAAACAAGCTGAGAAATTAGTGCCTGAAGGTATTGAAGGTCGTGTGGCTTACAAAGGCCCAATCGCAACGATTATTCATCAGCAAGTGGGCGGTTTACGCAGTGCGATGGGATTAACAGGCTGTGCAACAATTGCAGAGCTTAATGTTAAGCCTCAGTTTGTGCGTGTTACTTCTGCTGGTATGGGTGAATCACATGTTCATGATGTACAGATCACCAAAGAAGCACCTAATTACCGTTTAGGTTAATGCTTGATAAGCAAAGTAAATTTCGGGGCTAGCATCGGCTAGCCCTTATTTATTATTAGTAGGTTACTTATAAAAGAGTAGTCGACTGATTTGTAATTAGTTTATGACGAACGAGATCCTCATGAGTAAAAATATCCACGATTCACGCGTCCTTATTTTAGATTTTGGTTCACAATATACTCAGCTGATTGCTCGCCGCATTCGCGAGATTGGCGTTTATTGTGAATTATGGGCATGGGATGTAACTGAAGAGCAAATTCGCGAATTTGCACCTGATGGTATTATTTTATCAGGCGGCCCAGAGTCAACAACTGAAGACAATAGCCCGCGTGCACCTGAATATGTATTTAATGCAGGCGTGCCTGTACTTGGTATTTGTTATGGTATGCAAACTATGGCAATGCAGTTAGGTGGCTTAGTTCAAAGCTCTGACAAGCGTGAATTTGGCTATGCTAAAGTTGCTAAGTTAGGCCAATGTAAGTTATTTGATGCGATTGAAGACCATGTTGCTGATAACGGTCAAGGCATTTTAGATGTATGGATGAGTCATGGCGATAAAGTCATTGAAATTCCTGCAAGCTTTACAACCACAGCACAAACAGAAACTTGCCCGCATGCAGCAATGGCTGATGAAGCAAAACGTTTTTATGGGGTGCAATTCCATCCAGAAGTGACTCACACTCAACAAGGTCAACGTTTACTAGAGCGTTTTGTTGTTGATATCTGTGGTTGTGAGAAATTATGGACGCCAGCAACAATTATTGAAGACGCGATTGAGCGTATCAAAGAAAAAGTCGGCGATGACGAAGTTATCTTAGGCTTGTCTGGTGGTGTTGATTCATCTGTTGTTGCTATGCTATTGCATCGTGCAATAGGCAGCAAACTAACCTGTGTATTTGTTGATAATGGTTTACTTCGCTTAAACGAAGGCCAACAAGTAATGGATATGTTTGGTGATCACTTTGGTTTAAATATCATTAAAGTGGATGCTGAAGCTCAATTTTTGGCTGATTTAGCCGGCTTATCCGATCCAGAAGCTAAGCGTAAAGCAATTGGTCATACTTTTATTGATATTTTTGATGCCGAATCTAAAAAGCTTAAAAATGCAAAATGGTTAGGCCAAGGTACAATCTACCCAGATGTGATTGAATCTGCTGCATCAGCAACAGGTAAAGCGCATGTCATTAAGTCTCATCATAACGTAGGTGGTTTACCTGATGATATGGAGATGGGGCTAGTTGAGCCGTTACGTGAGTTGTTTAAAGATGAAGTACGTAAAATTGGTTTAGAGTTAGGTTTACCATACGATATGCTTTATCGTCACCCATTCCCAGGTCCAGGCCTTGGTGTGCGTGTATTGGGCGAAATCAAAAAAGAATATTGTGACTTATTACGTCGCGCCGATGCTATCTTCATTGAAGAGCTGCATAAAGCTGACTTATACAATAAAGTAAGCCAAGCTTTCACCGTATTCTTACCTGTAAAATCTGTGGGTGTTATGGGCGATGCGCGTAAGTACGACTGGGTGGTATCACTACGTTGTGTTGAAACCATTGATTTTATGACTGCTCGCTGGTCACACTTACCATATGATTTCCTAGGTTTAGTATCTAACCGTATTATTAATGAAATTGATGGTATCTCTCGCGTTGTTTATGATATTTCTGGCAAGCCGCCAGCAACGATAGAGTGGGAATAATGGCTGGATAAAACCTTCCATTTGATAATAAAAAACAGCAAAGCAATTTGCTGTTTTTTTATTTTAAAAATCATAAAAATATATCTAGTTAAAATAACTCGATTTCATCACCGCTTTGCGATTCTTGAATATTCGCTTTTGGTACATCCGAGTAAAAGATAACTTGGTCTCGGCCGCTATTTTTTGCGAAGTATAGCGCTTTGTCAGCATTTTCGATTACTGAGATCGGAAAGTCGTAAGGGCTCATACGAGCTATTCCAATACTGAGAGTTAGTTGTTTAATGAAAGGAAAATGTGTGCTGCGAATTTGTTCCATAAATGCTGCTAGTCGTTTATTAATGAGCTCTTGCGTTGTTGGTTCAAATACAATTACAAATTCTTCACCACCAAAACGAAAAACTAAATCAGAAGCCCTAAAAAAAGCAGACATACGCTGTGCAAGCAGTAATAGCACTTCATCACCGCAAATATGGCCATAAGTATCATTAATTTTTTTAAAATGATCAATATCAACCATAGCCAGCCAAGAGGTTGAATCATCATGGTGTTTACGATTGGTTTTTTCTGTACGTACTTTAAAGTGATCGTTTATTTGATTTTCCATCAAGAGCTTTATTTTTCGATCAAAGGTTTGACGATTTAACAAACTGGTGAGTTTATCGCGCTCATTCTCATTTAATATCGTGAGGTAATTTTCATAAATACGGCAATAAGAGTTTAATAATACTTGTTGTTCACTATGCAGAGTTTTACAGCGAATATAAATAGCACCCACGGGTTTATCATTTAATAAAATAGGTAACCAGCGTTGCTCAAGATCATTTTTCTTTTGAATGTTGATTGTGCAGGCTGAATGCAAACATGAAGCAAGCTCTTTTGAGATATCTTGTAGGATTTCTCTCTCACCCCAAATGTAATTATTTTCACTATCAAGATATAAAGAGGCGCTTTTTTCAACACCTATTCCATTGCTTTGAGATAAATTTTTATAAATGATAATGTCTTTGCAATTTAAAAATTCGTGAATAGTCGAAATAAGGCTAAATTCTAAAGAGTCAATGTCACGATTTTTGGTAATTTTTACAACGGAGTTTAATAAGTCTTCTTGCATTATTGCCTCTTTATCATTTGTGATATCTAATAAATAAACATCATTTCTTATTTATAATGTAATCGATTTAAAAAGCAATGTTATTTAGAAACGCTTAATGAGACTTAAATGAATGTTTTTGTGTGAATTATGCTCTAAGTGTTTAGATTTTCGACACTTAAACTAAATTACTAAATTATCTCTTTACCTTTATAAAAAGATCTCTATAATTCGACGACATTGCAGGGGCGTAGTTCCAATTGGTAGAACAGCGGTCTCCAAAACCGACGGTTGGGAGTTCGAATCTCTCCGCCCCTGCCAATTCTTTATCTCTTCTATAAAATCTCGTTTACTGTTAACGTAATTAATAAAACTACCTTAATGGTCCAGTAATAATGTCGCAATTAATTAATCAAATTTTTGAAATTGAAACTTTAACGCTTAATGCACATTATCGTAATCGGTTTGTTCAAGCTGCTACTCAATCAGATTCGATGGTTGCTATAGATGAGCAACTTTTTGATGATATTAAGCGTGCATTGATTGATTCGGTCGTGACTCAAGTGAGTATTAACACCGTTCAAGGGTTCGATTTACAACCTCCCCAGTTAATTATTTGTCAGCATGGCCTGTCGGGGCTAGAGAAAAAACAACTTTGGCAAAAATTGAGCGACATTCAAAAATGATAATTCAACCACTTAATGAGCAGCATCTTAGCGTCATGATGGCAATAGAAGTCTCTGCGAATGCGTTTCCTTGGTCAGAACAAAACATGAGCTCATGTTTTGGCGCGCGATATTTTCATTTTGGTATGTTTGATCAAGCTCAGTTAGTCGGTTTTTATATTGCTGAAATGGCGGGTCCAGATTTTACTTTGATGGATATTGGAGTTCATCCTCAATATCAAGGTAAAGGGATTGCTTCACAATTGATGGCACATTTAGTTGAGCAATCGCAAACGCGTGGCGCTGAAAATATTTTTTTAGAAGTACGAGCAAGTAACCAAGCTGCAATCCACCTTTATAATAAAGTTGGTTTTTGTGAGATGGGAATACGTAAAAATTATTACCCTGCAGCTACCGGTAACGAAGATGCAATTTTAATGGGATTACCTTTTAATCCATTTGCAATGTAAAACTAATCGATTGTTCAAGTTTGAGAAATTGATAGTCTAATCGCTGTTGATTTTTGTCTTTAAGGCAGCTTTCAAGTTCTGAAGCGGCATCACTTATGTGGGTAAAACCAAAACAGCCTGCGCTGCCTTTTATGCTATGGGCCAGTGCGGTAAGTTGTTCCCAGTCTTCACTCTCATATAAATCAGTTAATTGCGTTTTCATCTCTGGCATTTTTGCTTTGTAATTTAGACTGATTTTTTTAAATTGTTCGGTCTTTAAGACATCTTCCCACTTTTTATTATTGTCATGTTGTAGGCTTAAATATTTTTCTAATGCATTTTCAAGCTCTTGTTTATCAATAGGCTTTGCAAGTGATTGGTTGCAACCTGCAGCAATATAAGTATCAATATCATTTTTCATTACATTTGCTGTTAAGGCGATAATTGGACCGTCGTAGGCAGTGTTTCTCAGCATTGTTGTTGCTTCTAAGCCTCCCATTACCGGCATTTGCATGTCCATTAAAATAAGATCGAAGTCGTGAGTTAATGCCATTTCAACCGCTTGCGCTCCGTTATCAGCAAAGTGAGGCTCAAGACCCCATTGTTCCAGTAACAGCCGAATTAGCTCTTGATTATCTGGATTGTCTTCTGCCACTAAGATTTGAGCTTGGTAATAGGCATTTTTAATTGGAGCGAGTGCTGGTTTTAATTGTGCTAAATCTGTGGCCGATTTAATAATATCAACCGGTATGTGCTCGTTGTGACAGGCTACAGTGATAAGAAAACAACTGCCTTGAGTCTGTTTACTTGTCACCGTGATATCACCGCCAAGTAGTTGAGCTAAGTTTTTTGAAATACATAAGCCCAATCCAGTGCCACCAAACTTTCTGGTGGTACTTGAATCAGCTTGTTCAAATGGTTTGAAAATACGCTCAAGCTCTTGGTTGGACATACCAATACCAGTATCTTGTACTTTAAATTCTAATTGACTCAAGCTATGTTTTGCACTGATAGCAAGGGTTACTGAGCCTTCAGCGGTGAATTTTACTGCATTGGTACATACATTGAGCAAAACTTGTTTTAAGCGAGTTATGTCACTATTTAATGTGCGCGGGAGTGGGTAATCGTACTCAACAGCAAACGTTAAGTTTTTATCTTGTGCTAAGACATGAACAACTGAATTGATGTCTTCGATGAGTTGGCTCAGCTCTAACGGTTGTCGCTCGACTTCGAGTTTTTCGGCCTCAATTTTCGACAAATCTAAAATATTATTAATGAGCTCTAATAGATGTTTGGAATTTCTTAATACGGTATTTAAGTGTTGTGCTTTTTTATCGTCAGGTTCTTTAGTGAGCATTTGCTCGGTAAAACCCATGATAGCTGTCAAAGGGGTGCGTATTTCATGGCTCATATTGGCTAAAAAGCGGCTTTTTAACTGACTCGCTTGTTCTGCTTGATTCATTGCTTTTTCGAGTTGGTGGTTCATTTTTGCTAATTCATGGGTACGCGCTGCTACTTTTTCTTCAAGGTGTTCTTTATAGTCTTCGAGTTGACCCTGATAGTGGCGGATTTGGCTGACCATGTGGTTAAAGTCTTGAAATAATGAACCCATTTCATCTTCACGTTCAATTGGGAGTAAAATCTTAAGATCACCATCGCCAACACGATGACTCGCTTCTGCCAGCATTTCAAGTGGGGTTAATAACAAAGAGCGAACCACAATAAAAATCAAGATCGGTAAAAAAATAATTGATGCAATGACGACTAAAGCTGTAAATAAAGTAATTGCTTTACCTGATTCGTAAAGAATATTTTTTGGAATTGATGATACATAATAGGCACCGCCATTCATTTGGTTGGCGTATACCATTCGTTCTTGATTATCTAAAGTACTCAGTTTTAATTCAACTAAATGACTGCGTTCAGCAGCGTCAACAATACTTTTGTATTCAAATTCTGTTAAATAGTGACCGAGCGTTTCAATATTAGAACTAAATAAAATTTTACCTTGCTCATTGAGTACAATATTTAACGTATTCTCAAAGGGAGCTTCTAAAATGCTGGTATTGAGCACCGAAGGGTCTAAATGCACAATGAGATAAGCCATTAGTTTTGGGCTTTCCAGCTGATAATCAGATTTAAATATTTGTTGGGCAAAATATAAGGATGTTGAACCTTGCTCGTTTTGATGCATAAATTGCTGGCGGCGAATTGAGCTGTTTCGTAAGTTTTCAGTAAAATGATAACTGTCTGATGTGGCAAATAAATCACTAGAATAAAAAGCGATACTTTTACCCTCAGGGGTAATTAAATCGATGCTTAAAATGTCGGGATACGCATTAATATAACTGACAAATACATCAAGCAATGAACCGGGATTTACCGTTTTACTGGCGGGTTTATTGTTATAGGCTTCAAGAAAGTCGATAAGTACAGGTGAATTAGACAGCAACTCCGTTGTTGAATGAAAAACCTCAGTATAATTGGATATTTTCTGTTGTTGCTGATCAACAAATTGACTAACACTTAGCTCTGCTTGACGTTCGGTAAATTGCGTTACATTTGAAAGTGCAAAGCCACCAAGAAACAATAATGGAACGATGACAAGCGGGGTTACATACCAAAGTAACTTAATACTAAGCTTGCTTTTGATCATTATTTTTCCCTATATCCTTTTTAGTACTTGTTAATAACACTGAGTGATTTAATATTAAACTGTTATCTATTTGAATACACAATAGAACGCTGATTATTTAATTCCTAACAGAGTAACTCATATTAGTATGACCCAAGCCAAGCGGCAAAATAAATTCATTACTTTTAAGCAGCTAGTATTTGTTTTTGTATGTTTTTTTTCTGGTTTATCACCAGTGAGTACTCTTGCGTCTGAATTACCGGCAAGCTTACAAGTCATCTTAATTTCAAAGATTTTATCGTATGAGGCAAGTTTAAGTAAAAAAGAGCAAGTCTCTATCTACATTATTGCATCGCCAGAAATTTATCGTTCGTTTTATAAGTTAAAAACCAAAGGTTACAGTGAAATTAAAATCGATAAACTCGAAATTGGTGCACAATTACCCGATCCGGGATTTGATCTTGTCTATGTTGCTGATGAAAAGCTGATTGGTCAGGCAATTGAATATGCGACCGCTAATCATGCTTTGCTGATTAGTAGCCATTCTTCTTGGGTGAAAAAGGGGATAACTTTGGGTTTGGGGGCGACCGATGGTCGACCAAAATTTTATTTAAATCTTACTACAAGCACGGCATCGGGTTTGCAATGGGATGATAAAATACTCTCGATAGCACAAACTGTTCGTTAATTTAATCATTCAAACTTAATTTTAAAGTAAATCAAAATGTCGCGGTTAGCTGCGCGGCAATTGTCCGCCCTGGTTCTGGGTGATAAGGCGGTGCAAAACCAATAGGATTTACGTTAGTTGCAGCATTATATTGTGTAACATCACTACTACCATCTTGGCGGCCCACACCTAAATATTGATGATCAAATACGTTATTAATAATAAGTTGCGGAGTAATGTTTACGTTATTTAACTGCCAACCTTGCCAAGACATCACTAGGTTTGCAATTGAGGCGTTAGGTGCTTTGTGTTCAAAGTAGCTGTTGCTTAGTGGTACACTGCGTGACAATAAATGGTTCATGCGAAAATTAATATTAAGTTGTTCATTTAAAGCGTTATAACTGAGCCCCCAGTTTATTTTATGTTTAGCCGTATGAGCAATTGCTAGGTTGGCAGTATCTTGTTTTCCATCAGTAAATTGATAGTTAAAATAACTTGTTAGACCTTTACTTAACTGCCAATTGCCATCTAAAGAAAAGCCATAAACATCACCACTATTTGCATTGATGTATCGACTGCCACCATCACTATTTTGTGCTTCAAGCGCTATGGTGTCATCTTGTTGGCTAAAGAAAATAGCTGCTTTTAGATTGGCCTTAATATTTGGGTTGCTTGAAAGCCAATGGCTGACTAATTCATATGTGCTAATTGATTCTGGTTTTAAATTATTGTTACCCCGAAACTCATCGCTTAATTCAAAAATGCTGGGTTCACGAAATGCGCGCCCATACAAGAGCTTAATTCGCCAATCGAGTTGTTCGCTCCATTTATCTGCATTGTAAATCAGTCCGAAGCGCGGGTTGGTTGTTGAGCCATATTCATCGCTGTGATCAAAGCGAAATCCAAGGGTATAGTTTATTTTTTCAGTCAACTGTTGCTGATATTGGCCATAAAGTGCGTGTTCTTCTACTTTGCGAGTACCTGCATTACCAGTTTGAAATAAACCTAGCCCAGCTACAGCATCGGCCCAAAGTGATGTGGATACACTGTTTTGACCTGATTGATATTGGCCAAGAGATACAACTTGGTCCATTTTGTTGGAATGCTGAATCCGATAGCCAAGCAGCCAATTAGCGTTATTTTGCGAGACTTCGAGTTGCTGCTCAAACCCAACCTGAGAATTAACGCTATGATAACTTTTGACTAAATCAATAAAACGATAGCTATATTGAAAGCCTGTATCTGGTTTTTGAATGTTTTCGCGATACCATAATTTACTGGTGATCAGGTGATTATCATCCCATTGATAATCAATATCTAAGGCGACATGGCCACTTTGATGGTGCTTTTGAAAGGAGTCAGCTCTGGTTTGATATTCAAAACCAGTGACATAACTTCCAAGTCCTTGACGCTGAACCCATTTATTAAATGATAAAGCAATTTTTCTGATACCGTTATCAAAGTTACTCGGTTGCCAAATTGCTTTTCCTCTTAATGCCCAATCACGGGATTGATTATTAAATCCTGCAGCTTGTTGGGTGTTAGCAAATGGGTTTGCACTATTTTCAATATAATTGCCCTCAATGTATTGCTGAGTCAGTTTGACAGGCCAAGCATGGGCAGAAAAATAACCTGCAGGATCAAATCGGTCTAAGCCCGAATCGCCATCTGTTTCAGCCAATCGCCCCGAAAGCTGTAAATACAATTCACTTAATTGTTTATCAACAGCAAAGCTGGTGGAATGACGATTATTTTGACCAATGAGAGTTGTAACTTGATTGGTTAGCTCATCGTCTTGTGCTGCGGTAATAAAGTGGATAACACCCGAGTAAGCATTTGCGCCATAGCTGGCAGAGCCGGGACCTTGAATGATCTCTATACGTTTTAAATCAGAAAATATTTGTTGATTACCAAAAGGTTGCGACCAATTAAACGCAATATGATTTTGCACTACACCATCAATCAAAATAAGTAGCTGCACATTACCGGGTGAGCCGCCAATGGCGCGATTAATACTATGGGTCGTATATTCGCCAGCACTGTCTTCTACTGTGGCGAAATCAAAACCAGGCACATCACGTAATACATCAATTAAATTTTGGTAACCACGCTCAAATATCGTTTTTGCATTAATAACGGTTACATTAGCAGGCGCATCAATCGCGCGCTGTTTGGTACGACTCGCGCTCACAACTTCAAGATTTAGCAATTCATTTAAAGACATTAAATGTAATGTCTCTAAAGCATATTCTTCTTGTTGTTGTGCTTGGGCAGTATTAAGCCAAGGCAGGGACAACAGAAGTGCAGGCAAGTACGCGTAATTCATTGAATAATTTATCAATAGCTAGGTATTATTTTAACTTAGCATAACTTATTGGATAAGTTTATTGAGCAAAGACAAATTTTTGTCAAAAATCACTAAAACACATGTAACATAAAACGCAATGTTGGTAACTATCTGACCATTTGATAGCTTTGAAGACCTAGTTAAATTATTGGTTTGGTATTATAATTGAGCCCATTTTGATCTTTAAACATTCAGCAATTGGCGGTTTTAATGTCCAGTGTTTCTCCAGAAGTAAGCAAGCGTCGTACGTTTGCCATTATCAGTCACCCCGACGCCGGTAAAACGACGATCACCGAAAAAGTTTTATTATTCGGAAATGCGATCCAACGAGCAGGCACAGTAAAGGGCCGCGGTTCAAATCAGCATGCAAAATCTGACTGGATGGAAATGGAAAAAGAACGTGGTATTTCTGTTACAACCTCAGTAATGCAGTTTCCGTTCAATGATTGTTTAGTTAACTTGCTAGATACCCCAGGCCATGAAGATTTCTCGGAAGATACTTACCGTACGTTAACCGCGGTCGACTCGTGCCTCATGGTTATCGATGCCGCAAAAGGTGTAGAAGACCGTACTCGTAAATTAATGGAAGTAACACGTTTACGTGATACACCTATTGTTACGTTTATGAATAAACTTGACCGTGAAGTCCGTGATCCGATGGAAGTCATGGACGAAGTCGAAAACGAACTTAAAATTGCTTGTGCACCAATTACATGGCCTATCGGGTGTGGTAAAGGCTTTAAAGGTGTTTACCATATTCACCGCGAAGAAACGATTTTATATCAATCAGGCTTAGGTCATACCATTCAAGAAGTTCGCGTGATCAAAGGGCTTGATAATCCAGAGCTTGATGTTGCAATTGGCGACGACTTAGCTGCGCAGTTACGTGATGAGCTTGAACTGGTATTAGGTGCATCTAATGAGTTTGATCATGAGCTATTTTTACAAGGTAAGTTAACGCCGGTATTTTTTGGTACTGCACTTGGTAATTTTGGTGTCGATCATTTCTTAGATGGTTTAACTGAGTGGGCGCCATCGCCATTACCGCGTCAATCTGAAGAGCGTGAAGTGGTAGCTGATGAAGAAAACTTTTCAGGTTTCGTATTTAAAATTCAAGCTAATATGGATCCAAAACACCGTGACCGTATTGCGTTTATGCGTATTGTGTCGGGTAAATACAGCCAAGGCATGAAGATGAATCATGTGCGTTTAGGTAAAACGGTCAGTATTTCTGATGCGGTAACCTTTATGGCGGGCGACCGTGAACGTGCTGCCGATGCATATGCCGGTGATATCATTGGGTTACATAACCATGGCACCATTCAAATTGGTGATACTTTTACCCAAGGTGAAAAGTTAAAGTTCAGTGGTATTCCAAACTTTGCGCCAGAATTATTCCGTCGTATACGTTTGCGCGATCCGTTAAAACAAAAACAATTGTTAAAAGGCTTAGTGCAGCTGTCTGAAGAAGGGGCTGTTCAGGTATTTAGACCTTTAATTAACAATGATTTAATTGTTGGCGCGGTCGGTGTGCTGCAGTTTGATGTGGTCGTTGCCCGCTTAAAATCTGAATACAACGTTGATGCCATTTATGAAAGCGTAAATGTAACAACTGCGCGTTGGGTATCGGGCAAAGACAGCAAAAAATATGAAGAGTTTAAGCGCAAGTGTGAGCCTAACTTAGCACTTGATGGCGGTGATAACTTAACGTATATCGCGCCAAGTCGCGTTAATTTGAATCTATCGATGGAACGTCATCCTGACATTACATTCCATCAAACACGCGAGCACTAATCGTCAGTGCGTTAGGTCTGTATCATAACGCACCATTCTTAATTACGGCCTGCAGTGGCCGTATTATTTAGTCTTTATTATTGAGCTGGTGCTGGTGCAGTATCAGCGACTAAAAGAGAAAGAACATGAACATTCGTCAGTTATTAGTTCAAAGAGCGGTTGCAGCTATGGTTGCAGCAGGCTTACCAGAAGATACAAATCCAGCAGTAACACAAAGTACCCGCGCTCAATTTGGTGATTATCAGATTAATGGTGCAATGGGCGCTGCAAAAAAATTAAAAGCCAATCCTCGTGAGTTAGCACAAAAAATTATCGATCACCTTGATTTAGATGATGTTGCGGCTCAATTAGAAATTGCAGGCCCAGGCTTTATTAACATTCACTTAAAACCTGAGTTTTTAGCGGCGCAACTTGTTGCAGCGAATCAAGATGAAAAGCTTGGTGTGCAAGTGCATGCTAAAGCGCAAAAAGTAGTTGTGGATTACTCATCACCAAACCTTGCTAAAGAAATGCATGTTGGTCATTTACGTTCAACCATTATTGGTGATGCGGTCGTGCGTGCTCTTGAGTTTCGTGGTGATACCGTTGTACGTCAAAATCATATGGGTGATTGGGGTACACAATTTGGTATGCTTATCGCGCATCTTGAAGATTTATTAAATCAAGGTATTGATCTTGAAGCGGTGGCACTGGCAGATTTAGAGTCTTTTTATCGTGATTCTAAAAAACGTTTTGATGACGAAGAAGGTTTTGCTGATAAAGCCCGTGATTACGTAGTAAAACTGCAATCAGGTGATGCGCACTGTGAAAAGCTATGGCGCTTATTCATTAATACGTCAGTAAAACATTCTTCTGAGGTATATCACAAACTGAATGTAACGCTAACGCAAGACGATATTATGGCTGAAAGTGCCTACAACAGTGAGTTACATAATATTATCGCGTTATTAAAAGCGAAAAATATTGCTGTTGAGTCACAAGGCGCGCAAGTGGTGTTTTTAGAAGAGCTTGCCAATAAAGAAGGTGAGCCATCGGCGTTTATTGTGCAAAAATCGGGTGGTGGTTTCTTATACGCTACGACCGATTTAGCAGCTTGTGACTATCGTTCTAACAAGCTCCAAGCCGATCGTATCTTAATATTTGTTGATGCTCGTCAAAGCCTACACTTTAGCCAAGTCGAATTAACCGCCCGTAAAGCTGGTTTATTACGCGATGAAACCAGTTATGAGTTTTGTCCATTTGGCACCATGATGGGTGAAGATGGTAAACCATTCAAAACCCGCAGTGGCGATACAGTTAAACTTGCTGATTTATTAGAAGAAGCAATTACCCGTGCACAAGCTAAATTAGCTGAGCGTGAGTCTGACTTATCTGAACAAGAACGAGCTGAAATCGCTCGTAAAGTTGGAATTGGCGCAGTTAAATATGCTGATTTATCTAAAAACCGTACCAGCGATTATATTTTTAACTGGGACAGCATGTTGAGCTTTGAAGGCGCAACAGCCCCTTATTTACAATACGCTTATATGCGTGTGCGCAGTTTATTTCGTAAAGCAAACATTGATGTAAGTACATTAAACGCGGCAATCACCATTGCAGAGCCGCAAGAAAAGGCTTTAGCGTTGAAATTGCTCCAGCTGGAAGAAGTACTTGATCAAATGATCAATGAAGCGACACCACACGTACTGTGTGCATATTTGTATGAGCTGGCAAGTTTATACATGACGTTCTATGAAGCGTGCCCGGTACTTAAAGATGACATTAGTACTCAATTGCGTGACAGTCGTTTAGTGCTTTGTAACTTAGTGGCCAATACCTTACAACAAGGCTTAGGTTTACTGGGCATTGAAGTGATGGAACAAATGTAATCTGGTAAATAAAAACAGCGCATTAGCGCTGTTTTACTTTAAGGTGAACCTAATTTTACTGTGGATCTGAGGGTATGAAAATGAAGTTGGATGATATTAGAAGGGAATACCTCAAAGATGGATTAGAGCGTGACATGCTTAACGATAATCCATTTGTGCAATTTGAAGCGTGGCTAAAGCAAGCTGTAGAAGCCGATTTACCCGACCCAACGGCTATGGTAGTTGCAACGGTTGATGCAGATGGTCAGCCTTCACAGCGTATCGTATTGCTCAAAAATGTAGATGAAAATGGCTTTGTATTTTTCACCAATACAGGTTCACGTAAAGCACAAGAATTAGCAAAAAATAATAAAATTAGCTTACATTTTCCATGGCACCCATTAGAGCGCCAAGTGATTGTTTATGGCACAGCAAAACCATTGTCGAATCTGGCAGTGACTAAATACTTTTTATCGCGTCCCAAAGAAAGCCAAATAGCGGCGTGGAGCTCAGCGCAAAGCAGGCCAATCTCTTCTAAACAAGTCTTGCTTGAAAAGTTTGCCCAAATGAAAACAAAATTTGCCCAAGGGGAAATACCTCTACCATCATTTTGGGGGGGATATTGTATTGAGCCCCATCAGATTGAGTTTTGGCAAGGTGGCGCGCACCGTCTACATGACCGTTTTATGTATCGCAAACAGCCTGATGGCCAATGGCACATCGAGCGTCTCAATCCTTAATTGTGAATACGTCAACCATTGAGTTAATCGACTCACATTGTCACCTTGATTTTAGTGAGTTCGATTCTAATCGCGGTGAGTTAATTACTTCGTGCCAACAGCAGGGCATTATTAGCCTCATTGTACCAGGAGTGAGTGCGCAGCAATCTTTGTCCTTACTCAACTTTAAAGCGCAGGCTCCTTCGTTTGTAAATATCGCCTTTGGTTTACATCCTTATTTTTTAACGCAAACTGCCGATGCTGATATGCAAGTGCTAACCCAACTTGCTCATCAATATAACAAACAACTTTGTGCAATTGGTGAATGCGGCATTGACCGTGCTCAACCTAACCTTGAATTGCAACAGCGGATTTTTATCGCTCATATTGCGCTTGCCAATGACTTAAAGTTGCCATTGATTGTTCATCATCGGCAAAGTCATGATTTAATCCAAGCCGCATTTAAGCAATGCCCACCGAAACATGGTGGGGTGATCCATGCATTTTCAGGCAGTAAAGAAATTGCAAACTACTATGTTGGTTTTGGTTTTAAGCTTGGTATTGGTGGGATCATTAGTTATGAACGCAGCCAAAAAACACGAGAAACAATAGCAACGATTGCATTAGATAGCTTGCTGATTGAAACCGATGCGCCATCGATGCCTTTATTTGGCGCTCAAGGGCAGCCTAATAGTCCATTGGCTTTGATCGATGTATTTACTCATTTAGTGTCATTAAGGATGGAGCCTGCAGCGGTGATTGCGGCGCAATTGCGTCAATCGTGTAATGATATTTTTCGAATATAACGTAATACTTGCCAGCGCTTGATACCGCGGGCCACTAGCCAAGTGCCAACAATCGATAAAATTAGCATTAACGCAATTTGGCGGCCAAGCTGGTGGAAATACGAATGCCCTTCATGCATGGCAGCGCGGGATAAATAAGTCAGACGCACAAATCCTAAACGTTTTCCCGATTGGGAGATAATCGGCTCAATCACCGGCGTTAATAATTGCGAGACACCCGGCAGTGCTTTTGGCTGATTAATTTGTTCTTTGTACAAATAGCCGTTGTTACTTTTTGTGATGAGTTCACCAAAGGGATCAAAAATTGCCGCCGATTGCACATAAGGATCTTGCACCAAATTATTAACAATGCGCTCAAGTGCCGCTTTATCATCGACTCTAATCGCGTCTCGTGCGGCCAAAGACATTTGCAAGGCCAAGCTCCGAGCTGTGGTGTGAGATTGTTTTAATAAGATGTCATGGCTTTGAAAGCTCGAATTAAATGCAATATTTACAAAAATAAATAGGCATAACAAAGCAAGACTCAATCGAGTAAGTCTTTGGTAACGGGATGCAACTGCTGGGTTTTTAAGTTGTGTTTTTTTCATAATGCTCAATGCTCTACTGACAGTGTGCGCATTTCTTGGTAAAAATGCAATACGACTAAGTGACAGCAGCAGTTTATGGGCAAAGTAGCTTAGAAATCTTTTTTATTGGAGTATTTATGCCCATGTTAGATTGGTCAGCATTAGTATCACAAGTCACTGAGCAAACTTTAGTTTTAAATCAGTGGTACCGCAGTCGTTTAATGAATGATGGTGATGTTTTGCCACCAAACAACGAGGTGCAATATTTAGTTGCGTTTGATGGTGAGCTTAACGCTGCGGTATTAACTCAATTACATGCATTTTTAAATGAGCAGCACATAACCGACTGCCAAGTGTGCCTTTATCAACCTCTGAGCGAATTAAAGCCAGCCCTTGCAATTGCATTTTCGCCAGAAAATCCAATTGTGCGTGAGCGATTTGAGTTATTACAAACTGAAGTTTCATTGCAACTTGCATTATTTTCGACGCCACCGACCTTAAGTCAGCCTGGCTTATTGGTAATGGATATGGATTCGACCGCGATTGAGATTGAGTGTATTGATGAAATTGCGCGTTTAGCTGGTGTGTATGACGAAGTTTCTCAAGTCACAGCTCAAGCAATGCAAGGGGCATTAGAGTTTTCTGAGAGTTTGCGTTTACGGGTGGCGAAACTTGAAGGCGTTGAACAGGTTTTAATTGATCAACTCAAAGCGCAGTTGCCGCTTATGCATGGCGTGCAGTCACTGTGTAGCGTGCTTAAGCAACATAACTGGAAACTTGCTATTGCATCGGGTGGATTTATTCCTTTTGCCCAGCAAGTACAGAGTTTGCTTGAGCTTGATGCAATTCATGCCAATGAACTTGAATCAAAAGATGGCGCGCTAACAGGGCGAGTGCTGGGCACGATTGTTGATGCTGAGGAAAAACGAAATTTTTTACTGCGTTATGCTGATCAATTAGGGTTATCTCTTAGTCAAACAGTGGCTATGGGCGATGGCGCAAACGATCTTAAAATGATGCACTGTGCTGGTTTAGGTGTCGCGGTGCACGGCAAGCCGTTGGTTGCTAAAATGGCCGATGTTGCTGTGCAGCATGGTTCTTTATTGCAAGTGATTTACTTTTTAGCGCTACCGCCGTTAGCTTAAGGTTAATTTCTGCAGCCAGTTCTTTTTACGCAGTGCCATATTATGAAGTAATTTAGCTTCGATATTATAACGCTGCGTTAATTCATCTGTAATTTCAATCATTTCACCAACACACACCACAGACCATAATTCTTCTTCTAATACGCGGGCTTTGTGCTGCGCGTACTGGCTGATGTAGCTAAGCTCTTTGGCTAAATATTCAGTATCAGGGCGACCGGTACGAGATAGAAAAATGCGAAAGCCAAAGAATAAATCTTGTTGTGCTGATGCTGTAATAAAACTCTTTTTACTGAGTGAGGTATATTCAGTCGGTACATAATCACACATAAGCGCTTTATCTAGACTTTTTATTAGCGGGTTAAAGCGAATATATAAATCAATTTGCAGCGGTGGGTCTTGGCGTTTGAGAGTTTTTAAACGTGGTAAAAAGATATCATTAATCACATTTTCTGGCATAAATTGCGCAAGCGAAAAATGCTCAGTTAATAAATTAAAATGTTGTAATAAAAAGTGAAAATGAGTGGGGTAAAGGCCTTTGGCAATTGCACCCACCTGAATGTTTGATGCTTTTTTATGAAGATAAAACGGAAATTGACAGACGTTTTTAGTCACTATATTACGCAGCGCCGCTGAAAGCCCTGGCACTTTTGGTGACTCTTCAGAGGCTTGTAATTTATCTTTATTATTGGCAATCAGTTGGGTGAAAAAAATAGAACCTTGATGAGGTGTATCGGGTGTTGGTTGATAACTTCTTAAATTAACAATCGTTTTGGTTTTACTGATAGCCATGATTTCATAAGGTAACTTACTTAATTGGTGCTTTTTAGTGATTTTTTGTAAATCAGGAAACGCGACCAATAACAAATCACCTTTTTCGTAGCGCGTAGGCTCGGCAAGTTCAATTTGCAAGCCATTTTCGGAAAAATCGAGGGTATGGGCAACTACTTTAACGCTTTCTTCTTGCTCAAATTCAATGGTTGTTTTGTACAAATAACGCGTCTCTGCTCGTAAGTTTATGTATTCTAAAGCAACCGCATCAAGAGGGGCATAGGCTTTTTGTTTTGCGTGACCAAATTGTTTTAGTGCATTTACTTGCTCTTTCTTAAAGCTGTTTTTTTGATATTCAGCCGTAGCGGACGCCGTAGTGATATCAGTCAACAAGACTAAATATTTAATATCTTGAAGCATCCCTTGCACTCTAGGTGAGGGCGGCTTATTAAATTTAGCGATGTCGGTTCCTGCGGTTTCAGGTAAAGACAACGGGATAAAGGCATCGGCGTCTAAGCACGGTACCATTTGCACTACAAACGTGCGCCAGCTTGGTTTGTGGCTACCAAATCCTAAAAATAACTCTTTTAAGGCAGGAGTTTGGCTCAACTCAAGATCGGTGGCTGTGTAAAAAAACAATTTTCCACCTGCAATATGGTTAAAACTATAAAGCGTGGTGGTTTTTACGTGACTGGTTTGACTGGTCAAGGCTTGAATTCGGGCACTATTGAGAATGCTTGATAAAACAGGGTGTTTATTTTCGTCGATGAAGTAGCGTAACGAGTTGATATTATTTTCGTTTGTTAAACTTAAAGTGGGTTGTAGTTGTTGATTATTTTCACTTAAAAACAAAAATAACGAGCTAACACGAGGTAAATAATATTGCTCATAGCCTTTTACAATCACGGCTTCTAAAGTGTTGTCGATATTCACTTTATAACGGCGTTTATTGCCATGAATAAAGCTACGCAAAAAGTCATCGAAGGCGCTGTTATTTTCATCATATGTTCGCTTTAAGCGAATATAATTAAAGTCACTATTACTACTATCAACTGCAACAACCTCATATTGCACGCCATCCTTGAGGCCGAGCTCAAAATCTTGCTCTAGGCCAACTAGGCGCAATCGCAACATTTGTCCTTGCGTCACTTCATAGCGATTTGGCAGTTTCACTTTGCAGCCACTGACAGAAATATCTGATGTATTGGCTTCGATTATATTTTTACTAGAAAGTGCTATTTTGACTCGAATAGAGTAATTCATCCGCTCTTCTGAGCGGGTTTCATAACTGGCAAACTCGACAAGGTGAGTTAAAGGAACTTTCTTTTCTTCGACTTGGGTCAGAATAGGGGCCGCTTGGCCTGTTTCTTTGGCTTTACGTTGCATGACTTTGTGGTTGTTATCGGTATTCATCACTGCTTCGTAGACTGCTAAGGTGTAACCGCCATGCTGTTTTATGGCTTTTTCAAACACTTCAATGGCTATATTATCCATAAAGTGTTGTTTGCCTTGATGTTCGTACGGTTTTACGTCGCCTGTTACTTGGCCGCGTAAATCAATAAAACGCTGCACCGGTTGAGATAGCCGATTCATTTCCATTTTTAATAAGAATTGGTCGGGCTTGGATAATGCTTTGGTTTTGGTTTGAAAAAACTTATCAAAATTAGCCGAGCCAAGTTTTTCTCGAAGTTCATCGATTAAAGTTTGATACTTGAGCAAGACATCATCAGACATAAAAAACCATCACCTTTATTTTTGAAAACTCTGTATAATCACAGTATTGAATCACTTAACAGTGCTGTTAGAGAATAACTAATTTATTTATAAAAATCTCTAATTACCTCACTGCAATAAATATGCCTTTGAACTTATGGTAAAAAAGAAAACTGCCTTTGTCTGTAACGAGTGCGGCGCTGAATTTTCGCGTTGGCAAGGCCAATGTACAGAATGTAAGGCGTGGAATACTGTTTCTGAATTTCGAGTGCCAACCATTAAACCAAGTGTTGGTGCCACAGCTGGCTATGCCGGTTTTGTTGAAGCAAAAGTACAGCGATTAGACGAAATCAATTTAAGTGAATTGCCTCGTTTTAGCACCGGCTTTTCTGAGTTTGACCGAGTATTAGGTGGCGGGGTTGTACCGGGTAGTGCTATTTTAATTGGTGGCTCGCCTGGTGCAGGTAAAAGTACCGTGTTATTACAGACCATGTGTTTATTGGCTGAAAAAATGACCGCGTTGTATGTCACTGGTGAAGAGTCGTTACAGCAAGTGGCGATGCGTGCTAAACGTTTAAATTTACCAATCAATAAGTTAAAAACCTTAGCTGAAACCAATGTTGAAACTATTTGCCAGCTCGCTTTAATCGAAAAACCACAAATTATGGTAATTGACTCAATCCAAGTGATGCATATGACCGATGTGCAATCATCACCAGGTAGTGTGTCGCAAGTGCGAGAAAGTGCCGCTTATTTAACGCGCTTTGCCAAGCAACATCAGGT
Source organism: Pseudoalteromonas tunicata (assembly GCF_002310815.1). Classification (NCBI taxonomy): domain Bacteria; kingdom Pseudomonadati; phylum Pseudomonadota; class Gammaproteobacteria; order Alteromonadales; family Pseudoalteromonadaceae; genus Pseudoalteromonas; species Pseudoalteromonas tunicata. The sequence continues at coordinate 3,084,318 of NZ_CP011032.1, read as the reverse complement.
CGCCATTATTATGGTTGGTCATGTTACTAAAGATGGTTCTTTAGCTGGGCCTAAAGTACTTGAGCATTGTATTGATTGCTCTATTTTGCTCGAAGGGGAAAGTGATAGCCGCTTTCGTACTTTACGCGGCAATAAAAACCGCTTTGGTGCGGTCAATGAATTGGGTGTATTTGCGATGACGGAGATGGGTTTAAAAGAAGTGAGTAATCCATCGGCTATCTTTTTAAATCGTTCTAGTGAGCAAAGCCCAGGTTCGTTAGTGATGGTTATTTGGGAAGGCACTCGCCCCTTATTGGTTGAAGTGCAAGCTCTTGTTGATTATTCGCAGCTGGCAAATCCGCGCCGAGTAACCGTAGGTATGGAACAAAACAGGTTAGCGATGCTGCTTGCAGTATTGCATCGTCATGGTGGGTTGCAAGTGGCTGACCAAGATGTATTTGTGAACGTAGTAGGCGGCGTTAAAGTGACTGAAACCAGTGCAGATTTAGCTCTGATTGCAGCACTGGTTTCAAGCTTTAAAAACTTTGCGTTATCACGTGAGCTAGTGGTGTTTGGGGAAGTGGGGCTTGGTGGTGAAATTCGCCCAGTACCCAGTGGCCAAGAGCGGATTAAAGAAGCCGCAAAACATGGCTTTAAACGCGCCATTGTGCCTCAAGCCAATAAACCTAAAGAAGCCATTCCAGGCATGGAAGTGATTGCCGTAACCACCCTTGCTCAGGCGTTAGAAGCACTTTTTTAAACTATAGAACCTCGAATTTAAACACCTTGTTTTTATCAAAGCCGAACTTGTTCGGCTTTTTCATGGCTTTTCGCTGCACATAATTTGCAATTTATGTAATTTGGCCAAGACTATTGGGCTGAAAAAGCAGATAATTACGCCAATTAAGATCAATGTACTTTGGGTGCGCTCAATCTCGTTTTAAACCGAGTAAAAGCGTGCTTTTTAGCACTCGACTGTGGAACCAATGCAATGGAAATTAAAGTTAATTTTCTCGACAATCTTAGACTAGAAGCTAAGTTTGATGATTTTTCGGTAATTGCCGATCAGCCTATTCGTTATAAAGGTGATGGCTCTGCGCCAAGCCCATTTGACTACTTTTTAGCATCATCAGCACTGTGTGCAGCCTATTTTGTTAAAGTGTATTGTAATGCGCGTGAGATTTCGACCGACGGCATTCGTTTATCACAAAACAACATTGTTGACCCAGAAGACCGTTATAACCAAGTTTTTCAAATTCAAGTTGAGCTACCTGAAAGTATTTCGGATAAAGACCGCGAAGGTATTTTACGTTCAATCGACCGTTGTACGGTAAAAAAAGTTGTGCAAACGGGTCCTGAATTTAAATTAGAAACCGTTGCAAATCTGGATGAAGATGCGCAAGCCATGTTAATGGCCAAGCCAGATGATGCTGAAAATACTTTTATTTTGGGCAAAGATTTACCTCTTGAGCAAACGATTGCCAATATGACTAGTATTTTGGCTGAGTTAGGCATGAAGATTGAAATCTCGTCATGGCGCAATATCGTGCCTAATGTTTGGTCATTGCATATTCGTGATGCGGCCTCTCCAATGTGTTTTACCAATGGTAAAGGGGCTACAAAAGAAAGTGCGTTATGTTCAGCATTAGGTGAGTTTATTGAGCGCTTAAACTGCAATTTCTTTTATAACGACCAGTTTTTAGGCGAAGACATTGCTAACAGCGAGTTTGTTCATTATCCAAATGAAAAATGGTTTAAGCCCGATGCAAGTGATGCCTTACCTGAGGGCATTTTAGACGACTATACCCGCGAAATTTATGATCCTGAAGGTGAACTGCTAGGCTCACATCTAATTGATACAAACTCGGGTAATGTTGAGCGCGGTATTTGTGCTATTCCGTATGTGCGTCACTCAGATGGTGAAACGGTGTATTTCCCATCCAACCTGATTGAAAACTTATTTTTAAGTAATGGTATGAGCGCTGGCAATAATTTTGCCGAAGCTAAAGTACAGTGCTTGTCTGAAATATTTGAGCGTGCGGTAAAACGCCAAATTATTGAGCAAGAAATTGTACTGCCTGACGTGCCACAAGCGGTGCTTGATAAATACCCAAGTATTGTTGCGGGTATCAAAGGACTTGAAGAGCAAGGCTTCCCTGTGGTGGTTAAAGATGCGTCATTAGGCGGTCAGTTCCCTGTGATGTGCGTGACCTTAATGAATCCTAAAACCGGTGGTGTATTTGCTTCATTTGGCGCGCATCCAAGTTTTGAAGTCGCACTTGAGCGTAGCTTAACCGAGTTATTACAAGGTCGTAGTTTTGAAGGTTTAAACGATGTACCAAAGCCTACATTCAACAGTATGGCGGTCTCTGAGCCAGAGAACTTTGTTGAACATTTTATTGATTCAACCGGTGTGATTTCATGGCGTTTCTTTAGCAGTAAATTTGATTATGAATTCTGTGAGTGGGATTTTTCAGGCACTAACGCAGAAGAAACCGAGAGCTTATTTGGCATTTTAAAAGACTTGGGCAAAGAAGCGTATATTGCTGAGTTTTCAGACCTAGGTACAGCATGTCGCATCTTGGTACCTGACTATTCAGAAGTCTATCCAGTTGAAGATTTAATTTGGGATAATACTAACAAAGCGCTGCAATATCGCGCTGATATCCTAAATATCCATTCGTTAAACAAACGAGCACTTAGAAAGCTAGTTGAGCGTTTAGAAGAAAGCCAACTTGATAATTACATCGACATCATCACCTTAATTGGTGTTGAATTTGATGAAAATACCGTATGGGGTCAAGTGACTATCCTTGAGCTTAAGATTTTAATTTATCTTGCGTTAGGTGAACTTGAAGAAGCGATTGATTTAGTTGAGTCGTTCTTGCAGTTTAATACCAATACGGTGCAGCGTGGTTTGTTTTATCAAGCAGTGCATGCGGTACTTGAAATTGCGTTAGATGACGACCTAGAGCTTGAAGACTTTATGCATAACTTCAACCGCATGTTTGGTGCTGAGGTGATGAAAAACGCCATTGGCACTGTCACAGGTGAAGTTAAATTTTATGGTTTAACCCCAACCAGTATGAAGCTCGAAGGCTTAGAGCGTCATCAACGTTTAATTGATAGCTATAAAAAGCTTCATGCAGCGCGTGCGGCAAAAGCAAAGCGTTAATTAACTGAGGTTAATAAAAAGTATTAAAAAAGCCACTTCATCAAGTGGCTTTTTTGTTTTTTACAATTTTAACGCAATTAACGCTGCTCAATTAACGCAGGTTTACTAGTGCAAAATACGCGCTTTAATGGTGCCTTCAACTGCACGAAGTTCTTTTAAAGCGATTTCAGAGTCATCGGTATCGACATCGATTACGACATAACCGATGGTTTCATTGGTTTGTAAGTATTGCGCCGCGATATTGATGCCGTGCTGTGCAAATGCTTGGTTGATTTGCGTTAAAATCCCCGGACGATTGTGGTGCACGTGTAATAAACGGCTACGGCCAGCAAGCTCTGGCAGTGATACCTCAGGGAAGTTAACCGCAGATAAGGTTGAACCGTTATCTGAATATTTGGCTAATTTACCCGCTACTTCAATGCCAATGTTTTCTTGGGCTTCTTGGGTTGAACCACCAATGTGCGGGGTTAAAATAACGTTGTCAAACTCACGCAGTGGCGAGATAAACTCTTCATCATTTGAGGTTGGCTCGGTCGGGAATACATCAATCGCCGCACCTGAGAGTTTATTTTCACGTAAGCTGCTGGCAAGGGCATCGATATCAACCACAGTACCGCGTGATGCATTAATTAAAATCGCACCATGTTTGATGATTTCAAGCTCGGCAGCACCAATCAGGTTTTTAGTTTGTGGCGTTTCAGGCACATGCAAGCTAATCACATCAGAAGTTTGTAATAGCTGAGTGAGGTGATGCACTTGTGTGGCATTGCCTAGGCTTAGTTTATCTTCGATATCATAATATTGCACATTCATGCCAATATTTTCAGCCATGATGCCAAGCTGGGTACCAATGTGGCCATAACCTATGATCCCTAAAGTTTTACCGCGAGCTTCAAATGAACCATGGGCTGATTTATCCCATATGCCACGATGTGCTTGGGCATTTTTTTGTGGAATACGACGAAGGAGTAATAAGATCTCACCTAATACCAATTCTGCTACCGAACGTGTATTTGAAAACGGCGCGTTAAACACTGCAATGCCGCGCGCTTTGGCGGCATCGAGTTCAACTTGGTTAGTACCGATACAAAAGCAACCGACTGCTATTAGCTTTTCTGCGGCATTAAGCACTTTTTCAGTTAAATGAGTACGCGAGCGAATACCAATAAAGTGTACATCACTAATTCGCTCAATCAGTTCTTCTTCAGCTAAAGAGGTTTTTACATATTCAATATTGCTGTAACCGTGGCGCTTGAGCGTTTCTACAGCGCTTTGGTGTAAACCTTCTAACAATAAAATTTTAATTTTATCTTTTGCTAACGAAACCTTATTACTCATCCTCATTCCTCAGTTTATTTCAGTATTTTTGGTCCATCGGGGGTGCCGACAATAACAACGTCTGCACCACGAGCGGCGAACAGGCCATTGGTAACAACACCGACGATTTGATTAATTTGTTGCTCTAATTGTTTGGCTTGACTGATCTGTAGATTAAACACATCTAAGATGACATTACCGTTATCAGTGACTACACCTTGGCGATACATTGGGTCACCACCTAACTTAACTAATTCTCTGGCAACATAGCTGCGTGCCATAGGAATGACTTCAACCGGTAATGGGAAATTACCTAATACGTCTACTTGTTTGCTGCTATCAACAATACAAACAAACTTTTTAGCGACTGCTGCGACAATTTTTTCGCGAGTCAGTGCAGCGCCACCGCCTTTAATCATTTCATTGGCGGGATTAATTTCATCGGCACCGTCAACATAAACACTTAAGCCATCAACATCATTGAGCTCAAATATCTCAATGCCAAGCGCTTTTAATTTTTCGGTTGAGGCTTCTGAGCTAGATACTGCACCACGAATATCACCTTTTATTGTGCCAAGGGCATCAATAAAGTGGTTCACTGTTGAGCCTGTGCCTACACCTATAATGCTGTCTTTTTCTACGTATTCGAGTGCAGCCCACGCGGCGGCTTTTTTCATTTCATCTTGTGTCATTGCAGTCATCTCCAGAACGGGTAAAATTTGGGTGCTCAGTATATAAATTTTTTAACTACCAACGGTAGTTAAATTCGGGGGTTGCTATCCATTTCAATGGTATATCCCAGCTTTCACAGGGTAACAGCGCTACTTTTTGGCATTCGTGAGCAAGGCCTATTACGATCGGTTTTTGCCATTGCTCTTGATAATATTTGGCCAAAGTTCGGTCGTAAAACCCACCCCCCATTCCTAATCGATTGCCTTTTTCATCAAATGCCACTAAAGGCGTAAAAATGATATCAAGCTGCTCAATAGGGCAAATTTGACTGCAATTTAACTTGGGCTCAAAGATACCATAGCGATTAGTGGTCATGGGTGAATTTTTTTCATACTTCTGAAAGAGTAAATAGCCTTTTGAAAATGGGTGTATTACAGGTAGAAATAAGCTGTGGTTTTCTGCTTGAAGAGCTTGTATTAGTTCGCTTGTTCCTAGTTCACCATCGTTGGTGAGGTAGAGGGCTATTTTGGCGTTTTTGTAGGGTTTTAGTTGTTGAATTAAATTCACTTTGAGCTGTTTGGCAGCATTTTTTTGTTCTGTTTGAGTGAGTGCGTTGCGCTTTTTTCGCACTAAATCTCGGATTTCATCTCTTTTCAAGGGTAAATTCTCTTTCGAAAAGGGGGCGTGGAGCTTGGTTAAAGCTCATAAATTAGATTTTTAATAGATCTGGATACATTAAGCTCACGAGTAATAATGCGACTAGCAATACTAAAATCCCACCGCCAATCAAGATAAATAGCTTGTTCGATTGTTTTTTAATAGGGGCGTCTAGGTCTTCTTCAAACTCAAGCGGCTCTGCATGATGCTCAGGCTCTAAATCATCATTTAAATCGGGTAGTTTAGCTTGCTGATTTTGAGCGAGTTCGTCTACTTTCTCTTCTAAGCGAATTAGGCTGGTGGTGATGTAATCGAGCGCATTAATGATTTTTAAATCGCGTTCTTTTTGACCAGAATCAGGCGCAGTGCTCGTTGCAGCTAGCGTTTGAGGTTGCACTAATTTGACTTGGATCCCCACACTCGCAAATAGCTTTTGTTGTTTGGTCGCTTTTTCTAGCGTAGTGGCGCTAAAGGCTTCATCACCTTGTAGAAACTTGGCCACAGTGGCATCACTTAACTTGAATTTTGTTTGTAGTAACTGTTTTGCTTGTTGCACTGTGAGTGGCGCGTTTAGTGCCTCAAAGATTACTTTACAGGTATCGCTCATTGATTTTTCTCATTGGCAAATTCGAGTTTAAATTATATACCTAGCTTGGCTAAAAATGCGAGGTGAGGCAAGCGAAGAGTGTAAATATGTCTTAGATTTTATTGATGTTTTATAAATAAATCTGAGCTAGGTACATAAAAAACCGCAAAAATTGTAAAGCGGTTAGTCAGTAAAAACCGGCTAACCGCTCAAGCTTAATATTTTGCAGCAGTGCCTGCAGGTGGTGTGGCGTGTTTGATAAAATCTCGTAAATCGTCATTTGATTGTTTTAAATCATCACGGCGTAAATACATCATATGACCGCTACGGTAGCCTTTAAAACTCAGGCGATCTTTCATTTTTCCACTAGGATCGAGCTGCCATAAAGTGTATTTGGCATCAAAATAGTTAGTTGCGCCATCGTAATAACCGGATTGGATCATCACGTTTAAATATGGGTTTTGTGCCATTGCCAGACGTAAGTTTTCACCTGCATTGTTATTGGTTCTATCCCAAGGATGAACCGAACCAAACATATTGTATTTGATGTCGGTTTTGTAATTGAGCTCCTGGCTTAAATACCAATTAATTGCTGGGGTGAAGGAGTGTAACCAAGAGGTAAGCTCTGGCCAGTAATCAGGTGAATCTCCCACTTCTTTTTTATCTAATCCTAAATAGCGCGAATCAAGTCGACCAATAGTTTGCCCTTTGTTGCGCAACAGTTCTTTCCAGAAGAAGCTTGGTGCAATATCAAGATTATTTTGCAGTACGGCCTCAGTACTTAAACCACTAAAATAAGCCATTTTTGTAGCAATACGTTGTTTTTCATCTGGGGCTAAAAAACCACCTCGGGCAATTGCGGGCATTAGTTGGTCAAGGGTAAATTGCTCTGCTTGAGCAAGCACGTCGTCTAAATCGAGTTTTTGCAGTTCAGGAGTCAGTACTTTGTGGTACCAGGCGGCAGCAGTAAAATATGGTAAGCGATTTGCTGCATCAACTGGACCTTCACGTTTAATGCCGATGTCGGTTGGCGATACTAAAATAACACCATTGAGGTACATCCATTGTTGATTTTGCAGTGCGTGTGCTAAACCAGATACGCGAGTTGTGCCATAGCTTTCACCAATTAAAAATTTAGGCGATAACCAACGGTCGTTGCGACTGACAAAGGTATTGAGCCATTCAGCGAGGTATTTGATGTCAGCATTAACACCAAAAAACTGCTTTTGCTGGTCGGTTTTGCTTGGTAATTTGCCGTCTTTATCTTTAAGCACCCGAGAATAACCAGTATTGACAGGGTTTACATATAAAATATCGGCGACATCAAGCACCGAATACGGGTTGGCTTTGACGCCATAAGGTTGTACTGGGTAACCTTCATCATCAATGTTTAAAATACGCGGGCCTGTATAGGCAAGGTGCATCCAAACAGAAGCAGAACCTGGACCGCCATTAAATGAAATTAATAATGGTCGTTTGCTGTAGTCTTTAACAGCTTGATTTTGATAATAAGTATAATGCAATGTAGCAATGGCTTGACCTTCATCATCCCATACTGGCTGGGTGCCAGTGGTGGCTGAGTAGTTAATGGTTTCACCTTTTATTTTTACTTTATGGCTGGTGGTGACTTTACTTTCGGCTTCGATTTCTCGGCTTGAGGCATAGCTCAATTGGCTGATCACCAGCATCAAGACTAGTGCGCTTTTTAACAGGTTCATAACTTTCTCTCGTAATGATAGTTATGTTATTAAAAGCAACTCTTGGGTAAAAAACAAAGTTCTTGAGACTGATGACCAAATTTTAAGTTGAAGTTAACTTCTTGTCAGTGCGTTCATTAAACTTCAGGCTGCTTGACAAAAGGCCGTACGGCTTCAATGAGGCCTTTAATGGCATCTCTTTGATATAAAATCCCTTTTTTTGCTAAACGGTTGTCGCTAAGTTGGCAATTTTGTGGCCTAGCAGCTTGGCCTACAGGGCTATCCATTGCAGTAATTTGGCTTTTATCATAACCAAACGCATCAGCAAGGGCGCACGCTAATTGAAACTTGGTATAAGGTGTTGTATCTGAAATATGAAATACACCGCCGCGCTCAGATTTATCAAGTTGAGTAATGATGGCTTTAAGTGTTTTTGCTATGTCGTCAACGTGAGTCGGATAGCGTACTGCCCAATTGTCCATTTTCGGAGCATTGCTTTGAATGAGTTGCTGCCAGGTAATGGTGAGTGCAGATTCATCGATTTTTTCTACCGCACCATATAAAACCGGAATGCGCACCACGTTGTGCTGCGGATAAGCAAGCACAGCTTGTTCGGCTTGGTATTTTGAGATGCCATAATCATTCAATGGCGCAGGTTGTGCAGTTTCTGCATAAGGTGGCGATGTGCCATCAAAGACATAATCGCTGCTGATAAAAAATAGCTCGACCTGATGTTGGTGGCATAAATTGGCTAATGCCGCTGGCAGTGACACATTGAGTTGCTGTGTTAATTCGGGGTTTTCTAAGCATACTTCAGGTCTGCGCTCTGCTGCTGCATGTATCAAGTAGTGTGGTTTGTGCGTGATTAAAAAGTCTTCAAGGGCGCGAAAATCTGTGAGATTTAAAGGCACTAAAGGTTCACTTGCACGAGAAAAAGCAGTACCAATCACCTCAAAATGATCTGAAAAAGTATTAAATAAAGCACGCCCTAATAAACCACTGGCGCCGGTGATCATTATTTTTTTCATAAGTTTCTCAGTTGTTAATTTTGCAACAAATTGTTACATTTGTGCAGTCGCATGGGGTGTCATAATAAAGTGTTATCTTGGCTTTGATAAGTGTTTGGCCAAAAGTAGTGTGGAGTAACAATGCAGCGAGTAATAATTGTTGAAGACAGTAAAGTGGTTCAGCAGGTTTTAAGGCATTTAGCTGCGCAGTGGCTAGAAATTGAAGTCGATTTTGCTTGGTCGTTACGAGAAGCTGCAGGACTGATAAAACACCATAAATATGCCCTAGCGCTGGTCGATTTAACATTGCCAGATGCACCCGATGGTGAAGTGGTTAAATTAATGATGAAAGCAGCTATTCCAACAGTGGTACTTACTTCGGCCATTGATGAATACAAGCGATTGCAAATGATTGAAATGGGCGTGATTGATTATGTACTTAAAGATAACAGAGACTCATATCTTTATGCGATAAAGTTATTGGCGCAATTGTTGCGTAATCAAGGCAGTAAAGTCTTAGTTGCTGATGACTCAAAAACCAGTCGTAATATGATGCGACAAATGCTTGAGCAACTGCTTTATCAAGTTGTGGAAGCCGCTGATGGCGAAGAAGCGCTTGAGATGCTCTGCGAAGATAACAGTATTAAATTGCTCTTAACCGATTTTGCTATGCCAAAAATGGATGGATTTGAGTTGGCTAAGGCAATTCGTCATCGTCGTGGACGTGATGAATTGGCTATTATTGGGATCTCAGCTTCGGGTAGCCAAAGCCTGTCGGCAAAGTTTATCAAATACGGTGCCAATGATTTTCTTATCAAACCTTTTATGCCGGAAGAGTTTCATTGTCGCGTGATGCAAACCATGGAACAGCTTAATATGATTGGTAAAATTAAAGATGCCGCAAATCGCGATTATCTGACCAATTTATATAATCGTCGTTATTTTTATCAACAAGCGCAATACAAATTAAAGCATGACAGTAAAAAACAAACGTTATTTTTAGCCATGCTCGACATTGATTATTTTAAACAAATTAATGATACCTATGGTCATCAAGCGGGTGATGAGGTCTTGGTTTCTTTATCTAGTTTATTGCAGCAGCATTTTCCTGAAACCTTAACAGCGCGCCTTGGTGGTGAAGAATTTGCTGTTGTATTTGAAGCCGAAGATAACGATGATGCCAATGAGTTAATGGATGAGTTTCGTTTTTTTATTTCTAACCGAATGTTTAGTTTTGCCGAGCAACCTATAGCTGTGTCTATCAGTATTGGTATCGCTGCTGTAAATGATGCGGCGCTTGAACATGTTATTCAGCAGGCTGATTTAGCGCTTTATGACGCAAAAGGACAAGGGCGAAATCAAGTGGTGTTTTTTGTAGAACAAGTGCAATGCATCGATGAAATTTGATGCATTGCACTGAGGTATTGCTTTGAGGCTTTAAAGATTAAAGCTGTGTAAACTCAAGAAGTTGTTTTAGTTTTGTTGCTTGGCGACGAGAGATTTCAATTGTTTGGCCATTGGTTAATGTGGCTAGTAAACCATAACCAATTGATTGCTCCATACTGGTGATGGCATCAAGACGCACAATGTCAGAACGGCTTGCTCTGAAATAATTGGCTTCGTCGAGCTTCTTTTCAATTTTATTTAAAGAGCTGTGTAAGTACGCTTTACCATGTGGGGTATAAATGGCTGCATGGTTGCCAATAGACTCAAAGCGGATGATTTCACAAAGTTGGATAATGCGCATTTTCTCGCCATATTTAACCATTAGCTTATGGTCATCTGGCAGAGAGGTTTTTTCTTTGGCTTGTTCAACTCGTTTTTCTAATTTGGCAATGCTTTCAGCAAGGCGTTCTGGATTGACTGGTTTAACTAAATAATCCATCGCATTGAGTGAAAATGCATCAACCGCAAACTGGTCGTACGCAGTACAAAAAATAATGTTTACATCATCGCCAAGGGTTTCTGCAAGTTCAAGACCCGTCACTCCGGGCATGTGAATATCTAAGAAAATGGCGTCGGGCTTTTGTTCTGCGATTTTTTCTTTTGCTTCGTCGGCATTTTTAGCTTCGTCGATGATCTCAATTTGACTGTGCTTGGCTAATAAACGTTTTAATTCGTTACGAGCAAGGCGTTCGTCATCAACAATGATTACTTTAATGGTCATAATTAAGCGTTAACTCCATTTTATAGCTATTTTTAGTGAGTGTTTGGGTCAATGCTGGCGTTAAACTTGGTGTTATTGATGCAAGTTCAGTCGAAAAGTTTATTTCGCCGCTTTTTACGTGTGGCGCTTGAACCAGCTCTAAAGTAAAGGTTATTTTTTTATCTGCTTCAAGGCAATGTAGTGATAATTGATTATGTGATACGCCATAAATATCTTTTTCATGACAGATTTTTTCAACTATAGGTAGTAACAATGAGTGAGGTAAGTTGTTGTGCTTACTGATATTGTCTATTTTTATGTCACATTCTAATCTTTCTTCTAAGCGCAACGCTTCTAGATTTAGGTAATGTTTTACAAACGTAAGTTCTTCAAGTACGTCGGTTTGATTTTTACCATCGGCTAATTTAAAACGTAAAAGTTGCGCAAGTTCACTTAAAAGCTCGCTGGCTTTATCTTGATCTTCAAAAATAGTGTAACGAATAGCGTTCATACTATTGAATATGAAGTGTGGGTTTAGCACTGAATCGGTATTACTATCAAACATAAAGTCGCTTTTAAAATAATAAGATGGCGCTTCAATTTATGAGGCGTAACTGTAAATAAGTGTAAAAGTATTCATCTAACTTGCCTACTGTTATATGACAGAAGGTAAAATTTGAGGATGAATGGTTTCTTGCACTTTTATTGGTACAGTTAAAATCAGCTTGTGACTCGTTTTATCTTTGATTGAAATTAACTGCGCATTTTGGTTAAAAATAAATGCTAAACGGCGCTGAATATTTCGAAAATATTCGACATCGAGTTTACGTTTTTTAGCTGAGCTGTGTAATAAAACAATTTGATAGCTACCATCGATTATGTTGCCCGTCATTGATAACGCATGGTGCGGGTAAAGCGCATTTTTAAGAATATGCGAGGCCATAAAAATCAGCGTCATTGTTGGTAATTCGACGAGGTGCTCTTGTTGTTCTAGGTTAATGTAGATCTTATCAGGCGCTCTACCTTGTAATTTAAGCAATCCCAAATAATTCGTTAAACTTGCGAGTTCTTGCTCTATTTGACCGGTATTGCTGTTGCTTGCCGTAAGATTATAACGAAAAAGCTCAGACGCTTGAGTGACCACATCGGCTGCTTGTTCGGCATCGACATCAATCATCTTTTTTATAACATCCATGGTGTTGTATAAAAAATCTGGGTTAATTTGATTTATTAAAATTTTAAGTTCTTGTTTTTCTATTACTTCTTTTAATTTTTTGTAGTTTCGGCCACTGACAACAATAACATAAACCAATACCCAAATGACCATTACGCTCCAGTAACTGATAAAACTAAGCACAATTAAAATTGGGTAGCTTGGTTGCTCAATATCTTTAAATAAAGTTGCGAGTAATTGCTCTAACGTGTAAGGCGCAAACACCATAAACATAAGGTCTAGCAGCATATAACTGAGTGTTGTGATGGTTGTGATTAGGAGTAACCAAAGTACCTGCATTTTTATGGTGCGAATTTTACCTTCTTTGGCTTTATACATTCCTCGAACAATAACGTGAAAGGTAATAAAAAAATTAATGACGCTGATGAGCGTTTGGGCCACGATGTAGGGCTTGCCTGCTAACTCATTTAAGGTTGTAAATGAAGAGTAAGCTAAGTAGATGAATAAAATAACAAAAGAGATCCCCAAATATTGCCAATATCGTTTACCTGTTTGGGTGAGATAATTCCATTCCATATTATTTTTTCTTCATTGGTAAGGTGATGCGCGCGATAAAATGATCATCAATATGCTCTGTCGTGACAGTGGCATCATCATTGAACATTAGTGCCATGCGCTGTTTTAAATTGGTTAATCCGGTTCCTGTGCCGCTAGGTTTGTATGAGCCATGATAGATCGGATTCGATACCGTCAGCTGCCAATTGTGTTCAAATAAGAACGCATCTATTTTTAGCAAGCTTGGTTCAATGCGAGGTGCAATACCGTGTTTAATTGCATTTTCTAGTAAGGTTAGTAAGCCCATTGTTGGAATGGGTAACTCTAAACATTCATCAGGAATGTTAATTTCAATCAGCAGGCGCTCTTCAAGTCGAGTGTGCTCAATATCAAGGTAAAACTCACAGACGGCTAATTCATCTTTTAACGATACTGTAGGCTTTTGTTTTGAGCTTAAATTATAGCGAAACAGCTCAGTGAGTTTATCAACCAGCTCTTTTGCAATTTCTTTATTTTCGAAAATCATGCCTCGGATGCTGTTCATCGAGTTAAATAAAAAGTGTGGATTTAATTGACTCATTAATAATGCTAGTTGGCCTTCTTGCACTTTTTGTTTAATTGCTAACCGATTACGAACTCCAGTTAAGGCTAAGTAAGCCACTGCCCAAAACAGATATAAAAAGGTAATCGCTATAAATTTAAACAGCAATTTGCTGGTTTCCCACTTTGCTTGATAAAGATCATAAGCTTGCAATTCTAAACGATGCTCAACTCCGCCGCGAAAAAAGCGAGTTACTGCATTAAGGTCTGAATTGAGGAGCAGTTGAAAAGTATTGCTAAAGGTAATATCAAGGATTGTTGCAAAAATAATGGAAATAAACAGGGTTTTTGTAATGGTGCTTTTGAGCGCGTTTTCAGGCAAAAAGTGCTTTTGTGGTGCACGAATTATGAAGTGAGACAGCACAATAAAGAGTAATGAATTAAACGTTATTTGGCTCAAAACAACCCAATCTGGATAAATCGCAAAGGTGTGCTCTAAACCCGACATAAATTGTAAGCTAAACAAGGCTACAGCAGCTAAACCTTGAAGGACCCAATAAGTCATTCCCGCGTTATTCCTTTTTAAATTCGCTAATTCCCCTCAAGTTTTTGTTAAATGGAGGAGAAATCAAAGAGGCTATAGTGTGCTAAAAATATCAATAAATCAATCTGTAACTAAATTCGGGATTGTGGTTTTACGCACAGCTTGATTGCTATTGGTGAATAATGCACCACGATAGGATGTCTCGCTTGATTATTGCACAAATATGGTGCGTATTTGCTATTAAATTGTTAATGGTTTTGTTTAACACAATGAAAAAAAAGGTTTTTTAATATTGGCACAAAGGTTGGATTAGTCCGTTATCAACAGATAAATAAAAACGATAACGAGGGCTCACTATGAAAATGATTAGTGCAATTATAAAGCCATTTAAATTAGATGATGTGCGTGAAGCCTTATCTGATTTGGGGGTTGAGGGAATGACAGTGGTTGACGTCAAAGGATTTGGTCGTCAAAGAGGTCACACTGAGCTGTATCGCGGTGCTGAGTATCAAGTTGATTTCATTCCAAAGATTAAGATTGAAATAGCCACTCGCAGTGAAAACCTAGATCGCATTGTTGAAGCTATCACTAAAGTAGCTTCAACGGGCAAGATAGGTGATGGAAAAATTTTTGTTTATGACTTAGAGCAAATCGTGCGGATCCGTACCGGCGAACTAGATGAAGAAGCCATTTAAGGGGTAACAAATGGAAAACACGGTAATTGAATTAAAATTTGCACTCGATACGTTTTATTTTTTAGTGTCGGGAATATTAGTAATGTGGATGGCTGCCGGTTTTGCGATGCTTGAAGCTGGTTTAGTACGCTCTAAAAATACCACCGAAATTTTGACCAAAAACGTCGCTTTGTATGCCATTGCATGCACCATGTTTTTATTGGTTGGCTACAACATTATGTATGTGAATAACCCTGAAGGTGGCATTTTACCTACTTTAGGTGGTTTGATTGGTTCACAAGCAAGTGATGCCAATCATTCACTTGAGTCTGACTTTTTCTTCCAAGTTGTTTTTGTTGCAACAGCGATGTCGATTGTTTCTGGTGCTGTGGCTGAGCGCATGAAATTATGGGCTTTCTTAGCCTTTTGTGTTGTTATGACCGGTTTTATTTATCCTTTAGAAGGTTACTGGACATGGGGCGGTGGCTTTTTATCTAAACTCGGTTTTGTTGACTTTGCAGGCTCAGGCATTGTGCACATGGCCGGAGCTTCAGCGGCTTTAGCGGGTGTATTGTTATTAGGTGCTCGTAAAGGTAAATATGGTAAAAATGGGGAGATTTATCCAATTCCAGGCTCTAACTTACCGCTGGCAACTTTGGGGACTTTTATCTTGTGGATGGGTTGGTTTGGTTTTAATGGCGGGTCACAGTTATTGCTGTCTGATGCGGAAAACTCAACAGCCATCGGTAAAATTATGGTTAATACTAATGCGGCTGCGGCGGCGGGTGCAATTGCGGCCTTATTTGTTTGTAAAATCTTATGGCGTAAAGCGGATTTAACCATGGTACTCAATGGTGCACTCGCTGGATTGGTGGTGATCACTGCTGATCCCGCATCGCCATCGCCAGTACTTGCACTGTTATTAGGTGCGTTAGGTGGATCGCTTGTGGTATTTAGCATTGTATTTTTAGATAAAATGAAAATAGATGACCCTGTTGGTGCAATTTCGGTACACGGAGTATGTGGTGTGCTTGGTTTAATGTTAGTGCCGTTATCAAACACCGATGCCACGGTAGTGAAACAGTTAATTGGTACTGTTACTATTTTTAGTTTTGTGTTTATTGCTTCGTTGATTACTTGGTCTATTTTAAAAAGCGTGATGGGAATTCGAGTATCAGAAGAAGAAGAAATTAATGGTATGGATCAACATGATTGTGGTGTTGATGCCTATCCTGAGTTTGTTACTGTGCGTAGCAATATTTAAATCAGTCATAAGTGTTGTCAAAAGCCCATCGTAAGATGGGCTTTTTTTATGCAAAATATGGCTTGGAGTATTACGTTGAGATTACTCGGCACTTAGCTCGCATTGAAGTTGAATTTAGCGCTACAATATTGGCAAATTGATTGGTTGAGTTTTCTTGTGTTACCTGTTGAATCCATCTATCTCGAATTAGTAAACCGTTTAAAAACGCACAAAATTAATCTATTACAAGCACCTCCGGGGGCGGGGAAATCGACTTGGTTACCCTTACAACTGATGCGTGATAATGTATTTGGTAAAATCGTGATGCTGGAGCCTCGCAGATTGGCAGCACGTAATATTGCCAATTATCTAGCAAGTTGCCAGCAAGAGCCTTTAGGGCAAAGTATTGGTTTACGTATTCGCAATGAGCATATTTGCTCTAAAGCCACTCGCCTTGAAATCGTTACCGAAGGCGTTTTAACGCGAATGCTGCAACAAGACCCTGAATTAACAGGGATTGATTGTCTTATTTTTGACGAATTTCATGAGCGTTCATTGGCGGCTGATACGGCTTTGGCTTTTGCATTAGAAAGCCAAATGGCCTTTCGTGACGACTTGAGCATTTTGATAATGTCGGCCACCTTAGACAGCCAAAAGATTGCCGATACGTTAGGGTGTGATGTGCTGACAACTGATGGGCGGACCTTTCCAATTAGTGAGCATTATTGGCCTGTTGCTGATGAGAGCCAGTGGTTAGTTTCATTAGTCGCGTTAGTTAAACATGTCGCAGCCCATGAAGTTGGCAGTTGCTTAGTGTTTTTACCCGGTCAAAAAGAAATCAAGTATATACATCGAGCTTTAACAGATTTAGACCCTTTAATTGAAGTGCATGTTTTATTTGGTGAGCAAAATAAACAGCAACAAGAGCAAGCAATCGCGCCAATTGATGCACCCAAGCGCAAAATAGTGTTAACAACAAATGTGGCACAAACCAGTTTAACCATTGAAGGGATCACAGTTGTTATTGATAGTGGTAGGCAGCGCTTAGCTAAATTCAATTTAAAAACTGGTGTCACTGAGCTTGTTACGGCGCAAATTTCCCGCGCAGCTGCAATTCAGCGAGCAGGGCGAGCGGGTCGGCTGTCACATGGTAAAGTATTTCGTTTAGGGACTGTTGCCCAGTTTGAGCGACGAGAAAGCCACGATCAGCCCGAAATTTTAAGTTGTGATATTAGTCAGTTATTACTTGAAACAGCGCAATGGGGCGCAGAACTCAATGATTTAACCTTGCTTGATAAGCCAACTGTGGCGCAGCGGCAGCAAGCTTGGCAGCTATTGCTGATGTTAGAGGCGATTGATCAACAACATAAAATTACCGCAATGGGCCAAAAAATGTTGAGTTTTGGCACCGACCTACGTTTAGCCCACATGTTGATTAAAGCTGAGCAGCTTGATTGTGATTATGCTGGCATTCATGTTTTAGCTGTTTACTTGGTCGCCTTGTTCGAAAGTCGCAGTTATCAAGAGGTTGATTTAGCCCAAGCTTTGCATAACCGCCATAATTTGGTGCAGCCACAATTTAAGCAATTTTTAAATGCATGGTTAAGACGCTTTAAATTCCGTGCGCCGGATGAGTTACGAACTGAGTATTTAGGCATATTAGTTGCGCTTGCTTATCCAGATCGGATTGCCAAAAAACGGGGTAAAGGGTATTTACTCGCCAATGGCGCTGGGGCTGATTTATGTGATGATGCATTTTATCAAGATGAATATATTGCTATTGCACAGCTTGGTGGGGTTAAAGGAAGCCGAATATTTAGTGCAGCTCCCGTTGCTATGAGCGAACTACAAAGCGCATTACCACATTTATTTAATTGGTTAGATGTGTGTGATTTTGATGATAAGCTTAATCGCTTTATTGCTGAACAGCGTTTAATGCTCGGTGCTGTGTGTATCAATACCAAAGCGGTAGTGGGGGAAATTAATAAAACCCAACGCAGCCTTGCTTGGCAACGATTAGTCACTGAGCGTGGGATTTCTCTTTTTAATGATTACGAGGCGTGTCAGCAGTTTCTTGTGCGGTTAAGTTTAGCGGGAGAGTTATTTAGTGAGGTGTTTTCTCATTGTTCTGAATCATGGTTGATAAGTAATCAAGCAACATGGTTAGCACCTTATTTAGCCGATATTAAAAATTATGATCAACTGCAAAAGCTAAATTTACATAATGCATTAGGCTCGCTCCTTAATTGGCAGCAAATGAATCAACTCAATACCTTATTACCGTCAAAGTTGGTGGTGCCAAGCGGCTCAACCATTGGCCTAACTTATCAATTATCGGGCCCTGTAAAGTTATCGGTAAGAATGCAAGAGGTGTATGGTTGGTTAAGTAGCCCACAAATTGCCCAAGGAAAATTGGCTGTATTGCTTGAGTTGCTCTCACCTGCGGGACGTCCTTTGCAACTCACTCAAGATTTGGCTGGTTTTTGGCAAGGAAGTTACAAAGAAGTGCAAAAGGAGATGAAAGGCCGTTATCCAAAACACTTTTGGCCTGATGACCCGGCAATTAGCCCTGCAACAAACAGGGTTAAGAGCCGAATGTAAACTTAGTTTTGAAAGCTGGTGTGGTGGGCAAGTGCCCATTGCCATTGTTGGCTGAATTTGGCCATTTCTCTATGGCGTTTAGACGCCAGATGATTTGTTTTATCTATCTCACTTTGAAAGTGAGTAATTTGGCACCAACAACAGCCATTGCTGCAATTTAACGGTGCAATTAAATGCTGTTGCACCAAATGGGCATCGCTATCACTAAAAATATAACTCCAGCCTTGGGTCTCTTTTACGTGTTTATCTCGGTCAACATTTCGCACTTTGTAGCCATCAAATTGCGTGATATCAAATGGCGTTTTTCCTAAATAATTCAGTTCAGTTTGTTCAACTAATGCCGTTTCGATATTCCAATGGCTATAAGGTTTTACATCTTTTGAGGTGATAAGTGCCAGTCTTTGACCCGCGGGGTCTAAAAAGTGTTTAAAACAATTGAGTAGAAAATGACGCAGCAAGATTCGATTAAGAGTATTAACACTAATGTGCTCACATTCATTAAAAAAAAGTGCTGCGTTATTAAATGCAGGTACTAATGGAAATTGAAAAATAACTAAATCAAATTGTCCGTAGCTGATCCCTTGCCAAGTATTTGAGTTGGTGACATCAAAGTCGGTAAGTACGGTAATATTATTTTTCTCTAAAAAATCGAGTTGATTATCACTGTATTTTTCGAGCAAAGTAGTGCGGCTGTCTAAGACCGTTGCACACAATGTGTGAGGTTTATGGTGCTGCCAAAGTGCAGCTGAAAATGACAAATCACCATCACCAATAGTGAGAATTCGCCAATCAGGATTAATAATCATACGTAACTCAAAAATAAAGAATTAACCTAAATGATGGGAAAGTTATCAACCGATAAAACGGATATAAATATCAAGGATATTCTTCTTTAGCCAAATACATTCAGGAATAAAAAACGAATTGACCCGTAACTAGCGAAGTTAATTCAACGCAGTGAAGATTGAAAATAACGACATAAGATAAATTTTATATCCAAAGCCCAGGCTCGGTATCATACCTTATTTAACAATGTGAGGTTAAATGTTAAATCCGTTTAATCCGAGAGCCAATACTCGCAACATCGTCCGCGTGCTCATTTGAGAAATTAAATGTTCTGCTCAATTGCGTTGCAACAGGGACTCCGTCAACCATTTTGGGGTTGAACTTCCATTGCGCCAAGGCTTTTTCTATTGCTTTGGTAAATACTCTTCTGCCATTAGTAAAGTTAATATTGGTGACTTCACCCTGAGCATTGATCGTAAAATGAACTTCAATTGGCGATTCTTTTTTTCTGACAACCGCGAGTTTTGGAAAGCTTGGTGTAACAAAATGAATAAGCTTTGCCGACTGCTCTTTCGGAGCTAAGTTTTGTTTTTTAGTTGGCTCAAGGTTAGTTGCTTCTTTATTTTTTTGTGGTGGGGTGAGGGTCTCAGGTTCTTCAACTGAGTTAGTTAATTTAGCCAATTTTGATGCTGATACTGTTACTTCAGATGCTTTTAACTGTTTTATCGCTTGTGCTGTTTTTATGGGCGATTCTTGTAGGGTTTTAGTAATTGTTCGTTGGATAATAGGCTCTTTTAAGTCATTTTGCTCGACTGTTGCTAGGCGAGTAATAGGCTTAAGCTTGCTATCGTTTAATTTATCATCAACAACAGTTGTGGCTTTACTGTTGTCTTTTAATTCAATATTACTTGCTGAGTTATATGTTTTATTAACAACAACCGAAGCATCACTAGACAGAATAATGGGTTTTATTGATGGAGCTATTTTGTTTGCTGGGAGATTAACCTCAAGAGTCTCGTTTAATAATTGAGTCTCTAACGTTTGCTCCTTGATTGGTGCGGTTGAATTTTGTGTAACTAAGTTGGTTTCAATGTTCTGAGCAATAGCTGATTGTTCAGTATGAAACATCGCCAGTACTTTATGAGTACTTACTAAACAAACAAAAACGAAAACAATCAACAAGCCAGCTAAGCTTGTTGAGGAACCTTTGTTATTTGAAGTGCAATGATGCTGTGTAATCATTCTATTAACACGAGTTAGTAAATCACCACCGCTTGCGGCCATTGCAAGAGTGGGAATATGATGAGGCCGAAGTAATTCAGCATTAGTTAAAGTATTTGCGTACGCCAGTGGTGTTCCACAACATGCAATAGCAGCATCATCACAGCAATACTCTCTTTCTGCACGAATTTGTTTTGATAACCAAAAAACTGCGGGGTGAAAAAAGAATAAGACTTCCACCATAGTTTGAATTAAATTAACAAGGTAATCGTAACGTTTAATATGGGCTAGTTCGTGTGCGAGTAACATTTCTATTTGTTGCAAGCTTAAACCTGTACTCATTGATAAAGGTAATAAAACGATGGGTTTAAGCCAGCCAATCACCATTGGCACTTCAGCTTTTAAAGAGATAAGTAATTTTGCGCGCTTAGTTACATTTATTTTTTGTTGTAATGTATTGAATAGCAGTTGAAGTTGTTCATTTGGTAACACACTGGACTGTTTTGGTAACTGACTGGTGTAGTACAATTGAACGATAAGTTTGATACTAAAATAAATAACTCCAGCAATCCAAATCAGTGACATTATAGGGAGATAATCAAAAATATCAGTAGGATATGAGTCGCTGCCTGTTAGTATATCTTTTGTAATATCAAGTTCAGAGCTATTAAAAATTATTTCAGATTCAGGACTATAACTTAAAAATAAGGAAGTTAAACAAGGCGCGATTAAGCATATAATTAAGGCTGCTAAGCAAATCAGGTATCTTGCGTGGGCATATTGATTATTGACTATTTTTAGTAAAACAAAAACACTAAAAGTAATCGCCAAGGCTTGCCATATGAAGTGCAACAAAATGACCGAAAGTGTTTGGAAGAATGAGCTACTAATAATAAGTTCAATAATGTCCATTTATTGAGTCTACGATTGTTTTTGTTCTAGGTTATCAAGTAGTTTCCGAATGCCATTTATTTCTTCTTTACTGGCACCATCCCCAAGCGCGCGGACAACTAAGTTGTATTTAGAACCACTAAACGCTTTGTGAAGTAAGTCTTTTATAATTGAATTTTGTGTATGTACTTCAGAGTCATAAGCTTTATAAAGGTGTGCTCGCTGGCTTTCATCTCTAACGACTAATCCTTTATCATGCATAATTTGGAGCATTTTTAATACGGTAGTGTAGCCAACTGATTGAGTCTCTGTGAGCTTCTCATGCACCCGCTTCACTGATGCAGGTTGAATTTTCCAAAGAATATTGAGTAAATTCAACTCTGTTGTTGTCGGGACGGCTTTTGATTTTTGCATTTATATGGCTCAATGTATTTTTTACTCAGATACGCCACTAATATACGAGTTTTATCGTAATAAAAAAAGATGTTTGTTAATTATTTGTTTATTTTAATTTAAAATTTCAGCCATGTTTTGTTTGTAACGGCGTGATAAATTTAGATTAGCACCATTTTTTAATGTTAATAAATAGTCACCACTTTCAGTAGGCTGTACTTCTTTAATGCTACGTTTTTTGACCAGAGTTGAGCGGTGAATACGAATAAAACCATGGGATGCCATTTTTTCAAGCATGGTTGATAAGGTTTCTCGGTGTAAAATTGGTCGGGCTTCTTGGGCTAAGTGAATTTCGACATAATTCCCAGCACCACCAATCCAAATTATTTCATCCGCATCAATAATACGAATTCGGCCTGAGTCTTTGACAATAATTGATTCATTATTATTTTGTGGTTCATGAGATTTATTTAATAGCGCTTGAATTTGCTTAAAAGGATAAGCAGATTGATTTTGATGAAGTTTTTTAAATTTATCAAATAGTTTGTTGATCCGTTGCTCGGTAAAGGGTGGCAGTAAAAAATCAACGGCTCCTAAATCAAAAGCTTCAATGGCGAAACTTGCATCATCAGATAAAAAAGCAATTTTGGTATGAATTGGAATAAGACTTATTAAAATTGGAAGATCTTGCGTTTCGAATAAGGAGTGGTTAACAAGGAGTAAGTCAGCTTGAGTATTATTGCATAAATCAATTACTTCATTTGCATTATGAGTAACAACTGCAACTTCGAAATCATTGTCTTGTTTAACACATTGATTAATCGAATCAATTTTTACATTTGAACTTTCTGCAATTATTACACTGAACTTAGCCATGATCTTCTCCTTGTGCATCACTGAGTACGTTAATGGTTATTTATAGTTAATTATTTTAATACGAAATAACTCGTAGCCAATATACGATACCCTTCGTAATTTGCAACTAAAAAGGGACAGTTCACCAATATTTAACGATTATTTAAATTAACAAAAGGAATTATTTATCAAACTATTTAGGTTGTAGCGATTTAAATTATTGAATTTTTTATATTGAAAAGAATTAAGCGCCCATCACAAATAGGCGCTTAAAGTTTAAAATGCCAGCGGGTAGGTTTGTAAAATTTGGTTAATCTCAGTCAATGCTTCGTCCGTGAGTTCAATTTCAAAGGCGGCTATATTTTCATTCAATTGCGCGGGGGTTGTAGCGCCAATAATGGTTGAGGTAACCCCGTTTACTTGTTTGCACCAAGCATTAGCTAATTGTGCAGGGCTGATTTTATGTTGCGCGGCAAGGTCGCAATATGCGGCAGTGGCTAGTTCTGATTGCGCCGTGTCGCGAAACAACCCATTACGCTGAATAAGACTCCAGCGCGAGCCTTCAGGCCTTGCACCATCTAAATATTTACCACTTAGCGCTCCGCCCGCAAGGGGAGACCAAGGTAAATAAGCAATCTCTTCATAAACACATTGTTCAATTAAATACGGCCAGTCTTTACTTTGTAGTAAGTTAAATTCATTTTGAATCGAGACCATGCGCGGTAAATTATGGCTTTTAGCAAGTTTAAGATATTGGTTGATGCCCCATGGCGTTTCGTTTGATAACCCACAGTGGCGAATTTTACCTGCATCAACACAGCGCTGTAACCCTTGCAGAATATCGAGCATTTGTTCAGTTGCTCGGTGGTGATCAACGTCAGTAAAAGCAATATCATTGTGCCAGTGTTTACCAAAATGAGGTGATGGGCGGTTGGGCCAATGTAATTGAAATAAATCGATGTAATCGGTTTTTAAGCGCTGTAATGATGCGTCTACCGCTTGGCACACACTTTCACCACTGATAAGGCTGCCTTCGCGTACCCAGCTTAGACCTGGCCCTGCAATTTTAGTGGCGATAACTAATTCGTTGCGTTTTGCCTGATTACGGCTAAGCCAATTGCCAATAATGGCCTCGGTTTTACCGTAGGTTTTTGGACTTGGTGGAACGGCATACATCTCTGCGGTATCAATAAAGTTAATGCCGGCAGCTAATGCGATTGCTAACTGTTGGTCAGCATCTGTTTGATTATTTTGCAGGCCCCAAGTCATGCTGCCTAAGCATATTTCAGAAACAGATAATCCGCTTGAGCCTAATGGATTAAATTTCATATTGTTTCACCTGAGCCATTTTCGCAGTATTGCTTCAGTAAATTAATTAAGTCAGTTGAAAGTGGTGATTTTTTTCCCGTTTTAAAATTAAACATTACAACTTGGGATGATCCTAAAGTGGTTACTGCTTGTTGCGCTTGGCTAAAAACAGTGTAGTGCAGCAAAAAACGGTCTTCTTTAATCTCGCTGATACTGACACCAACAATTAAAGTATCAGGAAAAGTCACAGGTCGCTTATAGCGAGCGTTATTTTCACTGATCACCGGGCCAATTGCGCTGGTTTGTAATTCCTCAAGAAGATTAAATTGATTAAAAAAGTCGATTCTGGCTGTTTCAAAATAGCGAAAGTAAGCCACATTATTAACATGTTGTAAGGCATCCATCTCACCCCAAGCGACATTAATAAAAGTATGGATTGGGAATTGTTGTAAGAAGTGGTCCATGTTAGCGATACACTCAAATTTTTATTTAAAGCCACAGCCTAGCAAGTAGCACAGTGCTTAACAAGTCTGATAAAACAGAATGTTACAAAGCCCTGCTTGTGCAATATGCGCGCAGTACACATAATAAAATATCTGGAAAATAAGCTTGAAGATGGAATTGATTATGAAATTATTAATGAAGTGGTGCATTTTAATTGGTTTGTTAACGCTGGCATTGGTGTTTTATAGCGCGGGTTCAGTAGAAGGTGGAATAATATTTTTTGTGTTGGGAGCGCTGTTTGAAATCGCTTTTTGGTTTAAATTAATGAAGGTAAATAAACCAAGTAAGCTTTAATCATTGGTCTAATACAAAGGTTAATTGAGCCCAATAACAGAGCATTAAAAGTTACTGCGTGAAAGATAAAACCGCGTTATGCTTACGCATTATTTTGGATTGTGATGACTTACAATCCATAAAATGGGTAAAGAATTGAGAGTTATGAGCGAAAAAGACAGTCCTGCCGAAAAACCGCCTAGAAAAAGAAGCCGAAAAACAGCCGCCGATAAAAGTACAGAGTCAGCAAAAGCTGAGCAAGCCGCTAAGCCAGCTCGAAAAAAACGTACACCATCAGCAAAAAGCAAAGCTAAATCAGAATCAAATCCAGCTAAAGCAAAGCGCACATGGCCACAGATAAAAAGCCGTATGTTAGGCACGCTTTGGTCAATTATTTGGAAAGGCGGCTTAACACTGACTTTGGTGATAGCGCTGTATGTTATTTATTTGGATTCTAAAATCAGCCGCCAATTTGAAGGCAATAAATGGCAATTACCTGCGCAAGTATATGCGCGAGCAATGCAGTTTTATCCTGGGCAATATTTATCAATTGATGAGGTGATTTGGGAGTTAAAGCGACTCAATTATTCACAAGTTAATCAGCTTAGTTCGACTGGGCAATACATTGTTCAAGGTAATAAAATTACCATTCACATGCGCTCGTTTGAATTTTTTGATGGCCCAGAAGCTGATCGTGTTATCGAGCTTGGTTTTGGAGGGCAAAAACTGCGCACCATTCGAGATTTAGCACTTGGTAATTTAACGACTGCACGGCTCGAGCCAGTGCAAATAGCACGTTTAAGTAACGCAACAGGGCAAGACCGTGAGTTTGTGCCATTAGAACGCATTCCTGAAATGTTAAAGGACGCGCTACTGGTGGTTGAGGACCGTGATTTTTATCATCATCATGGGGTTTCACCTTTTTCAATTTTACGAGCTTTGTATTCTAATATTCGAGCTGGGCGCACGGTGCAAGGTGGCAGTACCTTAACGCAGCAATTAGCAAAAAACTTTTATTTAAGCCGAGAACGCTCATTTAATCGAAAATTTAATGAGGCCTTGATAGCCTTGATTTTAGATTTTCGTTATAGCAAAGATCAAATATTAGAAGCCTATCTCAACGAGGTGTATTTAGGTCAAGCCTATAACCAAGGTGTGCATGGTGTTGAATTAGCCAGTGAATTTTATTTCGCTAAACCGGTTGATGAACTGGAATATCATCAAATAGCCTTACTGGTTGGTTTAGTAAAAGGGCCATCGTATTTTAATCCTAGGCGTTATCCTGAGCGGGCAATGGAGCGACGAGATTTAGTGCTGCGATTAATGGCTGAAGATCAACTGATCAGCCCAAGAGAATATCAAATAGCCCTCAATCGTCCTCTTGGCATTGAAGACATGGAAAAAAGTGCCAAAGTGTCTCATCCCGGGTATCTTGATTTAGTCAGTCGAGAACTGAACGAACTGTTAGATTCGCAAGATATATTGGACGCTGGAGTAAGAGTGTTTACTTACTTTGATTTGCATAAACAAACGGCGATGGAAGATGCCGTTGCTGCAGGCTTACCGTTACTCGAACGCAACAAAAAAGTCAGTCAGCTCCAAGCGGCCATGGTTTCGGTGAATGTAGAATATAATGGCATATCGGCCTTAGTTGCCGGGCGAGATACGCGATTGTCAGGTTTTAATCGTGTGCTTGATAGCCAGCGTAATATCGGCTCCTTAGTAAAACCGGCGGTTTATTTAACGGCCTTATCGACACCACAGTACCATTTAGGCACGTTATTGGCCGACAAGCCGCTCAGCCTCAAAGATGAGCAAGGTAATCGTTGGCAGCCTGATAATTACGATCATCAATATCGAGGTGAAGTGCCACTCTATCAAGCTTTTAGCCAAAGTATTAATTTGCCTGCGGTTAATTTAGGGCTTGCGGTTGGGGTTGATAAAGTGGCCGGTACGTTAACTAAACTAGGTATCGAGAGCGCGATTAATCCTTACCCATCGTTATTGCTCGGGGCACTTGAATTGTCGAGTCTAGACGTTGCACAAATGTATAGCACCATTGCTAACTCGGGACGTTATCAAAAGCTCACGTCGATAGCGGCCATAACCGATGCCGTTGGTGGGGTTATTTATCAACATCACAATGCCAAAGAAACTCGCTTTGACCAAGATGCAATGTATTTAACTAAGTACGCGATGAAGCGTGTGACGTTAGAAGGTACCGCGAAAAAGCTAAAACAAGCGTTTCCAACCATTCAATTTGCAGGAAAAACAGGCACAACGAATGAACTGCGTGATAGCTGGTTTGCGGGCTTTGATCAAAATACGGTCACTGTTACTTGGCTTGGTCGAGATGATAATAAGGTCGCAGGTTTAACTGGTGGGCAAGGGGCACTTGAAGTATATATTCGTTATCTTAAAGAGCTGAACCCCGAATCAATTGCCGATCAACGTCCGGCTTCTATAAAGTGGGCGTTTGTTTCAGAGCAAACCGGCCGACAAGCACCACCAGGCTGTGGCAAAGTTGTAAATTTACCGGTGAGAGCCGCCGAGTTTTTAGCAACTCCAGCCTGTATGTAGTATTTCCAGCCGTAAGTAGCTAAAAATAGTAACAAAAAAGCCAGAATTTAGTTCTGGCTTTTTATTGGTGTGATATCAGTTGCGGTATTGTTGAAACATCAATTCAAATAACAATTAAAGTTTCGCAAAAGCACGCTTTGCTGCAGCAATCGTTTGCTCTATTTCGGCATCGCCATGTTCTGAACAGATAAAGCCAGCTTCAAACGCTGATGGCGCAAGGTATACACCTTCTTCTAGCATTAAGTGGAAAAAACGTTTGAAACGTTCAACATCACACTGTGTTGCTTGCTGATAACTGGTTACTTTGGCTGCATCGGTAAAGAAAAAGCCATACATGCCACCGGCGTAATTAGTAGTTAATGCAATACCAGCTTCAGCCGCTGCTTGTTCAAACCCTTCACATAAACGTTTGCTTTTTGCTTCTAAGTCCGCGTGTAAACCCGGTGCAGAGATGAGTTCAAGCGCAGCAAGACCTGCTGCCATGGCGATTGGATTACCCGAAAGTGTACCCGCTTGATATACCGGGCCTACAGGTGCAATGAAATCCATGATTTCTTTTTTACCACCAAACGCACCAACAGGCATACCGCCACCAATGACTTTACCTAAACAGGTTAAATCTGGAACTATGTTGTAATATTGCTGCGCGCCGCCTAGTGCAACACGAAATCCTGTCATTACTTCATCAAAAATAAGCACTGATTTGTATTGGTCACACACTGCGCGAAGACCTTCAAGGAATCCTGCAACAGGTGGTATGCAGTTCATATTACCAGCCACAGGCTCAACAATAATACAGGCGATTTCGTCAGCATATTTTTCAAAAATTGCTTTTACTTCATCCAAATTGTTAAACGATACTGTCAAAGTGTGCTTAGCAAAATCAGCTGGGATCCCCGGTGAATTTGGGACACCCATGGTTAGGGCGCCTGAACCTGCTTTTACTAGTAGTGAATCAGCATGCCCATGGTAACAACCTTCAAATTTTAGGATTTTGTCACGGCCAGTAAAACCACGCGCTAAACGAATGGCACTCATCGTTGCTTCTGTACCTGAGCTCACCATACGAACTTTTTCGATTGAAGGTACTAAGGCTTTCACTTTTTCAGCCATTAGGATTTCTGTTTCGGTTGGTGCCCCGTAGCTTAAACCGTTTTCAACGGCTGCAAGCACTGCATTTTTGATTGCAGGGTGATTGTGCCCCATGATCATCGGGCCCCAAGAGCCAACATAATCGATGTACTTATTACCATCGGCATCAAAGGTATAGGCGCCTTGCGCTTTAGTAATAAAAAGAGGTGTGCCACCGACGCCATTAAAAGCACGAACTGGTGAATTAACGCCACCAGGAATAGAGGCGAGGGCGCGTTCAAACAAATCTTGACTGATAGTCATATTTTTTTATCCTTTAATGTCGATTAGCTGGTTTTTTTGTTGCTAAACCAAGGGACAGAGGTTTCGTGTTTTTCAACCAAATTTTCAACGCCAAGGGTTAGTGCAAATAGCGCCATACGGATCAGGACGCCATTTTGCACTTGGCGGAAAATTGCTAAGTTATCGTTATTATTTAAATCGTTATCTAACTCGTTTGCTTCTCCACGGCTATCGCGCGGCAGTGGGTGCATGAGTACAGAATTGGGTTTGCAATGTGCATTGTAAATCGCTTGGCTAATTCTAAAACCACCACGATATTTGTTGGCTTCTTCTTGAGATGGAAAACGCTCTTCTTGAATTCGTGTTTGGTAGACGATATCGGCCGCTAAATTGCCTTCCATTTTGCTCACTAGCTGAATTTCGTGTCCTGCATTGCTTACTGCATCAAGAATATAATTTGGCATTTGTAAGCCATCAGGTGCAACCATTGAAAACTTTACATTTTTGTAATGGCACAATAATTTTGATAATGAGTGCACAGTACGGCCATATTTTAAATCACCCACTAATGCGATGTGCATACCATCGATTTTGCTGTCAAAGCGGTTGAGCTCTTTTTCGATGGTTAATAAGTCAAGTAAAGCTTGAGTTGGATGTTCATTTGGGCCATCACCGCCGTTGATCACAGGCACCGATGCACCTGTTGCAAATGTTGCGACCGAACCCGCTTCAGGGTGGCGCATTGCGACTGCATCAGCGTAGGCCGAAATAACTCGTGCGGTATCATATAAAGATTCGCCTTTACTCAGCGCTGAGCTTTGCATGCCGGTTGTTTCACGCACTAAACCACCTAATAAATTAAATGCAGTGCCAAAACTTACGCGAGTACGCGTACTAGGTTCAAAAAATAGGTTGGCTAAAATCGCCCCTTCAAGCACTTTGGTACGCTTTTGTTTTTTTGCGTAAGGTTCCATTTTTTTTGCAACAGCAAAAATAGCCTCAATGCTATCTCTATTTAGTTGATTTACCGAAAGAATATTTTCGCCTTGAAAGTTCAGCATGTGGCTAATCCTAATGAACAAAGTTACGGGGAATTTTCGCGCGTAACTATAGCAAATTCACGCGCGGCTGTAGCTATAAATTTTATTGATTTTAACTTGTTATAACGCAGGTTTTAATATCGCTAAAAAAACAATGGCGAGCAAAATAAGCACCGGAAGTTCGTTAAAAATACGGTAAAACTTATGACTACGACGATTACGGTCGTGTTTGAAGTCGGCTAAAAGTTTAAAACAGTAGCCATGGTAAGCATATAAAATAATTACTAATACCAGTTTGTAGTGCAACCACATGCTGACTTTAAACCACTCTCGACCATATTCTGCAATCATCAACACGCCAAAAATGAGAGTTAAAATGGCAAAAGGGGTGACAAAAAATAGTAATTTTCGCTCCATGACTTTAAGCATCGCATGACAGTCTTTTTCGTGGTGCATGGCGTGATAAACAAATAAGCGAGGTAAATAAAAAATCCCAGCAAACCAAGCAATCATAAAAAAGATGTGAAGGGCTTTATAAATTAAAATTAAGCTCATGATGTCCTCAGTTTTTACAGCAAACTACTGCGAATAGTTAAAATATGGCGTATATGATCCCAGCGAATGAGGCCCATAATCTGTTTATTATCAAGCTTGTTATAAACATAAACAGCGCCGCCGCGTTTATCATTCAGTATGGTAAACACCTCCGCCAAGGTGGATTGGCTGGTCACACCTTGCAGCGGCACATATCGAATGCCTACTGTTTGCTCCGCCGTTAACGTTAAGTCATACTCTGCTAGGCGATAGCCATTTTCGTCGTCGTGAACAATTAGAGGAGTTTGCGCATCAACCGCATTGAGGGTTTGAGAAATTTGCTCTTTGTCGCTGCTATACAACAGTTTGAAGTTTTCTTCCATTTCATCAAGTACCCCTACTTTTTGCAGCGCTTCAACCGCAGGTGATACTTGATAAGCGAGGCCTTGAAATTCTAATTGTTGTAAAAAGATGGAGCGATTTTTAAAAAGCTGTAACGCCGTTACGTAAGCTGATGCAATCACTACAATTGCAGGCACTGTAATGGTAGGGCTTGATGTTAGCTCCATAACAGCAACAAGCGCGGCAAGAGGCGCGTGCAGTGTTGCGGCTAATAATCCTGCCATCCCAAGTACCGCATAAGTACCCACAACTTGCACTTCAGGGCTAATATAATGACCAAAAAAAGACATCATTGAGCCAATAATAACGCCAAGTCCAATAACTGGGCCGATGATCCCACCTGGGATCCCAAGTCCTAATGCGAAGATGGTCGCCAATAGTTTTGCGATAAAAATAGTTGTCAGCAGCTGAATGTCATCAGGAGATGAGACTGAAATCGCGATAGCACTCAAACCTGGTCCCATCGCTTGCGGTACTAAATAGCCAATGCCACCGGTGATCACTCCAGCAAGTAATAAACGGGGAAACATGCCTACTTTTCGAAAAGTGCGCATCACGAGCATTAAGTTTTGATTAAAGCTAAATGCTAAAGCGCCAAGAACCACGCCACATAAAATTAAATATGGAATATGCCAGCCAGATAAAGGGATCACATGGATCATTGATAACTCTGTTTGAGTACCAAAAACAAATTGGGTCGTTAAAGCACCGGTTACAGCTGCAAGCATAATAGGAACAAAAATGTGAATTTTGTATTCTCGCATCACCACTTCCATCACAAAAATAACCGCAGCAAGAGGTGTATTAAAAGAGGCTGCAATGCCTGCTGCTACACCACAGCCAGCTAAAGTACGCATTGCATTAAATGGTAAATGTAACCAAGTTGCGAGCACACTAGCTCCTGTTGCACCCATGTGAACAGATGGCCCTTCACGGCCAACCGAAAAGCCGCTGATTAGCGCCAATGCCCCACCAAAAAATTGATTGGCCGCATTCCAAATTGGCATATTACCGTAGTGTTGTTTGATGCGATGTAATACAAATGGGATGCCTAAGCGGTAATGCTTAAAACCGGTGAAATCAGCAAAAATAGCAATAAATAGCGCTGCCAAAATGGGTAAAGCAAAGCGTTCAAGCGGTGGCAGGTGGGCAAAATTATCGGTTTCCGGTAAAAACCAGCTTTGCACCGTTATGATTAATAAGCGAAATAGAATAATTAGCATGGCCGCAATCAGCCCGGCTGCTACGCCTAATAAACAAAGTTGTACAGATGTCTTTGGCTTAGCCAAACTACGCCTGAGCGTTTCAAGCGACATTGCATATTTCCACACATCAACCACAATCAAGAAAGTTTATCAGATAGATTTAGTTAAGTCGTTTTATTTTCTAGGTATTTAACCTCAACTTAGCACAATAAATCGAGTTCAAATGGCTCTTTGCAGTATTAATTAAGTTAAATTTTATTATGTGCACTAAGGAAATCGTGTTTGAGATCCTTTTAAATATCTCTTTATCTCAATTGGTTTGGGCCTTTTTAATCTAAGCTTTGATTACTTAATTAAAATGCTGGTGGAGTAAGATGAGTAAGTATTCAAAATTTGTTGCTGTATTTGTATTTATCGCATTAGTCTTTTTAATTGTTAAGCTGTATCAGCAAAATTTACATGGCGTGGGCCAAGCTGGGGTTGAGTTAGAGAAATTTGCTGAAATCGAAGCTCAGATGTTTAAATTACAGCATCAAATTAATTTGCAAGAAGCAGAACTTGCAATGGAAACTCAAGCCCATCAACAAACCACGTTACAACTTAATCAATTGACTAGTGAACTATTTGATTTACGAAAAGAGTTACTGGTTTATCAATCGATAATGGCTCCTGAATTAGTGAATGACGGGCTTGCGGTAATGGATTGGCAAGTAAGTGCTGTGTCAGAAAACGGCTATCAATTTAGATTTATGTTGTATCAAGCCAGCAGTGCCAAAAATATAAATCAGGGGCGCTTTACGCTGCAAATTGAAGGTGATCTTAATGGCGAATTAAAGCAATTTGATTTATTGGAACTGGCTAATTTAGCTTCCCCACACAATTTCAAATTTCGCTATTTTGCTGCAATAAAGGGGAGTGTGACTTTGCCTGAAGGGTTTAAAGCTAGCCAAGTTTCCTTAGATGCGCTAAAGCCGACCACACAATGGCAAAAGTTTGAACAGCTAAAACATACATTTACATGGGACCCTCATCCGTTATAAATATCTTTTTTATAATTATCAAAACACTGACCTAAATAGCTACAGTATAATTGAGTCGCTTGCAGTGAGTACTTGATTAAAACACTCGGGTATTAGATAATTTCACCATTGCCGTCTAGTGAGTTAAATAATGTCAGATCAAATTCCAATTAAGTTTACCGATGCTGCTGCTAACAAAGTAAAGCAACTGATTGAAGAAGAGGAAAATCCACAGCTAAAATTACGTGTATATGTTACAGGTGGTGGGTGTTCTGGTTTCCAATATGGTTTTACATTTGATGAAAAAACTAACCCAGGCGATTTAGAAATCGTTAAAAGTGGTGTGACATTAGTTGTTGATCCTATGAGCCTTCAATATTTAGTTGATGGTGAGGTTGATTATACCGAAGGCCTAGAAGGTTCTCGTTTTTTTGTTAATAACCCAAATGCGACTGCAACATGTGGCTGTGGTTCATCATTTAGCGTTTAGTATTAAATTAGCGACTGACTAATGATAAAAGCCACTGAATTAGTGGCTTTTTTTTTGCTTACAAATTATTTCAATTTATCACTTTCCATTCTGTTTAAACCTCGTATTATTTATTGAATATCAACAATAAATATTGGTAACCACTCAATAACGTAAAGCTTCTAAAGCCTCAATATCAGCGGTTATCAGCACAGGAGCACCCGATGCACCCTCTGTCTGGCATCAAAAAATCACTCGAAGAAAAGCCCTATATCATTTCAATTGTTATTTGCATTGCTATTTTTATTTGGATGCTGACAGGGCCATCTCAGGCTGAGCAATCAAACATTGCAGATGCTAAAAAAACGACATTGCCTAAAGTGAAGGTTGAGCGTTTAACAGCTGAAACTGTTTTTAAAACACTTTCTCTTTATGGTCGAAGTGAGCCAGATAAAATTGCAAATGTTAGTAGTTATGAGGTTGGCCAAGTTGAAGCTATTTTTGTTAACGAAGGTGAGTTTGTCACTAAAGGCACTGTCGTTGCTCAGTTAGAGCAAGGTGATTTAAGTGAGCGAATTGAGTCGGTTAAAGCGTTAATTAAACAAAGAGAGTTTGAATATCAAGGTGCAAAAAAATTGCAACAGCAGGGCTTGCAAGACCAAGTTGCACTGGCAAAAACCGAGACTGCTCTTGCTCAAGCTAAAGCTGAATTGGCAGGCTTAGCGTTAAGTTTAGAGCGTACGACTTTAAGCGCGCCATTTGCTGGGGTGATTAATCGCAGATTAGTCGAAGTAGGAGATTATGTTGGCCGAGGCGATGCGGTGTTTGAACTTGCCGACCTTGACCCGCTCATTATTCGTGCTGATGTAACTCAAGCCGAAGTTAAAAACTTAACGATTAACCAGCAAGTCACCGCCGATGTGTTTGAGCAATCTTCAACTCAAGGATTGATCCGCTATATCGCATCAGTCGCAGATAGCAATACTAATACCTTTCGAATTGAAGCTGCTTTTAGTAATCCTAACATGACACAAAAAGCAGGTTTTTCGGCGCAATTAAACATTAATGCCCAAGCGGTTGAGGCTATTAAGCTTAGTCCTGCATTTATGGCACTTGATGGCGAAGGTAACATTGGCGTTAAAAGTATCGATAGCCAAAACAAAGTTATTTTTAATCGTATTAATATTGTGAAATCGAGTGTTGATGGAATTTGGATGACAGGCTTAGGTTCGCAAGCTGACATTATTACTCTCGGCCAAGGGTTTGTGCGCATTGGTGATGAAGTTGAACCTGTTTATAGTAATGAGCAGGAGTAATTATGGGTAATTTGATTGATGCGGCTATTCATCATACACGCACTGGTTTATCGATATTTATTTTGTTACTTATTGCCGGTTGGGTGACTTACCAAAATATCCCCAAAGAAGCCAATCCAGATGTCACAATTCCTTTTATTTATGTCTCAATTGTTCATGATGGTATTTCACCTGAGGATGCCGAACGGTTGCTTGTACGCCCAATGGAAATTGAATTACGGTCGATTGAAGGCGTAAAAGAAATGAGCGCAGTGGCAAGTGAAGGTCATGCTTCAGTCACACTTGAGTTTTTAGCGGGCATGGATCCTAAAGAAGCCCTTGCTGATGTACGCGATAAAGTCTCGCTTGCAAAAGCAAAATTACCTTCAGAATCTGAAGAGCCTGAAGTACATGAAGTATTAATGGAAGACGAGCAGCCTACCATAACATTAACCTTATCGGGCAATGTACCTGAGCGTGGTTTGCTGACTCTTGCTCGCAATTTAAAAGATGAATTGGAGTCAATTTCAAGTGTATTAGAAGTTGAGATTGGTGGTGATAGAGAGGATATGGTTGAAATCGAAGTCGATCCTTTAGCGATGATTTCATACGGCTTAAAACAAAATGATATTTACCAGTTGCTTAGCAATAATAATCGCTTAATCGCTGCGGGTACGCTTGATACCGGGAAAGGTCGTTTTGCGATAAAAATTCCTTCAGTGTTTGAATCGATTCAAGATGTAATGGAACAGCCTGTCAAAGTCGTGGGTGATAAGGTTGTCCGTTTTATGGATGTTGCTGTTATTCGCCGTGCTTATAAAGACCCCAATACGATTGCTCGCATTAACGGTGAGTTAGCGGTATCGCTTGAAGTTAAAAAACGGGTTGGCGAAAATATTATCGATACTGTGAAACAAGTCAAAGCTGTGGTTGAAGAAACACGCACGCGCTGGCCTGATCATATCAAAGTTAATTACACCGGTGATATGTCACTTGATGTTGAGCAAATGCTTGCTGATTTACAAAATAATGTGCTTTCAGCTGTATTGTTAGTGGTAATTGTAATTATTGCTATTTTGGGCAGCCGCGCCGCCTTTTTAGTTGGGGTTGCAATTCCGGGATCGTTTTTAACGGGTATTTTAGTGATCTCGTTATTTGGCATGACAGTTAATATCGTAGTGTTATTTGCCTTAATTATGGCGGTAGGTATGCTGGTGGATGGCGCAATTGTGGTGACTGAATTTGCCGACCGTATGATGGGCGAAGGAATGCACCGTAAAAAAGCCTATTCTCTAGCCGCAAAACGCATGGCTTGGCCAATTATTGCTTCAACAGCGACTACACTTGCAGCGTTTGCCCCCTTAATTTTTTGGCCGGGTATGATGGGGGAGTTCATGAAATACTTACCTATTACACTAATGGCCACCTTAAGTGCCTCTTTAGTTATGGCGCTTATTTTTGTGCCGACCATTGGTAGTTTAATTGGTAAGGTCAAGCCACTTTCAGCCACGCAAAAACAAGAATTACTTAATGCTGAGGAAGGCGACTTAACGCAGTTACATGGTTTTATTGGTGGCTATGTTCGGGTGCTTGACCGAGCCATTAGGCATCCTTGGAAAGTTTTATTCGGCGCGATTGTATTTTCAGTATTCGTTTTTATTGGGTATGGCGTATCTAAGCTGGGGGTTGAGTTTTTTCCTGATGTTGAGCCTAATGGGGTTAATATTAAAGTGCGTTCCTATGGTGATTTATCTATTTATGAAAAAGACACCATAATGCAAGAAATCGAAGCAAAAGTGCTGAGTGTTGCAGGTATTAAAACGCTTTATTCATTAACAGGAGGCAAGGATTTAGTAGGTACGTTGCGTCTAAATTTAAAAGATTGGGATGAGCGAGAACCTGCAGACCAAATTATTGCCAAAGTGATGTCGTTAACTAGCACAATTGCGGGCGTCGAAATTGAGTTACGTAAAGATGAAAATGGTCCCGGCGGCGGTAAAGATTTATCAATAGAGCTTAGCTCTAAGTTTCCTGAAGTACTGAATCAAGAAGCAAGACGGATTCGCCAAGCCATTGAAGCTGATGGATCGTTCACGAATGTTGATGATACTGGCTCAAAACCGGGTATTGAATGGCAGCTGAAACTTAACCGCGCTGACGCTGCTCGATTTGGTGCCGATGCTGCCATGCTCGGCGCGAATGTGCAGATGATCACCAATGGTTTAAAACTCGGTGAATATCGGCCAGATGATGTAGATGATGAAATTGATATTCGAGTTCGCTTTCCTTTTGATAAGCGAGATTTAAGTCGTTTAGATACCTTACGAGTTAATACGCAATACGGCCAAATTCCAATAACTCACTTTGTAGAACGCCAAGCGGTGCAAAAAGTTGATTCGGTGCGCCGAGTTGACAGCCATAGAGTTGTGTCTGTTAATGCTGATATGAAAGTGGGGGAGTTGCTGAGCTTGGCATTGCCTCGTTTACAAGCGCAGCTTACAGAGCAAGGCCTCGACCCTAGAGTTAAGCTCAAAGTTCGCGGCGAAAATGAAGAGCAAAACGAATCCGAAACCTTTTTACAAAATGCATTTTTAGTGGCGCTTTTTGTGATGGGAATTATTTTAGTGACTCAATTTAATAGCTTCTATCAAGCTTTGCTTATTTTAAGTGCGGTTATTTTCTCGACCGTAGGGGTGTTTTTGGGTCTATTAATTTTACAACAGCCATTTGGAATTGTGATGTCTGGAATTGGTGTCATTTCACTTGCCGGCATTGTCGTAAATAACAACATAGTGCTGATAGATACTTATAATGTGCTCTGTAAGCAGGGGATTGAAGCTAAAGAAGCTATTTTAAGAACGGGGGCTCAGCGTTTAAGACCTGTATTACTGACAACGGTGACTACTATTTTAGGTTTAATGCCGATGGTTTTACAGGTCAATATAGATTTGTTTAATCGTCAAATTGATTTTGGAGCACCATCGACTCAATGGTGGGTGCAATTATCCACAGCGGTGGCCGGTGGCTTGGCCTTTGCAACCGTGCTGACATTGATTTTAACGCCATGTCTATTAGCGCTAAGAATCAAGAAACACTAATACACCTTTATAGCCTCTTGTAGCGTTCTACAAGAGGCTTATTTCTCTAATCTATTTGTACTATTTTGTTATCTGGATCATTAAAGTAAAAAAACCTAACAAGAAGGCACTAAATATAAGAATGTAAATAAACCCTTTTTTACCTTGTTTAAGGGGGATTTTGTTTTGCTTTAGAAAAAAGTACCACACAAGGCATAAAATAATTGGGAGCAGAAACATTAAGCGGATCATAAATATCTGATTACCATGTTAATTATGATTAATGATTTTTAGTATAACAGGTACTTTTAGATTTTTAAGGTGAAATCGCCTTCCTACTTGATAAAGCGCTCCTTTAACATTTTGAACTAGCACGAACAGGCTGCTTAATTAAATTGTTGAAATGTATTTTTGTATTTATGATTTAACTTTATTTAATAAAAACAATTAGTAAGATTATCTTTCTATCGTCAGGTTATAAATTTTCCGTAAATTCAAATTAAACAGTATTAAAAACCAACAAGTAAAATAATTATTTTATGCTAATATCGAAAATCGGAATTTTTTCGATTTAAAATTGAGTCGTTGATTTCGGAAATAACCTAGCTATTTTTTTGCATATTACATATTTTTTGTAATAAAAAAGAATTAAGCACCTAAATTAGGTAAAGGTAAAAAAAACGTCTATACCTAATTTGGGGCTTGTGTTTTAATAGCCACAATTTGTTTGATGTTTTGATTACAAAACGTTGAACATTTCGTTAAATGGGAAGGGGCATTCTCATTTAATTTAAAATAAACAACATTCATCTAGTAGGAGATGTATATGATGGGTAAAACTGTCTCGTCTGAAGAAAACGGACGTTTAACAAAATGGTTAAAAGATAAGCGCCAAGAGAAAGGTCATACAATGCGTAGCCTTGCTCAAATTTTAGGTACGCCGCATTCTTTTATCGGTAAAATTGAAAACCAAGAGCGTCGTTTAGATGTTGTTGAATTCATGCGTTATTGTTATGCGCTTGAAGTAGATCCAATTGAAGGTTTAGCGCTGCTTAAAGGCGAATAAGTTTTAAACAAGGATAAACCTAGCACGGATGCGTTATCTTTTAGCTCTAACGTCTACTTGTAGCATGAAAGTTCTTTTCAAGAATGTAGAGCTTCTTTCTTATCAACCACAAAAATAGTAACGATGGGATCACCATTAATGCAGTGAGCACAAAAAACAGTGCCCAATTGCCATTGAGCCAATCATCTATTACCACACCGCTATAGCTCGACAATACTGTTCTACCTAAATTACCAAGCGAAGCGAGTAATGCGTAATGTGTTGCTGTAAAAGCCCTATCACATAGCATTGAAATAAACGCCACCATTGCTACTAATGACCATGCTTGGGTAAAACCATCAATAATAATGGCTAAAACATAAAGGTGCTCTTTTGGCCCTTGAATTGCAATCACTGAAAACATCAAGTTTGATGCTGCCATCGCGATGCCACTAATCATTAATCCTTTCACTATGCCGTATCTATGGTTAAAAATACTGCCAAAGAATGCAAAAATAATTGTAATAATCCCAGTCCCAAGTTTTGAATAATTGGCTATTTGGGTATTGCTGAAACCTATTTCTTTATAAAAAACAATCGACATTCTCGCTAAAAAAGCTTCACCTATTTTGAATAAAAAGATAAAAGCTAGTAATGCCAATGCGGACTTAACGCCATTCTTTTTGAAGAAAACTTTAAAAGGTTCAATCAACGTTACCATTAACCATGCAATTGGTTTTTGTAAGGCCTTCAGCTGAAACTGAGAATTTGCCAGGGCGAGTTGGTAATTACGTTCCAGCTCTGCCTGGATAATATCGCGATTTGATGTAGGTTCTTTGGCAAAAAAGACTGCAAAACAGAGCAGTAGCATCAACCCTGTTAAAATGAGATAAACATCGGCCCATTGCCAATTAGGGAAGTCGGCAATATAAAATGGGATCGCACCGAGTAACGCATAACCAGACCACCAACCTGATGTAGCCATTGCTGCGGCAGCCGTGGTTTTATGGCTTTCGCTCTCGGCCAGGGTATCAATTCTAAATGCATCAATGGAAATATCTTGAGTCGCCGAAGCTAATGCAACTACAAAACAAAATAAAGCGGCTAAAAATAGCTGATCTTTGATTACCAGTTGGGAAAGTGAAAACGTCGCGAGCACAATCACTAATTGGCAAATAAAAATCCAACTACGTCTTTGGCCAAGCTTTTTATACAAAAATGGCAGTTTGATACGGTCGATAAGCGGGGACCATAAAAAGTTAATACTATAAACACCAAAAACAATGCCAAATAAGCCGATAGTACTGCGGCTTAAACCTTCGTCTTTTAGCCACGCAGACATCACAGAGCCAATTAGCACCCATGGAAAGCCGCTGGCCATACCAAAAATAAAAATATTAATTAAACGGCGATCTTTGAAATAAGAAAAGTATTCTTTGATTGAAAGCGTATTACTCATAAAAAATCTTATTATTGTTATGTTTGTATGCCCTCATTAGCAGTTATGGCTAATGAGGGAAATAAATTAATGAGCAGCTTCGACCATTTTTACATCCAGAATAACAACTGGAGTGACAGGGATAAACGAATAGCCAAGTTTTTCATTGTAATCTGTTTTTACTGCCATAATTTTATCAAGCGTTTCATAGCCATTCGTAACGCTGCCAAAAACAGCAAAGCCCCAATCTTTCCCTGGGTTTAAGTGGTCATTGTTTTCCATGTTAAAAAAGAATTGACGAGTACCTGAATGAGGTTTGCTGTCTTGATAGGCCATGGCAATAGTGTACATATCATTTTTTAGGCCATTGCCACTTTCATTAAATATTGGGTCGTTTTCGGCGATACCATTATAGTCGGTATCATAACCCCCGCCTTGGATCACAAAATCCTTTTCATTGACATCGTCTTTTTCAACACGATGAAAAACAGAGCCTTTGTAACTCCCATCCATCACGTAGGTTAAAAAGTTATTCACTGTGATAGGGGCTTTACTGCGGTCTAGCTCTATTTCAATAGCCCCTAAAGTGGTTGTGATTTGTACTTTTGGAAATAAATTATCTTTCTGTACAAATTTACCTTCGATAGCTGCGTAGCTAAAATTGGCCGTTAAAAGGCAAACAACAAATCCAAAAAGCTTTAATGGCATGGAATTAATCCTCTAAAAATTCTTTAAATTCAACGTCAGTTACCATACGGGAGATAAGTTGTTCTAACAAGGTATTAAGGTCGCTTTCTATTTTGGCTTTATCGTGAAGTAAAGGTCCTTCACCATGTTGGTCACCATTATAATATTTTGCAAATGTGCGCTGACCTTTTGTTACAATTAGTTCCAGCTCAATAATTGCTTCACTGCGATATTTAAGAGTCTGTTGTTTTACTATGGCTTCAAGTTGATGAATTTTGAGCTCAGCCAAGGTATTACTAGGATTTTTAGTGTTAGCACCATGGCGCTCAAGTGCAGCTTCGAAGCTACGCTGTAAGCTCGTTTGTAGATTGTTACTTGGTAATGTTGTAGTGCCATCAGCGGTTAATATTTTTAACGAGCTTTGTGAAGAGCGCGCATCAGTAACAGTTACGTTTAGGCTTTTAGCCACCAATT
Organism: Pseudoalteromonas tunicata; assembly: GCF_002310815.1. Classification (NCBI taxonomy): domain Bacteria; kingdom Pseudomonadati; phylum Pseudomonadota; class Gammaproteobacteria; order Alteromonadales; family Pseudoalteromonadaceae; genus Pseudoalteromonas; species Pseudoalteromonas tunicata. The sequence goes on along the minus strand of NZ_CP011032.1, from coordinate 3,042,881 downwards.
GATTGCCCACAGCCGTATAGTTAGGCTGAATGATGATTTGGCTTGGGCTATTTTGGCATGCTGCTAGGGTAAGAAGGCTGGCAGCTAGAATGATTGCTCTCATATTATTTTCCCTTAAATTAGTAATTAACGTTTTTTAGCGCTGAGTACGACAAATTTCTTGTTTGAACCTAATAAGCGGCAGTTCCCAAACAAGTGTTTAAGTTGTTCGTGGTAATCTAAATGGCGGTTGCCGACAATTCTAAGCTCTCCACCGCTGCGAAGTACACGGTGGCTATCTTCAAACATTTGACGTGCAATATGATCGGTTACAGCTTGCAGTTGATGAAACGGTGGATTACATAAAATTAAATCTTGGCTCTGTGTTGCTAAATCACTAAGGCAGTCGCCTTGCACAAACTGACATTGCTCTATTTTTTCAGCTAGATTTTTTTCTACGTTCAATTTTGCTGACGCAATCGCCATAAAAGATTCATCAATAAAGGTGAGTTTGGCACTTGCTAACGTTTGCAGTGTTTGCAATCCGATAACACCATTACCACAGCCTAAATCAACGACATCCAGCGGTTTTTGTCCATGCGGTAAATAGTTGGCAAAAAATCGTGCACCAATATCTAACGAGTCACGAGAAAAAACATTTGCATGGTTAAAAATGCTAAACGTGGTTTTTTCAAGAGGCCACTCAATAGGATACGGGCTAGGTTGTGCCGTTTTGATTAAATTGCTAATTACTAAACGCGATTTTTTGACCGCTAGACTTGTTTTTGTTGGGCCAATGAACTTTTCAAAATTAACTGACGTTGAATTGTGGATATCCTTGGTTTTACCTGCAGCAATAACAGGGGTCTTGAGCCTAACTGATTGACTGATGCTGGCTAATTGATGCGCTAAATAACCTAAGTTTTTTGGCAGTTTAATTAAGACTAAATCGAACTCACCTTCAATAGTTGATAAGCTATTGAGCTGGTTTAATAGTGTTTTTTCTAATTGATTTTGCTCAATATTGTGTAACGTTGCTTGATCTGCAATATACGAATCACTGACAGTTGTGCACTGTTTACCTTGGCTGATAAAGTAACAACTTAAGGCGCCAAAACTATCATTTAAAATTAAAATGTGTTCTGACTCTGGGTGGTGTTCATTCACATAATCAATTAGGTATTCATCGGCGGAATCCCATGCTTGTAAACTGCGATTGATTTGATCGAGTGGGAAACGATCGAGTGAAAATACTTTTGTGCCCAAAGTGGCTTGTGTCATCATAATCATATTGGATTAATTGCAAAGTGTGACTGATTTTACCATGCCTTTGTTCAACACCAAGGTTAAATCCTTACCAAATGGCTTTATTTGCCATCAAAATACCATTAGTAGCGTTAAGGCGGATGCGTTGTACCACTATTTGCTAGATGAGTGTGCCTGGCAGCAACCCAAAATTGTTATTTATGGTAAAACGGTTTCTATCCCGCGATTGCAATGTTATATCGCTGATGAAGGGCTTGAGTATCAGTATTCGGGGTTAACCATGGCTCCAGAACCTTGGTCCGCTGTATTACTGGCAATCAAAAATAGATTAAGCCATACCTTCGGCGTTCCTTTTAATGCTTTGCTGGTTAATTGGTATCGAGATGGCCAAGATAGTATGGGCTGGCATAGCGATGATGAACCTGAGCTTGGTCGTGAACCTTGTATTGCATCACTATCATTAGGCGCCAGTCGCCTGTTTAAGATGAGACAAAAGCAGACGCTACAGGTTTATAATTTACAATTGCAAAGTGGAGACTGCCTGCTAATGTCTGGTCGTTCGCAGCTCGATTTTCAACATAGTTTGCCAAAGCAACCAAGCGTAAAACAGGGGCGTATTAATTTAACATTTCGTTATGTTTTGCCTCATCATGTTAGGTAATTCAATTTAAACCCTTTTTTTAAAAAATCGAATTTTAGCTATAGCCTGCATCGTTTTTACAATAAAATAATCTTTGTTGTGCACACAAGCGCTTGGCTCAATCGGCAAAAAAATAGCGCAGCGGTTAAAGCGTTATGCGCTACAGTTTCACTAAGATTAATTAAAGGTTAAGTCTATCATGCAAATGCAAATCAGAATTGAAGAAAAGCTTATCGCTCAATTTAACTGTCAACACCTTGAAGTTATTAATGAAAGTCATATGCACAGTGCGGGGTTAGAGTCACATTTTAAGGTGGTTATTGTAACTGAGGATTTTGCAAATCAACGTTTATTACAACGCCATAGAGCCATTAATGCTGTATTGGCTGATGAGTTAGCGAATCACATTCATGCACTCGCGCTTCATACTTATACACCTCATGAATGGACCGATTTATATCACCAAGCGCCATTATCACCTAAATGCTTAGGTGGTTCTAAAAAAGTGAGCGCAACACTTTAAATTGATGTTTCTGATATGAAAACAAATAACAAAGGTTTATTAGATGTTATTTAAGTGTTAGATTTTCGCGTATGTTGTTAATTTTAAATTCTAGTTATGCGAAGTCTAATTCACATTTTTTGTATCAGTCTTGAAAAACTCACTGAAAAATTAGGGCTAGTTATTTCGTGGTTTACCGTTTTGATGGTGGTGATTATGACCGCCGTGGTAATTTTGCGTTATGGTTTTAATTTGGGGTGGATTGGCATGCAAGAGTCAATTGTGTACTTGCATGCGTGTGTTTTTATGTTGGGCTGTGGTTATGCGCTCAAGCATAATAGCCATGTCCGAGTTGATGTTTTTTACCGCAAATTATCACCTAAAAGGCAAGCAATTATCGATTTTTTTGGTTGCTTGTTGTTATTAATGCCAACCCTTGGTTTTATATTTTGGGCCAGCTTTGATTATGTCGAGCAATCTTGGCTTTTATCTGAAGGCTCAATCGAAGCGGGTGGCTTACCTTTTGTTTATCTGCTTAAAACACTACTTTTATTAATGCCATTGACCTTGTTTTTACAAGCGATTGTGATGTTACTTCGTGCTGCAATAACCGTTTTCCCTGCCTTTTTAGCGCCTCATCCAAAGGAGTTTTAAGATGGATTATTTGGCGTTATATCTCTTTGGTTTAGTGTGTTTGGTGCTTTTAACTGGTTTTCCGGTTGCGTTTGCGTTGGCTGGCACATCATTGTTATTTGCCGGTTTTGGGGTGTTGCTAGGTCATTTTGATATGGCTTTTTTACATGCATTACCTAATCGCCTATATGGCATTATGAGTAATACCACGTTGCTTGCTGTGCCCTTATTTGTATTTATGGGCATGATGCTAGAAAAATCAAAAGTGGCGGAAAATTTACTTGACGCCATGGCGATTTTATTTGGCAAAACTAAAGCTGGAATGGGCATTGCTGTGACTTTGGTTGGTATGCTGTTGGCTGCAAGTACAGGTATTGTAGGGGCGACAGTGGTCACTATGGGGTTGCTTGCTTTACCGACCATGTTAAAGCGTGGGTATTGTGCACGTTACAGTACTGGCATCATCGCTGCGACGGGGACTCTAGGGCAGATTATTCCACCTTCAATTGCATTAGTCTTACTGGGAGATGTACTCGCCAGTAGTTATCAACAAGCGCAACTGAACATGGGGATTTTTTCTCCAAAAACGATTTCAGTAGGGGATCTGTTTGCTGGGGCGATAGTGCCAGGCTTTATTCTGGTTGGTTTTTATATTCTTTATTCTGTTGTGCTTGCTATCGTCAAACCGTCGCAAGTACCGAGTTTAACGGATGAAGATATCTCGGCTATAAAAGAGCGGCGAAAAGTTGGGCCATTGATGGCATTGATCCCACCATTAATGCTTATTGCTGTGGTGCTTGGTTCAATTTTATTGGGTTTTGCCACACCGACAGAGGCTTCGGGGATTGGTGCTTTTGGGGCTATGGTACTTGCTCTTTGGCAAAAGCAGCTTAATTTAGCCAATTTAAACTATGTGATGCAAGGCACGTTAAAAGTGACGGCCATGGTCTTTATGATTTTGATTGGTGCAGCTATTTTCTCATTGGTATTTAGAGGTTTTGGTGGCGAAGAACTGGTGGTGAGTTTATTTGAGCAATTACCCGGCGGCGTTTTTTCAGCTGTGGTTGTTGTGATGTTTGTGATGTTTTTGCTTGGTTTTATTCTTGATTTTATAGAAATAACCTTTGTTGTGGTGCCAATTGTTGCTCCTATTCTATTAATGCTGGGAGTTGATCCAATTTGGCTTGGGATCATGATTGCTGTTAATTTACAAACCTCATTTTTAACACCGCCATTTGGCTTTGCCCTTTTTTATTTAAGAGGGGTCGCAGAGAAATCAATTTTAACAACCGACATTTATAAAGGTGTAATTCCATTTGTGCTGATCCAATTATTGTTATTAGTATTGATGGCTATTTACCCTGAACTGGTGACATGGTTACCTTCAAAATTATATGGATAGGAAAAATAATAAATGAAAAATAAACTCATTCCATGGTGTGCTATTTTCTTCGGTTTTATTTTGAGTGGTTGCGGCGATAAAACGCCTGCAGAGCAAAATCAAGTAACGACTCATAGCGCAGTTTATGAAGAGCCTGCACCGATTAAATGGAAGTTGGTGACCAGTTGGCCAAAGAATTACCCGGGTTTAGGCACCGCACCTGAACGTTTTGCTAAAAACGTAGAGCTGATGAGTAATGGACGCCTTAAAATTAAAGTTTACGGCGCCGGTGAAATGGTACCTGGTTTTGAAGTGTTTGATACGGTGTCAGCTGGTACGGCACAAATGGGCCATAGTGCGGCTTATTATTGGAAAGGTAAAATTCCAGCCGCACAATTTTTTACTGCAATTCCATTTGGTATGAATGCTCAAGAGGTAAACGGTTGGTTACACCATGGTGGTGGTTTAAAGTTATGGCAAGACTTGTATGCCCCCTTTAATTTAATACCCGCCGCAGGTGGCAATACTGGAGTGCAACTTGCTGGCTGGTTCAAAAAAGAAATCAACAGTGTGGATGATTTACAAGGGTTAAAAATGCGGATCCCAGGTTTAGGTGGCGAGGTATTGAAAAAGTTGGGCGGTATCCCTGTGTCGCTAACCGGAGGTGATTTATTCACAGCACTGCAAACTGGAGCTATTGATGCAACTGAGTGGGTGGGTCCCTATAATGATTTAGCATTTGGCTTAAATAAAGCGGCCGAGTTTTATTATTATTCAGGGTGGCATGAGCCGGGTGCAAACTTAGAGTTTCTAATCAATAAAGATGCGTTTAATGCGCTACCAAAAGATTTACAAGCAATTGTAACAGCGGCAATGCGTGTAGCAAATACAGATATGCTAGATGAATATACTGCGCGAAATAATGAAGCGTTAGAGCAATTAAAAAATAAATATCATGTTGATATTAGACCGTTACCGCCCGAAGTGATGGCTGCATTAAAACAAGCAACAGCGCAAGTGATGCAAGAACAAATAGCAGCAGATCCTAAAATGAATGAAATTTGGCAATCGTATGATGCATTTTTACAACAAGTAATCAGTTATCATACAATTTCAGAGAAAGCGTATTATCTAAATCGTTAAAAAACAGATAAATAAGGCGCTATATGCGCCTTTTTTTAATATTATGCTGCTGATCAGACCTGTTTTAATTAAATGTGATTTAAACTAGCTGACAGTTTTATGTGATGGATATGGAATCAAAAATGGTAATCAAACCTAAAATCCGTGGATTTATCTGCACCAATGCACATCCAGTTGGCTGTGCTGAACATGTAAAAGAACAAATTGCATACGTTAAATCGCAAGGCGAAATTGCAAATGGCCCAAAAAATGTTTTAGTGATTGGTGCCTCTACTGGCTACGGTCTTGCTTCTCGTATCACAGCTGCGTTTGCATCAAATGCAAAAACCTTAGGTATCTTTTTTGAAAAAGAAGGAACTGAAGGTAAGACAGGTTCAGCGGGTTGGTACAATTCTGCTGCGTTTCATCATGAAGCAGAGCAACAAGGTTTATGGGCTAAAAGCATTAATGGCGATGCTTTTTCAAATGAAATCAAAGAAAAAACCATTGCAACTATCAAAGCTGAGATGGGTAAAGTTGATTTAATTATTTATAGCTTAGCGTCTCCTCGTCGTACAGACCCGACTTCAGGTGAAGTGTTTTCATCAACACTTAAGCCTATTGGTCAATCTGTTACTACTAAAAATTTAAATACCTCTAAGCGCGTTATTGATTCGATCACTGTAGAAGCTGCCAATGAAGATGAAATTGCTAATACTGTAAAAGTAATGGGCGGCGAGGATTGGGAATTATGGCTAAATGCATTAAAAGATGCGGATGTATTAGCTGATAACTTCAAAACAACTGCTTACACTTATATTGGTAAAGAGCTAACTTGGCCTATTTATGGTCACGCCACGATTGGTAAAGCAAAAGAAGATTTAGATCGTGCTGTGGTTGCTATTAAGCAAGCAACAGCCCATTTAAAAGGTGAGGCGTATGTGTCATCGTTAAATGCGGTTGTGACACAAGCAAGTTCAGCAATTCCAATTATGCCGCTTTATATTTCTGCTTTATTTAAAGTGATGAAAGCTGACGGTACTTATGAGGGCACAATTGAGCAAATTTATGGTTTGTTTGCTGAAAATTTATTTGGCGCAACACCGCGTTTAGATGCAGATGGTCATTTATTTCAAAACTATAAAGAACTTGAAGATGACGTACAAAGTCGTATTCAAATCATCTGGGATAGCGTTGATTCCGATACTATTGATGAGTTGACCGATTATGTTGGTTATCACAATGAGTTTTTACGTTTGTTCGGTTTTGGTATTGAGCATTTAGATTATGATGCTGAAGTTGACCCTGTAACACCAATTGCGCAGATGGTATAAGCTACTAAAAAATAAAAGGTCGCAATATGCGGCCTTTTTTTTATCCTCAGCTAAACTATCATCTGGCTTTTAAAAAGCGAATTGCAGCTTAGATTTAGCTAAATAGACTATTGACATTTCTAAAGTTAAATCATTTTTTTTTATTTACTCTTCGAAATTTGCGCTGCGCAAAATATAAGCTTCAATTAGATAATTTGTATAAAGAATTTTGACAATTAGGCTCGCATATACAGAGATAATAATGTTAAAATTCGGTGGATATGTGTGGGTTTCACTGTGTAACCTAGCATTGTTTGATAAAAAATATTGTCGAGCGATGTACTTTAGTGGACTTAAAAATAAGTTGGCTTATACAGTAAGCAGAATTTTCAGTTTCTTTCCGTTAATGTAATGCAAGTGCGTATGATCAATATAAAAAAAGGTCTGGATCTTCCTATTGAAGGCGCGCCTCAGCAAGTTATTCATGATGGCTCTGCCGTCAAACGAGTGGCTGTGCTAGGTGAAGAATTCATCGGAATGCGTCCTACCATGCTAGTTCGCATGGATGACCAAGTCAAAAAAGGCCAAGTTCTTTTTATTGATAAAAAGAACCCAGGTGTAAAATACACTGCGCCAGCTGCTGGTGTAGTTAAAGAAATTAACCGTGGTGCTAAACGTGTTTTGCAATCGGTTGTCATCGAACTAGATGGTAACGAGCAAATCACCTTTAACTCTTTCTCGGCAGGTGAGCTTGCGACCCTAGATCGTGAAAAAGTTAAAGAAGTACTTGTTGAATCAGGCCAATGGCCGGCGTTACGAACACGTCCTTTCAGTAAAGTTGCGGCTTTGGATGCAAATCCTAGCTCTATCTTCGTTACTGCAAGTGATACTAACCCATTAGCTGCAGATCCTGCAGTGATCATTGCTGAGCATAGCGAAGCATTTGAAGCAGGTTTAGTTGTGCTATCTCGTTTAACAGATGGCAAAGTGTTTGTATGTAAAACCGCTGGTAGTGTTGTTCCTAGCTCTTCTATTGCTTCTGTCGAAGTACATGAATTTGCTGGTGTGCATCCTGCAGGTCTTGTTGGTACCCACATTCACTTCCTTGATCCAGTATCGCTTTCTAAGCAGGTTTGGCATTTAGGTTATCAAGACGTAATTGCGTTTGGTAAGTTATTCCTTACCGGTGAAATCTTCACTGATCGTGTGGTTTCTCTTGCTGGTCCTTCAGTTAAAAATCCTCGTCTAATTAAAACTAGACTAGGTGTTTCGTTAACTGAATTAGTATCAGGTGAACTTGAAGACGGTGAAAACCGTATCATTTCTGGTTCTGTTTTATCTGGTACTATCGCTGCGGGCCCACAAGCTTACTTAGGTCGTTATCACAATCAAGTTTCTGTTCTGGTCGAAGGCCGTGAAAAAGAGCTATTTGGTTGGATAGTACCTGGAAGCAAGAAATTCTCGGTAACACGTACATTCTTGTCGCATTTATCACCGAAACGTTTGTTTAATATGACAACGTCAACCGGTGGTTCTAGTCGTTCTATGGTACCAATTGGTAACTATGAGCGTGTAATGCCGCTAGATATTTTACCGACGCTTTTATTGCGTGATTTAATTTCTCGTGATTTAGACAGTGCTATGTCTTTAGGTGCGTTGGAATTAGATGAAGAAGATTTAGCGTTATGTACCTTCGTTTGTCCTGGTAAATACGAGTTTGGTCCTATCCTTCGTGAATGCCTGACAACTATTGAGAAGGAAGGTTAATAATGAGCTTAAAGAATTATTTAGAAGAAATTGAACACAATTTCGAGCCAGGTGGTAAGTACGAAAAGTTCTACGCTTTATATGAAGCAGCAGCAACAATTTTCTATACTCCTGGTTTAGTGACAAAATCTGGTTCTCACGTTCGTGATAACATCGATCTAAAACGTATTATGATCTTAGTTTGGATGGCAACATTCCCAGCTATGTTTTTTGGTATGTTTAACATTGGTCATCAAGCTGCTGGCGCATTAGCGAGTGGTTTTGAGCTTGCAAATACTTGGCAAGTTGGCCTATTCCAATTGCTTGGTGGTAACTTAACCGCAGAAGCTGGTTGGGGCGCTAAGATGTTTTATGGTGCTTGTTTCTTCCTACCTATTTACGCAGTTACCTTTATCGTAGGTGGCTTTTGGGAAGTAATTTTTGCATCGGTACGTAAGCATGAAGTTAACGAAGGTTTCTTTGTAACATCAGTACTGTTTGCATTAATTCTGCCTGCTACAATTCCTTTATGGCAAGTAGCCCTTGGTATCACTTTTGGTGTTGTTATCGCAAAAGAAGTATTTGGTGGAACAGGTCGTAACTTCTTAAATCCTGCGCTTGCTGGTCGTGCGTTTTTATTCTTTGCTTACCCAGCTCAAATCTCGGGTGACACGGTATGGACTGCTGTTGATGCGTTTTCTGGCGCAACAATGTTAGGTCAGGCTGTTGTTGGTAGCATCGACTATAGCAACATGGATTTATGGTTTAATGCTTTTTATGGCTTTATCCAAGGTTCAGTTGGTGAAACTTCTACGCTTGCCATTATGCTAGGTGGTTTATTCTTGATTTACGTAAGAATAGCTTCGTGGCGAATTGTTTCGGGTGTGATGATTGGTATGGTAGCCACTTCATTCTTACTCAATGCAATTGGTTCTGATACAAATGCTATGTTTGCAATGCCTTGGCATTGGCACTTAGTACTAGGTGGATTTGCATTTGGTATGTTCTTCATGGCTACAGACCCTGTGTCTGCGTCATTTACCGATAAAGCAAAATGGTCTTACGGTATCTTAATTGGTTTTATGGTTGTGATGATCCGTGTAGTAAACCCAGCGTACCCAGAAGGTATGATGTTAGCTATTCTATTTGCTAATTTGTTTGCACCGTTATTCGATCACTTCGTTGTGCAGTCTAACATCAAGAGGAGGTTAGCACGCAATGTCTAGTAATAGCGAATCTATTGGTAAAACGCTTGGTGTCGTTACTGCACTTTGTTTAGTGTGTGCTATTTTCGTATCATTCGCATCAGTACAACTTCGTCCGTTTCAAGATGAAAATAAAGCAAAAGATATTCAACGTAATATTTTAGCTGCTGCTGGTTTTTCTGATGTGAAAGATGTTAAAGCGGTGTTTGAACAAAATATTGAAGCGCGTGTTATTAATTTTAAAACGGGTGAATTTACAAACACAGATCCTAAATCATTTGACTTCGAAAAGACTAAGTTTGATCAAAAACGTAGTATTAAGCTTGATAAAGCTACCGATACTGCGGGTATCTTACGTATGACTGAAGAGTCACCAGTCTATATCGCTAAAGGTAAAAATGGTGGAATCGATTCTATTATTTTACCTATTCAAGGATATGGTCTTTGGGGTGTTATGTATGGTTTTATTTCTTTAGAAGCCGATACAACCACAGTTAAATCAATTAACTTCTATAAGCATAATGAAACACCTGGTCTAGGTGGCGAAATCCAAAATAAAGCTTGGGTTGCAACTTGGTCTGGTAAACAACTTCCTATTGATATCGTAAAAGGTACAGCTGGTAGTGATGCTCATAAAGTTGATGGTTTATCAGGTGCGACATTAACATCTAAAGGTGTTGATCACACAGTTAAATTCTGGACGAGTGAAAATGCATTTGGTCCTTTCCTTGCTAAAGTTCGTCAAGGAGCATTAAACAATGGCTAATACTAAAGAAATGAAGTCGGTTCTATTAGGGCCAATTCTTGCTAACAACCCGATTGCTTTACAAGTACTAGGTGTTTGTTCTGCGCTTGCTGTTACGTCAAGTCTGAAAAATGCGTTAATAATGTCAATAGCATTAACATTAGTAACTGCTTTTTCAAGCATGTTTATTTCGATGATCCGTAACCAGATCCCATCAAGTGTTCGTATCATTGTACAAATGACTATTATTGCATCATTAGTAATCGTTGTAGACCAAGTATTACAAGCCTTCTCTTATGCAACAGCAAAAGAGCTTTCGGTTTTTGTAGGTCTAATTATTACTAACTGTATCGTAATGGGCCGTGCTGAAGCATATGCGATGAAATCTCCACCATTGATGTCATTCTTAGATGGTATCGGTAATGGTTTAGGTTATTCATTAATCTTAATTACAGTTGGTTTTGTACGTGAGTTATTTGGTTCAGGTAAACTATTTGGTGCTGAGATTTTACCTTTAGTCTCTGATGGCGGTTGGTATCAACCTATGGGTCTATTGATCCTGCCACCAAGTTCTTTCTTCATTATTGGTTTGATCATATGGGTACTTCGTACTTATAGGAAAGAACAAGTAGAAGCGAAAGGTTAAGGGCGCAATAATGGAACATTATATTAGTTTATTTGTTAAAGCGGTTTTCATTGAAAACTTAGCATTATCATTTTTCTTAGGTATGTGTACTTTCTTAGCTGTATCTAAAAAAGTAACAACTTCAATCGGCCTTGGTATCGCAGTTATTATTGTTTTAGGTATTTCAGTACCTGTAAATAACTTAGTTTTCCACGCCGTACTTGCTCCAGGTGCACTTGAGTGGTTAGGTTACCCAGAAGCTGACTTAAGCTTCTTACGTTTCTTAACCTTTATCGGTGTTATCGCTGCATTAGTTCAAATTCTTGAAATGGCCTTAGATAAATATTTCCCTGCGCTTTATAACGCTCTTGGGATTTTCTTACCGTTAATCACAGTAAACTGTGCAATTTTCGGTGCGGTTTCTTTCATGGTTGAACGTAATTACAACTTTGGTGAGTCGGTTGTTTATGGTGTAGGTGCAGGGGTAGGCTGGGCTTTAGCTATCGCAACACTTGCTGGTATTCGTGAGAAAATGAAATATGCAGACGTTCCTGATGGCTTACGTGGTTTAGGTATTACCTTTATTACTGTAGGTTTAATGGGCTTAGGCTTTATGTCATTCTCTGGTATTTCACTATAAAAGGTAGCAAGGAAAAATCATGCTTGAGGTATATTTAGGCGTAGGTATGTTCACCGCTATCGTGGTACTGCTGGTTTTAGTCATTGTTGCGGCTAAATCTAAGTTAGTAGCAAGTGGTGATATCTTGATTGGTATCAATGGTGATACTACAAAAACAATTAAAACATCTGCAGGTAATAAGTTACTTGGCGCATTAGCTGACGCTGGTATCTTTATTTCTTCTGCCTGTGGCGGCGGTGGTTCTTGTGGCCAGTGTCGTGTTCACATCCACTCAGGTGGCGGTGATATCTTACCAACAGAGTTAAGCCATATTTCTAAAGGTGAAGCTCGTGAAGGTTGTCGTTTAGCGTGTCAGGTTAATGTTAAAACTGACATGGAAATTGAACTTGAAGAGTCAATTTTTGGAGTTAAGAAATGGGAATGTGAAGTTATCTCTAATGATAACAAAGCAACTTTCATTAAAGAACTTAAGCTAGGCATCCCTGATGGTGAGTCTGTTCCGTTCCGTGCAGGTGGTTATATCCAAATTGAAGCACCAGCTCATCACATTAAATATGCAGATTTTGATGTGCCAACTGAATACCGTGGTGATTGGGAGCGTTTTGGCTTCTTCAATCTGGAGTCAAAAGTAGACGAGGAAACTATCCGCGCTTACTCAATGGCTAACTATCCAGAAGAAGAAGGCATTATCATGTTAAACGTGCGTATTGCCTCGCCGCCGCCAAATAACTTAACTCTGCCTTGTGGTAAAATGTCTTCGTACATTTGGTCGTTAAAACCGGGTGATAAAGTTTGGATTTCAGGTCCATTTGGTGAGTTCTTTGCAAAAGATACAGATGCAGAAATGATCTTTGTTGGTGGTGGTGCTGGTATGGCTCCAATGCGCTCACATATATTCGATCAACTTAAGCGTCTTAAATCTAAGCGTAAGATGAGCTTCTGGTACGGTGCGCGTTCTAAACGTGAGATGTTCTACGTTGAAGATTTTGATGGCCTAGCGGCTGAAAATGAAAACTTCGTATGGCATTGTGCATTATCAGATCCACAACCTGAAGATAACTGGGAAGGCTATAAAGGCTTTATCCATAATGTGCTTTATGAAAACTATTTACGTGATCATGATGCACCAGAAGATTGTGAGTTCTACATGTGTGGACCTCCAATGATGAATGCTGCAGTTATCAATATGCTTAAAGAGTTAGGTGTTGAAGAAGAAAACATCTTACTTGATGATTTTGGTGGCTAGCACCAAAGTTTAGACCCATAATTGAATGAATTAGGGTAATATAAGGCTTCTTATTAGATGTATCTAATAAGAAGCCTTTTTATTTGTACTGATAAAAGTTTGAGGATTAAGATGAGAAGCTTGGGTTGGAAACACAGTTGGTTTGTACTAGTTAGCGTATTGTTTTTTGGCTTGCTATTACAAGGTTGTGAGCCAGATAAAAAAGACAGTCGTTTTCAGGAAGTATTATTACAAGGTAAAACCATGGGAACGACTTTTACTATTAAAGCATTTGTTCCAGTTAGTCAGATACAGTCACTTAATTTATATTCTGATATTACTCAAATACTAGCTGATGTTAATCAGTCTATGTCGACTTATATTCCAGATTCAGAAATTAGCCGCTTTAATCGCTCAACCGATTTAACTCCATTTCCTATCTCTGATGACTTTAGAATCGTAGTTGCAGAATCTATTCGTCTTGGTAAAAGCACTCAAACACTCGATGTGACAATGGGACCTCTCATTAATTTATGGGGTTTTGGGCCGGATAAGCACCCTGATCGTGTACCAAGTGATGATGAAATTAGAGCGATTAAACAACGTATTGGTGTTGATAAATTAGTGCTAAATGAGCAAGGGATAGCAAAAACGATCCCAGATCTTGAGCTAAGCTTTTCAGCAATAGCAAAAGGGTACGGAATTGATAAAGTTGCTTTGTTTTTAGAAAAGCAGGGCCTTACAAATTATATGGTTGAAATTGGCGGTGAACTGCGAATTTCAGGTACAAAAGAGAACAATGAACCTTGGACTATTGCAATTGAAGAACCTGATGTAAATTTATTGCAACGTGCGATTCATAAAACGTTGCATCCAGGCACTATGTCGGTGGCAACATCTGGTGACTATCGAATTTATTTTGAGGTCGATGGCGTGCCATATGCGCATATTATTAGCCCTACGACCGGTAAACCTATAATCAAAGACTTAGTATCTGTGACAGTATTAAACCCTTCAGCAATGACAGCTGATGGCCTTGCAACCGCTTTAGTTGCAATGGGCACAGAAAAAGCAAAAGCATATGTTGAGCAAAACAATATCCCAGCTTACTTAATTTCTAAAACAGATAAAGGATTAGAGTCATTTGCAAGTAAGGCTTTTGCCCCTTATATGTAGTTATTGCCGTGATTTTAGTCAGTGCTCGGGGTATAATCAGCTTTAAGCACTATTAGTTATGATTCATTTTGGGGCCAAAAATGTCTTTATATGTTCTGTCATTTGTTTTATTTATTATTGTTATTGCGGCAATGGCTGTTGGTATGATTTTTCAAAAAAAATCGATGGCTAGCAGTTGTGGTGGTTTAGGTGCTGTTGGTGTTGAAAAAGCATGTGATTGTGACGATCCATGTGATAAGCGAAAAAAACGAATGGCCAAAGAGCAGATTTGGAAAGAAAACCAAATTCTATAACTCAAAATGAACTAAAAAGCGCTTCGGCGCTTTTTTTGTTACTCTAAAAATGATACTGTATAAAAAAACAGTGTTATTTGTATGAAAAAGTTCATTCACATTGATATGGATTGTTTTTATGCCGCAGTTGAAATGCGTGACAATCCAGCATTAACAAAACTCCCTATCGCAATTGGTGGCAATAGCCGCAGAGGGGTGCTTTGTACTGCCAATTATGTTGCGCGTCAATTTGGTGTACGCGCTGCAATGTCAAATTATCAAGCTAAAAAACTTTGCCCAGACTTGGTGATGATCCCCGGTCGAATGGACGTTTATAAAAATATCTCAAAGCAAATCAGAGCAATTTTTTATCGTTATACTGACCTCGTTGAGCCTCTGTCTTTAGATGAAGCATACCTCGATGTAACTGATTGTCAGGCATGTTTTGGTAGTGCTACGTTAATTGCACGGCAAATTCGCGACGAAATTTTTGCACAAACACAACTTACCGCTTCAGCTGGAATTGCACCGATTAAGTTTATCGCTAAAATTGCGAGTGATTTAAATAAACCTAATGGACAATTTGTGGTTGAACCTTCACAAGTTCAGCCTTTCCTAGCCCAGTTAGCATTACAAAAAATTCCGGGAGTCGGTAAAGTTACCTTTGAAAAGCTAAAGGTGATGGGCTTATTACAAGGGCAAGACGTTATTGACCGTGGTGAAAGCTGGATGCTCCATCACTTAGGCCAATTCGGTTTGGAATTATTTAGAAAGTGCGCTGGAAAGCATGTGGGTCAAGTTAATCCAGACCGAACTAGAAAGTCACTGAGTGTCGAACATACTTATGAATATGATTTAACCTCGTATCTATTATGCGAAGAAAAATTAAGCGGGCTATTAATAGAACTGCAAGTTCGCCTTGAAAAGCAGCAATTGTTAGATCGAATTGGTAAACTATCGGTTAAAGTTAAATTTTCTGATTTTGTAAGTACCACTGCAGATTTCAGTTGTAGTGCATTAAATTTAGATATTTTTAAACAGCTACTCTTTAAAGCTTATTCTCGTGGTGGGCAAAAGGGTGTGAGGCTATTGGGAATTGGCGTTGGGTTAGCTGACGAAGTTGTCAGCACCCAACTCAGTTTTGAATGCTAGTTTGATGCTTATTTATTGTATTAAGCTGTTTCACTCTGATAGCTTAAATTTAGCTATTTGTTGTTTTACCTCATTGGACTCGTTCAATGCAAGGTTGGCAGATTCACTTGCGGCTTGAATACTTGCATCATTTTCATTCGCTAAATTAGTGATATCGCTCACTTGTTTGGTCACATCCCGAGCAACAGCACTTTGCTCTGTAGCTGCGGTGGCCATTTGTTCATTAAAAGCTTCAATTTTATGAATTTGTTCATTAATTGATTGCAAACTAGTTCCTGTATCTTCCGCTGACGTTAAAGTATGAGCGGCCAAATCATGTGATATTTTCATTGCTTGCATCGAACTTTCAGAACCCTGCTGTAAGGTCTGAATAATTTGGTTTATTTCAGTGGTAGATTCTTGTGTTCGCTGCGCTAAGGTACGTACCTCATCTGCTACCACTGAAAATCCTCGGCCTTGGTCGCCAGCTCGAGCAGCTTCTATTGCTGCATTTAGCGCTAATAAATTTGTTTGGTCAGCAATACTTCGGATTACATCTAACACAGTGCTAATACTTTTTGTTTTTTCTTCTAATTGTTCCATCTGCTTGCTGGTTGATTCCATAGCATCGGATAAACGTTTTGATGCATCTAAGTTTCTGGAGACATCTTGATTTCCTTTTTCAGCTTCTTCAACAGCACCATGGCTGGCATCACTTGTTTGTTGAGCATTAAAAGCAACATCCTCTGATGTGGTTGCCATTTGTTCCATTGCAGCCGATATTTGAATCGTGAGATCTGTCTGAGTTCGAGTTTTGCTTATCACGTCATTAAAATGCAGCTGCAGTTGCTGCAGTTCATTACTAAGGTGTTCAGATGCTTTGTTGACTGATAACAATGTATTGTCGAAGGTATCAAGCATTTGATTAAATGAGTTCATTACAATGCCAATTTCATCTTTGCTGATCAGAGATTCGTCAACTCGTTGACTTAAGTCCATGGTATCTGCAGTAGAACGAATAAAGTTACTGAGTTTGCGAATTGGCGTCACGATGTAGTTACTTAAATAAAGTGCTGCTAAAAATGATAAAAATAACATTAAAGAGGTTGTGCCAAGGGTAATTAATGTAATGTTTGATACTAATGTTTTAATGTCGGTAAAGGCTTCGGACTCATCAATTTCATTCACTAAAGCCCAGGTTTGGCCATGAAAGTTAAGTTGAGTATAGGCAGAGATCACGGCTATACCTCGATAGTCATTTACTGTCATGATCCCCGATTCCCCCGCAAGAGCTTTCTTGATTGATTCATTATTGATTGTTTGAAAACCGACAGAGGTGTTTTTTCGGTCAATGTTAACTATGGTTTGTGCTGATTCTCCCGATTGTTTAATAGACGCTAAATAATTACTTTTGTCCTCAATTAAAGAGCGACTTAAGCTGCGCATTTTATGATTTTGACCAACAAGATATGTTTCGCCAGATTGCCCAAGACCTCGAGAACTCCATTGTTGATTATAGGTAGTGATAGCATTGATTTTATCTATTGGCATTTGGAATATAAGGACTGCAATTGTGTTATTTTCTTTCACTATCGGTGTGGCAATAAAAGCTGCTGCTGCATCGTAAGAGGGTAAATATTCCTGAAAATCACTAAAGGCTATTTCACCCGCTTTAAGAGTTTTCGCATGGTTAAATGCTTGTGCAAGCCCTGTATCTTTAAATGGCCCGTTTAGGAGTGAGGTGGCAAAGTCAATTTCTTTATATACGGAATAAACGACATGACCAGTATTTACATCGGCGACAAAGATGTCGTAATAACCAAATCGTTCTAAATATTGATTTAAAAATTCATGGTAGCGCTGGTGTAGTTTTGTATAACCACTGTCATCGGTTGCATTAATAAGTTTATTTTTACTGCCAAGTGGGTATTGATTTTGAGCTATGTATAAATTTTGAAAATGAATTGCAGGTTGATCTAATAGCGAAAAGAGTGGTGAAACTTCGATGGATTTATTATTTTGCTGCTGATACTTGTCTATAAACTCATCATGATAGTACTTAGAAAGCATTGTAGGGTCAGGCTTTGAGTTATCAAAGAGGTGAAATTCTTTGATAAAATCAGCGGAGGCTTCTATTAGAGTTTCACTGCTAGCTAAGGTGATAATTTGGTCATCAATTAACTGAAAGTAATCATTTAGCTGTTCTTTTTTCGCATCCCTTAAACCAATGAGTCGCTCAGATATTTGGTCTGTTAAAGTTTGACTGGCTTTATTACTGCTGTAATGACCTAATACCAATGATAAAACGATTAATGAAAGCGCCACGAGCACCGAAAAGCTCGACACTATTTTAACTTTTAAGTTCATAATCAATACACTGTCGCAGGGGTATTAACTCAGTATAGGTCGAATTTTTAAAATAGTTGGTTTTGTCTGTTGCTCGGTATTCAGCTTTGTTAAAACAATAACTTTTGCGATAATCAAGGCTTAATTTTAGTCCATTAGAGCATTCATTATGGCCCAACCAACATTTTTACAATCTAGCCTTGAGCAATTAGCAACTTCAGAATGTGACTCATTGATTCTGATCAGTGATGATTTTTCTGCTGTTGAAGCATGCCCACTTTACAATGAGATCAAACAATTACAGCAAGTTGACCAAAGAGTTGGTAAACAGGTTTTATTAACAGTTTGTCAAAGTGCGCCGGGACAGCGATTAGTTTTGGCACCTACGGGGCGAATTAATCGTGATTATGATGATGTAAGGCGCTATTTTGATGCAGCTAAACTAGCAATAGTTGAAGCTAAAGCGGCTGGCAGTAAAGCTCCTGCTATTATGTTGTTGAACGTGCCAAGCTCTGGGAAATTCCAACATGCGTTATCTGTTGCAGCAATGGGGGCTTGCCAAGCATTATGGCAGCCATTGGAAGCTAGAGAGCATCATGGTGCCAGCATTGAACCGATAGCACAGTTATATTTAGTGGGGGCGTCAGAGGTTCAAATAAAACAATTCAACGCTTTAACTGCTGGGCAATATGCGGCGCGTGATTTATGTGGTACTGAGCCGGAACGAATGTCCCCACCAAAATTTGCTGATTATTGTGTTGATTTATTTGCGCAAAGCCCGGTTTCGACCTCTGTTATTGATGATATAGCTGTGATTGATAAAGAGTATCCAATGTTAAGTGCCGTTGCTCGAGCTTCATATGCGGTTGAGCGTCATCATCCAAGAGTTGTGAAGTTAACCTATCACCCTGCTGGTGAGATTAAAAAAACCTTACTGATTGTTGGTAAAGGATTGGTTTACGATACCGGTGGTGCTGACTTAAAAGTTGGTGGTGCGATGGCTGGTATGAGCCGAGATAAAGGCGGAGCGGCGTCTGTTGCAGGTTTTATGAAAGCTGTTGCTGAGTATCAACCTCAAGGTATTAAAGTTGTTGCTTTGTTAGCGGTAGTACGAAATTCAATTGGAGCTGATTGTTTTGTTCCAGATGAAATCATTACCAGTCGCTCAGGTGTGCGAGTGCGTATAGGCAATACTGACGCTGAAGGTCGCTTAGCAATGGGGGACTTGCTTCATGAACTTAAAGAGCAAGCTAAAACAGAGGTCAATCCTGAGTTATTTACGGTTGCAACCTTAACGGGCCATGCCGCAAGAGCGATGGGGCCGTACACTGCTTTAGTTGAAAATGGCCCAGCCTTGGCGAAGCAACTATCTTACACATTAGCCCAACAAGGTGATTTGTGGGCTGATGGTAGCGAAGTGTCTCGTAGTCGCCGAGAAGATTATGATTTTGTTCGACCACGTACGCTGGCTGATGATGTCATCTCAAGTAATACCGCACCGTCAGCTGTAACAGCGAGAGGACATCAGTTCCCAATGGCGTTTTTGGCCATTGCTTCGGGTTTGGATAAACATGGCTTAGATTCAGAGCTACCTTTGCCTTACATTCATGTTGATATTGCAGGCAGCGGTGTTGAAGGTGGTGATTGGCAGCACGGCAAACCAACCGCAGCCTCGGTGGCTAGCTTTTTTGCCACTTATTGTCTGTAACTAGAATAAGTAATATTCGAGCTATCTATTATCACTGTGCATGGTTAATTGATTTTGCTTTATCAAAAATGAATAGCAGCTTGAGGTATAAAGTGAAGGTTCGATAATAAAAAAGAGCTAACGAATGTTAGCTCTTTTTTTAGTTATTGTTTAAACGATTTATCAAAGAAATTACTAATTGTTTGATGCAGGTGAGTTTGTACTTGTTTACCTCTTAAGCTATGTTTTGAGCCCGGATAAGTCATCATCTCAAATGGTTTGACCTGATCTTGTAAGACTTTAAACATTTTTGTCGCATGAGTGAACAATACATTGTCATCAGCCATACCATGATAAATTAAAAGCGGACCCTTTAATTGATCAGCGTATGGAAATACCGCACTTGCTTCATAACCTTTCGCGTTTGTCTCAGGATGGCCTAAATAGCGCTCAGTATAATGAGTATCGTATAACGCCCAATCAGTTACGGGGGCGCCAGATACGCCAGCTTGGAAATAATCACCCGCTTTAAACATAGTCATTAACGCCATGTAACCACCATAACTATGACCGTAAATACCAATCCGATTTGCATCGACGAAATCGAGGCTTCTCAGGTATTCAACACCAGTAATTTGGTCTTCAACTTCCACTACACCTAAGTGTTTATAGATAGCGTCCTCGAATTTTTTGCCTCGGTTATATGAGCCTCGGTTATCAAGTTGAAAAATAACATAACCTTGTTGAGCCATGTATTGAAAATATAAGTTTTTGCTGCGCCAGCTATTGGTCACTCGCTGGGCATGTGGGCCGCCATAAACATTTACAATAACAGGGTATTTTTTACCTTTAACTAAGTTGTTTGGTTTAAATAAGCGGTAATGCAGTGTTTGGCCATCTTTTGCTGCAAGCGTACCATATTCAGGTAGGGCAAGGTCTGCTAAATAAGGCGTAAGAGGGTGGGTCTCATCTAACTTATTTTGCTCTAGCCAAGTGATAAATTCACCGTTGTTTTTACGCAGTGCAACAGAAGTTGGTTGATTAACCGATGAAAAACTATCGATAAAGGTTTTATTGTCATCAGCCATCACGATGCCATGGTAGCTACCTTGCTCAGTGATCCGCTTAATGCTGCCTTTTTTAAACAAGGATGTTTGATATAAATGGCTTTCAAGTGGTGAGTCAACGCGTCCTGCAAAATATACAATCCCCGATTTTTCATCAACGCCTTTAATATCATCAACAATCCAGTCGCCCTGGGTAATTTGGCGTACTAGTTGACCATTATTTCTGTACAAATAAAGATGTTTAAAACCATCTCGCTCAGAAGCCCAAATAAAGTGTTTATTATCTTTTAAAAAACGCAGGTCATTATGTAAATTAATCCATGTATTGCTGGTTTCAGTAACAGCTACTTTTTGTTGCTTAGTTTTACTGTTATAAAATCTAAGCTCAAGTTTTTGCTGAGCACGGTCTTGCCATTGATACGATAGGGTTTGGCTGTCGTTGAGCCATTTTGCGCGGGTTAAATAAATGTCTTTATCTTTACCTAAATCAATCCATTCAATATTTTGGTCGCTAATTGAGACCACGCCAAGCTGAATATCAACGTTGGCAGTGCCAGTAAAAGGGTAGCGCTGGTTAAACAGTTTTACTTCTTCGGCATAAATTTCGTTACGGATAGCTTCGGCAACAGGGCTTTCATCAACACGGGTAAATGCTACTTTAGACTCATCACCCGCCCACCAATAACCTGTCATACGCCCCATTTCTTCTTGTGCTACAAACTCAGCCATCCCATTTTTTATGGTGCCACCGCCATCTTGGGTAAGCTTAATTTCTTGGCCTGATGCAATGTTCAGTGCATAAAGATTTTGCTCACGAATAAAAGAAACAAAATGGCCTTTTGGTGAAAAGCGAGCGTCGGTTTCAAATTCAGGGGTATTGGTCAGCTTTTTGCTTTTGCCATCCAACAGGCTGTAGTAATACAAATCGCCATTCAGTGGGAAAAGTAAGGCTTTGCCGTCTTTGGACCAAGTGTACTCTAAAATACCTTTACCAAAGATTCGCTGGCGTTCTCGGCGCGCTTTTTCTTCATCTGACAGTGATTCAGTACCTGAAAAAAGCTGCTCTGAATCGACTAAAACACGGTTGGTATTATCTTTTAAGTTATATTCCCATAAATCGTAGCGGTCGTAATCTTCGACTTTGCCTTGTAAATATGTCACTCGACTGCCATCTGGTGAGAACTTTAGTTTAACGGGCGCTTTGCCTGCCAAACCCGGATCTGAGAAAATTCGCTCGATAGTTAGAGGCTGAGCTGATGCAAATTGCGTTGTCATTACCAAAGGTAAAGTAAGCGCCATCAGCGTAGTTAATTTTTTCACTGTGCGACCTTTTTTTATTGATGTTGTTTTGATGGTAATGAGATCTATTTTGAACTGCAACAAATTGCTATCAACAACAGGTTAAGGTTAAATAGCACCACTTTTTATTATCGATTTAACTAACATGGCTCATTTTTCTCTCGCTTTTGAATTACAACGTGATTGTATTGAATTATTTGATTGGCCTTTATGTAAAGTATTACTCATGAACGACCGACAATTCCCTTGGTTTATTTTGGTGCCAAAAATTGCTGATGTGACAGAGTTTGTCGATTTAACAGAACAAGAACAACAAACTTATTGGCAAGAGTCGATACTGCTGAGCCATAAAATTAAAGCCCAATTTATGCCTGATAAACTCAATATTGCCGCATTGGGTAACATGGTGCCGCAGTTACATATTCATCATATTGCGCGATATAAAACTGATTTAGCTTGGCCCGCTCCGGTATGGGGAAAGTGTCCCGCAGTGGCCTATTCGAGTGATGAAATAGAGCTGATTCGCCTTAAAATGGCATAAAAAAGCGAGCTTGATTAATGAAGTGACTCCCACAAGTTGGACATTCCAATTAGTGGGATCACTCCAGAACTCAAGCTCGCTTTTTTACTAACTCAATCTATTAGAATTGAAATTTAATACCCATTTTAAATTTACGACCTAGCACATCATAGTTACTAGGAAAGGTATTACCTGAGTTTGAGCTAGTATCTCCAGCTTCGTTACCGACTACTGGCGGCTCTTTTTCAAATAAGTTGTCGATACCAAAGGTCAACTTAATATTGTCGCTGTAGTTGTAGCTGGCAAATAAGTCGAAGTAGTTATAACCGCCGATGGTTTGGAAAGTTTCAAATACGCCTGCACGCTCACTTGGCTCAGCAGAAATTCCATCAGAATGTCTCCACTGCAATGATACTGTGGTGTCTTCATAATTCCATGTTGTACGTTGTACCCACTGAACTTCAGGGATTGGATCGCACGATGTACCAAAATGACCTTTACAATCAAGTACAGGTAAGGTGTCTGAGCTTTGACTTTCTTGTTTTAAGTATTTATTAACGGTACCTGAAAACTCAAGTTGACCCATTTCAGTTAAGTCAAAAGCAAGATTAAAACCAATCTCAACCCCTTGAGCACGTTGGTATTTTAAGTTGGTAGTCAGTTGTTCTATCCCTGCGCCATCAACGGTTAAATCACCACCTACACGCTTAATTTTGGCACATGCGTTTACATCACCGTAGATATAGCAGGCATCAGTAATTTCTTGAGCAGAAAACTTGTCAATAGTATCTTTAATATCAATGTCATAGTAATCAACAGACAGCGTTAGGTTTTGTGCAAAGTCAAATTCAGGAGTCCATACAATCCCAGCTGTTAATGTATCTGCTTGTTCTGCACCTGGTTGATTGTTTGGATCGGTACCTTGAATTACATTTACTTGGCCAGAGACTACATCTTGTACATTACCGACTTGCGCATCGCTCATGCCCGTTGAGATACATAATTGACGTAATCTTGCATCAATATTTTCTGCATTAGCGACAGAACAAGGATCTAATTTTGAGTTATCTAAGCTGGTTACTACAGGCGATGCGATTTCGCCAACATTCGGCGCTCGAGTTGCTTGTTGTTGCATCACACGAAATAACACAGAGTCAACTGGACGCCAGTTAAAACCAAGTTTCCATGTTTCATTGTTGCCAACAGTATCGTAATCAGCCCAGCGATAGCCAAAGCTCAAATCAAGCGATTGCGCAGCAGGTAAATCGGCTAAAATAGGTAGTGCGCCTTCAAAAAACAGTTCATCAACTTTAAAACCGCCTTTAACTGGCAGCTGATTACCGCCTGCGCCACCCTGACAGCTTGCAGGTGCAAGTTTTAAACATTCATCAGGTTCAAACAAACCTTTTTCGGTTCGCGTTTCATAACCAAAGCTCAGGGCTAAAGGGGCGTCAGCCGTTGGCAATTGGATCATGTCAACGGGGCCATTGACGATTACCGTAGCGATTTCTTGGCTGTATTTTTGCTGTTGTAAAGCGACAGCTTGTGCATAACCTGCCATTTCATCAGTAATTGTGCCATAACCACCAAATAAATTAATTGGGACACAAGTCGAGTCACCATTATTACACGTAACACCATCGAAGCTATCTAATGCATTCTGAATATTTGTTAGATTGGTATAACCAGCACGAACCGTGGTACGGTTTGATTCACCATATTGATAATACGCATCATATTCCCAATCACCAAATAGTTGACCACGGCTTCCGACTACAAATTGGAATTGTTCAGAATCAAAGCGTTCTGTACGTGCACCTAACTCTAAAGTACGGCGACGTAATTGAACTTTAAGGTAATCATCAGCATCAACCACTCCATTGTTATTAAGATCTTGCCAGTTGGTCGAATCTAATAAGCCATTACTTAGTGCTGTATTAGCTGCACCAATCATAAATTCACGTGCTTGATTGCCAATGAGCGGGTTACGAAGGGGTAAATTAAATGCTGCACCAAATGTACCTGATGGCGCAACTTGGGTATCTACAGAGTTATTGGCATAGCTGAAGTTAGTATAAATTTGTTGCTCTTCAGTAATGTCGTAATGTGCCAAAGCGGTAGCGGTATAACGCTCGGTTGGTGTTTGGTAGAAGTTATAAGGGTTGAAGTTAAATACACTACATTCTTTATTTACAAGAGTACCATCATTTCTAAATTGTCCAGCTGCAGATGCACCAGCACCTACAATAGCAAAACGAGTTGGTATTGCTGT
Source organism: Pseudoalteromonas tunicata (assembly GCF_002310815.1). NCBI lineage: Bacteria > Pseudomonadati > Pseudomonadota > Gammaproteobacteria > Alteromonadales > Pseudoalteromonadaceae > Pseudoalteromonas > Pseudoalteromonas tunicata. Next base: position 3,018,089 of record NZ_CP011032.1, on the reverse strand, counting down.
TGTTGAACCACCAGAAGCTACAGAGTTAGGAGCACTACACTCACTTGGTGCAGGTGCTGGCGCTTCACCATTTAAAAACTGCTGGTAGTTGGCACCGTTAGCTGTTTCAATGCCTAATAACCCCAATGAACGGTCACCCAGCAAGACTTGATCTCGCTGCATCCAACCTATTGAAATCGCAGCATTACCTTTGCCATTCGCTAAGCTCGAACCAATGGTTAATGCGATACTGCTTTTATCGCCATCATTATCGCCAGTGCGAGAATGTTTAAGGTCTAAATCAACACCTTCAAAATCATTTTTTAAAAGTACATTTACCGCGCCAGCAATAGCGTCAGAACCGTAGGTTGCTGATGCCCCACCTGTAACTATGTCTATGCTTTTAATTAAGGCACTTGGGATCGTAGACGCATCAACTGAGCCATTGTAGTTAAATGGGATCATGCGGCGACCATCCATCAGGATGAGTGAACGTTGTGAACCCAGTCCTCTTAAGTCGATTGTGGCAGCACCAGCTGAGCCATTATTTACGTTACTACCATCGCCAGGAATTGTAGCAGGTAAACTTCTTAGAATTTGTTCTACTTCAGGTTCTTGTAAAAAACCGAGTTCCTTTTCACCGATCGAAATAATCGGTGATACAGATTCAGCACCGACTTGTCTGATACGACTACCGGTAATAGCAATTACTTCAATATTTTTATCTTTTTGTGCTGCTTCTTCTGCGAGTACTGAGTTTGAAATAAGTGCAACTGGAGCGGAAAGACTGCATAAAATCGCCAGTCGGATTGATTGCGAAAGCTTAGAATTACGCATTAGTATATCCCTGTTTTTTAATTAATATTATTTTTGATTTGAGCTATAAACTTAAATCATGATCAAACGATACTCAGCTTAAGTGAGTTACCGTTTTGCTTACAAATGATTAACGATTTTGTTTTGTAACCAATGGTTGCTAATTATTTATCCAGACCACTAACTTAAGGTTTTTGTTTTTTTTGAACGTTTTTTATGGGCTTATTACTGTTTTAAACGTGGTTTTTAGGAGTTCATAAATAAGAAATAAACAGTTAACTATTTGTTTTTTAGGTTTGTTTTTTTATATTTGATGACTTGAGGCTTGATTTGTGGTGTGGGTGGTTTTTTGCGTGTTAATTGTGCTGTGTATTTTGTGTCGATGTTGCTTTGTTTCTCTTAAAAAAAAAGTTGTTTGTTTACATCGTTGTAAAAAAATTGCTTGAAAATAAAACATTTCCCTTAACTTTATTGATTTCTTAGCCGATACTTGAATCAACATAACAATAATTATCTAGCCCTTTGTAATTTAGGGATTTTGAAATAAGGAACCGGATCTTATGTCAACAGAAAATGCATTACTTACTATTTTAATCGAGAAGATTAATAACGATACATTAGTCCTACCAACGTTACCGGAAATTGCAGTCAGAGTTAGAAAAACAGCCGATGATCCCGATGCTAATTTAATGGCTATGGCAGATGTGATAGCTCACGACCCAGCTTTAGCCGCTAGGATGATTAAAATAGCTAACAGTGCATTCTTAGGCCGAACTATTAAAGTTTCTACCTTAAATCAAGCGGTAACGCGAATTGGTTTACGTCAAATAAAAAATATTGCAACGGCAATGGCTATGGAGCAGTTGTTTGTTTCAAAAAATGCGCTTGTAAAAGGCTACATGGATAAAGCATGGCAACGTACTCTAACTGTTGCCGCAAGTGCGATTACTTTAATGCAGATGTACTTAAAAGAGCACAAGCGCACCTCATTGAATGTCGATACGATTACACTGGCAGCTTTAGTTTATAACATTGGTGTATTGCCGATTTTAACCGAGGCAGAACGTCATGAGGAAGTATTTGGGAATCCTAGCTTTTTGGCTCATTCAATTCAAAAATTAGGTGGCAAAATCGGAGGCTCAATCATGAGAGCTTGGGGATTTACCGATGAGTTTATTGAAGTTGCAGAAAGTTGGTCAAATCCAAATTATCGCCCAGAGCAACCTTGTTATGTCGATTTTATCCGAATTGGTGCGATTGAGCAGGGGTTATTACAAGTATCAGATAAGCAAGCTGCACTGCAAGTTTATGTAGATAAAGGAATTATTCCATCAATTAGCGTATTACAAGATGAAGAATACCTAACAATGCTTGAAGAAGTAAAAGCAATTTTTGCTTAAATAAAGCTTGGCTAATACTGAAAATAAAAAGGGCTAACATTTGTTTAGCCCTTTTTATTTAAGTTTACTAACCTATCGGATTTTCAGGTTCGCCAAGGCTTGCGATAAGCTCTTCTAAGAGTTGTTTTATTTCCTCACTGGCTAGAATGAAATCAGCATCAAGCTTTACCGCCATATCATCTTTAGGGATATCAGCGTTTTCTTCTTTGAGTGTTTCAGAATAACTTAAGCGTTTTATAGAGCCATCTTCTTGTAAGATAAATTTAACTCGCTCTTGCCAATCAAATGCTAATTTAGTTACTACTTTACCATTGGTAAGGTGATTTTTAACTTCATCTGATGCTAAGTCATGTTGTTTTAATTTAACTTGGCCACCATTTTCTGTTGGATCAACTAGTTCAGCTTCTTGACCAATTGCAAAACCTTCCGGCGCATTAAATTCAGTTAGCCAGCTCGTTAAAAATACACCTAGGTCATAATTAACAAAAGCAGGCACAACAGGTAAAGTTCCTAGTGATTTACGAAGTAGAGCGAGCAATTCTTCAGCCTTGTTAAAGCTACCGCTATTTACAATCAACCAGCCTTTTTCTAAATCGATAAATGCGTACTGTAAGCTCGATTTTTTAAATGCTTGTGGCAACAAACTGTGCAGTAAGTTTTCTTTTAACTCGTCTTTTTCTTTTTTCTTAACTGGGCGATTTTCTTCAGCTTCAATATGCTCAATTTTCTCAGCTAAAAGTTCATTTATAACCGATGCTGGTAATACTTTTTCTTCACGTTTAGCACACACTAATATAGCATTTTGTGAGAAGTGACTGAGGCTTTGACCATGTTTACCAAGTGGTTTTGTCCAACCAAAAGAGCTTAGTTCTTGGCTGGTACAGGCTCTAAAAATATCTTGCTCGAGGGCTTTTTCAAATTCGTCTTGAATATAAGTAGTTTCTTGTTTGAATCGATAGCAGATAAGGTTACTAAACCACATAATGTATGTCCTAATATTATTGTTCTGGGATGATAGCAATTTTGCCGCTAGGCTGAAATAAAAAGGCGCATTAAGCGCCTTTAAAAAATAGACTTGTTTAAAAAGTTAGCTATCGCTCAACATTTGCATTGGAGTAGGCATGTTTTTAGGGAAGGTAATATGGTATCTCAATCCCTCACCTAAACTGCTAGTGGCTGTAATATCACCACCTAAAGTTTGTTTTACTAAGTTAAAACTAATGTGAGTGCCTAATCCACTGCCACCTTGTTCGCGTTTAGTAGTAAAAAATGGGTCAAAGAGTTTATCAAGCTGTTCTTGCGCAACTCCTTTACCATTATCTTGGAATATAATATCTACCATGCCATTTTGCTCTGTGATTTTTATCGCAATAACCCCTTCGGTAAGCCCTTCAAAACCATGAATTAAAGAATTCATAATAAGGTTCGTAAAGATTTGACTGACAGCTCCGGCTGGAATATTGAGGGTTAAATCATCGGGGCATTCTAAATTAATTTTGTGCAGAGTTTTCTTTAATTTTGGATGCAAAGAGCGAATGATTTCACCTAAGTAACTTTTCAAGTTTATTGTTCTGACAGCTTCGCTTGCCTGATCGACCGCAATTTGCTTAAAGCTTGCAACGAGCTCAGATGCGCGCTGTAAATTAGTGGTCAATAAGCTGGTACTTTGTTTTGCATCATTAATAAACTCTTCTAAGGCTTTGGGTGATAGGGTTTTATTTTGATAGGCCGATTCTATTTGATGTAAACGTTCTTCTAAAAATGATGTTGCGGTAACACCAATACCAACAGGGGTATTAATATCGTGGGTGATACCAGCGACTAAACCACCCAATGCAGCCATCTTTTCTGAGCTTACAAGGCGCTCTTGCGCTTGATTTAATTCATCTAAATAACGTTGTAAATCATTTTGTTTCGTAATGAGTTCAGTTTCGGTGTGTTTTCTGCGCTCAATCTCTTCGGTGAGAGTGAGCTTTTGTTTTTCTAACTCATATTTTTGTTGTTGCAAATCCATCATCGCTTGGCTTAAGTTAGATGTTTTTCGTGCAACCTCTTGTTCTAATAATAAATTTTGCTGGTCGAGTTTTTCATTACTTACGATCAGTTTTTTTTGTGTCGACTCGAGCTGATTTTTATAGTCACTGACCTTGTCGATTAGTTTGTTGAATGACTCTTCCATGATTTTTAATTCATTGTGCTCAGTGGTATGGATTTCTAATCGAGCACCGTCAAGATTATCTAGTTCGAGTTCTTCAATTTGGTTTGTTAGTTCTGTGAGTGGCTCTGTTAGCAGTTTTCTAAACGATAATAGAAATAGAATGATCAAGAAGGTTGTTTTGATCATTGCATTACCAATTAAAAAATAAATTGAGATCATAATGCGGCTAAGTACAACTTCACGACTAGAAAACAGCGTTACATCACCCACTTGTGTTGCGCGTCCTGAGAATTCAAATATCAGTGGGAAGGTATAACCAAATAAACCCGAAGATGTCGTATCTTCGATGGTTGAAGCATCTTGCACTAGTTGCTCACTGTATAAATCTCGGATATCTAAAGAGCGGCCTAATTGTGAGATGATTTCGCCTGTATCATCACGCACTATAATGCCTTCAATCATAGGTATAGCAAGTAAGCCTTCGGCAATGGTTACTGTTTGCTGGGTATTGAGCTCCCAAATAGCCCTGGTTAAACTGCCGGAAAATGTTTTTTGTAGCGTTGTAAGCTCATTTCGAATGTAGTCTTTGGCGTTATAAAACTCAGCGATAACTTGGCCACAGGTTACAATAAACGTGAGTAAGAAATAGACGGATAAAACACTAGTCAATAATCTTTTCGAGAGGCTTTTTTGTAACATTGGTTAGCTAACACTCCATGAATACGTTAAGTAGCAAGATTTTGCCTTATAAACTTAGCTAATATATTAAAAAAAATAAATAAATTAATCAGGATTTACCTATTTATTTTTAAAATTGAATCAAAGACCTAAAAATTATTTTTTTGTTTAGACCTATGTTATAACTGTTTGCAGGTTTGTTTGATTTTTAGTTAAAAATAACTGATGAGATTCCCTATTTTAGTTTGTGATGATTCAATGATGGCACGAAAGCAAGTGGTAAGGCACCTTGCGAAAAATGCTGACTTTGATATTTATCAAGCTGCAAACGGCCAAGAGGCTATTAATATATTGGCACAGCAAGAAATTGGTTTGTTGTGTTTAGACCTTACCATGCCTGTCATTGATGGGGTCGGTGTGCTCGAATATATAAAAGAAAAGAAAATTGAATGTTTTGTTGTGGTTATATCAGCTGATATTCAACCTGAAATGAAAGAAAAAGTGATGAATTTAGGCGCGCTTACTTTTTTAGAAAAACCAGTTGCAACTGATGCACTTAATGATGTCATGCATAAGTTTGGCATTAGATAATCGTTTTTAAACAAAAAAGAAATAATTTATGCATTTTTTGCATCTTGACATCGCAAGGTGTTTTGAGGCAGTCTAAAGGCTATGAACAAATTTAATTCAGTACTAACCATTATTATTACAACCACCATCCTAACTGGATAGTGGCATGGGTCTGTACGCAAAATAAAAGGCCTGTGCTCACAAAGAGCGCAGGCCTTTTTTCGTTTTTGGGGATGAGGAAATTAATATGAAAGTTATGAAGTTTGGTGGGTCGTCACTGGCTGATTATGCTTGCTTAAAGCAAGTTGCTCAGTTAGTAAATGCTCAGTTATCGTCACAGGTATTGCTAGTATTGTCTGCTCCAGGTGGCATGACAGATAAGTTGGTTGAGCTGGCAGAGTTCGCTGAAAATGGTGTGGATTATCAAGTGCAGTGGGAAGCCTTGTTATCTCGCAGTTTAGAATTAAAACAACATGTTGAAAGTGCTGGTAGAGTCATTAGTAATTGGCCTGATTTTAAATTATTACAACAAAAGTTATCAGGTGTTTCGTTACTCGGTGTATGTCCAGATTCAGTGCGCGCGTTTGTTATTTCGTTTGGTGAACGTTTAAGTGTTGCACTGATGCAAGCATTGCTTAGTGAGCACAATCCTACATATTTGGAAGCAACTAATTGTATTTTATCTCGTGGTGGTCACTTAGATGCAGAAGCGAGCATTTCTTTAAGTACTCCTCGTTTTGCTGACCAAATGGCATTGGCACCAAGTCAAATTTATATCATGCCTGGTTTTACGGCTAGTAATGATGCGGGTGAGCTCACGACACTTGGCCGTAATGGTTCTGACTATTCGGCGGCGATTGCAGCTGCGTGCGTAAAAGCCGATGTATGCCAGATTTGGACTGATGTAGATGGTGTTTATAGTGCTGATCCTCGTTATATCAGCAAAGCAACAAAAATCGATAGTTTGTCATATAAAGAGGCAATGGAGTTATCGTATTTTGGTGCAAAAGTATTACATCCGAAAACAATTTTACCCTGTGCTAAAGCAGGTGTGCCATGTGAAATTAAAAATACCCATAACCCTGAAGCACCAGGCTCTTTAATTAGTGAAGTTTCAAGCGCTGAAGAGCCCGTAAAAGCATTGTCGAGTTTGCAAGACCTTGCAATGTTGACAGTCTCAGGCCCAGGTATGAAAGGCAAAGTTGGCATGGCTGCGCGTGTATTTACTGCACTTGCGCAAGATAACGTTTCAATTGTCTTAATTACACAATCTTCATGTGAATTTAGCATTAGTTTTTGTGTGCATGAAGCTGATTTAAATTTGGCATTAGATGCGCTTGAGGTAGCTTTTGAGCTGGAATCACAAGCAGGTTTAATTGAGCCGGTACAAGTTAAACGTGAGCTGGCTATTGTCACTTTGGTGGGGGACAATATGAAAGCGCACCGAGGCTTGGCGGCAAAGTTTTTTGCTTCTCTTGCACAAGCACAAGTAAACATTGTGGCTATTGCACAAGATTCAACTGAAAGCTCTATTTCAGCGGTTATAGATGGGGCATTATGTAACGATGCGGTAAAAGTGTGTCACGAAAATTTCTTTACCCATATCCCATCAATTGATGTGTTTTTATTAGGTTGCGGTCTAGTGGGGGCTGAGCTGATTAAGCAATTTGAAAAACAACAGCAGTGGCTTGAACAGCGTAATATCAAACTTAACCTATATGGCGTGGCAAATTCTAAACAATTGTTCTTGAACGAGGACGGCATTTGTTTACAAAATTGGCCTGCGCAATTGGCCGAATCAACCCAAAGCTTTGAGTTAGCAACACTTGAAGCGTTTGTTAAAGCGAATCATTTGATTAACCCGGTTATTGTCGATTGTAGTTCATCAAGCCAATTGGCTGATCAATATGTGTCGTTTTTGGCCGCTGGTTTTCATGTGGTTGCAGCGAATAAAAAAGCCAATACTTCATCACAAGCTTATTACCAGCAATTAATTCAAACTAGCCTAAAAAATAATCGTAAATTTTTATACGAAACTAATGTGGGTGCAGGCTTGCCAGTATTAGATAACTTGAAATTACTTTTAAGTGCCGGTGATGAGTTACTTAGTTTTAATGGTATTTTATCTGGTTCGTTATCGTATATTTTTGGTGCCTTACAAGACGGTTTAACATTATCTGAAGCAACATTACAAGCGAAGAAAAACGGTTTTACCGAACCTGACCCTCGTGATGACTTATCAGGGACAGATGTAGCTCGAAAACTGCTGATCATCGCTCGTGAATCAGGGCTTGAGCTTGAGCTTTCTGATATTGAAGTTGAGTCTGTATTACCTAAGGATTTTGCCAAAGGGGCAAGTGTTGATGAGTTTATGGCGCAATTACCAAGTTTAGATGTGGCATTTGGCGCAAAAGTACATCAAGCACGTGATGAAGGTAAAGTATTGCGTTATGTCGGCAGCATTGTAAATGGTCATTGTAAAGTAGGTATTGAAGCCGTTGCGGCCGAGCATGCACTTAATGATATTCGTGATGGTGAGAATGCCCTTGCAATTTTAAGTCAGTATTATCAACCTCGTCCGTTTGTCATTCGTGGTTATGGAGCGGGTGCGCAAGTCACTGCGGCTGGTGTATTTTCTGATATCTTAAAAATCGTATCACGCTAGGAGGTGTTATGTTTGAAGTTTATGCCCCAGCCTCAATTGGCAATTTTTCCGTTGGTTTTGATGCGTTAGGTGCGGCGCTTGCACCGATTGATGGTTGTTTATTAGGTGATGTGGTTCGTATCGAAGCTGCGGATGAAGAAAGTTTTGTTTGTAGTGGCCAATATGCGGCAAAGTTACCCAGTGCGGCACAAGAGAATTTGGCGTATCAGTGTTTAATGCATTTTCGCCAACATGTGGCGCCAGAAATGCCACCAGTACGCTTAGAGCTTAAGAAAAATCTACCTATTGGTTCTGGGCTCGGTTCGAGTGCTTGTTCAGTCGTTGCGACTTTTGCGGCTTTAGATAAATTTGCCAATACCCAATTGAGCCAAGTTCAATTGATTGAATTAATGGCCGATTTTGAAGCGATAGTGAGTGGTGGCCGTCACTATGACAATATTTCACCGTGTTATTTAGGTGGACTGCAGCTAACGGGTGATTTAATTCCAAATAAATCAATTAGTTTACCTGTAAACCCTGATTGGTATTATGTCGTCGCGTTTCCGGGCTTTAGTTTAAATACCGCCAAAGCGCGCTCAGTGTTACCTAAAGAAATTTCGCTACACGACAGTGTTGAGTTTGCCCAGCGCTTATCGGCGTTCACTAGCTTTTTATTAACGGGACAATATGAGTTAGCGCTGTCAATTATGGCTGATCATATTGCAGAGCCGCATCGTGCTGTGTTAATTGATGGTTTTGCTGAGGCCAAAGTTGCATTACCAGAACTTGGCGCCAAAGCGATGAGTATTTCTGGCGCAGGGCCAACACTGTTTGCGGTATGTACTGATTTAGTAACCGCAGAGCAATGCGCAGATTGGTTGGCGCAAAATTATATTAACGACCAAGGTTTTTGTCATATTTGCCAATTAGATAATTTAGGCACACGTGTATTAGAAAATGGAGCAAACAATGTTACTGCATAATTTAAAAGATCATTCAGAAAAAGTGTCATTTATCCAAGCGGTAAAAACAGGATTAGGCCGTGATCAAGGTGTGTTTTTTCCGGAAAATTTAACCCCAATCGCAGACATTGATGCCTTACTTGAACTGGATTTTGTCACCCGCAGTAGCAAAATTTTAAGTCATTTAATTGGCGATGAGTTATCAAGTGAGCAAGTAGCTGCCATGGTTGCTCGTGCATTTAACTTTGATTTGAAATTAGTTGAAGTTGAAAAAAACATATATTGTTTAGAGCTTTATCATGGTCCGACATTGGCTTTTAAAGACTTTGGTGGTCGTTTTATGGCTGAATGTTTAGCTGAGTTTAGCCAAGGTAATAAAACTACCATTTTAACTGCAACAAGCGGAGATACTGGCGCTGCAGTTGCACATGCTTTTTATAAAAAAGACAATATCGATGTCGTGATTTTATACCCTAAAGGTAAAATATCGTTAGCACAGCAAAAGCTATTCACTACCTTGGGTGAGAATATTCATTGTTATGCCGTTGATGGTAGTTTTGATGATTGTCAGGCGATGGTTAAAGCTGCGTTTTTAGATAATGAAGTGAAACAGCGTTTAGGCTTAAATTCGGCTAACTCAATTAACATCAGTCGCTTAGTGGCTCAAGTGTGTTATTACTTTGAAGCCTTGGCGCGTTTACCTAAAGCGCAAAGAGCGCAAGCTCACGTTTCAGTACCAAGTGGTAATTTTGGTAATGTTTGTGCGGCAATGATTGGTGCTGTGATTGGTTTACCTGCGGCGAAACTGTCGGCAACAACCAATCAAAATGACACCGTACCACGCTTTTTACACAATAAAGAATGGCAACCGGCTGCAACTAAAGAATCATTATCTAATGCAATGGATGTGAGTCGTCCAAATAACTGGCCACGAGTGCAATACATGCTTGATCACAACTGGTTTAGCTATGACAATTTTTACTCACACGCTATTGATGAGCAAACCACACAAGCCGCGATGCATCATTTAAATCAGTTAGGCTATTTAGCTGAGCCACACACGGCGATTGCTTATGAAGGGCTTAAACGTGACTTGGCCGCAGATGGCGTTGGGGTATTTTTAGCTACTGCACACCCAGCTAAGTTTAAAGAAAGTGTTGAAGGTATTTTAGATATTAAGTTAGAGATGCCAAAACCGCTGAGCGACGCACTGGCTAAACCGTGTTTAGCGGTTGATTTAGTTAATGATTATCATGTATTACGTGAAGCGTTATTAGTTAAATTAGGCTAATAAAAATGTTTTTAATCAAGCCAGCTCAGCTGGCTTTTTTATGCCTGCTATTTTTATCGTTTTGAGATTGGCATAATAGCGTGTCGATTGAATACAAGAGAATATTATGAATTGGTCTGAGTTTATTGCCCAAGAACAACAACATCCTTATTTAGCGGACACCTTAAGTTATGTCGCTAAGCGTCGTGAAGAAGTCGAGGTTTATCCCCCTGAAAATTTAGTATTTAGTGCGTTTGACTCAACTCCTCTTGCAGATGTAAAAGTGGTTATTCTTGGTCAAGATCCCTATCACGGAGCAGGCCAAGCCCATGGATTGTGTTTTTCAGTATTACCGGGTATTAAACCGCCTCCATCTTTAGTCAATATCTATAAAGAGCTCGCGACTGATATTGAGGGCTTTGCTATTCCAGAGCACGGTTATCTGCAAAAGTGGGCGCAGCAAGGGGTATTGATGCTCAATACCGTGCTGACAGTCGAGCAAGGCCAAGCGCATTCTCATAAACACCTTGGTTGGGAGCAGTTTACTGATAGGGTGATAGCTTTGTTAAATGCGCAATCACAGCCGATTATTTTTGTCCTTTGGGGCGCACATGCCCAGAAAAAAGGCAAAAAAATAAATCAAGGTGTACATAAGGTATTAAGTGGGCCGCATCCATCGCCACTTTCGGTATATCGAGGATTTTATGGTTGTAAGCATTTTTCAACCATCAATCAGTTATTGCAAGAGCTTGGGAATAAGCCGATTGATTGGCAAGTTTAAGCTAATTTAAGTTAATAAGATTAAAAAAGGCTCCATCGGAGCCTTTTAGGAATTAAAAATTAAGTTCTTCGAGTTCGATTTCGTGCGACCAATCTAGGTCTTGCAGCTCCTTGCGCAAGCGGTGCTTATCCTTTAGCGCCTCAATTTCTCGCCATTTTCTTTTTTGGTTTTTCGAGCTTTTCACTGTTGCTTCCGGACTTTCTAACAGAGTTAAAATGTCATCTAGATTATCCATATTGCGCTCCTTTTTTATTCGTAATCCCGAACGTAGCTATATCATAACAAGGTCAAAATTAAAACTATTAGATGTAGCTAAGGTTGCAAAAATATGAATGTTAAGTTACAGAGGGCGTTTTTTGGCTGAAAAAAGGAGAAATCAGAAACAAATTGTTCGTTTGTTTCTGATTTGTCAGATTATAAATTGATATGTTTAAGCAGTGCTTGAGTTGAAGGATCTAGTTGGCTGCTATTTTTTGTCGTTATGGCATTCATTAGCTGGTTACCTAATTGTTTACCTAGTTCCACACCCCACTGATCAAAGCTATTAATACCAAATAATATCCCTTGGCAAAATATTTTATGTTCGTATAAAGCGAGTAGAGCACCGACTGAATAAGGCGTTAAAGACTCGAGTACGAGCGTATTTGAGCCCGTATTACCTGGCATTGCTTTATGTTTGGCGAGTGCTTTTGCTTGCTCAGTTGGCATATTTGAAGCTATCAGCTCATCAAATGCTTGCTGCTCTGTTTTGCCTTGCATTAACGCTTGCGCTTGACCTAAACAGTTGGCAATCATCATTTTATGATGTTCTGGATAAAGTGTCTCACCTTTCGCCGGTACAATAAAATCAATCATTGCCTGTTGCTTACCTTGATGTAGCAATTGCATAAATGAGTGCTGACAATTGGTACCTTCAGCACCCCATAAAATAGGGCCAGAAGTTGCTATAGGGTCACCGATGGCATTAACGGATTTTCCATTACTTTCCATGTCGAGTTGCTGTAAGTAGGCGGGGAGTGATTTTAAACCATGGCTATAAGGTAATACCATAAGGTTGTTATAACCTAAATACACTTGTTGCCAGTAACCAATCAATGCCAGTAATACCGGCATATTTTGATTAAGCGGGGCTTGGCAAAAGTGCTCATCCATTGATGCAGCACCAGCGAGTAACTCGTCAAATGCTTTGCTGCCTATGCTTAGCGCTAAGGGGAGGCCAATTGCAGACCATACAGAATAGCGGCCACCAACAAAATCCCACAGTGGGAAAATATACTCAGGAGCAATGCCATATGCTTGGGCGAGCTCTGGTTTTGCAGTCAGTGCAACCCAATGCTTTTCAATCGCAGCTTGTTCTGGAAACTTGCCTTTAAACCAAGTCATTACCGCATTGGCATTTACTTGTGTTTCAATTGTGGTCCAAGATTTAGAGGCAACAATGACCAGCGTCGTTGCTGGATTTAACTTAGCTAATAATTGTTTGATCTGAGCGCCATCGATGTTAGCTAAATAATGAACGTTAATATTAGATGTTTGATATTCAACAAGGGCGCTTTGTAACATTTTAGGGCCAAAGAATGAGCCACCAATGCCGATGCTGATCACATCGGTGATCGGTTTATCGGTAAATCCACGTAAAGTCTGATTTAAGATCTTATCAACAAATGACAGCATGCGCTGTTTAGTTTGGTTTATTTCTTCTGCAATATCAGGAGCGTGAGAGCTTAATCTTTGACTATTACGCAGCGCAGTATGTAATACCGCACGTTGCTCAGTATGATTAATTTTTTCACCATGGAACATTGCATCTCGGGCTTGGCTAAGTTGCTTATGCTCGGCTAGTTCAACTAAGCTATCAAGCGCTTGTTGATTGATCCGTTGCTTTGAATAATCTAAATAAATGGGCGCGATATTTAATTGATAGATTTCTGCACGAGTTGGCTGCAATTGAAAAAGCTCCACTAAATGGAGCTTCTGCAAATCTTGTGCAGCATCCAACAAGCTATTGTGTAAGCGTTGTTCAATGCTGATGTGAGGCATTTTTAAGTCCTTTAAAGTTTTTTAAAGCAATTTTCAAGGTCGACTTGTGCAGCGGCAAATGCGCGAATACCTTCTGCTAATTTTTCTGTCGCCATAGGGTCTTGGTTATGTAACCAGCGAAATTGGCTTTCAGTTAATGCGTCTGGTTTATCAAATTGAACGGTAAATTTCTCAAGTTGATAGTTGGGTGCATCTGTCATATTTTCTAGTTCAGAAAGCAGAGCGGGGCTAATCGTCAATTTATCACAACCGCTTAATGCCAATATTTCGCCTGTATTGCGAAAGCTTGCACCCATCACAACGGTATTATAACCGTGCGTTTTATAAAATTCATAAATATTACGAACAGATTGCACACCAGGATCTTGTAGTGGATCGGTTGGTTTTTCCATGCCGTTAGCAACGTGCCAATCTAAAATACGACCAACAAAAGGAGAGATTAAGAATACGTTTGCATCGGCACAGGCACGGGCTTGGGCTTGGCTAAATAATAGCGTTAAATTACATTTAATGCCTTCTTGTTCAAGCACTTCAGCCGCTTTTATGCCTTCCCAAGTAGAGGCTATTTTAATAAGCACTTTATCTTGGCTTACACCTTCTAACTGATATAAAGCTAACAGCTCTTTTGCCTTTGCTATCATCGCTTGGCTATCAAAAGATAAACGCGCATCCACTTCTGTTGATATATAACCAGGCACGACATCGGCAATTTCTTTTCCGATTAATACCGCAAAATAATCACACGCTAACTCAACTTGTTTGGCTACATCAGATTGATGTTCTTTGGCATAGGCCCAAGCACGCTGTAATAAAGGTTGGTAAGCTTCGATTTTACTCGCATTTAATAATAAAGATGGATTAGTGGTTGCATCTTGTGGTTTGTGCTTTTTAATTTGTTCAATATCGCCCGTGTCGGCAACGATGGTTGATTGGGCTTTTAAAGCCGCTAATACTGCGCTCATGGGATTTCCTCATTCCAAAATTTACTTAACAATACGATTTGTTAAGTATTTTTGAATATACCTTAATACATTAATATTGCACTTAAATTAACGCGTTTTAACAGGCCAAATGTCCTCATTTTACAGAGAGATAAATTTTACCTGTTGGTGATGTAATGACAGTGTAAATTAGGAGGTATTTCAAACAAAAACGTGATTTTCATCACAATAAGTGTTGAAATTGACACTAAATAAAATACAAGTCAATAGTGATTATGATTACGGTTATTTCTCCAGCAAAAAATTTAGATTTTGAGACGCTACTGCCAACAGTGTTAGCAACGCAACCGCAGCTTTTAGATCATAGCGAAGAGTTAATGACAGTGTGCAGGACACTTACCCCCGCTCAGCTGAGCTCTTTAATGAAAATCAGTGATAAGTTAGCTGGGCTAAACGCAGCACGCTTTAGCGAGTGGTCTTTGCCTTTTATAAACGATAATGCCCGCCCAGCAGTATTTGCATTTAATGGTGATGTTTATGGTGGCTTAGATGCTCATTCATTAACACCGGAGTCGTTAGAGTATGCTCAAACCCATTTACGCATTTTATCGGGGCTATATGGTGTGTTAAAACCACTTGATTTGATGCAAGCTTATCGTCTTGAAATGGGCACCCGTTTAGCAAACCCAAGAGGAAGTAATCTTTATCAGTTTTGGGGGCGTATTATTGCCGATAAATTAAATGAGTTATTGGCACAGCAAGACTGCGAATACTTAGTTAATTTAGCCTCTAATGAATATTTTAAAGCGGTAGATACTAAAGTATTAAAAGCAAAAATCATTACACCGATTTTTAAAGATTGTAAAAATGGCCAATATAAAGTGATCAGCTTTTATGCAAAAAAAGCCCGAGGCATGATGGCACGATATATCATTGAAAATAAGATTACTGATTTAACTGGGATTCAGAATTTCTCAGAGCAAGGTTATTATTTTAGCCAAGAGCAGACTAAAAAAGCAGAAGAGCCCGTTTTTTTACGAGCCGAGCAATAGCACAAAAAGTTTGAAGTTCGTGTAAATAAAAAGCAGCTTTATTAAGCTGCTTTTTATTTTCGCCAATGATCAATTATTCGTGAAGCTGTTGATACCAGTGCGAAAATCAATAGTTTAATTAGTTTTGCATCGCTAAATATAAATCACGTTTTGAACTTAGCTGAGCTATTAAAGTATCTGCGTATGGCTTAAACGTCGCAAGTTCATTTTTTGCAAGAGACTCAGACTTTGGTAGTGCCACTGTTTTTGGGTTTCTATGAACACCATTAACTAAAAATTCATAATGTAAATGAGCACCTGTCACTCGACCTGTTGCGCCAACAGTTCCAATAATTTGGCCTTGTTTTACTTTGGTACCTGATTTCACATTACGTTTGTGAAGATGTAAGTATTTAGTAACATACTGGCTACCATGCTGAATAAACACATAATTACCATTGTATTTGCTATATCCAGACTCAATTACTTTGCCGTTACCTGATGCCATAACAGGAGTACCTGTTTTAGCCGCATAATCAATACCTCGATGGGCTTTCACTTGGCCTGTAACTGGGTGTTTTCGTTTTGGGTTAAAGCTTGAGCTAATATATTTAAAGTTAACAGGAGCGCGCAAGAAAGCTTTGCGCATGCTGCGACCCTCAGGGGTATAGTAATTACCATCATCATGACGAACAGCCGCAAAATGCTCACCTTGATTGATAAATTCAGCTGCAATCACTTCACCGGTGCCAATATATTCACCTTCAATGTATTTTGTCTCATAAATAAGAACAAATTGATCGTTGGTGCGAATGTCATTGGCAAAGTCGATATCCCAGCCAAAAATATCAGCAAAATTCATAATTTGCTTCTCGGTCAGCCCAGCTTCAATTCCTGCATTCCAGAAGTTGGTTTTAATTTGCCCAGCAGTAATTTGGTTGCGGGTTTCAATTTGTTTGCTGTCAATATGGCTGATTAATTGGTTGTTTTCATCTAACGAAACGAGCAATGTATCTGTTTGGTTTATTTGATACTTAAGGTGTGACAATTCTTTTTGTTGATTACTTGCCAAATAAAGCACTTCGCCTGGATGAATTTTTGTTAATGAATGAGTGTCATCATTTAAGTTAATTAACTTATATAAAGTTTG
The DNA here is from genome assembly GCF_002310815.1 of Pseudoalteromonas tunicata. NCBI lineage: Bacteria > Pseudomonadati > Pseudomonadota > Gammaproteobacteria > Alteromonadales > Pseudoalteromonadaceae > Pseudoalteromonas > Pseudoalteromonas tunicata. The sequence continues at coordinate 3,001,669 of NZ_CP011032.1, read as the reverse complement.
AGCCGAAAAGCCAGCTCGTTTGAATATGATAGCTAAATTATCGCCAGTTTTAACAGTGAAGGCTTTGTAGGTTATTTCAGGAGCTAAAGCAACGGGTTCTACAGTCGCTGTTTCAACTTCGCTCGATTGAGTTGATTGTTCAGCAGTTTGAGATAAATGTTGTAGGGTTAATTCGTAACGTTTGCCAACTTCAAGTTCTGTTTGGTTATTATCTTTTGAAGCTTTAGCTTTTTCAGACGTGGTTAAGATTAAGGTTAAAATAACCGAGAAAAATACAACAATGAGTATTTTGTGTTGTTGGGGTATTTTTTGCACCATAGTAACCATAATGGGCCTTATTCTTAATAAACGATACTATATAACAAAATTCAGCATATAACGAATATAACGCTATTACCAGTGGTTTGTGCATTTAAACTCCATAAATAATCAGTTAGAATCGAAAAATAATTGTGATGTTACAAAAGGCGAGTCTTTGTTTTTTGCAAACATTATCAGCTTTATATTATTTGGAGATTGCAATGGCTGATTTACAAGCCGCGTTAGCAGAAATCAAACGTGGTGCAGAAGAAATACTCATCGAAGATGAACTGATTGAAAAACTAAAATCAGGTAAAAAACTTAAGATTAAAGCTGGTTTTGATCCAACAGCGCCAGATCTTCATTTAGGTCATACAGTGCTAATTAATAAAATGAAAACTTTTCAGGACTTGGGTCATGAAGTTATTTTCTTAATTGGTGACTTTACAGGCATGATTGGTGATCCAACTGGTAAAAATGTCACTCGAAAGCCTCTAACTCGTGAAGATGTACTTGCAAACGCTGAAACATATAAAGAACAAGTATTTAAGATTTTAGATCCAGCAAAAACAACGGTCGCATTTAATTCGACATGGATGGAAAAGCTTGGTGCTGCTGGAATGATTAAACTTGCTTCTAATCAAACAGTTGCACGTATGCTTGAACGTGACGATTTCAAAAAACGTTATGCTGGTGGCCAACCTATTGCCATTCATGAATTTTTATATCCATTAGTACAAGGCTGGGATTCGGTTGCACTAGAGGCTGATGTTGAATTGGGCGGTACTGATCAGCGTTTTAATTTATTAATGGGTCGTGAGCTACAAAAAGTTGAAGGGCAAAAACCACAAACTGTTTTAATGATGCCATTGTTGGAAGGAACGGATGGCGTTCAAAAAATGTCTAAATCGTTAGGTAACTACATTGGTATTACAGATAGCCCAACAGAAATGTTTGGTAAAATCATGTCGATTTCTGATGACTTAATGTGGCGTTACTTCGATTTATTAAGCGCGTTGAGTATAGATCAAATTGCTGCGCTTAAGGCTGACGTAACAGCTGGTACCAATCCTCGTGATATTAAGATTAATCTTGCAAGAGAAATGATTGCGCGTTTTCATAGTGAAGCTGATGCAGAAGCTGCATATCAGGATTTTATTAATCGCTTTCAGAAAAAAGCGCTACCTGATGACATTCCTGAAGTGACGGTTCAAATTGAAGGTGATGTGATTTCTATCGCTAATTTATTAAAAGAAGCTGATTTGGTTGCAAGTACTTCTGAGGCGATGCGCATGATCAAGCAAGGTGCAGTAAAGCTTAATGGCGAAGAGAAAATCTCTGACAGTAAGCTAGAAATTCAAAAAGGTTCAGAAGCAATTTATCAAGTAGGCAAGCGTAAATTTGCAAAAGTAATTGTTGCTTAGTGTTATGTTTTTAAAACTATAATAAAAAGCCGCTATCAAAGCGGCTTTTTTATCAATAAAAGTCAGGATTAGTGACTATGGTCGTGGCCACAACCGCCAGGGCTATGAACATGGCCGTGAGCAAGTTCATCGGCTGTTGCTTCACGCACTTCTAGAATTTTAACATCGAAAGTTAATTCAATCCCCGAAAGTGGGTGGTTGCCATCAACAAGTACATCATCGCCTTGGATATCAAGTATCATCACCGTTTCTTCGCCATCATCCGTTGTTGCGCGAAATTGCATACCGATTTCAACTTCAATACCTTCAAACATCGATTTAGGTACTGCTTGCATTAGGCCTTCATGGCGCTCACCGTAACCTTCAGAAGGTGGCACGGTGACATTAAAAGCATCACCTACTTCTTTGCCAATTAGGGCGTTTTCTAAGCCTGGGATTAAATAGCCCGAACCAATGATCACTTCTAATGGCTCTTCATTCATAGAGCTATCAATCGCATTATTGTCTTTATCTATGACTGAGTAATGCATTTTTACAACAGCGTTTTGTGCAATTTTCATAAGGTTCCCGATTTAGTTGTCGCTTAATGAATAAGGTAGGGGTTGGATTGTGAACAGCATTGGCTGTTCGTGTTTACTTCGTAACGGAGTTTCAGGCGAAATATCGTTAGGTAAAACCACTAACGCAACCGCTTTTTTATCAATAGGATCGAAGGCACTGGCGATGATATGACCAGCGCGACGCCAATTTTCACCAAGCTGCTGTTCAACTTCATCACTGTTAATTGGGCTGTCACCTTGTGCTTGAATGATGTACATAGCGCGTTTATTTTTGCCCAAGTATTTCATTCTTGCGACGGTTTCTTGACCGGTATAACACCCTTTAGTAAAGCTGATGCCACCAATGGCTTGTAGGTTTACCATTTGAGGTACGTATTCGCCCACAGCACTGGTATTTAAGCTCGGTTCGCCATGTAAAATAGCTAAGCTTTGCCAAGTAAAATCGTTATCAAGCCAAATGGCGATATCGTTTAAAAAAGATTCAGGCGTATCTTTTACAATTAAAATGATGCGGTCGTCAGAAAGTTTTATTGCATGACCAAATTGAAATGCAGCGCTGTTGCCTTGAAAGTTAATGTTTAAGGCTGCTAAAGCGGGTTGTAAGTTATCACCAAATAAACCAATTAATTTGAATTCGGTATTATGGCTAATGGTAACTTTGGCAAATACGGCATACTTTTTTAGTTCCGCTAAGCTTTGCTCAAAAGAGTCGGCAGAAGTAATTGAGAAGTAACTGTCGTTGTGGGCAAATAATTTATGTACCGCCCAGAGTTTTCCTTTGCCACTGCAGTGACCAGCCCATAACATTGTTTCATGGTTGATGAGATTAATATCTTGAGTAATTTGACCGTGTAAATACGATTTTTTATCCGCACCAGCAAATTCAATGAGCTGATCGCTAAGTGAGCATGCAAAAATTTGAGACATAAATAATTAAGCCATGAAATAGAAGAGTGCTAATAGTAACGTATCTCAACTTGATAATTAATACTTGATTGATTAAATCATTAAGATAGTGTTTTGGTATTATAAATTAACTAAGTTTTTGGTAGAATCGGCGCACAACACAACGAGGTAGCAAATGACAGAGTTAAATAATAAAGCGCGATTACGTTGGGCATGTCGCAGAGGTATGTTAGAGCTAGATGTTTTGTTAATGCCCTTTGTTGAAGAAGGTTATGACGCATTATCAGCAGAAGATAAGGTTATTTTCCAACATTTATTAACTCAAGAAGATCCTGAGTTGTTTGCTTGGTTTATGGGTCATGAAACAGCTAAAGATCCACAGTTAAACTATATGGTTAAGCTTATTCTAAACCGAGTCCGTGTATAGAATTGCTTTTAGTGCCAATAATCAATTGCCTACTTTTATAGTGGGCTTTTTTATTGTGTTGGGTAGTTTGTTTTTATTGCTTGCAACCTCTTTCTTCCACGCCATTTTTTTATTGTGTTCAATTGGCTTTGCATTTTATTTTAGCTGGTTACAGTTAATTAAAAGTACCCCAAAGCAAGGTGCGCTTTTGCTATTAGAAAATGGCGATATTGAACTGTTAACAGAGCAAAGTTCACTTCACTTTCAAATGCTTAAATCAAGTTTTTCAACAGATACCGTGGTGTTTTTACATTTAAAAAGCCAGCAAAAGCGCTGGCTTATAATTTTCCGTAGTAGTGTTAATGCCGCCGATTATGCTCGTTTACGACGGCATTTAAATCTCCAAAACTAAGGTTTTTTCGTATTAGGTTTTAAAATTGTAGGACCAGATTGCTCAGCCAAGTTAGGATAATCTAAAGTGTAATGTAAGCCTCGGCTTTCTTTGCGCTCTAACGCGCAGCGAATAATCAGTTCGGCAACTTGTGCTAAATTGCGTAACTCTAATAAATTATTGGTCACTCTAAAGTTGGCATAATACTCCTGAATTTCTTGTTGCAGTAATTCAATGCGCCTTAATGCGCGCTCCAAACGTTTTGTGGTGCGCACTATGCCAACATAGTCCCACATAAATAATCTGAGCTCATGCCAATTGTGAGTAATAACAACTTCTTCATCTGAATTGCTAACTCGACTTTCATCCCAATCAGGAATGGTGACTGGTTCATTGACAAGAGACAACTTCGCCATAATGTCTTTTGCAGCAGCTTGAGCAAATACAATACATTCGAGTAACGAATTGCTCGCCATGCGATTTGCACCATGTAATCCTGTATAAGCCACTTCACCAATAGCATAGAGGTTATCTAAATCGGTTTTGCCATTAAAGTCAGTCATTACGCCACCACAGGTATAATGTGCAGCAGGTACAACAGGAATAGGTTCTTTTGTGATATCTAAACCTACGCTTAAGCATTTTGCATAAATGGTAGGGAAGTGATCGATGATAAAATCATCATCTTTGTGAGAAATGTCGAGGTAAACGCAATTAGCCCCTAAACGCTTCATTTCATAATCAATTGCACGTGCCACAATATCACGAGGAGCTAGCTCTGCTCTTTCATCAAAGTCAGGCATAAAGCGGCTGCCATCAGGGCGTAATAGATAAGCACCTTCGCCGCGCATCGCTTCGGTAATTAAAAAGTTTTGTAATTCAGGGTGATATAAGCTGGTAGGATGAAATTGGTTAAATTCCATGTTCGCAACGCTACAGCCTGCACGCCAAGCCATTGCAATACCATCTCCTGAGGCAACATCTGGATTTGATGTGTATAAATAGACCTTACTTGCACCACCAGTAGCCAATGCGACAAATTTAGCACTTATGATTTCAACTTGTTCTAACTCGCGATTCCAAACATAAATGCCGTGACAATGTTTACCCGTTAAACCTAATTTATTGGCGGTGATTAAATCAATAGCATTATAACGCTCTAATAAAGTGATGTTTTTATGTTCTTTAACCCGGTCAATTAACGTTGTTTGTACTGCCTTGCCTGTTGCGTCAGCGGCGTGCAAAATTCGACGATGGCTATGACCGCCTTCTCGGGTTAAATGATAGCGTTCTTTACCTTGTTGATCGCGTTCCATATCAAATGGCACGCCTTGCTCAATCAGCCATTGCATACATTGTTTTGCATTACTGGCTGTATAATGAACGGCTGCGCGATCGCATAAACCGGCACCAGCATCTAAAGTATCTTCTACATGGGATTCAATGCTGTCATCTTTATCAAATACAGCAGCGATGCCACCTTGTGCATACAAAGTTGAGCCTTCTTTTAGCGGACCTTTGCTTATCACTACAACATTGCAATGATTAGCTAAGGTTAAAGCAAGTGTTAAACCGGCAGCGCCGCTACCAATAATGGCAACGTCAGTATTGTGGTGTTTTTTTTGGTTCATGTAAGTGATACTTAGGGTTACAATGCAATTTCAACGAGCTTCACAATAAATACTTGTTCAAGAAATTGCTAGAGAATTTACAGTTGGCGCTCGTTTTCAGCCAAGGTTCATCTAGCATTGACAAGTATTTTAAAAAAAAAAACGTAATAACAGAACTTTTTATTTTTTAATGAGTCTTAACTAACGTTCAATAAGCACAAATTAAAGAGTAACAAGTAAACAATAGGAGTACCGGCTCGAATGAACGAGCAGGATTTAGATTTAGCGCTAGTAATAAAAGTGCAGCAGGGAGACAAAAACGCTTTTAATTTGTTGGTCAGAAAATATCAAAACAAAGTGGCCAGTTTGATTTCTCGATATGTATCAAACCAAAGCGATGTAGCTGATGTTGCACAAGAAGCCTTTATTAAAGCGTACCGTGCAATTCCTGGCTTTCGAGGTGAAAGTGCTTTTTATACCTGGCTTTACCGAATTGCTGTTAACTGCGCAAAAAACTACCTTGTTGCTCAAGGACGCAAACCGCCCGCAAATGATGTTGACGCTGAAGAGGCTGAATATTATGAAGGCGCATCGGCTATGCACTCTAATGCGTCGCCTGAAAATTTGCTGATGAGTGATGAAGTAAAAAAAGTAATTTACGATGCAATCAATAATTTGCCTGAAGACCTAAAAACCGCGATAACCTTGCGTGAATTAGAGGGTATGAGCTATGAAGATATAGCCGTTATTATGGATTGTCCGGTTGGAACTGTGCGTTCAAGGATTTTCAGAGCGCGTGAAGCAGTTGATTTAAAATTAAACCCATTAATAAATAATGCATAGGTGAATTTTAGTATGACCAAAGCACCCTTAACGCAAAATGAGCATTTGTCAGCGTTACTCGATGGTGAAACGCCTCTGACAGATCAAATTTTGACTGCCGAAGATCACAAAACTTTTGAGCGCTACGCGTTAATCGGTGATGTAGTCAAAGCTGAGCAGCAAACCGATATTTTTATTGATATAGCAGACCGTGTGGCGCTAGCACTTGAACATGAACCTGTCTATGGCGATTTTAGTGGTCAACATCAAGCTACAGACAATTCAGTTAATAACGATAAACTAACCGATAAGAACGAAAATAATGTTATTTCTATTAACTGGAAAAAACCATTGGGCCAAATTGCAATTGCAGCAAGTGTAGCGCTCGTTGCCATTATTGGAGTACAAAGTATTCCTAATGGTCAAAATGATCAAATGATTGACTCACTGCCAATGTTTCAAACAACACCTGTAGGGGGAATTGCATCTCCTGTGAGTTATTCCACAGAACCAGCGCTTGCCAATGCCAAGCAAGGTTTACGTGAGTTACAACAACAGCGTATTGGCGCTTTAGTACTTGAACATCAAAGACAAACGCGTATTGCAAGTCAGGCGCAAACTGATGATAATCAAGAGAAGCCACAAGCCAAGGATTCAAACTAATTAGATGAGAGCTCTCGCTTTAATATTTTCGCTCGTTATTTTTTCAACTAATCTTGCTGCGACAGAAGAAGAAAGTGCCAAAGATCTCCTTGAGAAAATGGCACTCACCGTCCACTCAAGTAACTTCGATGCCTCATTTGTTGTTGTTAAAGGAAATGCCATGGAGCCTTATCGTTGGCGCCATGGTCAATACCAACAAACTGAATTAGAACATTTGAGCCTGCTTAATGGAGCAGGGCTTGAAATTATTCGTATTAATGATCAAGTTACTTATTTTGAGCCTCAGACGCCTCCTTATTCAATTAATTCACGCTCAATTTCTGGCCCTATTCCTGATATATTATTTCATGATATCAGTGTATTAGAAGGAAGTTATAGTTTTGTTCTTGGTGGCAAAGGCCGTATTGCAGGCCGTTCGGCGCAGCTAGTGCGCATTGAGTCTAAAGATAATAATAAGTTTAATTATTGGATTTGGCTTGATTCACAATCATCGATAGTTTTAAAAGCTGCTTATGTTAATCAGCAGGGGGAAATTATTGAGCAATTACAATTGACTAATGTGACCTTTTCAGAACAACCCGCAGCAGATTTAATTGAAATGAGTCAGAAACAATTTCCAACACCATTACCGTTGCAAGAAGTGTCAACAGAGCTTGGTAAATGGCAAATTGGTTGGTTGCCGCAAGGATTTAATCTGATTAAGTCTGATCGCCACAATTTAAATTTAAACAATGAACTGGCCGATTACTTTTTATTTAGTGATGGTTTGGTTGAAGTGTCGGTGTTTATTCAAAGGCCACTTTCATCAATGCGACGCAGTACGGCATTAACTTCTGGTGCTACAACCGTGTTTGTCCATAATGCTGAAGGCTTTGATGTTTCTGTTGTTGGGAATATTCCAGCTGCTGCCGCCAAAAATATTGCTGAGTCTGTACAGCGTCCAAATTTATGATAGAACAAACTCTTACCGTAGTGTCAGTAAAAGGCACTACCGCAACGCTAAAACCGCAAGCTAAAAAAGCCTGTGAAGGCTGTAATGGTAAATGTGGCTCGCAAATTTTTGCCAAATTATTTGGTAATAAAGAAGCCTTATTTGATTTTGACTTTCAACAACAACTTGAGCCAGGTCAGCAGGTTTTGTTTGGGCTTGATGATAGTCATGTTGTTAAAAGCTCATTTTTAACTTATTTGTTACCACTTCTATTTGCAATTGCTACCGCTATTTTTGCAGCTGAAGTATTATTTTTACCTGAGGGTTGGCAGATTATCCTTGCATTTTCAGCTGGTTTTGCTGGTTACCTTTGCGCCAAGTTTTATTTAAAAGCGGTGAAACACCATATTGAAGTGATAAAAATTTATCCAATTAGTTCAAGTCCAGCGCAAATAGATGGTGATTAAGTCTAATTAATTGTAAAATTCCCTTTTTCCATTAATCGTTCACTTAATTAGAAGTCTTGAATCCAGTTTATGAAGCATATCCGTAACTTTTCAGTAATTGCCCACATCGATCACGGCAAATCGACCCTTTCAGATCGTTTGATTCAATACTGTGGTGGTTTAACAGACCGAGAAATGCAAGCTCAGGTTTTAGACTCCATGGATATTGAGCGTGAGCGTGGTATTACCATCAAAGCCCAGTCTGTAACGTTAAATTACACCGCAAAAGATGGCGAAACATATCAATTAAATTTCATCGATACGCCAGGTCACGTAGATTTCTCATATGAAGTATCACGTTCTTTAGCTGCATGTGAAGGTGCATTACTGGTTGTTGATGCAGGCCAAGGCGTAGAAGCACAAACAGTAGCAAACTGCTATACCGCGATTGAAATGGAACTAGAAGTTATTCCTGTTCTTAATAAAATCGATTTACCACAAGCAGAGCCTGAGCGTGTAGCGGAAGAAATTGAAGACATTATCGGTCTTGATGCTATGGATGCGGTACGCTGTTCTGCTAAAACAGGTGTTGGTATTCAAGATGTACTTGAAGTTATTGTTGCACAAGTTCCACCTCCGGTAGGTGAACCAACTCAACCATTACAAGCGTTGATTATCGATTCATGGTTCGACCCATATCAAGGCGTTGTATCATTAGTACGTGTTAAGCATGGTGAACTGCGTGCTGGCGACAAAATTAAAATTATGTCCAATGGTCAGCTTCATAACGCTGACAAAGTGGGGATCTTTACGCCAAAACAAACTGAAACCAAAATTTTACGTACCGGTGAAGTTGGGTTTGTTATTGCTGGTATTAAAGAAATTCATGGTGCACCTGTAGGTGATACCATTACATCGGCACGTAATCCAGCTGCTGAAATCTTACCCGGCTTTAAAAAAGTACAACCGCAAGTTTATGCAGGTGTTTATCCAATTTCATCAGATGATTACGAAAACTTCCGTGAAGCTTTATCTAAATTAAGCCTCAATGATGCCTCGCTATTTTATGAGCCAGAAAGCTCAACTGCATTAGGATTTGGTTTCCGTTGTGGTTTCCTTGGTATGTTACACATGGAAATCATTCAAGAGCGTTTAGAGCGCGAATATGACATGGATCTTATTACAACTGCACCAACGGTAGTGTATGAAATCCTACTCAAAAATGGCGAAACCATTAAGATAGATAGTCCTTCAAATTTACCACCAATCAGCAATATTGCTGAAATTCGTGAGCCAATTGTTGAGGCTAATATTCTAGTACCACAAGAGTATTTAGGTAATGTAATTACGCTTTGTATTGAAAAGCGTGGTGTGCAACACAAAATGTCGTACCACGGCAAGCAAGTGGCGTTAACGTATCACTTACCTATGGCTGAAGTGGTGATGGACTTCTTTGATCGTTTAAAATCAACAAGCCGTGGTTTTGCCTCACTTGATTACAATTTCCTGCGTTTCCAAACATCAAAAATGGAACGTGTTGATATTCTAATTAATGGCGAACGAGTCGATGCGTTGGCAATTATTTGTCACCATGAAAGTGCACAATCTCGTGGTCGTCAATTAGCTGAAGCTTTAAAAGAGTTAATTCCTCGTCAACAATTTGATATCGCAATTCAAGCCGCGATTGGTGCGCACGTTATTGCCCGCACCACAGTGAAACAGTTACGTAAAAACGTAATTGCAAAATGTTACGGTGGTGACGTAAGTCGTAAGAAAAAATTATTACAAAAACAAAAAGAAGGTAAAAAGCGCATGAAACAGGTTGGTAATGTTGAAGTGCCGCAAGAAGCTTTCTTAGCAATCCTCAAAGTAGGTAAATAAGGAAAACAGTTAATATGGCTGGTTATTTTTCAATTTTTTTAGTGTTATTAACTCTAACTTCTGGGTTAATTTGGTTAATCGATCACTTGGTTTATGCACCTAAACGTCAAGCGCGTATTGCACTTGCACAGGGCGCAAATAGTGCCATGTTGGATGATGAAACTATTGCACAAATTGCACCTCAACCGGCCATAGCGGAAACTGCTCAATCTATTTTTCCTATGATTGCGGCTATCACTATTTTTCGTTCATTCTTTTATGAACCATTTCAAATACCATCAGGTTCAATGATGCCAACTTTATTAGTGGGTGACTTTATTCTGGTGGAAAAATTTGCTTATGGTGTAAAAGATCCGGTTTGGCGCACTCAGTTAATGGATGTGTCTGACCCTGAGCGCGGCGATGCAGTTGTATTTAAATATCCACTTGATACGAATGTTGATTTTATCAAGCGTGTTATTGGTTTACCGGGTGATACCGTGGTTTATCGTAATAAACAACTTTATATCAAGCCTAAATGTGAAGCAGAACAAACCGAAACATCAGGTTTAAATTGTAATGAATTTAACAAACTTGAAACTCAGCTGATTAATCAAGATGAGTTCTTTTCAGAAGGCGTTGCAGAAGCTCGTTTAACTGAAAACTTGGCGAATGTAAGCCACGATATTTTAATTAACCCAGCTCGTCCTGAGCAGAAAATGGCATATTACCAACAACCAGGCACTCGCATTGATGAGTGGGTTGTGCCGCAAGATAGTTATTTTGTGATGGGTGATAACCGCGATAACAGCAAAGATGGCCGTTTTTGGGGATTTGTTGATAAAGAGAAGTTAGTCGGAAAAGCTGTGTTTATATGGATGAGCTTTGAATTTGAACAAGACCCAGACAGTATCTTACCAAGCTGGGTTCCAACAGGGGTTCGTTTTGAGCGCCTAGGAAGTATTCAATAACTAATGAACAAAAATGTAACTGATTTATATACTAAAATAGGCTACACCTTCAACAACGTTGCGTTGTTGGAGCAAGCGATGACTCATCGCAGTCATAAAGGGCAGCATAATGAACGGCTAGAGTTTTTAGGCGATTCAATTTTAAGCTTTGTAATCGCCAATGAGCTTTATAAACGTTTTCCAAAAAGTCGCGAAGGTGACTTAAGTCGAATGCGTTCAACCTTAGTTCGTGGTCAAACTCTTGCGGAATTTGGCCTAGAATTTAACTTAGGTGATTATTTACGCTTAGGTCCAGGTGAGCTTAAAAGTGGTGGTTATCGCCGCGAGTCAACCTTAGCCGATGCTGTAGAGGCAATTATTGGAGCTGTCTTTTTAGATTCAGGCATAGACACCTGCAGTAATTTGATCTTGAGCTGGTACAAATTTCGTCTTGATGAGATTTCACCAGGATTAAACCAAAAAGATCCAAAAACCTTATTACAAGAGTATTTACAGGCGCGAAAATTACCGTTGCCAAACTATACTGTTATCGATACCAAAGGACAGGCACACAATCAGTCATTTACCGTTGAATGTGTTGTAGAAGGCATGAACAGTATTGTTTCTGTCGGTAGTTCACGCCGTAAAGCCGAGCAAAAAGCGGCTGAAAAAGCATTAAAGATTATTAAACATGAATCCTAAAACACATTGCGGCATGATTGCCATTGTTGGCCGTCCAAATGTTGGTAAATCAACAATTTTAAATGAAATTGTTGGCCAAAAAGTCAGTATTACATCGCGTAAAGCGCAAACTACGCGCCACCGTATTATGGGGATCCATACTGAAGGTGATTATCAAGCGGTGTATGTCGATACTCCTGGTTTACATATTGAAGAAAAACGCGCCATTAACCGTTTAATGAACCGTGCTGCGGCAAGCTCAATCAGCGATGTTGAGTTGATTATTTTTGTGGTTGAAGGGACGCATTGGACTGCTGATGATGACATGGTTTTACATAAAGTAAAACAAACAGGTCGTCCAGTTTTGTTGGTGATTAACAAAGTAGACCAAGTTAAAGAAAAAGAAGAGCTATTTCCTCATTTACAATGGCTCGGCGAGCAAGCTGATTTTGTTGCGATTTTACCTGTCTCGGCAACGCAGGCTAAAAATATCGATTTAATTAAAGATCAAGTTCGTAAGTACTTGCAGCCAAGTGAGTTTATTTTCCCTGAAGATTACGTTACTGACCGTTCAACGCGCTTTTTAGCGGCTGAAATTGTGCGTGAAAAGCTGATGCGTTTTATGGGCGAAGAATTACCGTATTCTGTCACTGTGGAAATTGAACAATTTAAATGGCAAGAAAACGGTGTTTGGCATATTAATGCCTTGATTTTAGTTGAGCGTGAAAGCCAAAAACGCATGGTGATTGGTAACAAAGGCGAAAAACTAAAAGTGATTGGCCGCGAAGCACGCAAAGACATGGAAGAAATGCTCGATAATAAAGTATTTCTTGAGCTTTGGGTTAAAGTGAAATCTGGCTGGGCTGATGACGAGCGCGCCCTTCGTAGCTTAGGTTACGGCGAAGATTAATGTGATTCAAGAGTTCTATCATGCATATCTGATCCATCGACGTCCATTTAGTGACTCGCAAGTGATGCTCGATATGCTGGTAGAAAACCTTGGTCAAATTCGCCTGCTTGCCCGGTTAAAAGGCAAGCAGGCGGTTAAACACAGTGCACAACTGCAACCATTTCAAACCTTACTGATCCGCTTTTCAGGTCAAGGTGACCTTAAATACCTCACCCAATTTGAACTTGCTTCCAATATTGCCGATATTCAATTAGCTGGCAAAGCGCTTTATTGCGGTTTTTACCTCAATGAATTATGCAATCGGATAATTCCTATTAATGAGCCGATCGATTTAGCTTATCAACTTTATCAGCAACATTTGCAAGCATTGACCACATCGTGCGACGTTGAGCAAACTCTGCGCTCATTTGAATATCAGTTATTAGAATTGCTAGGTTATGGTGTTGATTTTAATTATGATGCACAAGGTGATCCAATTGAGGCCGCAGCCTTGTATCTGTATGTTGATGAACAAGGTTGGTGTAAGCAAAATACAACGCACAGTGGGTTTCGTGGTGAGCAACTCATGGCATTTAGTCAATTAGATTTTTCTCAGCCACAAACCCGTTTATTAGCTAAACAATTTGCCCGTTATTTATTAAAGCCATTATTAGGCGAACGAGAATTAAAAAGCCGAGAGCTATTTCTACCAAGGTGATGTAATGAAAGATATTTTATTAGGTGTGAATGTTGACCATGTTGCTACGTTGCGCCAAGCACGTGGCACGACTTTTCCTGATCCAGCTCATGCAGCAGCCGTAGCAGAGCATGCCGGTGCTGATGGGATCACCATTCATTTACGTGAAGATCGCCGACATATCCAAGACAGAGATGTGCATGTGATGAGTAAAACCATTCAAACGCGCATGAACTTTGAAATAGCCGTTACTGAAGAGATGTTGCAATTAGCGCTTGAAATCAAGCCTGCGTTTGTTTGTTTAGTGCCAGAAAAACGCGAAGAACTAACAACTGAAGGCGGTTTAGATGTCGCGGGCAATCAATTGAAAATTGCCGAGGCTGTTGCACGTTTAACCGCTGCGGGCATTAAAGTATCCTTGTTTGTTGATGCCGATCCGATTCAACTCAAAGCCTGTGCTGCGGTTCATGCTCCGTATATTGAAATTCATACCGGTGCTTATGCTGATGCAGAAACTGAAGAGGCACAACTCGAAGAACTGGAACGCATTAAAGCGGGTGTAAAAACAGCGGTTGATTTAGGTTTAATTGTTAACGCTGGTCATGGCTTGAATTATCATAATGTAAAACCAATTGCTGCGATTGAAGATATTTATGAGCTTAATATTGGTCACGCCATTGTTGCTCGTGCCGTTATTGATGGGTTTGAAAAAGCCGTACGAGATATGAAACGTTTGATGCTCGAAGCTAGAATGTAATTGCAGTCTAATTTCTTAAAACAAGCCCGAAAGGGCTTTTTTTGTGGCTAAAATGGGTTGATAGCCGCCAAGCAGAGCTAAATAAGAGCCTTGGTGCGTTCTATTAAATCTGCTGTTTTACAGCTAAGGTGATGTGTAATAAGGTTAGCTCAGATTTAATCAGCCAATTTAAAGGAAAATAAACGTGTTAGCTCATATCAAAAAACTATTACAAGGCTTGGCATTGCAGCCAGAGCCAACAGTCAGTATCGATTTTAATACCGCATTAGCGGCTTTATTAGTTGAAGTGATGCGAGCGGATGGCAAAGCTCACAGCAGTGAGTTAAATAAAATATCGGCGATATTGTTAACCCATTGCCAATTAAGCCAAGAGCAAGTAACAGGCTTGATTGCAAAAGCAGAGCCATTGGTTGAAGAGGCGATTGATTTATTTGCATTTGTTAAGCAAATTAACAACCAAACGAATGATGTTGAGCGTATCGAGATTGTCGAGTTATTGTGGCATGTCGCTTTTGCTGATGGTGAGCTTGATAGCCATGAAGATCATATTATTCGAAGAATTGCAGGGCTACTATATGTAAGCCATGCCGATTTTATTGCCGCAAAACTTGCCGCAGCGCAGTAATATCACAACGCGATTAGCATTCCTCACCATTGTAAAATGCAGCAAGCTTATCAAGCTCGGCGCAGGTTGAGTCAAATCCTTCAGTTTTGGCTTGGTAAGTGATTTTTACCGATGCCTCGTGATTAAATAATCGAGCAGATACCTTTGCAATTGGCCAATGTTTTAATTCATTCAAAAAACGGTTTGCTACTTGTGCGCTAGGGAATTGATAGTGAATTTCTAATTTCATAACAATATAAATATTTACCAATACAAAGTGGGGCGAAGGGTAACAAAAATTGAAATATAACCTCAAGCGTTGTTCTTCCTTTCTATTAAATAACCTCAGCTCTAGATGAAATGTTTACCAACACATTGAATTAAAAGTAAATGTCTTAGCTTTTTATCTTTAGTTAGGGGGGAGGGATAACAAGGCGGATTAGCGCGTGTATTACAAGCTAATCTAACGCTGTTAACGTTCGTTGAAAATAACTGTAGAGCGTGACTGCTTATCCAGTATTGAGGTTAATTATCATTGATGTGCCTTTAAGTTGTTTTGTTTTAGCGTTAAGCTAACTCGAGCGTGAGCCTAACGCCATTATTTAAACTAAGTGCAGTTTGAAAAAGTCGAGTGTGCGCTGCCATGCAAGTTCGGCTTGGGCTTTATCATAACGAGAGGTGGAGTCGTTATGAAAACCATGATTAGCGGCTTGGTACATATGCATGGTGTATTTAATACCTAGACTATCGAGGTCTGCTTGGTATTCGGGCCAAGTTTGATTTACGCGAGTATCTAATTGAGCTAAGTGAATCAGTAAAGGCGCTTTGATATTTTTGCGTAATTCTTTTGCCGCTGGCGTGCCATAAAATGGGACTGCGGCATCAATTAACTCATTGGCTGATGCGGCTAAGTAATTGGCCATGTAGCCCCCAAAACAAAATCCTACTACGCCCAACTTACCTGAACTTAGCGGGTGCGTTTTTAAAAACTGGCTGGCAGCGATAAAATCGAATTGAATTTTTTCGCGAGCCAAGCTGCTTTGCATTGCTCGACCGTCATCATCATTGCCAGGATATCCTCCAAGCGGGAAGAGTGCATCTGGTGCAAAGGCTAAAAATCCCGCTTTTGCTAAGCGTCTTGCAACGTCTTTAATGTAAGGATTTAGCCCTCTATTTTCATGCACCACCAATACACTTGGTAGCTTTGCTGTGGTATTGGTCGGCACGGCTAAATAACCACGACCTTTGCCATGACCTAGCGGCGAGTCAAATTCAGCGTAACTGGCTTTAATATCAGGATCATTAAATGAGACTTGTTCGGCCAAAACATAATTTGGAAGCAAAGCGCTGGTTAATACCGCCATGGAAAAGCCTAACGCGGTTAATGTACCAAGCTTTTTCATAAAAGTACGTCTGTCCATGGCGCCATGGGCATAATCATCATACCAATCAAATGCTTCTTGTGGGATTTGTTGAAACTGAGGTGTTGTCATAAAAAGGCCTAAAAATTGTTATTAATAAAAGAGTTGTTTAAACCAGCTAGGTTAGCGATACGACGATTGTTTAAATAACGATCGCTTTGTGTTTTTCAACCTTAGTATTATTTTGTTAAATAACCTAATGGCCATATGCTCTAGTTATTAATTTGGCTCAACTGATCAAAACGGCCATCTAGTTTCATTTGTTTTAGAACCGCTGCAAGTTGGAAAGCTAACTGTGGATGCAAAGTTTTATTGATGTAAGTATGCAGTTCAATATCGATCAAGGCTGGGCTGTGTACGATTAAATCGGAATACTCAGAGGGGGTTCTATTTAAAAAACGCTCAGCGGTAGCGCGACTGGTTATGGTAATATCGGCGCGTCCAGCATGGATAAGTTCTAGGGCTTGATGAAAGTCATTGACTAAAATGACAGCTTTAAATTTAGCTTGGTTTTTGTTTAAAAACTCCGTACCGCGCTCATAGGCTAAAGTATAATTTTTCATACTAGGCCAGCCTGCAACCTTTAGGTTTTTAGGGCCAATCACCGACTGATCGGTATGTGCTATCGCTTCGCTTACTTGCTCTAAGTTAGGGTGAATCGTTAAATCTAAATTTTTAATTCGAAATAACTCACCATCAACTTTACCTATGTTTGCCCAACTTAAGCTGCGTTTATTTGGCAGCGTGATTATGTTTAATTGAAAACCCAATTCTTGCAAAGCGACGGTTAATATTTGATTTGCCTGTTGGTAAAGCGGAGTTTCTGGGTCATTAGTGGTTGCCAGAGTAAAAGGGGTGAGAGTTGTTTGCGCGCAGTTAACCTTGGCTGTTAGCACAGTTAAAAATAAACAACAGACAAAATATAAGGTATTTCGTAGCATCTGGCTCGCTTACATTATCAAGTTATTGCTATTGTGAGGTCGATTTTATAATTATATCAATTGGTTATTTTAGCGTGAGTTGCGCTCATGTATGAACCATTGATAAAAGCTCTTTTTCAAATCTACAGTTTAGTTTATACCTTATGGCGAGAAGTTACAGTAATGCTGTGGGTATCATTATTTTGGGGTTTCAAATTTATTCAGATTTTTTGCATTACTTTGGCAGCGTTTTGAGCAGTATTTAACATTTGGCCAGTCTCGTTGCCATTTTTTGCGCCAATTAAACGGACGAAGGCAAATTGGGCATAGTTTTGATTCAAGGTGCTGTTTGTGATGTGTCATGGTTGAGCTAAATGCGAAGTGAGTATGCTTTTTTGATACGAACTGCAGTGTAATTAGGATTACCAAAGCCGATACAAATTGTGAGTTGTATCGGCTTCGGTTTAAGTTCAAACCCTTAACCTGTTAGGTCAAAATAGGAATTAAGTAGTGATACAAGCTGATTCCAATAGTGACGTTAAAGGGAAATGTAAGCCCTAAAGAGCTGAGCATAGCAAGTCCAATATCTGCATCCGGGATTGCAGCTTTTATGGCCGCAGGTGCTGCGATATAAGAAGCACTGGCACTTAAGCTTGCTAAGATAACAATTGAACCTTCGCTTAATCCTAAGAAGGCACCAACAAATATCCCTACAATGCCTAAACCTATCGGTACTGTTAAGGCAAAGATCATCAAACGCCAGTGTGCCGCAGGGAAAGGGCGCAGAGTTTGAGCTGCAGTCAGACCCATTTCGAGTAAAAATAATGCTAATATTGCTTTGAAGCCTCCCATGAGGACGTCAGTTACCGGCGCGCCGAGCTGTGTGCCATAAATAATACCAATAATGACCCCTCCAACTAGCAAGATAACTCCTTTATTGGTCAGGGCTTCATGCCACAATGCCCCGACAGTCACAGGTTTTGCATTAGGTAGTTGAGAGCTAAAGCGGCGGTAGAGTAATAAGCCAACAATAATGGCTGGCAGTTCCATCATCACTAAATAAAGTGTCACTTCAGCGCCAACTTCGAGCTGTTTGGCTTGAGTATAAGCAAGTGCCACCGCAAAAGTACCAGCACTCACTGAGCCGTAATGGGCGGCAATACTTGCACTGTCGGCCAAGCTAAGGCGGATGAATTTTCGCAGCAGTGGAAATAAAGTCAGAGGAATTAAGGCTCCGAGCAACATTACAGTGGCCATTTCCGGCAAAATGCCCCAGCTTAAATTACCGTGTAAGGCCATACCACCTTTTAAACCTATGATTAACATTAGTAATAAACTTAATGTATCGTAAGTTGCTTTAGGAATACTTAAATCGGAACGAACCAGCCCCGCAAATAAACCCAGTAGAAAAAACATCACAACAATATCTGGCATAACGCACTCCTTTAATTTAGTCACTGGCGCAGTGTAAGGTGAGATTGTTATTGACGGAAATAAAAAGTATAGCAACACTATATAGATAATTATCTATGGTATCTCTTTATGAATATCCGCCACTTAACATTTCGATTGCTCCAAGTATATCTGGAAGTCATTCAAACTGGGTCTATCAGTGAAAGTGCGAAACGCTTGCACTTGACCCAGCCAACTGTGTCTTTACAGTTAAAACGGTTGAAAGAAGCTATTGGTGAACCTTTATTTGTCTTAGAGCAAAATCAAGTGATCCCTACTGATGCTGGGCGAGAGTTATATCGTATTTGTTTGCAGACATTGGGGGATTTTTCTGAATTTAATCAATACTTAGGAGCGCTTCAAGATGGCCAAAGAGGGCACTTTAGTATTGCGATGGTCAATACTGCTCAGTACATCTTACCGCGTTTGCTTGGGCCTTATGCGCAAGCGTTTAGCAAAGTTGAAGTAACGGTTGAAATTGGCAACCGTGAACAAGTGCTCAGACGTTTTGAGCAAGGTCAAGATGATTTATATGTGTTTAGTCATCCGCCCTCACTTGAACATGCCTGTGCGGGGCGCTTTTTGCGTAACCCCTTAACCCTAATTGCACCTGCGAGTCATCCACTGGCCACTAAAAAAGAGTTAGCCTTAGCGGATGTGATGAAAGAGCGTTTTTTACTCAGAGAGCCTGGTTCTGCTACGCGAATGTTGTTTGAAAGTTGGTTACAAGGTAAAGGACTCACTTTGGCGTCGAGTATGCAAATGGCCAGTAATGAGGCGATTCGAGTCGGTGTCAGTTCAGGTATGGGGCTTGCTGTTTTGTCTCGTCATGTATTGCCAAAGCAAGATAGCAGTATTGTCACACTCGATGTGCCCGGGCTACCAATTGAAAGCCATTGGTATTTTATTGCGCGAAACGATAGGCATTTATCACAGGCAGCACTGGGTTTTTTACGCTTTGCAGAGCGTGAGTTAGATAATTGTTTAGGCAAAGAATGGGTAAGAAATGATATTGGTGCATTATTGAGCGCTTTAACCGCGCAAAGTTGACTCTGGTTGCTGTACTATTTATCAAAAAATGTGCAATTGAATCGCTGATTTGGCGAATAAAATTGGTATAAATGCGGCGCCTGAGGGATAATAAGCGATTATTTGCTAATTGATGTGCGCACATGACTATTTTTGCCGAACTTGGACTCAACAAAACCCTTCAAGCTAACGTTTTAAGCTTAGGTTACAAATCACCTACTTATATTCAGGAACATTCTATTGGTGCTGTGCTTTCGGGTACTGATACCTATGCGATTGCCCCTACAGGGACAGGTAAAACCGCTGCTTATTTACTGCCAACGCTTCAAGAATTAAGCCGAGTCGATAATAGTGCCGAGCAAGTGCGTCCAGTTAGAGCCTTATTCTTAGTGCCAACCCGTGAGCTTGCAGTTCAAGTTGAAGAGTCGATTGCAAAATATGGCAAAGGCTTAAACTTACGTACTATTAGCGTGTTCGGTGGCGTGCGTATTCCATCTCAAGTGAATCGTTTTAAACGTGGTGCAGACATTGTTGTTGCCACTCCGCGTCGTTTAGTTGATTTATTAAAAGTGAAGGCTTTTTCACTTGAGCAAGTAAAACATTTTGTTATGGATGAGGCCGACCGTTTAGTCAGCATGGGTATTGTTGCAGAGTTACGTACCATTCTTGCAGCTATGCCACAAGCAAAACAACAGATTCTATTTTCAGCAACGGATAGCAAAGCGCTACAAAAGTTTGCCGCAGATAATCTGGTTAATCCAAAAGAAGTGCGTACTGACGACAGCAAACCAGCACTTGATAAAATTATTCATACTATGTATCGCTGTCATCGCGACCACAAACCTGAGAACTTATTAAGCTTAATTAATTTGGTCAATTGCGATCACGCGTTAATTTTTGCTCGCACTAAAAAAGACGTGACGTTTTTAACGCATCTATTAAATAGCAAAGGTTACAGCAGTGTGGGTATTCATAATGAAATCCCACAAAAGCAGCGCCAAGTAAGTTTAAATAGTTTTAAAAATCGCGAAGTTCAGTTTTTAGTGGCAACAGATATCGTATCGCGTGGTATTGATATTACCGATTTATATTACGTAATTAACTTTGATTTACCAGTTAACTGTAATGACTATATTCACCGCGTTGGTCGTACAGCACGTACTGCAAGCAGCCAGTCGGTTGATAAAGAAATGCTAGCAGAAAAAGCGAACAAACAAGCCGCTTCGCGTGAAATCACTGCCAGTAAATATGATTTTACCTCAGCACCTGCCGAAGTGGCCAAAGACATTCAAGGGCATATTTTCTCATTGGTATGTACAGAGCAAGATGCAATTGTGCCGCGCATTAGCAAAGCCGTTGGCAAAGAGATTAAAGTTGAATGGATTAAGTGGTAAAACCACGGTTAATCGATTTAAAAAAGCCTTTAGTATGTAACTAAAGGCTTTTTTTATTTCAGATTTTTAGTCGTTTAAAATCGGTTTTAAAGAGACAGTAATCAGACTTTATAAGGCATTGCGCCTAAATAATCTTTTTTACCGACATCAACACCATTATGACGCAAAATCGCATAGGCTGTTGTGATGTGGAAATATAGGTTTGGCATAGCATGCTCAATGGCAAACTCAGCACCTGTAACGTATTTTCCTTCCCAGCGCGGTTGACTAATTTGGCGCTCGCTTGCACCTGCAAAATCACTTTCGCTGAAACTTGCTAAATAGTTTAATGTTTCTTCAATACGTGTTTTAAGTTCCGCTAAGGTTGTTTCGCTATCGTCATGCTTAGGTGCATCATCAACTTTACCAGTTAATCGTGCCGCAGCTAATTTTGCAGTATCACATGCAATTTGAATTTGGCGGATGAGGTTAAATTGATCAGGTGCTAGGCGGGCATTAAGCAGCACACTCATATCATATCGTTTTTGCACCGCAGCGAGTTCTGCTTTTTCTAATATTGCTGCTAAGTTATTGAGCATCTTGCTAAATTGCACCACTGTTATTTCGTAATACATTATCATTTCCTCTGAAGTTAAAAAGCTCCTCAGTATGGTGGAGCGGCTATTTAATAGCAATGTAGCTTTTTGTTTTTGGTTGTTTAAAAGTAATTTATTGTTTAATTTCAATTAATCCAACTACTTTTTTTTGTTTGGCTGGATATGTTATGGTGCCAAAAAAATGAGAATTCAACATGAGTACAATTCCTAAATCGATCCCTCGGACCAATAGTCTACTTGGAAGATTGATCGGTACTTTAATTTTAAAGCTAACAGGCTGGACTGTGGTGGGGGCGTTTCCTGATTGCAGTAAATTTGTTGCCGCTGTCGCGCCACATACGTCTAATTGGGATTTTGTTATTGCCATTGGTGTTAAATTAAAGCTAGGTATTAAAATTCAATTTTTAGGTAAACATTCTATTTTTGTAGGACCGCTTGGTTGGTTGCTAAGGCGTATGGGGGGGATCCCAGTAGAGCGCAGTGCAGCTCATGGAATGGTTGAGCAAATAAGTGCTCGATTTAGCCAGCAAGATGCGCTGATTTTAGGCATTGCGCCAGAAGGAACTCGAAAATATAGTCCAAAATGGAAAAGTGGTTTTTTACACATAGCCAAAGCGGCCCAAGTGCCTGTTGTGCCAATGATATTGGATTATCGCAGCAAACAGTTTGTGATTTTACCTGCGATTTTTATTCAAGGGGATATTGATACTGAGCTGCAAAATGTACAAGATTTATATGTCATTGAAATGGCGAAATACCCACAACAAGTATCGGGTGATATGCAATCAGTATCAGCAAAACCAGACTAATAATATTTAAATCAATCAATTAATTAAGGCCAAAATATATTTTAGCCACAGGCTAGCCAAAGTGAGTATGGGTGTTATTCTTTGGCTTAACTTGACTCATATTTTTGGATAGTCCTTTGGCACACTTAGACTCAGCTTCTACAGCATTTGGTACGTTATTAGGCTATGCCCCAGGTTGTGTTGCCGCTTATTCTAGCGATTATGAAACTGCCTCAAAGCTGCAATACCCCAAGCGTAGTGCGTTTCGTAGTCATTATGATGGCATTTACATGGGTTACAAATGGCAATGTGTCGAATTTGCAAGGCGTTATATGTACATCAATCATGGTTATATTTTTGATGATGTTGCGATGGCGTACGATATTTTTGATTTACGCACGGTCCGAGATGTCAAAGAAAACCAATTATTACCCTTCAATGCTTTTGTTAATGGTAATAAACGCCATCCTGAAGTGGGGTGTTTGTTAATTTGGAAAGAAGGGGGTGAGTTTGAAGAAACAGGGCATGTAGCAATTGTTACCGAAGTGACCGAGCAATTTGTGCGTATTGCGGAGCAAAATGTGGGTCATGCTCTGTGGTCTGAAGGTGCCAATTACGCACGTCAACTTAAAGCTAAAGTGACAAAGGAGGGGGAATATTGGATCACCTGCTCTTACGGGGACGCACAAATTCTAGGCTGGATGATCCAAACCGATGATAACGAATATGCCGAACCTCATAACGAAAAAAATACCGCTTTATTCCAGTTGCATAGTAACCATGCTAACGAGATAACCGATGCCAAAAAGTCATGGTTAAATATTGCCAATGAAGATGAAGCGGCCTTTGTTGATGCAATGGGTGGTCACTACCTCACTTCGGTTATTGGTGAGCAAACTCGTTATTTTATTGCCTCACAGTCGGCAGAAACAGCATTAGAATATGCGACTAATGAGCTGCATAACATGTTTATGCACGCCACCGATTATGTACTTGAACATCCTGAATTGCTTGAAAAGTTTAATTTGCCTAACTCGGTATTGCCTAAAATACGCCAGTCGTGGGATAACCGCCTTAATCAATTGATCACCAGTCGCTTTGATTTTGCGATGACTAAAAACGGCCTTAAAGTTTATGAATATAACTGTGATTCAGCTTCGTGTTATATGGAGTCTGGCAAGGTACAGGGCAAATGGGCTCGTCATTATGGTATTAACGAAGGTCATGATGCCGGCAAAGATTTATTCAAAGACGTAGCTCGCGCCTGGAAAAAAAGTCATGCCAAAGGGGTGGTACATATTTTACGCGATGATGAAGCTGAGGAAGCCTATCATGCGCTCTTTATGCAAGATGCTCTGAAAAACGCCGGTATCGACAGTAAAATAATTATCGGTTTAACGGGGTTGCAGTGGAGTGAGCAAGGTGCAGTGATTGATGCCGAAGGTGAGCAGGTGCAGTGGGTATGGAAAACATGGTCATGGGAAACGGCGCTCGATCAAATTCGCAGTGAATGCGATGAAGAGACGCTCAATACAGGTGTTTATGAACCTGATTGGCAGCGCAATCAACCTCTACGTTTATCTGACGTACTATTGCGTGAAAACATCATGGTCTTTGAACCTTTATGGTCATTAATTCCAAGTAACAAAGCGATTTTACCAGTATTGTGGTCGTTGTTTCCAAATCATCCACTATTACTTAATAGTGCGTTTGAACTTACGCCAGAGCTCCAAGCCACTGGTTATGTTAAAAAACCGATAGTCGGACGTTGTGGCGCCAATATAGAGCTTATTGACCACAACGATACCGTAGTGGAAGCGACCCAAGGGAGCTTTGCCAGTCAAGATATGATTTACCAGCAGTTATTTGCATTGCCCAATATTGACGGTTATTTCACGCAAGTCTGTACCTTTACCGCAGCAGGTAGTTATGCTGGCAGTGGGATACGGGCCGATAAATCGATGGTGATTAATAAAGACAGTGATTGTTTTGCTCTGCGTTTTTACAGTGATAAAACCTTTTTAACTGAGTTTTAATATTTTAGATTTAAAGCGTGATCTCACAAGGTCTTGAAATGAGCGTTTTAATTCATATTCCAGCGGTGTTATTTTTGCTTAATAAGTGTTGCTGGCTATAGTTTACTTCAAGGTAACCAACCTGTGTTTGCCGTGAGGAAAAATATGGATATCAATAAAATACGCATTAAATACACCGCAGCTTTTTGTAGTATTGCGATTTTCTTTGTTGTGCTGCTAACAATGAATTATTTATTAGTAGCAAAAACGCAAACAGGGCTGTCGCTGTTAGGTCAAACTTTTAATCCTGCAATTTCTGCAGTACTTAATGCCGATAGAGATTTATATCAAGCAAAAGAAGCTGAGCTCAAAGCGCTGCTTAAATATGGCAATGCTAACTCAGCTAAATACTATCAAGATTATCAAGAAAATGTTCAGCAAGCCTACGATCGGATGCACAGCTATAAAAACTTCATGGCGCAATATCCGCAAGCTCAACAAAAGATTGCCCAGTTTGAGGGCGCATTTTTACAATGGAAAACCGAATCGCAAAAAGTATTTGATGCTCTTAATAACCAAGATTTGGCTTTAGCAACCAGTCAGAGCATCGGGGCGTCTAGTAGCAGTTTTAAGCAGTTACGGAGTTTTTATAATGAAGCGGGTGAAACTGCAGATGAAATCAGTGCAACAACAAGCCTGCAAATCACAGCATCAGTTGATAAGGGATTAATCTGGGTAACGGTAATTAGTGCCTTAGTGGTACTTATGACCTTTTTAGCTGGGATTATTGCTCCAAAAACCATGGCTGATGCGCTTGAGGATTTATCTCATAAAATTAGAGGGTTAAATAATGGTGATGGGGATTTAACGAAACGGATTAACTCAAAACGAAAAGATGAAATTGGCGATTTAGCCCATGAATTTGATCAGTTAATTGAGGGGCTTGCCTCACTCATTCAATCCATCGTCGGGCAATCAAATCAAGTGGTGCAAGGTATTGGCGAAGTTACACTCGGAGCACAACAAATTCAAAAAACCAGCTGCGGGCAACTAAAATCGGTTGAGACAATTGTCTTTGCCGTCAATGAATTGAGTGATGCAATTGCTGGTGTGGCGCAAAATGCTCAGCAAACTTCAGACGAGCTCTCTCAAGTGAACCAGCTGACAAGTGAAGGAAGTGAGATTACCCGCACCGCAGTGACTGAAATTGCAGGTTTATCGCAAACAGTAAATCAGGCTGCATCCGTAATTTCAAAACTATCCGAAAACTCTAAAGACATTTCATCCGTACTTGATGTGATTCGGGGGATTGCTGAACAAACAAATCTTTTAGCGCTAAATGCCGCAATAGAAGCGGCTCGAGCTGGTGAGCAAGGCCGTGGTTTTGCGGTCGTCGCTGATGAGGTTAGAAGCCTTGCAAGTAAAACCCAGCAATCAACACAAAGTATTCAAACGATGATTGAAACGCTGCAGCAGGGAGTTGAAGAAGCGGTGAGTTCAATTGCTAAAGGCAATGAAGCGACTCAAACAAGTGTTGAGCTTTCGAAGCAAACCCTTAATGCATTAGATAAAATTAGTGCCGCGTCGCATCGACTTGCAACAACCGCTTCACAAACCGCTGAAGCCACAGATGAACAAAGTAAAGTGGCTGCCGATATTAGTCAGAATTTAAGCCTGCTTTGTGATCAAACTAACGAGAACTTGCAAGTTGCAGAACTCAACAGCAAACACGCTCAGTCAACAAGCCAATTGGCTAATACGTTAACAAGTTCGGTGGCGCGTTTTAAATTGAGTTAATTGAATCCCCCCAACAATGAGGAGTGAGTTGCAGCCTATAGTTTAGGTTATTTAGCCACTGAGCGTGATGGCTCGTGACCATCGTAGTGAGGTAATGTGCAATCTAGGCTGTCCCAGTTTGCTTTGGAACTGACAAAGTTATGTGAAATCGGTTTTTCAGTAATTGCAGAATCTAAAATGCCTAAACGTAAGCGAACTCGTGTTGGTTCGGCTGCATTATCGCTAAAAATGGGGGAAGCACATTGGCGGCAAAAATGGCGCTTTTTACCAGGGCGCAACTCAAAAGATTGCAGCATGTCTTGACCTTTGGTGATCACTAAATCATTGGTTTGCACAAAGCCATTTGTCGCAAAAGCAGAGCCAGTCGATTTTCGACATAAAGAGCAATGACAATGAATAATATCTGAAATTGTGCCTGTAATTGTTAATGTAATTGACCCGCATAAACAGCTTCCTTGGTACATCATCTCACCTTTTTAAGTTACAAAACGTTAAGCGTAATTGCTCTTTGTGCTGGTAAGTGTAAGGGATTTGTTATTGATTTTTAATCATTTTATAGCTCAGTGGTGAGAATTTTTATTTTTGAGTTTATTTGTTAGCGGTATTTAGTTGGCTTAAATGCGGTTTTTTTGGCTTTGCATTAGTTTCTGGCTGATCATTTTGTTGCGATACGAGAAATAAGTGTTTGTTTAATATTCACTTTTTATTTTTGGGCTAAACTTATTTGACGAAAGAATGGGATGTCTATGTTTAACATTATTTATGCTATTAGAATGAGGTATCGGTGGGCGCTGATTGCGATTGCTATACTCGTCAGTTGTTCTGGTGTATTGATACAATATTTATTATCAATTCAAAAAACCGATAGCAAAATCATTAATATTGCTGGTAAGCAACGAATGCTTTCGCAAAAAATTGCGCTCGAAGCAAATATCTTAATCAATAGCTTAAATAATCCAGCCAATCTGATTGATATCGCATCACAACAACAACGATTACGTGATTCTTTAACCACATTTGTTGAAAATCATCACTTTCTTACCGCTAAAAATAATGCGGGTCATTATCACTACTTAAACCCACAATTGATTAGTATATACTTTAAACCACCTGTTTTACTTGATGAAAAAGTGGCTCTTTTTAGTCAAGAAGTTGAAACGATTTTAGCACGCAGCAATACATCTCTTGCTCAAACAGACATGTTGGATCTAGTTCAACTTTCGCTTTTGCTGCAACAGTTAAATCAAGCTGTAGCGCTCTTTGAGCGTGCTGCGGTAGATAAAGTAAATTTAATTTCACGTATTGAAGTTGTATTTTGGTCTATCACGTTACTTTTGCTTTTAATTGAATTGAAATTTATTTTTCAACCTATGGAAAAGCTAGTGATTGAATCAATTGAAAAAGTTGAGCTCCAAAAAAGCCAGCTAAAGCAAAGTTATCAATTAAAAGAGCGTTTTATTGCCAGAGCGAGTCATGAATTCCGTACGCCATTACAAGTTGTTATGGCAGCTATCGATGAATCACTGGCTAAAGACTCTAATAATAGTGCTTTGCAGCAAGCAAAAAAAAGCACCTTAAAAATAATCTCTTTGGTTGATGATTTAACCAAGCTTCAAACCTTACAAAGAGGGCAATGGCAGCTAGACCCTAAAGTGAGTAATTTAAAGGCTACGCTCACTACAGCGATTGCGCCTTTTAAAGCCCAATGTGAAGAGTTGCACTTAGCATGGCATGAATCAATAGCCTCTGAGCTAGATGTGTCGGTTTATTGTGACCATCACGCTTTGGCTCAGATAGCCATCGAGCTTTTGACTAACGCGGTCAAATTTACCTCAACTGGCGCGATTACTTTCACTGCAAAGTGGCAAGTATCAAATGATAGTGTGCTCAGTGTACTGATTAGTGATACAGGTGATGGTTTTGTTGATGGTTTTCCTTATCTAATTGAGGCGGATCAAAAAAACTACAACACTCATTTCCAAGGAATGCAAACAGGACTCGAACGAGTGCAGTATATGTTAGCTGCAATGTCAGCAACCATAACTTTAGTAGCCAACAGCCTGCATGGCGCTCAATTGCAGCTTGCGGTGCCAATGACATTAGTGACGCGAGCAGTATTACCTATAGTTATTACGTCTTGTTTAATCGTTGAAGATAATCCACTTAATGCCTTGGTTTTATCGCAATCACTACAAAAGTTAGCGATTGAAAGCCAGATTGTAGCCAATGGTCAAGCAGCACTTGATGTGCTTAATCACACATCATTTGATGTTATTTTTATGGATTTAAATATGCCGATATTAGATGGGTTTGAAACTACAACTGAAATTCGAAATACGCTAAAGCTGTCGACCCCTATTATTGTTGTGACCGCCAATACTGCCCAAAGTGAGATTCATCGTGCATATCAATGTGGTGCAAATTATCATATTCATAAGCCTTTTGATTTAGCTAACCTTAAAGCCGCTATTTCTGCATTGAGTTAATACGTATTCAAAGTTCTTGATATTTTTCCTTAACAAAAGAGTAAATCAGTCATGACAGTGATTTTAGATTGAGTAATGCCTGCTTAGTATATTATGATGTTGGTTCTTAATTTGAGACACCTATGCCTAAATTTTTTATCAGACTTCTGTTATTAACCATAGTGATGCTGACACATGCTGCTTTTGCGTGTGAGAGTACGGTTATGCATTTGCCTGCTGAAAATCACTCTTTGTCGATGTTAGATGCTAATACAGGTCATGACATTGTTGCGCATGCTGAACATCATCAAGGCCATGCCCTAGACTATCCCCATGAGGATGAAAGTGACGATGAACATCATTCTCCTCACGCTCATGTTACCTGTTACGTTACCAATCTTTATCATTTTGCGGCTTCACCAATTTTAGATACCGCCATTATCAGCAATGCTTTTTCATGGTTGCCTATTAGCTATAGCCCACCCGTACCACCGCCAAACGCTTAAATAAAATTCAATTTAAACAAAACCTTAAATTACTCTTTAAATTAATTTTATTGGAGCATAGTTATGACTATGACATTTTCATTTGCCGGCCTAATGCTGCCTGCAGACATGTGTTTGGCCACCGTTTTTAGCCACAATTGGTCAGTTTTTACCTTACAGGCTAAGGCATTTTCATCTGATTTATTGGTAGTTTTAAACACCATCAGCAGTGATTTCTTATTCATGCCGTTTTCTATTTTTGACTCTTTGGGAGCTGGACTATGAAATCATTATGGATAAAAGCGCGCTTATTTTTTAACAGTATCATGTTGTTTTTAATGGTGTTGACGTTTGTTGTGGGCAATGCAGAGGGCAGTAACATTATTAACTTTGCCTCTAAAGACTCTCACCAGCATGAGACTTTTGACAATCAAGACTCTCACCAGCATGAGACTTTTGACAAT
The DNA here is from genome assembly GCF_002310815.1 of Pseudoalteromonas tunicata. Taxonomy (NCBI): domain Bacteria; kingdom Pseudomonadati; phylum Pseudomonadota; class Gammaproteobacteria; order Alteromonadales; family Pseudoalteromonadaceae; genus Pseudoalteromonas; species Pseudoalteromonas tunicata. The sequence goes on along the minus strand of NZ_CP011032.1, from coordinate 2,971,946 downwards.
CAAGACTCGCAGCACACAGATGAGTCTTTGGATGATCATGATGAACGGATTGTCATGAGCGATGAGATTGTACAAAAAGCGGGGATAGGCATAAAGCATGCAGCTCCAGAAACCATTAAGCACACCTTGCAACTTTTTGGTGAAATTACCGCTATTCCCGAACAGCAATTTTTAGTGAGTGCACCTTATAGTGGTTTAGTTGAATCTCTTAAAGTGAAAGTTGGAGACTTGGTGGTTAAAGGCCAAGTGCTGGCAACTATTCATAATACTGCCAGTTTAAATAGTTACGATGTTGTTGCACCTGCAAGCGGTGAAATTAGCCACAAATATGTGCGCTTAGGAGAGCGCATCACCGAACAACCCTTGTTCGAAATTACCGATTTATCGACCGTTAGGCTACAAATGTCTGCTTTTAGTGCTGATTTAGAGCAATTAGCCTTAGGTCAAACGGTGCAAGTGCGCGATTTACACGACCACAATGCCACACTTACACAAATCAGCTATCTCTCAGCTCGGATGAATACGCAGCATATCGCGCAAGCTCAAGCGGTATTACCCAATAACATGGGTTTTTGGCGCCCAGGTGCCCATGTTAAAGCCGATGTCACGGTATCAAATCGTCAAGTAAAGGTTGTAGTCGCCAAAACAGCATTACAGCAATTTGAAAATCAATTAGTGGTCTTTGTGCGCCAAGATAATGCCTTTATTGTCAAGCCTGTGCAATTAGGTCAGGCCGATGATACCTATGTTGAGATTATCTCGGGTCTTGTGGCGGGGGAGCGTTATGCCAGTGACAATAGTTTTGTTTTAAAAGCAGACCTGATGAAGGCCAGCGCTAATCATGCACACTAGGAGAAAACCATGATAGATACGCTCTTAAAAGCCTCTTTAGCAAAGCCGTGGCGAGTTATGTTTTTGACCTTGCTGCTTGGTCTGTTTGCACTTTGGCAAGCGACAAAATTACCCGTAGATGCAGTGCCCGATATTACGAATGTGCAAGTGCAAATTAATACGGTGAGTGATGGTTTCTCGCCACTTGAAACCGAACAACGTATCACTTATGCCATTGAAACGGCTATGGCTGGTTTACCACAATTGGCTTATACCCGTTCTTTATCGCGCTTTGGTTTATCGCAAGTGACGGTGATTTTTAAAGAAGGAACCGATATTTATTGGGCGCGGCAATTAGTCTCTGAGCGTTTACAGCTGGCACGAGCCGAGCTTCCTGTGGGCATTGAGCCACAAATGGGCCCGATAGTGTCAGGCTTGGGTGAAATATTTTCGTATTCAGTCACCGCATTGCCAAATGCACAAAAACCCGATGGCAGCTTCTATAACGCTGAAGATTTAAGAACCTTACAAGATTGGGTGATCAAACCGCAATTGTTAAAAGTGGTAGGTGTCACTGAAATCAATACCATAGGTGGTTTTGTGCGTGAATATCAGGTTATCCCCGATCCGTTTAAATTATTGGCGATGAAATTGACCTTTGAGCAGTTGGCAAAGGTGCTTGAGCGTAACAATAACAATGTTGGTGCTGGGTTTATTGAGCAAAATGGTGAGCAATGGTTAATCCGTTCAGTTGGCCAATTGGGTGATATTCAAGACATCGAAAACCTAGTGATCGCATCAAAAGACAGTGCACTCATTCGTATTAAAGATGTGGCCGATGTCATTATTGCTAAGCAGTTACGCACCGGTGCCGCGACACAAAATGGTCAAGAGGTGGTACTTGGTACAGTCATGATGTTGTTAGGTGAGAACAGTCGTACGGTCGCAATTGATGTTGCTAAGCAATTAACCGCGATTAACAGTCGATTGCCAACCGGAGTGCTGGCGCAGGTTAATTACAATCGTACCACCTTGGTGGATAAAACGATTGCCACGGTTCGCACCAATTTGTTTGAAGGTGCGTTGCTGGTGGTGATTGTTCTGTTGTTGTTTTTAGGCAATATACGCGCAGCAATAATCACGGCATTAGTGATCCCGCTCAGTATGCTGTTTGCCCTTACAGGCATGGCAGCAAATAATATGAGTGGTAACTTAATGAGTTTAGGTGCAATTGATTTTGGCTTGATTGTGGATGGTTCGGTAATTGTGGTTGAAAACTGTTTGCGCCAACTGGGGATCGCTCAGCAGCAACGAGGTCGATTATTAGATTTAGGAGAGCGCCTTGCAATTGTGTTTGCTGCCACTAAAGCGGTAATGACACCTGCGCTATTTGGTGTGGGGATTATTATGCTGGTCTATGTGCCAATTTTTGCACTGGATGGTGTTGAAGGAAAAATGTTTCAACCAATGGCATTTACCGTTATTGCAGCACTTTTTGGTGCGCTTGTCCTTGCAATGACGTTTGTACCTGCAGCTATTGCTTTGTTTGTTAAGGGGCCTATCAGCGAGCATGAAAATAAACTGATGGTTTTGCTACGTAGCATGTACCGGCCTTTATTAAGTACGGCATTACGCTTACCTTTGGTGGTGATGATACTTGCTTTAGTAGTACTGATAAGTGCGTTTTGGCAAGCAAAACAAATGGGCTCTGAATTTTTACCTAAGCTTGATGAAGGTGATGTGGCAATGCATGCCATGCGAATTGTGGGCACCAGCTTGAGCCAATCTGTTGCAATGCAGCAATTGATTGAGCAAGAAATTATAACCCTTCCTCAAGTATTGCGGGTGTTTTCAAAAATTGGCACGCCTGAGGTTGCAACCGACCCCATGCCGCCAAATGTTGCTGATACCTTTATTATTTTAAAACCAAGAGCGCAATGGCCAGACCCTACTCTTACCCGCGAGCAGTTGGTGAACCAGATCCGTGAAAAAGTAACCCCTCTGCCGGGTAATAATTATGAGTTTACTCAGCCAATTGAAATGCGGTTTAACGAACTAATAGCGGGGGTGAGAAGTGATATTGCGGTACGAGTGTATGGTGATGACTTAGAAACATTACAGCAAGTTGGTAAGCAGCTGACAAAGGTATTAGAGAGTGTTGCTGGTACAAAAGATGTTGCGATGGAGCAGGCCGCTGGTTTACCTGTTATTTCAATCACGCCTAAAGCTGAGCATCTGGCGCTGGCTGGAATGGATGTGGCGACTATGCAGCAGGTTTTACAAAATGCCGTAGGTGGTCAACAGGTTGGCGTTATATTTGAGGGAGATAAGCGATTTAATTTAGTTGTAAGATTACCTGAAAATCAAAGAAGCAATATAGAAGCTCTGGGCCGTATTCCAATCGCACTGGCACAAGAAGGGCATGCAGAATTACAATTTTTGCCTTTGGCTGAGGTGGCGAGTTTGACTGAGCAAATTGGGCCTAATCAGATTAATAGGGAAAGTGGCAAACGCAATGTCGTGATCACGGCCAATGTCAGTGGACGAGATTTAGGATCTGTAATAAGTGACATTCAACAAAAAATGGCCGCAGTTTCGTTACCACCCGGTTATTGGCTTGATTATGGTGGCACGTTTAAGCAACTGCAATCGGCTACGGCGCGCTTAACTCTGGTCGTTCCACTGACGTTATTATTAATTTTGCTCATGCTTTACAGCGCATTAAATAATTGGCGTGATACTTTAGTGGTGTTTAGTGGTGTGCCTTTTGCGTTATGTGGTGGCGTGTTTGCATTGTTACTTCGTGATATGCCAATTTCTATTTCTGCAGCGGTTGGTTTTATCGCATTATGTGGTATTGCGGTACTCAATGGCATTGTGATGGTGAGCTTTATTCGTCAATTGCAATATCAGGGGCAATCCTTAGATGAAGCAATCATGTCGGGGGCGATGTCACGTTTGCGACCTGTGCTGATGACGGCTTTAGTTGCAAGCTTAGGGTTTATTCCGATGGCCTTTAATATTGGGACCGGCGCAGAAATTCAGCGCCCTTTAGCAACAGTCGTTATTGGCGGTATTGTGAGCTCAACCTTGCTGACGTTATTAGTCTTGCCTGCCATTTATCGTTTAGCAGAGCGTTTACGGATTAAATAACTAAATTAGCCCGTTACTACAAGAGCCTATTTTTAGGCTCTTTAATTGCTCTCAATTTCAGGTTAATTACGTCCTGTTACTGCCAAAAAACAGCAAGGTTTGTTAAAATGCGCCGTAATAGGAGCGTTTATGCAAATTTTTGAGTATCACCCACCCATAGAGCCTTGGCTTAATATTGTCCATGTAGATAAAGATATCATCGTGATTGATAAGCAATCGGGATTACTATCAAATCCTGGACGTGCTGCACATACTTTTGATTGCGCTTTAACACGGCTTCAACAAGCGTATCCCGAAACCTTATTAGTTCATCGGCTCGATTGTGCCACTTCAGGCATTATGGTGTTTGCTCGCTCTAAAAAAGCGGAATCTCATCTTAAAACTCAGTTTCAAGACCGACAAAATAAAAAGGTTTATATTGCTGAAGTTGCAGGACATTTAGCAGAGCCTAATGGCACTATTTTAGCTCTTTTAATGGCAGATAAAGAAAATCCCCCGTATCAAAAAGTAAGTCCGCTAGGTAAATCGGCAATTAGCCATTATAAGGTATTAGAGCAACGACCTGATAGCAGTTTAGTTGAGTTAACCCTTGAAACAGGCCGCACTCATCAGTTACGGGTGCATATGTTGCATTTGGGTCATCCAATTTTAGGGGATGATTTTTATGGCGATGAGGCGATTGTGAACGCTCGACCGCGATTATGTTTGCATGCAACTGAGCTTAGTATTATCCACCCGTACAGCGGTAAAACCCTGTCCTTTACTAGTCCACATCCATTTTAAGCATTGCAAGTTCAGCCGTTAGGCTGGGGTTGCAATTTGTGCTTGGGCATCAATCATTAAATTGACCAGCTCATCGTCAAGTTCAAACAATTCAGGTTCGATTTGACTTAGGCTTTGGTCTTGCTTTAAAGCTGTTTCGATAGTCTCGGCTAGTTGTTTAAGTTTTGGAACGCCAGTGTAACAACAGGCGCCATGAAATTTATGCACAATGTTAAGCACTCGTTGTTTATCTTCAAGCTCCGTTGCATCTCTTAGCTCGGCCAGCGTTTCTGGTACGCTTAATAACAACATGTTGAGCATTTCATGAGCGAGCTCTACTTTGCCGCCTGCGCGTTGTAGTGCAAGGGGCCAATCAATGCGTTTGCTGTCAAAAGGTGCAACAACAGGCTTGCTTTCAATGGGTTGGGCGATCAGCGTTTTGCTTTTGCCAAAATCAGGGCTGTACTCAAAAATTGTTTGTCTTAATACTTCTTCATCGAGTGGTTTGGTAAGGTAATTTTTAAAGCCAACTTTCAGTAAGTTTTCTTTTTCACCCGCTAAAGCGTGTGCGGTAACCGCAATAATAGGAGTTGATTCATTAATGGATGATTCAATTATTAGTTTACATGCCGTAACGCCATCCATTATGGGCATTTGAATATCTAAAAAGATTAAATCGTACTTATGAGTTTTAGCTAAGCTGAGCGCTTGTGAACCATTATGAGCAGTATCAATAAATTCTATTTGTTCCGCTAATAAGGTGCACATAAGTTTTAAATTAGCGTCGTTATCATCAACTACAAGTACTTTAATGGGTAATATTCGCTGGGCTTGTTCAGGAGTTTGAATGCTTGGATGATCAAGCCGATAAGGTGCCGCAAGGCTTTCGCATAGTTTACGATGATTAAGTGGTTTGCTTAAACAGGCATCGGCTCCTGTGCCAATAAAGGCTTCGCGCATATTATGGGAAACCGTATTGACCATTAAATATAGGTAATCGCACTGTGGTCGCACTCGATTAACTAATGACTTGATTTCACTCATGTTATCAAGCGATGCTGCATGGCCTAAAATTGCAATGTCAAAGCTAAACTCTCCCGTAAGAGCTTGTTCTAATTCGGCCAAACTTAAGCAGGCCGTAACATGCATATTCCAGCTTTGTAAAAGAGATTGAGTTGCTTCATGGGTATGGTGATGGGTTTCGAAATACAGAACGCGTTTTTGCTCAAGTGGCGTTGTCGGTAAATTATCACTGTAATGACGTTTTGGTTGTTCAAAAAAAGCATTAAAGGTAAAGCAGCTACCTTTACCAACCGCCGAATTTAATGAAATATGGCCGCCCATGGCTTCAACTAAATGTTTAGTGATGATTAAACCTAACCCTGTGCCACCAAATTTACGGGTAATACTAGAGTCTGCTTGGCCAAAGGCTGAAAACAGCGCATCTTGTTTATTGGCACTTATGCCAATGCCGCTGTCGTTAATTGCAACAAAAATAGACGTACGTTGGTTGGCATAATGGCGGCAATCAACATCAATTAAAACATGGCCAGACTCAGTAAATTTAATGGCGTTACTGATAAGGTTGATTAAAATTTGCTTAAAGCGCGTAGGGTCGCCAATTAAGCTGTCGGGCACGTTGTCATGAATGTTAATTGAAAGCTCTAAATTTTTATCATGAGCAGATGGGGCTAAGAGTGTCAGTACTTCGTTAACGGTATCACGTAATTGAAAGTGAATGCTTTCTAACTCCATAGCACCAGCTTCTAATTTCGAAAAATCTAAAATGTCATTAATAATTGCTAGCAAGCTATTGGCTGAAAGCTCAATGGTATCGAGATAATCTTTTTGGTGTTTATTGAGTGGCGTTTTATAAAGTTGACGAGTGAATCCTACTACACCATTAAGTGGCGTGCGCAGCTCATGACTCATTTTAGCTAAGAAGTCAGATTTGACTCGGTTGGCATCTTGGGCTTCTTTTTTGGCGATGTTTAGCTGAATATTTTGTGTTTCGTATTGTTCTAATGTTTCGCGGTAGTCACTGATTGCTTGGTCGATATGTTTTTGCATTTCATCTTTTTGCAGCATCATATTATGCGCAATGCTATTTAATCCTTGGCGTAATAATTCAAATTCCCCTCTCATGGGTTCATTAATTGAGGTGTCTTGGTCGCCTTCTTTGAGTTTATCAATAGCAAAGAGCAGCTTACTCATGGGGGTTAGAAATAACTTACTAAAGCGTAGCGCCATGAGAATGCTAATAAAAAAAGCCAGTAAAATAATAAAACCACTGACTAAAAGAGCTTTTTGCTGGCCAACTAACGCTTGATTTTGATTCAGTTCAAGTACGATATAACCAAGTAACGTTTGCTCAGCCGTAAGTAATAAACCGTTATCTAAGTTGTTATGGTCTAAAATCGGCAGTGATAAAACTAAATGGTTGTCGGTTTCTTTGCTGGTTAACCCTTGGTTTGGCACTACATTAAATGGGGTGAGCAAATGAAAATCTTTATGATAATTACTGGTGATGAGTAATTCTTTATTGGCATCAAAAATAGCGATGCTTTTAATTAATGGCGCGTGTTTATTGTGACTTTGGCTAACTAAACGATTGAGCAGTTTTTTATTGCGCTCAGCCAAGGGTTGCTCTGTTGCAATCGCCAATGGCTCAATAATGGTTATCCCTTGATCAAGCAGAAAATCATTCAGATCCAAATAACGATTTAGTGTAAAATAACCACCAAGCAGTAACCCTATGAGCAAGGTTGGTACTGAGGCTAATACTAAAATCCAATCTCTTAAGCCTAATTTGGTCATAAAACAGCATTTGGTTACAATTATTTAATCTTTGAAGAGTAAAGCTAAACTCTCGCTTTATCAATATGAAAGGCACTTTATGGCGCAGTTTTTTAAACCTCAAAAAGCCACACAAACTAAGACTAAACGTGAAATAACGATTGACTCTCTAGACCATGAAGGTGTGGGTGTAAGCCGTGAAAATAATAAAGTGTGTTTTGTCGAAGGGGCGTTGACAGGCGAAACAGTGTTGGCGCAGCCACAGCAGAGTAAAGCTAAGTTTGAACGTTTAACCACAGTTAAAGTTTTAAATGCCAGTGCGCATCGGGTAAAGCCTTTTTGTGTGCACTTTAGCCAGTGCGGAGGGTGCTCGTTACAGCATCTTGAATTATCACAGCAACTGGTCGAAAAACAACATGCGGTAACGCAACTGTTTAATAAATTTGCCAAAATCGATCAGCTCAATTGGCAGCCTGCTATTGAATCAGCCCCTTTACACTATCGACGTAGTGCTCGTATTGCGGTGTTTTACGATAAAGTAAAACGTAGTTTTAATGTCGGATTTAGGCAAAAAGGGTCAAAGAAAATTGTTGATATTGGCCAATGTGATGTACTCGATATCCGTTATCAAGCAGTGTTTCGTGAGTTTTCGAGCTTATTACCACAATTAAAAAATGGCCAAGCCATTACCCATTTACAGCTATGTGGTGTTGAACATGCGCATTTAGTGGTGCGCCATATTGCCCCTTTAGCAGCTAGTGATATCGCCGCAATTGAACGAGTATGTTTAACTCATCAATGGTTGCTGGTTTTACAAGGACAAGCGGGAGAAGTTGAATTAAACGACTTAGCCCCACCGAGTTATCAATTAAGTGAGCAGTCGCTTCGCTTTGAATTTGGGTTAGATAATTTTATTCAAGTGAATGCTGCGGTTAATCAGCAAATGTTATCTCAAGCAATCAATTGGTTAGCGCTTGATAAAAATGAAAAAGTGCTGGACTTATTCTGTGGGATCGGTAACTTCAGTTTAGTCATGGCGACCAACGCATTGGCGGTAGTTGGGGTTGAAGGTGTTGAATCTTCGGTACAAATGGCTAAGCACAATAGTGCACTTAATCAGCTTTCAAATACTCAATTTTATTGCCAAGACTTAAGTCAAGATATGGCAAGCCAAGCTTGGTTTAGCGAACATTATGATGTTTTAGTACTTGATCCTTCGCGCACGGGCGCTTTTGAAATTCTACAACAACTAAAACTTAAACGGTTTAAGCGCATTTTATATGTTTCATGTGATCCTGTGACACTCGCTCGAGATAGCCAGTTGATTACTCAGGCAGGATTTACACTCGATAAAATCGCATTAATGAATATGTTTCCACATACAGGTCATATCGAAACGATGGTCTTGTTTGTTAAGAGGTAGTGAGCATGGTTTCTATACGTAAGTCTCATTTAAATGCTAGTCAGGCAAGTCAACAAGCGTGGCTTGAACACTTAAATTTAGTGCCTGAAAAAAGTAAAAAATTACACCAAGCTATTGAGTTTTGTGCCGCGCTTGATGAAAACCTGCCTTTTGCCACCGCGCGCGAAATGGTCGAGATTTTAGCTGAGCTGAATTTAGATGATGATACGTTGGCAACCGCTTACTTAACGCCTTTCTTTTTAGCCGATGCATTAGTACTTGAAACGATTGAAAAACAACTAGGCAAATCGGTCGCGATTTTATTAAGTGGTGTAGTGCAAATGGCAACCATTAGCATGCTAGCCTATCAAGATAAAGAATCCGTACAAATCGATAATATTCGCCGTATGCTGCTTGCGATGGTTGAAGATGTGCGTGCCGTAGTGATTAAACTTGCCCAGCAAGTATGCCATCTACGCGCTGTTAAAAATGCGACGGAAGAAGAGCGTGTTATTGCTGCCAAAGAAACAGCGAATATTTTTGCACCTTTGGCAAATCGTTTGGGGATTGGTCAATTAAAGTGGGAGCTTGAAGACCTTTCATTTCGCTATTTACACCCAGATACATACAAAAAAATTGCCAAGTTATTAGAAGACAAACGTCTTGATCGTGAAAGTTACATGGTCAATATGGTCAAGGTGATAGAAGATAAACTGGCAGAAGCCGGTATTGGCGCGCAAGTATATGGTCGTCCAAAGCATATCTATAGCATCTATAAAAAGATGTATAAGAAAAACTATGAATTTGACCAGCTATTTGATATTCGCGCTTTGCGAGTTGTGGTCGATAAAATTCAAGATTGTTATGCTGCTTTAGGCATCGTTCACACCAATTGGCGTCATCTAAATAAAGAATTTGATGATTACATTGCCACGCCAAAAACCAATGGCTACCAATCAATTCATACTGTCGTTGTAGGCCCTGAGGGCAAAACGGTGGAAATTCAAATTCGCACCCACGAAATGCATCAAGATGCAGAGCTAGGTGTAGCAGCACATTGGCTGTATAAAGAAGGTTCGTTACCTGGACGCAATTCGGGTTATGAGCAAAAAATAAATTGGTTACGCAAAATATTGCAGTGGCAAGAAGAAGTCACTGATGGCACTGAAATCGCTGATGAATTAAAAAACCAAGTGATTGAAGATAGGGTGTATGTCTTTACCCCGCGTGGCGATATTATTGATTTACCTCTTGGCGCGACGCCGCTTGATTTTGCTTATTACATTCACTCAAACGTAGGGCATCGTTGTATCGGCGCCAAAGTGTTTGGCAAAATCGTACCTTTTACCCATCAATTAAGCACGGGCGATCAAGTTGAGATTTTAACTCAAAAAGAACCCAACCCAAGTCGTGATTGGCTTAATCCATCACTTGGTTATGTTAAGTCGTCACGAGCACGAGCCAAAATTCATCATTGGTTTAAGCAACTCGATCGCGATAAAAATCTCCAAGCCGGTAAAGAGATTATCGACAGTGAGTTAACTAAGTTATCGCTGACCAATAAAGATTTAAAAGATGTTTTGGCAAAATATAACTTTAACCATATCGATGATTTGCTGGTGGCAGTTGGGGCGGGTGATATCCGCTTAAATCAGTTGCTTAATTATCTACAAAGTAATCAAGTGGTTGAAGAAGAGCCTAAATTTAAGCGTTATAGCCGACCTGCGAATAAAAAAGGGGATAAAAACGGCATTGTTGTTGATGGTGTAGGTAGTTTAATGAGCCACGTTGCTGGCTGTTGTCAGCCGGTACCGGGTGAATTAATCGGTGGTTATATTACTCAAGGTCGTGGAATTGGCGTACATCGAGCCGATTGCGAGCAATACGAAGTATTGAAAAAAAGCCATCCAGAGCGCGTTATTGCAGTGAGTTGGGCGGCGGATGTCAGCAATATTTATACGCTTACTGTGCGCATTGAAGCCAATGATCGCCCAGGTTTAATTCGTGATATTAGTGGTGTATTGGCCAATGAGCGGATCAACGTACAAAACATGAATGTACGAACGCTTTCAGAGCAACAATTGGCTATTTTTGAAATGAAATTAGAAGTGGCTGATATTGAAACCATGAATCGAGTGCTTGGTAAAATAGCGCAAATAGAAGGCGTTTATGAAGCGCAGCGTTCAAATTAAGGTGCAGCATGACTAAATCAGCCATGGCGCAATTGTTAGAAATAATGCAGCAACTGCGCGACCCACAAACAGGTTGCCCTTGGGATATTAAACAAACCTTTGAATCTATCGTGCCCCATACCCTTGAAGAAGCGTATGAAGTCGCCGATGCGATTGAAAAAGGCGACTTAGCAGGTTTAAAAAGTGAGCTTGGTGATTTATTGTTTCAGGTTATCTTTTATTCTCAATTAGCAAAAGAACAGCAGTTATTTGATTTTAATGATGTAGTTAATACGCTGAATGAAAAGTTGGTTCGACGCCACCCCCATGTTTTTAGTGATGAGGCAATGACCCTCAATGACAGCCAATTAGCACAGCAATGGCAAGCAATTAAGGCTCAAGAGCGCCAAGCTTTGCAGCCTAATGGCGAAATTAAAGCTAAGATGTTTGATACTGTTTTGCCAAACTTACCTGCGCTTAGTCGTGCAAATAAAATTCAGCAAAAAGTCGCGGCCTTAGGTTTTGATTGGCCCGAAATTAGTGGTGCGTTTGCTAAAGTGCAAGAAGAAGTTGAAGAAGTGGCAGTTGAAATTAACGACAACCCTTATTCCGATAAAACAGCTGAAGAGCTGGGAGATCTATTATTTGCTGTTGTTAATGTTGCGCGCCACGGTAAACACGATCCTGAACAATTATTGCGCAACGCAAATCGAAAGTTTTGCCTACGATTTGAACAGGTTGAAGTCATTTTAACCAAGCAAGGAATAAGCCTTGAAACAGCAACATTAACGCAAATGGATGAGGCTTGGGAGCAAGTTAAACGGTCAAACTTAACACAAAGTTAACGTTTTTATTGGTTTAGCGCGTGGTAAAAAGGAGCTCGGTCTAAAAATAGTTGGGCTGATTTAGCTAAATTATTTGAGTGTCTGGGTGCTTTTTAGTATAATGCTTTCCCGTCTTGTTTCTTATTTATTCCATTTTAATTCCTGACATCTTAGGGTTCGCATGAGTACAAAATTTATCTTCGTAACGGGTGGTGTTGTATCCTCCTTGGGTAAAGGTATTGCCGCAGCTTCATTGGCCGCTATCTTAGAGGCACGTGGTTTAAAAGTCACCATGCTAAAGCTCGATCCATACATCAATGTAGACCCAGGCACGATGAGCCCAATCCAACACGGTGAAGTATTCGTCACAGAAGACGGTGCAGAGACAGATCTGGATTTAGGTCATTATGAGCGTTTTATTCGCACTAAAATGACCAAGAAAAACAACTTCACACAAGGTCGTGTATTTGAAGATGTACTACGTCGTGAGCGTCGTGGTGAATTCTTAGGTGCAACGATCCAAGTGATCCCACATATCACTAACGATATTAAACGTCGTGTACTTGAAGGTGCAGAAGGCTGTGACATTGCGATTGTTGAAATCGGCGGCACAGTAGGTGATATCGAATCACAACCGTTTTTAGAAGCAATTCGCCAGTTAGGTACAGAATTGGGCCGTGAAGCGGCACTTTATATGCACTTAACGCTAGTACCACATTTAGGTGCTGCTGGTGAGCTAAAAACTAAACCAACTCAGCACTCAGTAAAAGAGCTGCGCTCAATTGGTATTCAACCAGATATCTTAATTTGTCGTTCAGACCGTGCAATTCCTGCCAATGAGCGTGCAAAAATTGCGTTATTTACTAACGTAGAAGAAAAAGCGGTTATTTCACTCAAAGATGTATCGAGTATTTACCAAATCCCATCGATTTTAAAAACTCAGGGTTTAGATGACCTAGTTTGTCGTCGTTTCTACTTAGATTGTCCTGAAGCCGACTTAGCTGAATGGGAACAAGTATTGTATCAAGAGTCGAACCCTACGGGTGAAGTGACCATTGGTATGGTAGGTAAATACATCGAATTACCTGATGCGTACAAATCAGTAAACGAAGCGCTAAAACATGCGGGTCTTAAAAACCGTGTGACGGTAAACATTCAATATGTTGATTCTCAAGATGTTGAAAGTAAAGGCGTAGAAATTTTATCTGGTTTAGATGCGATATTAGTACCAGGTGGTTTTGGCCATCGTGGTGTTGAAGGTAAGATTTTAGCGGCTAAATATGCACGTGAAAACAAAGTACCTTACCTTGGTATTTGTTTAGGGATGCAAGTAGCGTTAATTGAATATGCGCGAAATGTTGCAGGCCTTGCCGGTGCTAACTCAACTGAATTTGACCCAGCAAGCCCACACCCAGTTGTTGGTTTAATTACTGAGTGGTTAGATGCAGAAGGTAATGTTGAATTACGTGATGAAGCATCTGATTTAGGTGGCACCATGCGTTTAGGTTCGCAGTTATGTCATTTAACTGAAGGCTCAAAAGTGCATCAGGTTTACGGTTCAGCTGAAATTGTAGAGCGTCATCGTCACCGTTATGAAGTTAATAACAACTACGTTGAGCGTTTAGAACAAGCTGGCCTTGCATTTACTGGCTTATCTGAAGATAAAAAGTTAGTCGAAATTATTGAAAACAAAGATCACCCTTGGTTTATCGCGGCTCAGTTCCATCCTGAGTTCACGTCAACACCTCGTGATGGTCACCCTCTGTTTGAAGGGTTTGTAGCTGCCGCTCGTGACTTTCAAAAAGCGTCATCATAATCAAATTTAAAATAGGCCGTGATTTATCACGGCCTATTTGTTTTAGCAACCAAAGTTTGGGAAAGAGGAAAAAAGATGTCAAAAATAGTTAAAGTGATTGGTCGTGAGATTATGGATTCACGTGGTAACCCAACTGTCGAAGCAGATGTACATCTGGAATGTGGCGCTTGGGGACGTGCGTGCGCGCCATCAGGGGCATCTACCGGTACTCGTGAAGCACTGGAATTACGTGATGGGGATAAATCACGTTACTTAGGCAAAGGCGTTTTAACCGCTGTAAACTTTGTCAACACGGATATTGCTAATGCTGTTGCAGGTCAAAATGCAATTGAGCAAGCAAAAATTGACGGCATCATGATTGAGCTTGATGGCACTGAAAATAAAGAAAAATTTGGTGCAAATGCCATCCTAGCTGTGTCATTAGCGGTAGCGAAAGCTGCAGCTCAAGCTAAAGGTGTACAACTTTATGAGCATATCGCTGATTTAAATGGTACTCCTGGCCAGTATTCAATGCCAGTTCCAATGATGAATATCATCAATGGTGGTGAGCATGCAGATAACAACGTTGATATTCAAGAGTTTATGATCCAACCAGTTGGCGCTCCGAATTTCCGTGAAGCATTACGCATGGGCGCTGAAATCTTCCATACACTGAAAAAAGTATTAAGCGCGCGTGGCTTAAGCACTGCGGTAGGTGATGAAGGTGGTTTTGCACCAGACCTTAAATCAAACGAAGAAGCACTTGCTGTGATTGTTGAAGCGGTAGAAGGCGCTGGTTATGTCATGAATAAAGACATTACGTTAGCGTTAGATTGTGCTTCATCTGAGTTTTATCATGATGGTGTTTACGACTTAAAAGGCGAAGGTAAAACATTCAATTCTGAAGGTTTTGCTGACTTCTTAGCCGATTTAAGTGTACGTTACCCAATCGTATCAATCGAAGATGGTTTAGACGAAAGTGACTGGGATGGTTGGAAAGTATTAACCGATAAAATAGGTGATAAAGTTCAACTTGTGGGTGATGATTTATTTGTTACCAATACCAAGATTTTAAAACGTGGGATTGATAACGGGATTGGTAATTCAATCTTAATCAAATTTAACCAAATTGGTTCACTCACTGAAACGTTAGAAGCGATTAACATGGCAAAAGCGGCAGGCTTTACCGTGGTTATCTCTCATCGTTCAGGTGAAACTGAAGATGCAACAATTGCTGATTTAGCTGTTGGTACTGCAGCGGGCCAAATTAAAACAGGTTCGTTATGTCGTTCAGATCGCGTATCAAAGTATAACCAATTACTTCGTATTGAAGAGCAATTAGGTGCTGCGGTTAAATATAACGGTCGTAGCGAAATTAAAGGTCAGTAATCTGATACTTTATTAAAAACCACCTTCGGGTGGTTTTTTTATGCCTTTAAGCCGAGCAGCAGGCATTTGAGGTGGTGTGAAATTTTGCTATTCGCCAAAGAGGTTACAGGCCAAATTGCTGCGATAAAATCGCTTGGGTAAAGTGAGTTTTTAGGTAATAACCTCTTGGTAGTGTTTGAATAATACTACCGTTTGGCCCAATTGCATTGGTCAATGCTTTGGCATTGGCTGCCTTTGGCCGAATTTGCATCACTTGGCCATATTTACCATTTATTTTGTCTATTTCACCGAGGGCTATCATCTCGGTAAGCTCTTCCCAGTCTTGGCGCAATTGTGCTTCTTGTAATGCGGTTGGTTGCCATAAAAATCCAGAACCAATAATACGTTGATCGGGTCGAATGTCACGTTCAGATAAAATAGGCAACCACAAAACATGGTTCAGCTTTTTTTTCACTACACTATTTTGCCATGTTGCGTTTTGCAAATTAATTAATGGTGTCACTGAAACATACGTTGTTTCGAGAGGTTTACCTGTGTATGAAATTGGTATGGTTTTTAACTCAATGCCTAATTCAGGGAAGTCTGGTTCAGGGCGAGAGCCCGCCGAAGCCCCTAAAACCCATTCAATCAGTTGTCCAATCCAGCCTTTGTCTTTGAGTAAGTCTTTTGGTGTCTTAAAGTGATAATGCGCCGCAAGCTCTCCTAAAGTTAAGCCTGCAATAGCATCAACTCGAGTCATCAGTTGCGCAATGCTAGTTGGAGGAGTTGGTTTGCTCGGAAAAGTCATCGAAATAATTACTCAAGATCAGTTTTGTCTATTAAGAAGGGAGTTTACTGGGCAAGGCAAAAGTTATAAAGAATTTATTCATTATTGAATAATTTGAGTGAATAAAGGATTGACAAAATCAACAAGAAAATAAGTTATCCAAGGTAAAAGTGAAAATGTGCACTTTTTTAGCGTAAATTGACGATAAAAAGTGCATAACTTTGCTTTTGGTTGAAAAGTGAGCTGGTTGTTTTTTGAGTGCTGTTTAGTGGGCGATTTTTTGTTTTTTTAATTCAAGCTTATGTTTTTGTTTGGTTTATTTTGTTTTGTATCTAAGATGATACAAAGTTACAAGAGGTTTGGTGATTGAAATACAAGAATATGAACACACTTATCCACAGAAACTGTGGAGAACCTTAGTTTAATGGCGTTATATTGTGGATTTGTTTGTAAAATGTTCATCTTTACTCACCGTATTGGGTAAGGTGTGAATAAGGTGAGTAAAAGCTGGATTTATATTTGCCGTAACTCAGGGATTGTGGAACAATCAGTAAAAGTCGACAGATTACGAGGCTCTATAGGTGATTGATGCCGAAGGATTTCGAGCCAATGTCGGAATTGTGATTTGTAATAATCAAGGACAGGTTTTTTGGGCGAAGCGTTATGGTCAACATTCGTGGCAATTTCCACAAGGCGGTGTTGATGATGGTGAAACCCCAGAACAAACTATGTTTCGAGAGTTACATGAAGAAGTAGGGCTGTTACCAGAAGATGTTGAAATTTTGGCAAGCTCTAAACATTGGTTACGATATAAATTACCAAAAAGACTGATCCGTAAAGATTCAAGTCCAGTCTGTGTTGGTCAAAAACAAAAGTGGTTTTTACTCAAGCTCAAGTGTAAAGACGAAGATGTAAACTTACTCAAAACGCATCACCCAGAGTTTGATGGTTGGCGCTGGGTAAGTTATTGGTATCCCGTTCGTCAAGTGGTGTCTTTTAAACGCGATGTTTACCGTCGTGTGATGAAGGAATTTGCGCCAATTGCGATGCCATTTTATAAAAAAGAAATTACCCGAGAGGTTTGGCGCTCACACAATTAAGGAAGAATCATGACATCAATTCAATTCAATGCAGCTACTGATTACCTTGTTGTGTGGCTTGTATGTTAGCCGTATTACGTAAAATTGCAGAGGCGGTGTCTCAGCAGCCTAATTTACATAGTGCGTTGAGTTGTTTTGTTTTGTCTGTCAAAGAGGCCATCAATACAGAATGTTGCTCGGTGTATTTTGCCGATTATTCGCAAGATGATTTTGTTTTGATGGCAACCGAAGGGTTAAACCCTGAAGCAGTGGGTAAGTTTCGTATTGGATTTACCGAAGGTCTTGTTGGTTTAGTTGCGCAGCGCGAAGAGCCAATTAACTTAGCTTTTGCGCAAACCCATCCTCGTTTTATGCATGCTCCAGAAGTAAAAGAAGATAACTATAATGCTTTTTTAGCGGTGCCAATAGTGCATCAAAAAAAGGTGTTGGGCGTTATTGTTGTGCAGCAAAAAATTGCTCGGGTGTTTACGCAAGACGAAGAGTCTTTGTTAGTTACGCTATCGGCACAGTTAGCATCTCAGCTGGCTTTGGTCGAACTAAAGGAAATTCTAAAGCAAGATGAGCTTGGTCATCAAACCTCTTGCTTAAAAGGCTTATCGGGTGCCCCAGGTATTGCGATTGGCCATGCATTTGTGGTGTTGCCTGAGCTTACATTTAACAGTTTTGAAATTCGAAAGCATAGTGATGTCACTGCTGAGCTAACCTTGTTTCGCCAAGCGGTTAGTGCCACACGTCATGATTTTAATTTAATGTCACAAGAGCTTGCGGGCAGCCTTTCTGAAGAAACTGTGGCTGTATTTCATGTTTATCAAAATTTACTCGATGCCAAAAGTTTAGGTAACAGTGTTGAAAATGAAATTAAAGCGGGTTGGTGTGCAAAAAGCGCGTTAAAGCTTGTGATTGAAAAGCTTGTGAGCCAATTTATGGCGATGCAAGATACCTACTTAAAAGAACGTGCCATCGATATTCAAGATATCGGTTTACGTGTATTGCACCACATGCACGATACGCAGCAGGCCTACAAATCGTATCCCGAAAATACCATTCTTGTCGCTGATGTACTTACTCCAACCATGCTGGCTGATGTGCCAAAAGATAAAATTGCCGGTGTGATCAGTGTCAGTGGTGCAGCCAATTCTCATGCTTCAATTTTAACGCGAGCACTTGGGATCCCTGCAATTTGGGGGGTGAGTGAGTTACCTATTTTGCAAGTTGAAGGTAAAGAAATCATATTAGATGCTTATGCTGGGCGTTTATATGTGTCACCTTCAAAAATGCTTCTTAGCGAATATACCCAACTTAAAAAGCAAGAAGGGATATTGCATGACCAATTTGCATCTGAGCATCATTTAGCGGCTGAAACCTTAGATGGAGAACATATTCGCTTACTGGTTAATGCGGGGCTTGAAATTTCAGCTGATTTAGCCAATGCCAATTACATTGACGGAGTTGGTTTATATCGCACCGAAGCGTGGTTTATGCAGCGCAGTACCTTTCCAACTCAAAATGAGCAAGAGCTTTGGTATCGCCAAGTGCTGAGCGCTTATCACCCATCTCCTGTGGTAATGCGAACCCTCGATATTGGTGGGGATAAAATGCTCAGCTACTTTGATGTAAAAGAAGAAAATCCATTTTTAGGTTGGCGTGGTATTCGGGTAAGTTTAGATCACCCAGAGCTGTTTTTAGATCAACTCAAAGCCATGCTTAAAGCCAATGCCGGTTTAGGTAATTTAAAAATACTATTCCCTATGGTTACAGAAGTCAGCGAAGTAGCTCAAGCAAAGCAATTGTTAGAGCGCGCTTATTATGAATTAGCTGATGAGTGGGCTGATCAGTTTTGCCAAATTGAAATGCCTGAAATTGGTGTCATGCTCGAAGTGCCTTCAAGCACTTGGCTTATTCCTGAATGGGCAGGAAAAGTCGATTTTTGTTCCGTGGGTAGTAACGATTTAACCCAATATTTACTGGCTGTAGACAGAACGAATAGCAGAGTTGCTGAGCTATTTAATCCATTTCACCCAGCGGTGCTGCGGGTTTTAAATAATATTGCCGAGCAATGTCAGCAGTTTGAGTTACCGTTTAGTTTATGTGGTGAGCTTGCGGCTGATCCGGAAGGCGCAATTTTACTGGTTGCGATGGGGTATCGCAGTTTAAGTATGAACCCAAGCTCAATTAACCAAGTTAAATGGGCTTTACGTCGCCTTGAAGTACGTTATATGAAAGACTTACTTGCTGAATGTTTACGTCAGCCAAGTGCCATTTTAGTGCAGCGTTTAGTGCGCAATTTTATTGTTGAACATGGCTTAAGTCAGCTACTTTATACTTGTCACGGCATGTCTGAATCAATTTAGTGACTGTTTTATCTAAAAAAATTAACTATAATCATAAAGAATAAGTATATAGCTATTTTGAATTTGGATGTGTATGACAGACTTTATTTCAATCATTACCTTTTGTGCTTTACTCGGTTGTATCGTTGGATTTTTGGCCGGATTATTAGGCATTGGGGGAGGGTTAATTATTGTCCCTGCGCTGTGTTTTTTATTGGTCAAATTCCATGTATTAACATCAGATCATGTGTTTGTTGTAGCAATAGCCACTTCTTTAGCTTCAATCATATTTACCTCTACCTCATCGGCGTTCGCGCATCATAAAAATCACAATATTCCTTGGGATATCGCTCCTGCTGTGCTGGTTGGTGTCGCTGTTGGGGCGTTATTAAGTGGCTTTTTGGCCAGTTTTATTCCGGTACAATTTCTAAAAAGTGTGTTTGCAATTAGTGTGGTATTTATTGCACTTCGTATGATGCTCAGCCGACCAAGTAAAATAGTTAGAACCTTGCCAAATCGTTTGATTTTAACAACCAGTACCGCTGTTTTAGGTGGTGTTTCGGGGTTAATAGGCATTGGCGGCGGGGCTCTGTTAGTTCCATTTTTAACTTTCTTTTCAGTTAATATGAAAAAAGCGATTGGCTGCTCTGCTGCAAGCGGCATCGTCATTGCCGTATTTGGTACTATTGGTTACGTATCATCGGGTTTAAGCACTACAAATCTTGATGATGGTTTTGTCGGATTTGTTTATTTGCCGGCATTGTTTGGTATAGTAGTGACTTCGGCAATTTTTGCTCAATTAGGAGCAAAAGCAACCCACTATTTACCTGTGGGTATGATAAAAAAAATCTTTGCACTGTTATTGGTAATAGTCGCAATACGAATGTTATTTTCTTAAAGGCATAAATGAATGGCGTTAGCGTTTCCTGAAATCGATCCGATAATTTTTTCTGTTGGACCCTTAAGTGTTCGTTGGTACGGCATGATGTACTTAATTGGTTTTGCCTGTGCGATGTTTTTAGCTAATCGCCAAGCACAAAAAAGCCAAGGTGCGTGGACCAAAGATCAGGTGAGTGACTTGCTATTTTATGGCATGTTGGGCGTGATTTTAGGAGGACGAGTTGGCTATGTGCTGTTCTACCAATTTAGTTATTTCCTCGAAAATCCACTTTATTTATTTCGCATCGATCAAGGTGGCATGTCTTTTCATGGTGGTGTAATCGGCGTTTCTTTAGCTGTTATGTGGTTTGCGAAAACACGTAAAAAGGCTTTGTTAGCCGTAGGTGATTTTGTTGCACCTCTGGTGCCGCTTGGTTTGCTTGCCGGACGCATAGGTAATTTTATTAATGGTGAATTATGGGGCCGCACTACTGATGTCTCATGGGGGATTATTTTTCCGGGGGCAGGCCCAATTGCACGCCACCCATCGCAATTATATGAAGCTTTACTTGAGGGGTTAGTGCTGTTTCTTATCTTACAATGGTTTATTAAAAAGCCCCGTCCTGCAGGCAGTGTTGCCGGTGTATTCTTACTTGGCTATGGTAGTTTCCGCTTTATAGTTGAGTATTTTAGAGAGCCCGATGCGCATTTAGGTTTGTTTGCGGGCGTGATTTCTATGGGGCAAATTTTATCAACCCCAATGATTTTTGCGGGGATTGGCTTTTTAATTTGGGCCTATCGCAGTAATCAAAAAACCGTATTAAATTAATGTAGAAGCACAAAATGAAACAGTATTTAGAATTAATGCGCCATGTAAAAGAACATGGTGTTAAAAAAGAAGATAGAACAGGCACGGGTACAATCAGTGTATTTGGTTATCAAATGCGCTTTAATTTGAGTGAAGGTTTTCCGCTGGTAACCACTAAAAAATGCCATTTAAAATCAATCATTCATGAACTGCTATGGTTTTTAGCCGGTGATACCAATATTAAGTATTTAACCGATAATGGCGTGAAAATTTGGGATGGTTGGGCAACTGAAGAGGGCGAACTTGGGCCTGTTTATGGCGCACAGTGGCGCTCTTGGCAAGGCCTTGATGGGCAAGTGATTGACCAAATTGCAGAGCTTATCAAGCAAATCAAAACCAACCCTGATTCGCGTCGGTTAATTGTCAGTGCTTGGAACCCTGCGGTATTACCCGATACCCAATTTTCACCAAGCGAAAATGCGGCGATGGGTAAACAAGCCTTGCCGCCTTGCCATACGTTATTTCAGTTTTATGTACTCGAAGGTAAATTATCGTGTCAGCTGTATCAACGTAGCGCTGACATTTTATTAGGCGTGCCGTTTAATATCGCCAGCTATGCATTATTAACTATGATGATTGCACAAGTGTGTGATTTAAAAGTGGGTGATTTTGTTCATACCTTTGGTGATGCGCATTTATATTCTAATCATTTAGAGCAAGTTGATGAGCAGCTTTCACGCACGCCATTTCCAAAGCCAACAATGAAAATAAACCCAGCAGTAAAAGATATTTTTGCGTTTAAGTTCGAAGACTTTGAACTTGAGAATTATCAAGCGCATCCGCATATTAAGGCGCCTGTCGCAATTTAACTTAATTCATAAACAAGGTTGTTAGATGATGAAAAAAATTCAAAAAGCAGTGATCCCAGTGGCTGGTTTGGGCACCAGGATGTTGCCTGCCACCAAAGCTATTCCAAAAGAAATGTTGCCGATTGTTGATAAACCACTGATCCAATATGTTGTTGCTGAAGCCATTGCTGCTGGTATAAAAGAAATAGTATTAGTGACTCACGCCAGTAAAAACTCAATTGAAAACCATTTTGATACCAGTTTTGAGTTAGAAGCCACACTTGAAAAGCGCGTTAAACGTCAGCTTTTGGCCGAGGTGCAAAGTATTTGCCCAAAAGATGTGACAATTATTCATGTGCGCCAAGGTGAAGCCAAAGGCTTAGGCCATGCTATTGCATGTGCGGCGCCTATTATTGGTGATCAACCTTTTGCGGTAATTTTACCCGATGTTATTTTAGATGATGCGACTTGCAATCTTAAACAAGACAATCTTGCAGCTATGATTGCTAAATATAATCAAGATGGGCTTAGCCAAATTATGGTTGAAGAAGTGCCGCATCATGATGTTGATAAATTTGGTGTTGTCGATATTCAAGGGGTTAGGCTCAACGCGGGGGAATCAGCTAAAATTGTTGCTATGGTTGAAAAACCACCTGTGGATGAAGCACCCTCAAATTTAGCGGTGGTGGGTCGTTATGTCTTAAACGAAAAAATTTGGCAGATGCTAAAACGTACACCCCCCGGTGCTGGTGATGAAATTCAGCTCACCGATTCCATTGCATTGCTGATGGAAACAGATGACGTTGAAGCCTATTACATGAAAGGTAAAAGCCATGACTGTGGCAGTAAGCTTGGTTATATGAAAGCAAATATATCTTATGCGTTGCGCCGTGATGATTTAAAAGATGAATTAACAACCTACATAAAAACGTTATTGTAGTTACCAATTGCTTGTTCGAAGTTGACTGATGTAATTATTACGCTAGTGTATAAAGATTACGTCGGTTAGCTTTTAAGCCGATGACTGACGTTTTCTCGTTACAAAATATTTCAGCAGAACGTTAAAGAAAAGCCGAGATCGGCCGTTATAGCAGATAACGATTATCCAAAATTTATCCATGTATTTATTTCGATAATTTCCCTTTTGCTAGATTGTTTAAGTCATAGCGGTTTTTAGGAGTTTTCAATGAAGCAATTACTATTAATTAGCATGGCTGTTTCGCTGTTTGTACCGCCAGTTTTAAGTCAAGGGAATGAGTCGGGTTACACGGCTGTCAGAAGCGTTAATATTGGCCAGGGGAGCTACTTTGCCACCGAACCTTATTTCTCCTCCGCTGAAGATATAAATGGTCATCCGGCAGCGTATAACCAACTTGGTAGCGCCATTAATAGTGATCAGCGTAATATGCAATTTTTTGTTCAGCAACTTTGCGCAGAATTATTGCCAAATCTAGCAGGTATTGTCAAAGGTGCTCCTGTTGCGGTTGCAAGCTTTGTAATGCTTGATGGCGATTTGATGAAAACTAATTTATTTGGCCAGCAGCTTTCAGAAAACTTCATTCATGAATTATATAAAGCGGGAATAGCAGTAATTGATTTTAAGGTGACGGATTATTTGCGTGTTGCTCCAAGTGGTGATTATATTTTAAGCCGCGATTATTTAGAGCTTGGCAATGATATTGCCACTCAGTTTATTTTAGCGGGTACCTTAGTCAAACACCGCACTGGTTACTTAGTGAATGCACGTGTCGTTGGGGTTAAATCGAAATTAGTAGTCGCCTCTGCCCATGGTTTGATCCCAAATTATGTCACCGCAGGCTTAGTTAGCTCTGACTTTAGAGATGGCGTACGGGTTCGATAATCAATCAGCCTTTTCTTATTTTACTACTTGGCATTTTACTTGCTTAATATTTAGATAATTACATCTTTATAGGCGTGTATAAATGAACAAGTCACAGTATTGCTATCTTCCAGCTGCGTTATGCATGTTATTTTTAACCGGTTGTAAAATTAGTACACCGCTATTCTTTTCAAGCGATCCAGCGCCTGTACGCACAACAGTGATGGATCAGGATCAGCCTGTTATTCAAAGTTATGCCGCACAGCTTGTTTCACAATTGCTCGCCAAACCGCTTAACTTTCCGCCCAATGCTCGCGTAGCGGTTGGCACTTTTTTGCCGTCGATGGCAGAGCCGACTTCGCAGCAGCTTCAGTTAGGTGCACAATTGCAAGATAGTTTAGCCACCGTAATGACGCAGGCAGGGTTTAAATTAACCGAACTGACATTACGCCAACGTATTAAAATCTCACCTGAAGCTGATTTGTTTTTATCACGCGACCCTTCGCAGCTGCATCAAGACGCCAATGCCCAATATTTAGTGGTTGGTACACTCAATTCAGAGCAAACAAAAACACAGGTTAATTTACGCTTGGTTAATACGAGCGATCAAAGTGTGGTGGCTGCGGCCACAACGTATATTCCAAACAATGTTGCTTGGGGGCATGAAAAGGTATCACTTCGTGCAGGTCAGCTTAATCGCAGTGCTTATTAAGGAGGTCTTATGAAAAAGTTACTGTTTATTAGCCTGTGTATTGGGTTGACTGGTTGTGAGTCAATTGAAAAATGGAGTCAGCTCGATAGCCAACCAAAAACTCAAGCCAGTATTAAAAATGAGGCTAAATTAAATGATGATGCACTTGAGCAATCATTAGTGTTTGATCAATATGGTACTTATTTAAATAGCGTATCAGCAGCTGGATTTAATAATTCACCAGATATAGGTAAAGTTTATAGCAACGCTGCAAACCGCAATATTAATCATTATATTCGTGGTATCACCCATGATCTGATTGAAAACTTAACCTATGTTAATGAACAAACGCCTATTGGTATTGCTAGTTTTGTATTGATAGATGGCACTCTCGATAGCGCCGGTGTGCTTGGTAAACAAATCGCTGAAAGTTTCCAACACGAAATTTATAAATTTGGTATTCCGGTGATAGATTTTAAAACCACCGACTTTTTTCGGGTAACACCTGAAGGGGACTTTATATTAAGTCGTGATTATCTCGAGCTAAAACCAAACCTACCGATTGAATACGTATTACTTGGCACCTTAGTCAAACACGATGCAGGTTACTTGGTAAATGCGCGAATTGTAGGGCTTGAGTCAAAGGCAATTGTGGCATCAGCTCAGGGTTTTTTACCGCAAGTGATCACTGATTCCTTGTTAGGTAGTCAAAAAATGGCAAATATCCGTCTAGAATAAATTTGGGTTGTTTATTTCACTCCGATGCAGGTCTGGTTTAAAACATAAAAGGTGCACTTGTGCACCTTTTATGTTTTAAGATTAATTTATATTAAGACTTTATTTTTTAATAAAAACGTTAAATAAAGAATTTAAATCAAGTTAGCTAGGGTTTTATAGTTTTTTCAAGAGCAAAAGCAGGGTATACCTTACTACTTAATCACATCGCAATGGGCAATATCTACAATGCTAAATACTTTCATCTCATCCATTTCAACATATTCAAAATGACCACCTTGGTCTATTAAATAGCCTGCGGTTAAATCTAAAATGGCGCCTTCTTGTTCACGCTTAGCTTGGCCTTTGACTCCAATGAGTGCTTTGCTACCATCAGCATCAATTTCAAGTACTTTGCCAAAATAGTTTTCTTGGTAAGTACAAATTAAGTCATTAACTTTAACCGTAACCGGAGTTTGTGCTGTTGGAGTTAGGGCCGAGTTTAACGTTGATACTTCCACCACTTCAGAGCTAGTGATTACGTTACTCGCCGAATTATTGTTTGTTAAAACTGTACTTTGAGTTGAAGCTTCAAAATAGCCTGATGGTTTAAATAACTGATTTGCAACAAACTCTTCAAAGTCAGAGAATGTAGCGAACGAAGTGGAGTTCTCTTGTAACTTATGAAGTTTGATTATTAATTGATCATTTGAGAACTCTAAATTTATTAAGTTATCCTCTGTTTCAATCAAATTAGAATAAAAAGAAAGTAACTCAGGTTTTAGTGCTTGGTAAAAAAAAGCAAAATGGGTGTAATAGCCAATTAATTTATCATAGCGGGGTTCATCAATACGCTCGCAGCGCCAGCTACAAATAAATTTGTTGGTCAAATCTGGGTTAAGTAAATCAACACGGTATTCATCCAAAGGTGCTGTTAGGCTAATTTTATCAAAATAATACTTTTTGCCCCATTGATCATCTTTAAATTTGAGCTCAGCGGTTAATGTTAAGCCTGCATTTCGGTAAATAATTGCCGCACTTTGTGCCATTGACTGCCATTGTTGCAATGAATAATTGTAAGCTACTCCACTTTGCAGTGAGGTTTGCTGCGGGCTCTGGCAGCTTTGTAAAAAAAATCCGCTACAAAAAAATAGTAGGCATGCATTTTGCTTTTTAATCATATCAGGCAATTCTTAGAATGTGTTCTTGATGATTAAAAGCAAAATTTATGCCGATGTTTTTTTGACGCACTATCTTGCTGAATGATCTTATTTTAAAGAGTTTAAAATAAATAAATCCTTTAAAATTTAGATGGTTAGTTTTTTTTTTGTTATTTATTGAAAAAAAACTAAAGATATTTTGGAATAGCCCGATACATTACTTGAGTAAATCATTAATAAATGAATTTAAGCGGGGGCAAAATAAGATGTATTGCCTGTTTATTGATTCATTTTAACATTAGAGGAATTTAACATGGGACATAAACCAATTAACATGAAGCCGCTAGCCATGGTAGGTCTGTTGGCGGCTTCATTTTCAAGCATCGCTGCTGATGGTGACAATATTGGAACTGTTACGTTTAAAACAGCGCAAGAAGCGAGCATGATTCAGCAAAAACCACTTGATTTTGGTAAAGAGTTAGCTGTTAGAAATGGCGCTACCTGTACTTTTATGGTTAAGTATGCAAAAGACGGCGCAGCAGCGGGTGAGTATAAATTAGATAATACTGATGTTGCAGCTTCTGATTTTACCAGTACAGATTGTGGTGGAGCTTCAGGAACTGTGGTTGGTGCTGCAGCTCAAACTTCGATGGATGCAGCTGGTATTGTTCCTGCAGTTTTTAAAATTACAGGGCTTAGAAATCAAAGTGTAGTAGTCAAAATAGATGAAGTCGCGGATGAATTTTTGAAGTTTACTCCTACCTATCATTATTACCCTGCTGCGGTTGACGCGTTTACTGAAAATGACTTTACACCTGCAGATGACGAAGATTTAGCCGCAGGTAGTAGCAATACGTTAGCTTTAGGAACTTTACGTTCAATTGTTCAGGGGCAGCCCCATCCTCAGGCAGTTGGTACTCTTGTGGTTGTTGGTACATTAGAAACCCAACAACGATTAGATACGAGTAAAGATTATGAATTGACCTATTCAATTGATATTACGTACCAATAAGGAGACATGATTATGAAGAAATTATTAACAACAACGACATTGCTTGCCACTGCGTTGTTAACAACTCCAGTATTGGTCAATGCGGCAACAGATGCAATTCTTAAAGTACGTACAGTTGATCAAGTCGGTGCTACAGAGCAAAAATCGATTAATTTGGGTCAAATAGCTGCATCCCCAGGCTATGAGTGTATGGTTCCTCAAAGAATAGACATTTCGACTCAGGCTGGTACGAATACTGATTTTCAAATTGATACTATTTCATATGGTACTTTACCAGCAGGCGTAAATGCATGTGGCAGTTCTACAGCTGGGTATTTTTCTTTAAAAGGTGTTCCAAATCAAAATGTTAGAATTACCTTTGCAAAAGATCCAAGTAGTACTGTTGGTTCATTCCAACCTGAGGGTGTTTATAAAGCAGCCGCTTATGCTGATGTTGCAGATCCATTAGATTTAGCTGCAGTTCAGGCTGGTGTTACAGTTGATGATGTTCCAGTTCAAACTGTTTATGATGAAGTCGCTAAGACTTTGATCCAGATCTTTGATGCTGAAGATGTTAAATTAAGCGCGTCGGGTGATGGTATGATTGCTATAGGTGGAACATTAAAAATTAATGAGAGCCTAATGCCAGATACAACCTATACAGTTAACTATATTGTAAATGTAACTTACCTTTAAGTTCTTATGTAAGTTGTTTAAAAATGCCTAACTATCTACGTTAGGCATTTTTATATAAAAACTATTATCTACAATTCACAATCATTCACTAAACATCCAAAGCGATCGATTTATAGGATTGTTTAAATGTATCTTATTATCACTCTTCAAATTTTACTCGAGCTTTAATTTACTCTAGCTACTGCACTGCTAATCTATTAATTCAACGATCCTAGTTATTGAGTAGATATTGCACTCTAGCCATAGTTTACTAATTGTAATAAATAATACGGTTAATTTGGTTAAAGGTTAATTTATTGACGCTTTTTTGGCTTAGTATTTGCATTGTGTGTTTAACGTTTTTAGGAGGATAACATGAAAAAAACTTTACTATTACTACCCGCACTATCGGTATTATCCGTGTTATATAGCCAGCAAGCATTTGCCGGCGCAGCATCTATTTCATTTGACCGTTACAGAGTTTTACTCGATCAAAATACACAAACGGTAGAACTTACGTTAAAAAATACTGAATCTAAAAATGCAGAATGCCTACTTAATTTAAACCATTTCAACTTTTCACCTTCAAATGAACTAATTAACTTAAGTTCAGACGCTGAGGCATTTATGCCTGCCAATAAGTTGTTACGTTATTCACCTCGCTCAGTAACCATTGCAGGGCTTAGTAACCAAAAAGTAAAAATAGGTTACCGCCATCGGGCTAATTTGACACCTGGCGAGTATGTCAGTTTTTTTCAAATAGCATGCAGTGAAAAAAATGAAAACTTAGTTAAAGGACAGCCAACGGTTGGTGCTCAGGTAAATTATAACCTACCTGTACATGTTCGCATTGGTGATATTAGTGCAACTACATCACTGGAGTTTATTTCAGCTAGAAAAGGCGGGGAAGGTTATACGATTTCTTTAAAACAATATCGTACAGGTGAGCGCTCAGTAATTGGTGACCTTAAAGTCATTGATAAAAGCTCTGGAGAAGTATTAACTGAATATCGCAACGAAACAGTTTATCGCCCTGCTGATTATAAAATTCATAATTTAACCTTTAATAAGAAACCGGAGGGAGATGTTTTAATTGAGTTTAGTGAACGTAATAATGTATTTAACGCTATAAACACTTCAATTGAGATTTCGAACTCTCTTTTTAATTAATGAAATCATTAATCTAAATACTTTATTATTAATCCATCGCAGTCGTTATTTAGAATGGCGACTGTGCTGGATTTTTTAACTTGCCATACGTAATTAATAAGCTTTTTTGCACGATTTCATCTATAGAAAATACCGTTAAATTTATTCCATTCAAAATACTTTACCTTCCTCAATTAGAAAAAATATAAAAGTTTCAACTATAAAATCACTAAATAAAACAGCCTATTTTTATGTCTGTTTCTTGTTGGCACGAAGCTTGATAGGTTAGTTACAGGTGGGCTTGACTTTTTATAGGTGCCAAATGTTTGACAATAAAGTTATCGTAAGCTTTTTTAAGCAATATCTCGTATTGCTTGTTGTATGCATGAGTTTGTCTAGTGCAAAGGTATATGCTGAAAGCTTTACAAAGGTGGTTGTTGATGAAAATGAATATATTTTAGTTGATGTAGCAGTCAATGATTGGACTTTATTAACAAATATTGAGATCTATCAGGTTGGAGAGCAGTATTTTATCCCTTTTCTTACTATTGCTGAAGCTTTAGAGATCAAAAATAGCTCAAGATTAAATGATAATTATCTTAATGTTGTTATTGGAGATAAAAGCTACTGGCTTGATATTAATAAGCAGCAATCCAATCTTGAAGCTGCTAGTACTTTATTGTTGAGTTGGGCCGATAGTGATTTTGACCGGTTACTTAGCCTTGAACTTTTCTCTTTACTAATCGATTCGAATATTGAATATGATAGTTCTAAATTAAAAATTAATATCACATCAAAAAAAGAAGAGTTTTTATTTCCTGTTGAAATCAGAATGAATCGAAGCCAAGAAGATAAACGAATTAAGAAAATGAGGATTAGCAATAAAGAGCCTGCATTTTTTAAAAGCCAAGAAGTGCTATTAGATCATTATCATCTGATCACTCCACCGTCTGGTAATGTCGGATTTTCTGTTTTTTCATCCAATAAAAATAATCTAAATTATTCAACGGGTATTAATTTAAGTAGCGATCTTTTATTTCATTCCGCAATTTTAAGCTTAGGTAAAGGTAAAGATTCAGACTTAAGGGGAAATCTTCGTTTTTTTGGTGCACCAGATTCTCCAGACGAAAAACTTCCATTTGGTATAACCAATTATGAGTTTGGTGATATTAGTATGGCTAGTACTGGGGTTAATGCTAGCGGTTATGGTGTGGGGGTGACTTTTCGAAGTGATAATAAAAACTATAGCCGTGATTTTGGTAAAACTGTCATTGAAGGTCAAGCCGTGCCTGGATGGGAGGCTGAGCTTTATAGTGGTAGTTATTTTATCGCTCAGCAAAAAGTATCAGAAAATGGTACATATCGATTTGAAGATGTTGTCACAGAATATGGAGTTAATACTTTTAAAGTAAAGCTTTTTGGCCCATATGGTGAATCTGAGGAAAGAATAGAAACGATCAAAATATCAGGCAGTTGGCTCAAACCAGGTGAAAATCGATTTAAAGGTGGTTTTGTTGATAATAATAGTTTTTTATTACATGGTGGTGTAAATGGTTACTCACCTGATAATTTATATTACGCTTGGGATTATGGTATTAGTGATGATTATCAGCTGGGGATAGGCTTAGCTGCACAGCGTAACCGAGATACAGATCCGTTTGATAAGGAGTTAACTTTAAAGTTACAAAGCACTTTTACAGATTTAATCGTTAATAATGAATTATCAATTGATAATAATAAAGATATTAATGCTTCAGTAGAGGGATTAGGTCAAATTAATGAAAGTTATAACTATGGCTTTAGATATAATTATTTTAAACGAAATATAGAAACTGGAAATTTATCAAGAGATTTTGATACTCACTCATTAAGTGCAAATATAAATGGGTACAGTGATTTTATTTTCCCGCTTGGCTACAGCCTAGGTGCAGGAGCAATTAATACTTCAGAGGGAACTCGCTTAAATAGAGTGAATGCTAGAGTATCGTGGAATACATTTGATATGAATTTTTATAATAACCTTGAGTATGTACCTGTTGAAAATAAAAAGGACTATTACAGAGGTAGCTTTGGGTTTTCAACCCATGCTGCTGGTGGTCGAATTAATATGGAAACAAGTTATAAATATGAAGATACATTTGATTTAACAAGCACTAGGATTAATTTTAATAAAGATTTTGAAAATGGCTATAGCATGAATGGTAGAGCAGAGTATTTTCGTTATCTAGATGAGAACAATCCACTTTTGAAAGAGTGGACTGATGAGTGGGAAGTAACCAGCAGTGTTACTAAATCATTTGAATTATTTAATGTGTCAGCATTAGCTCAATTTGACTCTGAACATAATTGGTCGATAGGTTTAGGTGTTAACTTCTCACTAGGGTATGACCATATTAATAATGAGTTACAAATAGCAAATGGAGGGCTCTTTGGCGGTGGAACTCTCGATTTAACTGCCTATTTAGATCGAAACTCCAATAATATTCTCGATGAAAATGATTTAGCCTTAGAGGGCGTAGAATTTGGGCCTTATCAAAGTTGGAAAGGGCGCAAAACAGGCTCTACAGGCCGAGTTGTAATGCAAGGTGTGCCTAGCAATAAAGTAGTTAACTTCTCTGGTGCCTGGAAACGTGGAGTCTCACCAAGCGTATCGAGTTATAGCTTATATACCCACAATGGTGGTTATATTAAAGCTAATATTCCTTTTACAATAAAAACAGATGTTATAGGCTTTTTATATTCAGGGATTAACGATTCTGGTGATGCAATTAAAGATGTCGAGATTCAACTAGTTGATCATAATCAAAAATTGATAGGTAAAACTATTACTAGCCATGATGGTTATTATGAATTTACTAATGTTAATGCGGGTAATTATCATATACGTATAGACCTTGCTTTCTTAGATGCCCGTGGACTTAAAAGTCAACCAGGGGTTTTTGAATTATCGACACCGCCTCAAGGGGGGTTTGTTGAAGTTGAGCCTTTTTATGTGTATGCAAGAAATAATGATGTAGCTATTGATGCAGTTAAAAAAGTAGAATTTAACACTGAAAACTATGATCCTGCGATTGAACAAACAACAGCCGGAAAAGGCATATTTGTTAAAGCAGACAAAAAAATATTTAAAGAATCTACCTTTAAAAGAAAACCTGTACAGTTGAAGTCCGCTACAGTTGTTAAAAATAATTTCACACAAGTTAAAGCTGAAAATAGTTTTATTGAAACAAAAATTAATGGTTCTGATGTAATTTCAGAAATTGAAAGCACAGCTCCCTCAATAGAACAAAATGAAATAGAGACTATCCCTGCTGATGTTATTGCTGAGGTGAATGTACCTGTGAAAGTTAATAATGACTGGGGTTTACAGTTTGGTTCTTATGAAAATGAGGCTAATGCTCAGGATGATTTGAATAAATTGAGTAGAAAAATACCAAACTTAAAATTGCAAGTTGTTAGCCTTGATAATTTTTTCAAGTTACTTGCCATTGGATTTAGTAGTTATGATGAAGCAGCAGTAAGCAGTCAGCAATTACGATTAGAACAAAATGTAGATTCATTTGTAACGAAGGTAAAAAGTAACCTAGCTAAGGTGGTAAATAATCCCAAGATTAGTCAAATTGAGTATGATAATTATTTCTCAATACAGGTTGCTGCTGTAAAAAGCCTAGAACAAGCTAAAGAAATCTATAAAAAACTACCAGCAGATTTTGATTATTACACCGGTGAGAATCAAAAGAATATCATCTTGTTTATTGGTCTTTATAGCAATAAACAAGAAGCATTAGCTGCATTGGAAACTAACGTTGGGCTAAATGGTTGGGTGCGTAGCCTGAAGAATGTTAAAAACATTAATAAAGTAAATTAAATTATATTGTGGTGTATATTATGAAAAATTCTGAACGCTGTTTTAAAAGTCTTATGATTGCTGCTTTATTTATATCTTTAAATGCTACAGCGGAAAATAGAGATATTATCTTACAAAAAATCTCTAATGTTGATTTTGATACTGTTAATATTAGAGCTGGAAGCTGTAATTTTGATAGTGCTACAGAAACAATGAGCGGGGATGGTAAAAGAAATATTTGCTCTAGTTATAAAGGAAGTAAAGGTGTTTTTAAACTTACTGCTGAGCCAAATAAATTAATAGAGGTTGAATTTAAATCAACAAGAACTCCGAATGGATTAATTCAATTTAATCCCAAGGGAGTCGCTAGATCTGATTTCAAAGAGTATCAGCTAGTTTATGATGTACCAGTTCAATTTATGGTAGGCACTTCTGGTATTGTTGATATTGAGATGGGAGGGGAGCTTGAATTTTTTGGTCCATTAAATCATAGCTCAAATTACAGTATAGATTATGATATTAAGTATAAATACATAGAAGTAACTAAGTAACTAAGTAACTAATTTTTACTAAAAAGCCCTGTTTTAAGCAGGGCTTTTTAGTTTTTAACGTTAAATTATTTTCAATAACATTTAACTTTTTATCTTAGTTCATTCAATCTGGATATTAATAACCGGTCAAAATTATTTTAGGAATAAGCTGTGACGAAGCCGCTAAAATGGTATTAGTTTTTAAACCGACAATTCGAGCATTCACTAAAATACCATCACGACGTTTAGTTAAGGTACCTGACAAAACATAGCCAATTTTTTGCTCTTCTTTTACTTGGTGAGGGTCGCGTGATAATACAAAATCACCATCTTGTGTCATTAAAATCTCACCAGTAGCACGGTGTTCTGCTAATGGGAAGTTAGCTTTCATTAATTCTGTAATAAATGATTCGGATAATTCTTGGCCAAGCTGATTGGTAATGTTTAAATCGGTATCGAGTTCGACAAACGAGGCAACTGCAATTGGATATCGAACTTGATGAGCGCTAATGGTCATTTGCATTTCCATTACCATTTGCTCTATGTATTCTTCTAATTTTACATGGTGTTTTACACTAAATGTTTCGCTACCATTTGTGGAACCATTTCCAGAACCTTCATTTGTTGTATCAGTATAAATTTTACGGCGCTTATTAGTATAACTACTCAGTGCTTGATCACTACCACATTTGTGATACACCCCTTTTGGTGTTAAACACAGTCGTGTTGTTTCGGGTAAATCTGGTAACTTTAACTGAGAAAGCAAATTACTACAGCCCGTTAGCAATACCGACAATGCAATCAGTGATTTTTTCATTTTTGTGCGCCTCAATACCAAGAAAATAAACCCAAACTAGATTGGGTTCTTTTAAAATATGCAAATTTTAGACCAGTAAAAATTATGTACTAGTAAATAATATTGACTGTGTACTCTGAATAATTATCGACTGATGGCCTAAGTCGCTCGTCGCTGTTTATTGTAAGTGCTCCTCCTACATATAAGGTGGTTTCACCTTCGATAGAAAACTTGGTAATTAAATTTGATTGTGAATTTGAATGCTGGCTGGTACTGCTGATACCACGAGGCTCAAATTTCCACTTGTTTTGGTAAGTGGGTACGAGTTGAATATTAATATTGGCTTGTGATAGGCCGTGTAATTTGAATATAGCAGGTGTTAACGCAGCATCAGGTTTACAAATATCTGAATTCAAAGAGGGTTTTATATCTATATCATCAATGCTATTCATTTTAGTGGTGGTATTTTTTAGTGAAACTTCTATTTCACAATGACCACGAGCACTTAAAAGGGCATCGTCAAAATTAAGTTCTTGTATTTGATGAGTGTAGATAGGTGATACTGTTCTGACTCTGAGAATACTCGTAAACGTTGATGCCGCAATCATGGATGGCATAACCGTGAGTGCCGTTGTTAGTGTAAAGGCTGAAACTTTCATAATTCACCATTAACATTATGATCTAAAAGATCTTTTTCATTCGATACCTTGATATTGCAAATGGTGTTCCGAAGTGTTGTGAATTATGAATTTATTTTTGTTCGTATCTTTTTGATTTATAATGCTTTATTTTTTATTTTATTCGTGCGTGATGACAATAAATTGACTGTTTTTTGATTGAAAAGTGAGATGGTTTTTGCGGTGTTTAAAAGGCAAAATTATCACTAGGCGCTAATTAAAAAATTTGTTAAATTACACAGGGTTACTAAGGCCTCTTAGTTAAATGGATATAACGGCCCCCTCCTAAGGGGCAATTACAGGTTCGATTCCTGTAGGGGCTACCAGTTTTTTGACGCTTACTTTTTAAAAACCATAAAAAAAGCAAAACCCGAAGGTTTTGCTTATCAAATACAGCTTTATGAAATTAACGAGTTGTTAGCGGGCTAAAAATTCGGCTAAATCGTCTGAGCCACCAATGTGCACGCCATCGATAAATACCTGCGGTACAGTTTGGCGCCCAGATAGCGCTTTTAAACTGGTTAGCGAGGCATCTTTTCCTAAAACAATTTCTTCAAATGGCATATTGTTTTCAGTTAACAATAACTTAGCTTTATGGCAATAAGGACATGTTGGTTTGGTAATTAATGTGATTGCTTTACACGGCTCTTGATTTGGGTTGATATAATTGAGCATGGTATCGGCATCAGATACTTCAAATGGATCGCCTGGTAAATCAGGCTCAATAAACATTTTATCAATCACGCCATCTTTTACTAACATCGAATAACGCCAGCTACGTTTGCCAAAACCAATGTCACTTTTATCAACCAACATGCCCATGGCTTCAGTGAATAATCCTGCGCCATCAGGAATAACGTCGATGTTGTCGGCTTCTTGATCTTTGACCCATGCATTCATAACAAAGGTATCGTTGACCGACATGCAAATAATACTATCAATGCCGTTTGCTTTAAAAATCGGCGCAAGTTCATTGTAACGAGGTAAATGGGTTGAAGAACAGGTGGGTGTAAACGCACCTGGCAATGAGAAAACAATTACATTCTTGCCTTTAAAGATTTCTTCTGTCGTAATGGCGTGCCATTGATCGTCTTTACGAAATGGAAAAGTCACTGTTGGAATATGTTGGCCTGTTTTATCTTGTAACATGGTTTAATCTCTCAAATGCGTTGATGAATTGTAGTGTGCCCTAAATGTTTATTTTTGCATAATTGATTGTATTGATTTTTTGAATCGATTTATTAGATTGAATCTTGTTGTTATCATATTTTTTCATCTAATACTTTAAGTAATTTGAGTCGTTTCCCAAATTTAAATGAAGTAGTAGTTAATCTGCTTATAACTCAGGCTCTTGCCATTCAATTAAGAGCACCAAGTCACTTCGCTGAATATTGGCAAGTAATTCATCAGAAATACTACTCGCTATTGCTGAGTGCTGAAATACTTGTTCAATTCTTACTTTGTTATTGCTTTCGATTATGTAAGGTCTTGATTGTCCGTTGGTATCGAGAATATTTGATTTATATGCAATGGCGAAGCTTTGACCTTTTTTGACCCCTTGTTCTGAGCCTAAATTGATAACTATAGTATTGTCGGTAATGTTTCTTATTTGTCCTTGTAATGGCAAGCAGCTCAGTGTATCTCGAAGCTCTAAGCTTATTTGGCGAGTCAGTTGGTCAATGGCAGAGCCGAATTCTGAGCGCCAAAATTTATTGCTAAATACATCTGGACGGGCGGTTTTGTCAAAACGCCAAACCCCACTGGTTTGATAATCTTGTTGCCAAACTAACTCATGGGTCAGGGCGTTCATTAAAATAAATTCGATGGAAAAAAAGCGCTCGAATTGTCTATCTTGCCAAAAGAGTAGTTTGGAGTTTTGTTGTTCGCCCATAGAGGTATCAGAGATTTGCGATAACAACACATATTGACTGTTGGTGGTATCGGCTATCTGCTCAATCATACGCGGATCGAGTTGTAGTTGTTCGGTAAAGTAATTGTTGACCCGTATTGCTTTTTTGAAATAGGCCCTAGGTGAGAGTGCTTGTTCGTTATTTTTAATGGTTTGGTATAAGCGTTCGCTAAAGGCTTTGTTGATGTCAAAAATTTGGCCTTCAAGCGCATGCTCTCTATTATTAAATTGGGTTTGAGTAATTGCGACGGATTTTTTAAATTCCGATGCAAAACATTGTTTGTCTTGGGCAAAAATATCAAGCCTTAAGGTGACTGAAACATAATCAGCAGAATAGGTTTCATCAATCATTTCAATATTGTTTATTTCACCGTGAGAGCGCACTTTTAGCTGATCTTGCATGATAACGCCATCAGCAACGCTTTGTATGCTTGAAACGGATGCACCAGCATAGACAAGCGCCTGTTTTATGGCATCTTCAGTAGCACGTGATTTAGCGCTTTTAGTATCGCCATCGCGTATTTGTGCTTGGCCTGTTGACTCATACCACTGCGCATTTAGGCTTGCGCACGAAAAAAATAGCAGTGCGAGAAGATATTTACTCATTGAACAGCCCTTAAATTATGTACTTATCGGGTAAAAGCAATTTATGTACCATGAATTTTGTTTTGTTATTTTGGGCATGTATTGTGCATAAAGTTTACTAAGTATTTTCAATAAGTGAATCATGATGAAACGAATTGCTATTTTAACAAGTGTGATGATAAGTCTATCTGGTTGTGCGCAACTATTTGATAAACATATTGAATACGCTTATCAACAACCTGACTCTTTCCCTGTTTTGAAAGCGGTTGGATATGCACCGATTAGTTTGCAGCCAGGTAAAAGTGAGCAGCAAAAATCTATTTTGGCTATTAAAGCATCAAAACTAGAGGCCTATCGAGAACTTGCAGAGCAGGTATATGGCCAAAAAATTACAGCCAGCACCTCAGTGCGCGCGATGGTCGCGAGTAATGATTCATTAAATGCGCAAGTTAATGGGGTTGTTCGAGGTGCAAAGGTCGTGAAGTCTTATGCAGTTGGCGATACTTATGCCACAGAGTTAGAGCTTGATATGAAGCTAGTATACGATTTGTATATTGGGGAAGTGAAACCAAGAAGTGTTAAAAAAGTGACGTATTACTAACATCATATATTGCTTAGCTTTTATAATTTATTTATGTGCAAAAAAAGCTAAGCTTTAATTCCTTTTCCGAGCAATGAGCCGCCTTCTGCAGCACCTTTTTTGCCATAAGTGAGTACCTTATTTGCACCAAGCAAAATGTCTTTCACTTTATTCACTGCAATGCTGGTTTGGTGTGCTGCATGTGCATTGATTTCATTTTGTTGTTGGCAATGACTAAGTAAGGTTTTTATTTCTTCAACAAGCGCTGCAATATCTTCAGATTCTATTGTCATTTGTGCTAAAGAGCACGATTGCAATTGTTTATCTTTCTTCTGAATTTTTTCCAACAGCATTAATTTTGCATTGGCACTTTCGGTTAGTTTATCTGCATCACGTGTACTAATGGCTGCAATTTCAGCATTGAGTTCATTCTCAAGCGCGAGCATGTTCTCTTTTTGTTGCAAAAGAATGGCTGTAACTACACTGTGATCGGCATAACTATCAACCATATAAATTAAACTCGAAGTTTGCGATATTTTTAGCTAGTTTCTCAGCATCTATTTGGTAGCTGCCTTCACTAATTGCTTTTTTCAACTCGTGCATTTTTTTAGTGTCAAAACCAGGCGTGCTTTCAGCTTTTACTTGCAAGTTTTTAATTTGCTGAGCCTGAGCTGTGATCACGACTGAATCTGCCGGAGTTTTAGCCGCTGTTGGGCTTTGTGGTAATGATGCCGCATTACTTTTATCACTACTGACAGTTTGCTGTTTGTTGTCAGCATAAGTGACATTATGCGAATTTCTGCTATTTACTTGATTTACCATGATCTTTCCCAAACCTATTAAAGCTAGTACTTTAGTATCGGCCACGTGCTGGAATACTTTAGCATAAATTTAGTTTATTAAGCACTTTTACATCATAGTGGATCTTGTGGTTAATAGGAATAATAATTAAAGCTAAAAATAACACGTAAAGTTATTTTATTTCAATGCTATAGGTTCACTATCACGTCATTAGTATTCATTACTTGCGCCTGAATTTTTTTGCCAGATTTACTATTTTGCACACTAATGTTTTCGCCTAACAAACCATTCTCGAGCGCTTCACCATTAGTTTTTATCACTAAATTAGGTTGTTTTGCGTAAATAGTGACTTTGTCACCTTTGCAAATCATACAAATTTGATTCAAGTTTATTGGGTTTCCGGCTCTGATTGAGCGAGTTGCTCTGCTGCCTATGAGCATCTTGATATCATCAATATTTTGATTGCGAACTAAATGAGTTGGGCGCATTTCTGTAACAATATCTTGCGCAGTAATTAACTGGCCTTTTGCAATGGGATTTTGGGTAATCACTATTTCGGCAAGCTCGGTGGTTCGCACTTGAACATACTGCAACCACTTTATTTCATCTAAACACTTAATTTGTACTGTGGTCTGCCGATTACTGTAATTGGCATTTGCACTACTGATTTCAAGTTCAGACTCACAGTGGCGTTCATCAATGCGATCGTCCAGTTTTGAGGCACTAAAATTACGCTCGCCATTCGTCA
Source organism: Pseudoalteromonas tunicata (assembly GCF_002310815.1). Taxonomy (NCBI): domain Bacteria; kingdom Pseudomonadati; phylum Pseudomonadota; class Gammaproteobacteria; order Alteromonadales; family Pseudoalteromonadaceae; genus Pseudoalteromonas; species Pseudoalteromonas tunicata. The sequence continues at coordinate 2,932,399 of NZ_CP011032.1, read as the reverse complement.
GTGGTTCTTGCTGACTTGAGATAAACTCGATGGCAAGGTTTTGCAACTCAGTGCTGCTATAAGTTTTTGCATTTGTTGCTTTTGTAGACAATAGTAACGTTAATGCAATTAAAACTATTTTCGAACAGTTATTTTTAAACAAACTCATATGGTTTCGACTATGCTTTAGGTTGAAAACAGGGTATAAATATTTTGCGTCAATTTTCAGGCGCTTGCTGTACTATAACTAACATTAAGCAAAAACCATTCCGTAAGTTTTGTTTTTGTCGAGGAGATTAAAATGGCGGGAGTTTTAGACTCGGTTAACCAGCGCACGCAGCTGGTTGGACAAAATAGATTGGAACTATTGTTATTTAGATTAAGAGGTCGCCAACGTTTTGGTATTAATGTTTTTAAAGTCCGCGAAGTTCTTCAATGCCCAAATTTGACTGCTCTACCAAAATCAAACCATTTCATTCGTGGTGTCGCTCATATACGTGGTCAAACCATTTCGGTTATTGACTTATCTCTGGCGGTTGGCGGCCCACGCATTGAAGATGTAAAAAACAGTTTTGTAATTATTGCTGAGTACAATCGTTCTGTTCAAGGGTTTCTTGTAGGTTCAGTCGAGCGAATCGTCAATATGAATTGGGAGGCAATAATGCCACCTCCTTCTGGTTCTGGCCGTTATTCTTATCTGACTGCTGTGACTGAAATAGAAAAAGAGCTGGTTGAAATACTCGATGTTGAAAAAATTCTTAATGAAATTTGCCCAGTTAATACCGAAGTAAACGCCGCAATTTTAGATGATGGCGAAATGAAACGGGATTTAGGCGAGCGTATTGTATTTATTGCTGATGATTCTGCTGTTGCTCGAAATCAGGTTAAGCGCGCTTTAGAGCCTTTGGGTGTGCAGACTGAGCTGGCAAAAAATGGTAAAGAAGCATTAATTCGTTTACGTGAAATAGCAGCTCAAGATTGTAAACATGATATCACTGAGCGTGTAGCGCTATTAATTTCTGATGTTGAAATGCCTGAAATGGATGGTTATACATTAACAGCCGAAATTAAAGCGGATCCTAAGCTCGCTCCTTTACATGTGATTCTGCATACTTCTTTAAGTGGAGTATTTAATCAGGCGATGATCGAAAAGGTAGGCGCGGATGACTTTATTGCTAAATTTAATCCTGATGAATTAGCAACCGCGGTCAAGAAATGGGTCCATTGCGACTAATTAATGCAGGTGAATTCGTTTGAGTAATAAACATCTAGAACAAAGTGAATATGATAAGTTTCGCACTTTTTTGGAGCAGCAATGTGGTATTGTGCTTGGCGACAATAAACTCTATTTAGTTAAAAGTCGTTTAGGGCCTTTAATGACTCGCTTTGAAGTGGAATCTTTGTCTGAACTTGTCAATAAAACCTTAAGTCCACGGGAACGGCAATTACGTGCCGCAGTGGTTGATGCCATGACTACCAATGAGACATTATGGTTTCGCGATCAATATCCATTTGAATTATTAAAGACAAAACTATTCCCAGAACTTAAAGATTTACGTCGGCCAATAAAAATTTGGTCTGCGGCAAGTTCTTCTGGGCAAGAACCTTATTCGATAGCGATGACGGTAGCAGAATATCAAGCCCAAAAACCGGGTGCATTATCGCAAGGTGCACAAATTATAGGTACAGATATTTCAAATACCATGCTGGATTTGTGTAAAAATGCAGAATATGATTCTTTGGCGTTAGCGAGGGGATTATCGGCTGAACGTCGCACTAAGTTTTTTCAAAATAGTGAGCGTGGCATGGCGAAGGTGAATGACAGTGTTCGTAAAAATGTTAGTTTTCGCCATCTCAACTTACTTGATTCATATGCGTTGCTTGGTAAGTTCGACATTATTTTTTGTCGCAACGTATTGATTTATTTTGCTCCTGATGTAAAAGCCAAGATAATTGCTCAGTTTGCCCAATCGCTAAATCCTAAAGGTTATTTATTTTTAGGTGCTTCAGAATCGATGACTGGTTTAAGCAACGAATTTGAAATGATCCGTTGTAATCCAGGTATAATTTACCAAAAACGCACTTAATTCCTCTTCAAAATCTTCATTTTTAGGCCAACTCTTTTGAGTTGGCCTATCATTTGCATTGCTTTTTCTAAGTCAATTTATTGGAGAAAGTTATGGCTATCAGTTTTGATAAAGCATTTGGGATCCATCCCAATGCGATGTTAGCCAGAGTGCAGCGTGCTGAAGTATTAGCGAGTAATATCGCCAATGCAGACACTCCTGGATATAAAGCAAAAGACATCGATTTTGCACAAGCGCTTAAAAGTGCCAAATCTGCCCAGAGTAGTCAATTGAGCCGTACTCATGAAAAGCATTTTAGTATCAATACTTCTTCAATAGATTCAATTAGTCAATTTCGTAATCCAAATCAGCCAGATACCGGCGATGGTAACTCTGTTGATGTACAAGTGGAACGAAACTTGTATGTACAAAACTCAATAGAGTATCAGGCAAGTCTCAGATTCATGACTGGTAAAATTCAGGGCTTGAAAAAAGCCTTAGGTAGTCAAGGAGCTTAATTATGAGTTTATTTAACGTATTTGATATATCAGCAACGGGAATGAGTGCACAGTCGGTGCGCTTAAATACCACGGCAAGTAATATGTCTAATGCTAATAGTGTGAGCTCTAGTATTGATCAAACCTATCGAGCAAGACATCCAGTTTTTGCCGCTGAGTTGACAAAAGCTGCCGCTTCCCAACAAGGGGAATCTGTGGGAGTGAAAGTACTAGGCATTGTTGAAAGTGATAAGCCACTTCAAATTGAATTTAATCCAACTCACCCAATGGCAGATAAAGATGGTTTTATTTACAAATCTAATGTCAATGTGGTTGAGGAAATGGCGAATATGATTTCGGCCTCTCGAGCATATCAAACGAACGTACAATTAGCTGATGCGGCAAAAAGTATGTTAAGTAAAACAATAATGCTTGGTCAACGCTAATAGGAGTTTGCAATGTTTAATCCTATCAATGGGTCACAAAGTAGTAGTTTTGTCGATAGTTTAAGAAGCACTAAAGACGAGAAAATTCAAACAGCTGAAGAGGCGAATGAACTTTCACAATCGGATTTTTTTACGCTGATGACAAAACAACTATCAATGCAAGATCCGATGAACCCAACAGACAATGAAGCCATGATGGCGCAAATGACCAATATGTCTATTGCTGAAGGTGTCAGCAATATGGCCACTAAGTTTGATCAATTTGCCGTTTCTATGACTTCAAACCAAGCGTTACAGGCATCGAGTTTAGTTGGTCGTAACGTCTTAATAGATACGCATTATGTGCAAAATACCCCAGGTGAACCAATTACAGGCCGTATTCCTTTAGAAGGACCAGCCTCAGATATCAAAGTCCGTATTGAAGATGAGCGTGGCATTGTGGTGGGTGAAATTCCGTTACCTGCTTCAAATGGTGGCAATATTGAGTTTGCTTGGGATGGTAAGGATTCTCAGGGAAATGTTGTTCCTGAAGGAATGTATAAAATTCGTGCGGTAGGTTTAATGCAAAACGTACCAGACGAAAACGGTGTATTAAAAGCCAGACATGTTGAACTATCGGTACAAGCACGCTCTCGAGTTGACAGTGTGAGTATGGGACAAAATGGTACAGGCTTAGTCCTCAATTTTAATGGCCTTGGCAGTGTTAAATTCCAAGACGTTTTAGAAGTAAGTTAATAGGGTAGGTTAATTATGTCATTCAATATCGCATTAAGTGGCTTAAAAGCTGCGCAAAAAGATCTTGATGTAACCGCAAATAATATTGCGAACGTCAATACTTATGGTTTTAAGGAATCAAGAGCAGAGTTTGCGGATGTATTCTCGACCTCCTTATTTTCAAATGCTAAAACGCAAAATGGTGAAGGTGTTTTAACTCAGGTTGTAGCACAACAATTTCATCAAGGCAGTTTACTCTTTACCTCTAACGCTTTAGATATGGCAATTAACGGTAATGGTTTTTTTGTCACCACAGATAGTCCACTGAGTCGTGATTTTACCTATACTCGAAGTGGTGCATTTAAACTCGATGCTGATAATCGCTTAGTGACCGCAGGTGGTGATTTTTTACAAGGTTTACCTGTAAATGAAGATGGCTCGGTTAAATCGGTTAGTTTAAGTACAACGGCACCAATTCAAATTCCAGATAGTGCAGGTTCACCATCGGCAACTGGTGCGGTGGATATGAGCTTTAATTTAGACTCCAATGCTAAAGCGTTAGATCCTTATAAATTTAATCCACTTGATACCACAACATACACAGCATCAACTTCAACGGTTATTTATGATTCGTTAGGTAATAGCCGTATTGCTTCATTTTATTATGTCAAAGTGGCCGATCCTACCACGACTAATGCGGCTGCGACGGTACCAGGCTCTGGTTTTGATGCGTTACCAGCCGATCCGAATGACGCAACAAATGCTAATTCATGGGTGATGTTTTCGACAGTAACCGATGATGCTGGAGTGCAGAAAAAGGTTGATCTAGGTAACGATCTATTATCTGGTGGTGCGCCTGATGCTCGGACATTCTCAACCGGCGATCCGGTGGGCGATCCAACGTCTCATACCGGCATGTTATTACAGTTTGATTCATCGGGTTCTCCCGTTGCTTCAACTTTTCCGGTGCCAAAAACAGAGCCGCTAGGTACGCCGCTTAACGTAACTATTACACCGCCACCAACAGCCCCATATGATGGCGCAAGTGTGGTAACAAACGGCGCGAATCCGGATCAACAATTTAATATCAATATGAGTAATTTAACGCAGTTCTCATCAGCGTTTGAAATTACTGCGCTTAGTCAAGATGGCCAAACCGTTGGTCGTTTAACGGGGATTTCAATTGGTGGTGATGGTTTAATTGAAGCTAAATATTCAAATGGTGATGCACAAGCAATTAGTAAAGTAGCTTTAGCGCGTTTTCCTAATGAGCAAGGTTTAACCCAAATCGGAAATACCTCTTGGACCCCGAGTCGTGAATCGGGTGAAGCGTTAGCGGGTGAGCCAGACTCAGGTACATTTGGTTCAATTCGTTCAGGTACGCTCGAGCAAGCGAACGTCAACTTAACCGGTGAGCTGGTTGACTTAATTGCTGCGCAGCGTAATTTCCAAGCCAACTCTCGTGCGCTTGAAGTAAATAACCAAATATCACAAAACATCCTGCAGATCCGATAATCAGTTTTTGCATTAAAAATGGCCATCTTATGATGGCCATTTTTTTTGGCATTAATATTGCTTTGATAGACTAAGTATCAAATTTTTGGCGTATTGAAATGGATAAATTGCTTTATATCTCCATGAGCGGCGCAAAACAAAATTTACTCGGAGTTGCGGTCAATGCCAATAATTTGGCTAACGCAAAAACCGTTGGATTTAAGTCTGATTTTGAGCAAGCCCGTTCGATGCAAGCATTTGGCGAAGGCTTACCAACGCGCGTTTTTGCAATGGAAGAGCGACCTGGTTCTAAAATGGCAATGGGCGCTTTATCAACCACAGGGCGCAATCTTGATGTTGCTGTCAGTGGCGGCGGATGGTTGGTCGTTCAAGATCAAAACGGTGAAGAAGCCTTTACTCGTGGTGGCAATTTACAGATCACCAGCACAGGGCAATTACTCACCGCTAAAGGCGAAGCTGTGATTGGCGAAGGTGGTCCGATTATCCTGCCGGTGCCGCTTGAAAAAGTTCAAATCAGCACCGATGGCACTATTCAAGTCCGGCCACAAGGCGCGCCTGCTAGCTTTTTAGAAGATGTGGAGCGCTTAAAAGTTGTCGTACCACAAAATCAAAATTTACTCGAAAAAGGCTTAGATGGTCTGTTTCGTCCAAAAGATAAATCGACCTTTAAAGATCAATGTGACTTTTGTGACACCAATTTAGAAGTGCAGGTAATAAGTGGCGCGTTAGAAATGTCGAATGTTAACCCAGTTGATGAAATGGTTGGCATGATAGCGCATCAGCGCCAGTTCGAATTACAAGTCAAGATGATGAAAACAGCAGAGAAGATGGACGAAAGTCAGGCTTCTTTATTACGAATTATTTAGTAGTTGACGGAGAATAAATTATGCATCCGGCATTGTGGATTAGTAAAACCGGGCTTGACGCCCAACAAACTGATATTTCGGTTATTTCAAATAACTTAGCGAATGCGAGTACTGTTGGCTATAAAAAGAGCCGCGCAGTATTTGAAGATTTGCTTTATCAAAATATTAATCAACCAGGTGGTCGCTCGTCACAAGACACCGAAATGCCTTCCGGGTTAATGCTCGGTGCGGGTACTAAAGTAGTCGCCACGCAAAAAAACTTTTCTCAAGGCAATATGATCACCACAGATAACTCGATGGATTGGATGATCCAAGGTCAAGGTTTTTTTGAGGTGTTATTACCCGACGGTAGTTTAGCGTATTCACGTGCTGGCCAATTTACTACTGATGGTGATGGCCGAGTGGTGACATCGGGTGCTGGTTTTCCTGTACAGCCTGAAATGAATGTTCCTAATGATGCGCAGTCACTTACTATTTCACAAGACGGTGAAGTATCGGTGCGTGTTCGTGGTCAGGCCGATAACGTGGTCATTGGACAGCTCACGATTTCGGATTTTATTAATCCATCAGGTCTTGAGCCGATGGGGCAAAATTTATTTACCGAAACAGCGGTAAGTGGTGCGCCCATTCAGGGTAACCCCGGTGCCGATGGCTTAGGTGTCATTGTACAAGGTGCGCTTGAAACATCGAATGTAAATACCACCGAAGAATTAGTGAACTTGATTGAAACCCAACGTATTTATGAAATGAACTCAAAAGTAATTTCATCAGTTGATCAGATGTTGAACTTCATTAATCAACAACTTTAAGCAGTAGGAGAGGGTCATGAAAAATACTCTAATTAGTTTGTGTGCTATTTTTCTCTCAGTTGGCTGTGTGTCGACTGGCAATCGCAATGTTATTGTCGATGATCCTTATTTTACCCCTATTCCAGCAGAAGCTGAAACAGAACCTATGGTGCAAACCGGTTCCTTATTTGATGCTTATAATTCAAACGATTTATACAGCGATAAAAAAGCGGTTCGTGTTGGCGATATCATTACCGTCATGCTTAATGAGTCAACTCAAGCATCTAAAAGTGCCAAAACCGAAAGCGGCAAAGCGACTGATATTGCTTTAAACCCACTCGTTGGCCTTGGTGGCAAAAACGTTAATATTGGTGGTCAAAGTATTGAGTTGGGGCTCAAGTCCGATTCCTCATACAAAGGGGATGCAAAGTCCAATCAATCTAACAGCTTAAGCGGTAATATTTCAGTTAATGTGATGCGTGTTTTACCCAATGGTAATTTAATGATCCGAGGCGAAAAGTGGCTCACGCTAAATACGGGTGAAGAGTTTATTCGTTTAGAGGGGGTTGTTCGTGCATCTGATGTTGCTGCCGATAATACTGTGGAATCAAATCGTATCGCGAATGCCCGTATTCAGTATTCTGGTAAAGGGGATCTTCAAGATGCTCAAAGCAGTGGTTGGTTGTCGCGCTTTTTTATGAGTGCATTATTTCCTTTTTAAGGGGAAGTTAAATGAAAAATTTTCTATGCTCAATCGCGCTATTTTTATTACTCTTTAGCACCGCGAGTGTTGCTGAGCGCATCAAAGATGTTTCAATGGTTGAAGGGGTGCGAGACAATCAATTGGTCGGTTATGGTTTAGTGGTAGGTTTGCCTGGTACCGGTGAGCAAAGCCGATTTACCGAACAAACCTTTAAAGCTATGTTAAGTGGTTTTGGTATTGCATTACCTGATAATTTAAAACCTAAAATTAAAAATGTTGCAGCCGTCGCGGTGCATGCAAAATTACCCCCTTTTATAAAACCTGGGCAAACAATAGATGTCACAGTGTCATCTATCGGCAGTGCGGGCAGTTTACGTGGCGGTACATTGTTACAAACTTTTTTAAAAGGGATTGATGGTAATGTCTATGCGATTGCTCAAGGTAGTCTTATTGTCAGTGGTTTAGGAGCTGAAGGTGGAGATGGCAGTCGAATTTTAGTTAATACGCCAACCGTTGGTAGAGTGCCAAATGGTGCAACTGTTGAGCGAGCTGTGCCAAACCCGTTCTCACAAGGTGATTTTATTACTTTCAATTTGCATCGCCCAGATTTTACCACTGCAAAACGATTAGCCGAAACCATCAATAATTTGGTTGGCCCTAATTCAGCTAGTGCACAAGATGCAGCATCGGTTCGGGTTATTGCACCTAGGGATGTATCGCAGCGAGTTGCGTATTTATCAACCCTTGAAAATCTTGAGTTTAAACCGGCAGATACGTCAGCCAAAATTTTAGTTAACTCACGAACTGGCACTATTGTGATTGGTAAAGATGTTAAATTACAACCCGCTGCGATTACTCATGGTGGTTTAACGGTCACAATTGCAGAAAACCAAGATGTCTCTCAACCAAACCCTCTTGCAACGGGCGATACGACGGTCACAACACAAAGCATTATAGATGTTTCTCGAGATGACTCGCGGGCCTTTGTATTTAATCCTGGAGTCAGTTTAGATGATTTGGTGCGAGCAATTAATGAAGTTGGCGCGGCGCCGGGGGATTTAATGGCTATTTTAGAGGCACTTAAAGAAGCTGGGGCAATAAGTGGCCAGTTGATTGTCATTTAGCGGCAAAACCGAGTATTTAATTTTGTAGCAATTAATAAAAACGGGCTAGTTAAGCTCGTTTTTTTATTTTTAGTTTGGCTCAAAAAAAGTTATTTTTTTGCTTTTCAACCAGCAGTATAAATTTTTATTAATTAAATCAGTCTATAACCTCGCTTTTAACTTGGCATTTCAATTGCATTGACCTTGTTATGTTCCCTTGTGTCAACAAACCGTTATGAATGAAATAAATCACGCTTCGCCCAGTAGTTATTTTGACCTCAATAGTCTTAATGATCTGCGACATGACGCTAAAAGTGGTCAAGGAAATGAAAAAGAAGCACTGCGAAAAGCGGCGCAACATTTTGAATCTATTTTCATGAATATGCTGCTCAAAAGTATGCGTAAAGCCAATGAGGCGTTTGAATCAGACAGCCCTTTTAATAGTGAATCGACCAAATTCTACCAAGACATGCACGATCAACAGCTAACGATGGAGCTTTCTTCTAATGGCTCGTTAGGGTTAGCGGATTTAATTGTTGAGCAATTAAGCCCAGATTATAAGAATTATCGCCCAGCATCTACTTTGCGCGCTGATGCCACATTGAATAATCCTGTTGCGTCGTTAGCTGAAGGTGAATCAATCAAACGTACCACGAATACGGCACTACCGACTTGGATTAATCAGCAATTTTTAGCAGCGCAAAAAGCGCAAGCAAAACTTGATGAGCAAACGAGTGAAGTCAGCGCTGCGAGTAATTCAGCTCGTCCCGAGTTTGACTCCCAAGAATCGTTTATCGAATCGCTGTGGCATAAGGCTAAATCGGCTGCTGAAAAACTCAATCTTAATCCTGCGGTAATGATTGCACAGGCAGCGCTCGAAACTGGCTGGGGTAAACATATTATCAATACGCCAAATGGTGAATCGAGTAACAACCTTTTTAACATCAAAGCCGGTGGCAACTGGCAAGGTGACTCTGTAAAAAAAGTAACGTTGGAGTATGAGGACGGCATTGCGGTGAAGAAAAATGCCGCATTTCGCGCTTATCAAAATATCGAAGAAAGCTTTGATGACTTTGTTAATTTTTTATCGTCAGGAGGCCGTTATCAAGAGGCATTAAAAGAATCTAATAACATGGAGCGCTTTTTGCATAAGTTACAAGAAGCAGGTTACGCCACAGACCCAAATTACGCGAAGAAAATCATCGGGATCCTAAATAGTGATGGTTTACAGCAGGGGGTGAAGCGAATGTTAAGTAACGAAGTAGCAAAGTTTACGGAGTAAATTTAGATGAGTTTTGGGATTCTTGGAACGGGTGTTTCTGGCTTAGCGGCCGCACAAAAAGGGCTCGATACCACGGGCCATAATATTGCCAACGTGAATACCACTGGTTATAACCGCCAAACGGTAGAACAAATATCGACCGTTGGTATTCCATTTGGTGGCGTATTTCTTGGTAATGGTACTCAAGTTTCTTCCATTTCTCGGGCTTTTAATGAGTTTTCGTATACTGAAGTAATTTATAACAAAAGCCAATTTAACTATAACAATACCCAAACAACGAATGCCAGCCGACTCGATAATTTTTTAGCCAATACTGACACAGGGATCACTAAAAGCATTGAAGAGTCATTTAATGCCATCAACGGTATTACAGAAGACCCAACTATTATTTCTGCGCGAAATGTGTTTTTAAGTTCAGCTGAGTCTACGGCTAAACGGTTTAACAACATGTTTAGTGAAGTAGAGCAGCAGCATTTAGGTAATATTAATCAAGAAATTAAAACCACTGTTGCCGCAATTAACGAAATCACAGCTCGAATTGGCCAGTTAAATGGGGAAATAGCGGTTGCTAATTCGGTCGCTGAAAATGGTTTTCCTGCCAATGATTTACTCGATAAACGCGATTTATTGGTTAGTCAGCTCAGTGAGAAAGTACAGGTAAACATTATCGATTTACCTGATGGCACCATTAATTTAACTGTTGGCACCGGTTTAACGCTAGTGGCGGGCACATTTGCGGTGCCGCTATCGGTTGAACGTAATGAATTTGATAGCAACAAACTTGAAGTAGGCATAGCTCCAACGCCTGGCGCACCGAATAAAGCCATTGTTACCAACCAACTTGATGGTGGTTCACTTGGCGGCTTATTTAAAATTCGTGAAGAGTTATTACTACCTGCTATTCGTGACATGGGCAAAATTGCCATAGCTTACGCTGATGCATTTAATCGTCAGCAATCACTTGGTCGTGATTTAAATGGCGATGAGGGAACTAATTTATTTAAAGATATTAATGACCCTCAAGTTGCGCTTACTCGAACGCTTAATTCAAAACAAAATCCAACAGCCAGTGATTTTTCAGTCAATATCACCAATGCCTCTTTGCTTACTGGCGAGGAATATTTGATGGAGGTTGATCAAACCGGTAATTTGGTTGTTTCTGACAAAGACAAAAATGTATTAGCAACTTATACCCCAGCTGATATTGCCGCGATGTCTCCACCGACCAATGATAGGTTAGAAATTCCAGATACTGGTTTAAATATTAACATAGCTAAAAATAATTTAGCTGTGGGAGATCGTTTTTTAATTCGTGCAACATATTCGGGTTCACGTGAAATAGAACGTACCTTAGAAGACCCTAATTTAGTCGCTGCAGCGGGCAATGCTCTTGATGTCAGTGCGCCAACTAATCCAAATAATGTTGAATTATCCTTGTATGAAATTACAGATACAAGCAATGCCAACTTTCCAAACCAAGCTAATTTTCCACCTCCTCTGGACCCTCAAATTAGAGTTGTGGTTGATGCTACAGGCACACAATACAGCATTCAAGATTCTGCTGGCAATCCATTAGCTGCACCAGCTGGTGGCCCGTTTAATATTCCTTCAGATCAAGTCATTGATTTGCCAGGTATGCGCCTAGAACTCAAAGGGCAGCTGGCAGGTAATGAAGTTTTTAATATCACTAATCAAGGTGGCACTGCGCCATTTGACGAGAAAAAATTTGGCCCAGGTGATAACTCTAATGCATTGATAATGCTCGAGTATCAGAATAAAAAAACCTTAGATGGTGGCACCAATACTTTCTCTGAGTCTTATGCCGAATTGGTTACTTTTGTTGGGGTTAAAACCCAGAGTGGGAAAATAAATGCCGACTCATTTGCTGTATTACTCGCGGGTGCTGAGCAGCGTATGGCGGCGATTTCAGGCGTTAATCTTGATGAAGAGGCGGCAAATTTGATCCGATACCAACAAGCTTATTCTGCCGCAGCGCGGATCATCTCGATTGCCAATGAAACATTTGACAGCTTGCTGCAAGCCGTACGATAGGAGTCAGATATGAGAATTGGTACCGCAAACTTTTATCAGCGTTCTTTAGCGAGTTTACAATCGCGTCAAGTAAGCTTAGATCGCGCTCAAGAAGAACTTTCGTCAGGTAAAAAAGTAATTCGTCCATCTGACGATCCGGTTGCGTCAAATAGCATTATTAAGCTTAAAAAAGAGCTTGATGTTTCAAGCCGTTACCTAGATGCACAATCGACCGCCAATCGTTACAACCGTGAAGCTGAAACTTCTTTAACATCAATGAATAACATTTTATTGCGTCTACAAGAAAGCTTAAGTGGCGCAATTAATGGTGCGCTCGATAACGATGGATTAATTGCTTATCGTGAACAAATTGCATCACGTTATGAAGAATATGAAGGGATTGTAAATCAGAAAAATGCTAACGGTGATTATATGTTTTCTGGTTTTCAAACTCGTACTAAACCTTATCAATCTGATTCTTTTGGATATTTTGATTATCAAGGTGATAGCGGTCAGCGCCAAGTATTGATTGCGCCAAGTTTTGATGTTGCGGTTACTGAGCCTGGTAATTCATTTGCTTCGAATGTTGCGTCAAAATTTAGTCATTATCGACCAGCTAGCGCAGCAGCAAGTGGTGCACAAGTTTCTCTTGGTTTTGTAACTGATGGCGCAGAATATCGCGCGCCAACAGCACCGGCTAATACATATCAAATTCAGTTTTCAGGTGCGGTGCCGCCGCAAGCAGATACATGGCAAGTTGTTGATGTATCGCTGCCTGCGCCAAATGTTGTAAATGGTCCATATGGTTACAGCCCTGGGGATGAAATTGAGTTTCAGGGTATTTCGGTCAAAACCGATGTCAACAATCCACCTCAAGCAGGTGATGTTTTTGATATGCAGCCAGATAAAAAAGCGGATGAAACCAGTGTACTTTGGATGTTTCAGCAAGCCATTGATGCAATGTCTATTACTGGTACAGGTTATACGGCAAAACCCCTTGCCGCCTCTACGGTAAGTATTGCCGGAGGAAATATTAAGTTTCCGGATGAACATAAGTTTGCTGATTTTGAAGTGGTCTTTCCATCGGCTGGACAAGTGGAAGTGCGAGAAGTTGACCGCAGTACCACTCCGCCAACGGTGCTTGCCACGCCAGTTTCTGCACAAGCTTATAACCCTGCTGGGACGCTGCTTGAATTTAATGGGATTGAAATCACAGTGGCTGGTGCTGCTGGTAATCAAACCACAATTCCGCCTGCGCCAGCACCAAACTTTCCTGAAACAATTCGCCTAGATCGCCCTGAGAATAACCGCCGTGCGGACGTACTCGGCGCCTTACTCGAAGAAGTCACCAACGCTCAAACCAACATTGATAATACGCGCTCACAAATTGGCGCGCGGATGAATTCGATTAGTAATGAAGGTGATGCTCAGTTGCTATTTAAAGAAGCAACAAAAATAACGCTGGCTGATTTAGAAGAAATAGATGTGTACGAAGCTGTTACAAACCTTGAGAACTCTCGGGTGGGATTGCAAGCAGCACAGCAAGCATTTGCAAGAGTGCAAAATTTATCACTGTTTGATTATATCTAGTTGGCACGGTTAATGCTTTCAGTATAGATGAAAACAAATTCCATCATTGAGGAGATACTAAGATGGGTATGTATATAAACACAAACGTTGCCTCTATTAACGGCCAACGTAATCTAAATAAATCGACTGAGGGTCTCACTACCTCAATGCAGCGCTTATCATCAGGTCTGAGAATTAACTCAGCCAAAGATGATGCGGCTGGTATGCAAATCTCCAATAAACTGACATCGCAAATTAACGGTCTTAACGTTGCTACTCGTAACGCTAATGATGGTATTTCGATGGCACAAGTTGCTGAAGGTGCATTACAAGAAAGTACTAATATCCTACAACGTATGCGTGACCTTGCCATTCAAGCGGCAAATGGTACGTATTCAGACGGTGACCGTGCTTCGTTACAAGAAGAGGTTGTACAGTTACAACGCGAATTAGACCGTATTGCTTCAACGACAACGTTTGGTGGTCGTAAGTTGATGGATGGTTCGTTTGGTACTGAGCAGTTCCAAGTAGGTTCTAAATCATTCGAAACAATTAGCGTAAGTGTTGGCTCTTTCTTCGGTGAAGATATGGGCGCTGAGACTTATGAGCTTAAAAATCAAACCGCTGCTAATGAAGCTGCTGGTTTGCAAAATAATGTAGTAACCTCGACAGCAATGACGGGATTAATAGCAGCAAATTCAAGTACCACATTAGTTGGTATGGGTAATTTTATTACTACAGGTAGTTTAGGTGCATCACAATCGACTTATTCTGCTAATCGAAATAAATTATCGACTATCGCTACTACGACGACAGTATCGTTAGGTGTCAAAGGTTCTTTAGGTAGCGCCAGTGCAACGATCACAGGTTTAGGTGGTTCAGCATATGATGCCGAAAGAGCGATAGATCAAATTACGTCTAAAACTGGTGCAGAGGCTGATGCTCGTACCGTGGTTACACTCGATTTCTATGGCAGTGTTGGCACGGTTGCCGGGGGGCAAGATACTGCCTTATTAACCGGTGATGCGACCTTTACGCTTGAGCTTCGTGGTGAAAATACTGATGCCACTAAAGAAGGTGCTCGAATTAAATTCACTATCAGCAATACAGAAGAGTTAAGCGGTGTAGTGAATGCCTTTAATGAAGCTTCGGGTGAAACAGGTATTTCAGCGAGTCTAACTGGTGATGGTCGTATTAAGTTAGTCAGTGAACGTGGTGACAACATTGTATTTGAGAATATGCAGGTTGATTACAATGGCGTAGGCTCTCGGATGACAATTCAAGCGGCTAGTTATGATTTTGATGGTAACGCAGCTGATACAACAACCGCAATTGCAACTGGTCGTATCTTTGGTACGGCAACCAATGGTGCTGGCGGTGTAGGTAATGGTGATGCTAATGCTTCAACCACCACCTTTGTTGGGACTGTGCGCATGACGGGCAGTGATGACTTTAAGCTGCAAGATACCACAGGTGCCGGCAGTATGCTCCATGGTAATACCATTGGTGAATCCGCTATTTCGGGTAAAGAAACAGTTGATGAAATTAATATTGGTACAGCACTAGGCGCACAAAAAGCAATTGATGTTATTGATGGTGCGTTATCGTATATCGATAGTCAACGAGCCAATATGGGTGCAGTGCAAAATCGTTTATCGAGTACGATTTCGAATTTAGAAAACGTAGTTGAAAATGCCTCAGCGTCAAGAAGCCGTATTCGTGATACAGATTTTGCATTAGAAACAGCGCAAATGACCAAGAATCAAATCTTACAGCAAGCAGGTACTTCGATTTTAGCGCAAGCAAACCAATTACCGCAAAGCGCTCTATCACTGCTTGGTGGTTAATTCTTTACTCTATTTTGCAATTATCTCCTCATGCCCCTTGCTTCCAAGGGGCAATTTGGAGGATGTTTAAGCCGCATATGAATGTTTACCCTCCCGCGTTTGTCATAAGATTTTTGCTTCTTTAGTTTATATACCAAAACTTTTTTATTTGTTAGTATCTTCATTAAATACGCTAAATAGCTGCTATTATTGTAGTTTCTCCATACCCCCTTCAAAAACTGTTGTACATTTTTTAAATAATTTGCAATTTTTATTAAAGTTAGGTCAAACGCTGCCGTTATCATAAATAACTTGATATGAAACTAGTAACATTCCTCTAAGGAGAGTTCAAATGGCTCTAACAGTACAAACAAATCCTACGTCGTTGAACGCTCAACGCAACTTAAGTAAAGCAAGTTCCGGCATGGAAACTTCGATGCAACGTTTGTCCTCTGGTTTAAGAATAAACAGTGCAAAAGATGATGCTGCTGGTATGCAGATTTCAAACAAATTAACGTCTCAAATTAATGGTCTAAATGTAGCGACCCGAAATGCGAACGATGGTATTTCGATGGCGCAAACAGCAGAGGGCGCTCTGCAAGAAAGCTCAAACATTCTTCAACGTATGCGAGATCTTTCTGTTCAAGCATCAAATGGTACGTATTCAGATGCTGACCGTGGCGCATTACAAGAAGAGGTTACTCAGTTAAAACGTGAGCTTGACCGTATCGCCAGCTCAACATCATTTGGTGATCGTAAATTATTAGATGGTTCATTCGGTACTGAGCAATTCCAAGTAGGTGCTAAATCATTTGAAACTATCAACGTAAGCGTTGGCTCGTTCTTCGGTGAAGACATGGGTGCAGAAACGTATGAGTTGAAAAACTATACTGATGCAAACGCAGCAGTGATTGCAGGCTCTGTAAACGTAGGTGTAACTTCATCTGGTTTAACCGGTGGTGTGTTAACTGCAGCGACAGGTTTAGTTGGTTTTGGTAACTTTATCTCTTCAGGTACAGCGGGTGCCGCGCAATCAACCTACTCTGCAAACCGTGGCAGTATTTCAACAATTGCAAGTAGCGCGACTATCAGCATAGGTGTTAAAGGTTCACTAGGTAGTGCATCAGCGACTATCAAAGGAACAAATGGTTCAGCATACGATGCAGAGCGTGCTCTTGATCAAATCTCAGCCAAAACAGGTGTTGAAGCAGATGCAAGAACAGTTGTAACACTTGATTTTTACGGTTCAGTCGGCACTGCGGCTACTGCTGTTGATACAGCTGTAATGACAGGCGATGCGATTTTCACCTTAGAGTTACGTGGTGAAAACACGGATTACTCTAAAGAAGGTACCCGTATTAAGTTCTCTGTATCAAATACTGAAAATCTATCTTCAGTGGTTAATGCATTTAACGAAGCGGCAGGCGAAACTGGTGTCTCTGCAAGCTTAACGGGTGATGGCCGTGTACAACTTGTGAGTGAGCGTGGTGATAATATTACGTTTGAAAACATGCAAGTTGAATACAACGGTGTTGGTTCTCGAGTAACGATCCAAGCTGCAACATACGGATTTGATGGTAATACTTCAGATACCACAACAGCGATTGCTGCAGGGCGTTTATACGGTGTTGCATCAGGTGCGGCAGGGATTGGCGCTTCAGATGGTACAGCTGCTTATGCAAGCTTTGTTGGAACTGTACGTTTAGTAGGCAAAGATGACTTTAAACTAACAGATACAGCAGGTACAGCGGGTGTATTACATGGTAATACAGCAGCAGATTCATCAATCTCTGGCACTGAAACAGTAAATGATATTAATATCGGTACTGCACTAGGCGCACAAAAAGCAATTGAAGTTATCGACGGTGCACTTTCGTACATCGATACTCAAAGAGCCAACATGGGTGCGGTGCAAAACCGTTTATCTACTACGGTAAGCAACTTATCAAACGTTGTTGAGAATGCGTCAGCATCAAGAAGCCGTATTAGAGATACAGACTTTGCAACAGAGACTGCTGAATTGACTAAAAACCAAATCTTGCAACAAGCTGGTACATCAATCCTAGCTCAGGCAAATCAGTTACCTCAAACAGCTCTTAGCTTACTAGGTTAATTGGATTTTACGACTCAAAAAGGAATCTAGTCACTAGATTCCTTTTGTTCATTTTTAAATCATAATGATTGAGGTAGATCTTATGAATATCGAAATTGGTAAAGATGTTAATCAATTAACGTCAATGATTAAAAGCAATCGTAAAGAAGCAGATCCTGCCACAGCACAACAAGCGACGATAGATGCTGCTAAACTAAATCAAGCCCCAACAGAAGTTTCAGAGGTCAAAGCAGAGGAAAAGCCTGAAGCACTTGAAATTTCTACAGAACATTTACAAGGTGTGGCGCAACAATTGCAAGACTTTGTCAGCTCGCTTGATAAATCTTTGCAATTTAGTATTCATAAAGACTCAGGGCGAGATGTAATTAAGGTTATTGATGGGGTCACAGGTGAAACGATCCGCCAAATTCCATCAGAAGAAATTCTAAATGTTGTTTCTAATTTGTCCCAGGCAACTGGTGTTTTTATGGAAACAAAAGTCTAATGTTGGAGAAAGGCAATGGCTACATTATCATCCCCAGGTATAGGTACCGGTTTTAAAGTTACCGAAACAGTACAAAGTTTAGTTGCTGCAGAACGGGAACCTTTTGATAAAAAAAAATTAGCCGCTGAAAATAAACTTACTGAACAAATATCTGGTCTAGGTAAGTTAAAATCAGCCCTTTCTGATTTAGACGACACTATTTTTGATTTAAAACTCCCTACCACTTTTTCTAAACGCCAAGTTGATTATTCTTCAGATTTTTTCACCGCCGAAGCCGGCTCTGCAGCATCAGTTTCTAGTTACGATGTACAAGTTAATAAAGTGGCTGCTGGGCAAAAGGTAACTACAGGGCCAATAGATGCAAGCGCAGCAATCGGTAGTGGTACTCTTGAGATTCGCTCACTAGGATTGAATAAAGGGTTTTCTATCGCAGTTGAAGCGGGTCAAACAATTAATGATATTGCGGCTCAAATAAATGGTTCTTCAGCAAATTTTGGCGTGACCGCATCGGTTGTTAAAGGCGATAGTGGATCCTATTTAACCCTTAGCTCAAATCAAACCGGTGATAACAGTGTATTATCGCTTAATGTTACCGACAGTGATGGCTTTTTACACGATGACTCAGGCTTGTCGCAACTGGCTTTTTCGTATGGCGAAACCCGCTCAAATCAAACATTTAATGCAGGCGAATCGTTTGCCGTTGGCTCTTTTGATATCAGTAATGGTACAGACACCGCAACTATTTCGGTATTGGCCGGTGAAACGATTGAGCAAGTGGTTGATAAAATCAATGCCGCAGGTATCAATGTAACTGCATCATTAGAAGATGATAATGCGGGTGGGTTCAAGTTGGTATATCAATCAAGTAATGATTATGGCAATCATCAAGTTGCGATTACTTCCGCTGACGCATCCATGTCAAAATTATTGAAGAGTCATGAATACGCTAATTTCACAGAAAACACAGCAGCATCAAAGGCTCAAATTACCCTCAATGGTTCGATTGTCGTAACCAGTGAAACAAATACTTTTGAGAATGCAGTGGCTGGTTTGTCACTTGAAGTAAAAAAAGCCCATGACGCAACTGCCAGCGACAACATTAAGATTAATCTTGATAAAGGTTCGACCGAAGAAGCGGTGAAGAAATTTGTAGAATCTTATAATGAAATGTTTGCTGTAGTTGCCGAGCTAACGCAAGTGAATGAGGATGGTACCGCAGGTCAACTAGTAGGAGATTCCACAATTCGTACTATGATGAATCAATTACGCGGTGCGCTTGGTGGTATCGTCACCATCGATAAATTCAGTACTCAATCTTTAGCTTCTATAGGTATAAAAACGGAGCGTGACGGTACACTGTCTTTAAATGAAGCGACGTTAACAAAGCAATTAAACAGTAATTTTGAACAATTTGGTGCGTTATTTGCAGGCGATGAAGGCATTGGTAAAGCTTTATCGAATGTAGTATCAGAATACAAAGGTATTGGTGGAATTGTAGAGTCAAAAATTAAATCGGCTACATCTTCGATTGATAGAATAAACGAAGAGCGTACTGATTTTGATGAGCGGATGGGCCGTTATGAAGCGCGCTTGTTTTCGCAATTTACTACAATGGATCTGTTGGTATCACAATTACAAGCAACCGGCGATTATTTGACAGCGCAATTGGATGCCTTGAGTGGGATCAATAAAAAGAAATAGTCTGCATTAATTTACTTCTGCTTCTCTGGTACTTTTGATACTGTCAAAATAGTTATTATAAATCGAGAGTCTTATGAGTACTGAACAAAATTCACGTCAAAATATTGATGAGCTTCGACTGGAGCTCAACAAACGATTTGATAAGAATATGGTTTTCTTCCAAAAAAATATGCCCCATATTTTTAAGCAATTTATTAACTATGTTCCTAAAGACTATGGTTTAGATTTTGATACAAATGGTCATTTAAATATTGCCTGTAATGGGCAGTTTATCTTTGCCGATGACCCACAAAAAATATGCGAAGCGCAATCCGAACTTTTTTTCAAACGCCCTGTTCAGAGCATGTATTTATTAGTGCCAAGTGAAGATGAGCTCAATCATTTTAATTATATTCATCTCGATTATTTAAAAAAAGTATCCGATAGCGCACTTAAATATCGTCACTTATCAAACTTTCAAAATCGCTTCAGACAATTACCTCATGAGCCAATTGGTAAGCATCCATTCTTTATCTTAATTGGTACTGGCCTTGGTTATCATTTTAAGCGCATCTTAGAAGAAGATATTGATCACTTATACCTTTATGAGCCAAGCCCTGACTTGTTTTATGCATCGTTGTTTACTATCGATTGGGTTGAGGTATTTGATCATTTTAAATATGACGGTAAAACCATTACTCTAACTATAGGTTCAAAAATCACAGAGTTTATTGATGGGTTAGCGGTATTGGCACAGAAATTTGGTCAGTATAATTTAAGTTGTCTCACTATTTATAAACATTACAATAGTGAAACTGCTGATAAAGCACTCAAAGAGTATATTGATAATGTAAGTACCATGTATAGTGGTTTTGGTTTTTTTGAAGATGAAATTTTGTCTTTAAATCATATGCATTCTCATATTAACAATAAACAAAAATTCTTATTAGCAGATAGGTATTTTGATGAAGAGCACAAATATCCGGTATTTATTTGTGGTTCAGGTCCATCTCTGGACGAAGCAATTGACACCATAAAAAAATACCAAGATAAAGCGATTATTGTGTCATGTGGTACTTCGATGCTGGCGCTTAATCGAAATGGGATTCAATCAGATTTTCATATCGAGGTTGAGCGTACCAAAGGCATTTATGATGTATTAGACGCCAACCCTTTTATTGAATTAAAACGTAAGCCCGTTTTAATTGGCATGAATACTTTGTATAAAAAAGTGCCGCAGCAATTTGAAGATTCAATTTTATATTTAAAACCTAATGATGGTTCTACCGACTTTATTCGTGGTTATTATCCAAATAATTTAGCTGTTATTTATAGTACCAACCCAACGGTAACCAATGGTGCTATGGGGATTTTTAACCAGTTACAAAGCGGCGATATTTATATGTTCGGCTGCGATTATGGTTATAAAGATAAAGAAAACCATCACTCAAAAAGCTCAGGTTATTATGCCGAATACAGTGATGAAATAAAAAATCTGGTAGAAAAAACAGACAAGCTAAAAGTAAAAGGTAATTTTTGTGATGAAGTATTCACTACCACGATATTTAGCTGGGCAAGGCGCTCTATTGAATACAGTATTCGTAGTAACATTTTAGCTTCAGAAAACAAAAAGGTCTTTAATTGCTCAGATGGTGCCATGGTTGATGGCACAATACCGCTGCGGATGGAAGAGATTAAATTAGAGACTGTGGTTGATAAAGAATTAATTCGACAGTTGTTATTAACAAGCACTACAGATGAGTTTTTTGAGCCCAAAGAATGGGTTAAAAAACTAACTCAAGCAAGTGAGCATTTATTTAGTACGATAGATAGAATCGTTGATGAAAAGTATCGCCTAACTGATTTATCTTCAAAAGATGTTTCATTATTATTTAATCGAATGTTTAAAATTATTCGTGAATGTGATGGCACACAAGAAATATTCACTGCCAGAATGTTAGAAGGTTCGTTTACTTATATCGCATCCACTATTTTGGGGCATATGTACGCTATCGGTAATGAAAAGTCGAGACAACAATACTTAAAAGAGGTATTGCCATTAATGTATCAATATTTTATCGATTTAAAATCTGAATTAAAAAATAAAGTACTTAATTTTGAATTGTAATGCCCGAAAGTTATTTTGACTCATATCAATATATTTAGGTGCTATATAGATAAGATTAACTCTTATAAATAAAATGTAAGAGTTAATCAAGGTAGGCTTATCATGAAAAGTTCAACGTATCAGTATATTATAATTGGTTCGGGTATTGCAGGCCTGCTTGCGGCTTTAATATTAAAGCAAAAAGGAAAGCAGGTTTTGTTGGTAGAGTCTGCCACTCAACCTGGTGGATTAATGCGAGCTTATCATGCAAGTAATGGTGAAGTGTTTGACCATGGTACGCACCTATTAAGCCGTCTTAATGTTGCAGAACTTGATGAACTTCTTTTCTCTGATTTAACTAAAACAGATTGGCATTATTTAGATTGCTTAAAGTCGGGTAATTATATATTTGATACGTTAAATGATTACAGCCCAATCGTTGATAGTCGAGGTTTACCGCCCGAGCGATATCACCAAGCTATGGTTGAACTGATTGATAACTCAGCTGGCGAACAGAATGAACATCCACACTTGGCTCAGCAATTAGAATCAGAATTTGGTCATAGTTTAACTCAAGATGTGTTTAAACCGGCGCTCGAAAAACTGTTTAAAACACCTTTAAACCAACTTGCCCCAAATACTAATTGTTTATTTGGCATGACAAGGATTATCGGTTTTAACCCAATTATTACTAAAGAGTTAAAGACCCTACCAGCACTTGATGCGGTACTTGCATACCATAGTTATCGAGAAGGTAATCCAACTGCGCAGTATTATTATCCAAAACTTGGCAGTGTGGGGCAGTGGGTCGATTTGTTATTTGAAAAATACCTCGCAATGGGTGGCGAAGCTTTTTTTTCTGCTGAACTATCAAATATTACGCTACAAAATAAAGAAGTAACGCATGTAACTATCAATAATGAAACTATCACGCTTGAGCAGTTAATTTGGACTGTGCCATTATTTAGCTTTTTTAAACAAGCTGATCTTAAGCTTGAAAAGCCTGCGCAGCCGCTTCGTTTTTTAAATACCTATCTTTTGCATTATATTGTTGATAGTGCTCCTATTACTGACTTGTATTATTACAATAATTATAATCCGTCGCATCAGCATTTTAGAGCAACTTTATACAGTAATATTCAAGGTCAGGGTTGTACTAAAGGCCATCGAGTGACGGTGGAAGTTTTTGTTACTGAAAAGCTAGATGACCAAGCAGTACATCAGCTAGAACAGTGTGTTTTTGACGAACTCATTGAATGCAACGTTGTAGCTAAGCACTGTCAGTTTGAAGTTGAAAGTCATTTTTTAGCAAATAGCTTTCCTATCCCAACCAATGAATTTACAGCCATGCAAAAAAGCCAAAAAAATGAGATATTAGAAAAAGTAAATAATATTCAGCTGTTTGGAAAAGCCCGTGGCGATATCTTTTTTATGAATGATGTTATTTTAGATGTGTATCATTCGCTCAAATAATTGGGGACTAAATTGAATAAAAGCGTCTTAGTGACAGGAGCCGATGGATTTATTGGCTCTCATTTATGTGAACTGCTTGTTCAGCAAGGCTATAAAGTCAGAGCTCTTGTGCAATACAACTCGTTTAATCATTGGGGGTGGCTCGATAACTCGCCGCTCACTAAAGAAATGGAAGTGGTGACAGGGGATATTCGCGACCCGCATTTTTGTAAGCTTATCACTAAAGATATCGAGATTGTTTTCCACTTAGCGGCACTTATTGCGATTCCGTATTCATATACTGCGCCCGATAGTTATGTTGCTACTAACGTGACGGGTACACTCAATATTTGCCAAGCAGCAAAAGAGAATAAGGTTGCTCGGGTGATTCATACCTCAACCAGCGAAGTGTATGGCACCGCGCAATATGTGCCCATTGATGAAAAACACCCACTCCAGCCACAATCGCCTTACAGTGCATCAAAAATTGGTGCCGATATGATGGCAATGAGTTTTTATAATGCCTTTGAGTTGCCAGTTACCATAGCTCGCCCTTTTAATACCTATGGGCCGCGTCAATCTGCTCGCGCGGTGATCCCAACTATTATCACGCAAATCGCGAATGGCCAAAAACAAATCAAGCTTGGTGATGTCTCCCCGACACGCGATTTTAATTATGTAACCGATACCTGCCGAGGTTTTTTAGCCCTAGCCCAAAGCGATGCAACCATAGGTGATACCTTTAATATCGGGTCTAATTTTGAGATTTCGATTCACGATACGCTTAATTTAATTAAAAAAATTATGACCAGTGATGTTGAGTTTATTATTGATGAACAAAGGCTCAGACCTAAAGACTCTGAAGTACATCGTTTATGGTGCGATAACAGTAAAATAACCGCACTGACTGGGTTTGCTCCAGAGATTTCGATAGAACAAGGTTTAAGCCATACTGTTGATTGGTTTTTAGATAATTTGCAAAAATACAAAGCGGATATTTACAACGTATGAGTGCACAATTGTCATCAATTATCGATTTCATCCGCGGTCTTTATCCAAATAAAGACTTTATAGCCTTGCATGAGCCTAGCTTTTCACAGCTTGAAAAAGACTTAGTACTTCGCACTATTGAATCGACTTTTGTTTCAAGTGTGGGCGAGTATGTTGATGAATTTGAACATAAATTATCAGAGCGATTAGCCGCGCCAGTTATCGTTGTCAATTCTGGCACGTCAGCACTTCATATGGCTTTGGTATTAAGTGGTGTAGGCCGCGATGATAAAGTGATCACCCAAGCGTTGACGTTTGTTGCGACCTGTAATGCCATTGCTTATTGTGGCGCAGAACCAGTATTACTCGATGTTGACTTGGGCACTTTAGGATTAAGTGCCGATGTCATGGCTGATTATCTTGCCAATCATACTTATCAAGATGAAAGTGGTGTTTGTCGCGATAACACAGACCATAAAGCTATTCGCGCTTGTGTGCCAATGCATACCTTTGGTTTGAGCTGCGATATTGTAAAAATTGCAGCGCTGTGCGAGCAATATCATATTGAATTAATTGAAGATGCAGCTGAAGCGCTTGGCTCAAGCTCTGGGCAAAAACCACTGGGTACGTTTGGTCGTTTTGGTGTTTTGAGTTTTAATGGCAATAAAACCATTACCACAGGAGCGGGCGGGGCAATTATTTGCCGCACGGCTGAAGACGCAAAAAGAGCAAAGTTTTTAACCACTACCGCCAAGCAAGCCGATGCGTTTGAGTATTACCATCCAGAATTAGGTTACAACTACCGCATGCCTAATTTAAATGCTGCATTGGGGGTCGCGCAATTGGCTAAACTCGATGATATTTTGGCTTCTAAACAGGCAATAGCGCAGCAATATCAGCATTTTTTTAAGGACTCTGAGTTTAAATTTATCAGTGCACCTGCCAATACTGTGGCCAATAATTGGCTCAATGCGGTGCTTGCACCGTCAAAAGAGGCCAAACAAGGATTACTCGAATTTGCAAAACAACATAACGTGATGATGCGCCCGGCGTGGCAACCTATGTATCGTTTGCCAATGTACCAAGATGTCTACCAATCAAAAATGGCAAATACCGAATACCTCATTGATCATTTAGTTAATTTGCCAAGTAGCGCTCAGTTGGGTGTACCAACATGCTAAAAGTAGCATTAGTAACTACTACTCGGGCTGAGTTTGGCCTGTTTTATTGGCTAATAAAAGCGCTTGAGCGAAGCCCATGGGTTGATTTTCGTTTATTAGTTACAGGCATGCATTTAGCCGAAAAGTTTGGCAATACCTATCAAGAAATTGAAGCGCAAGGTATTACTATTGCCGAAAAAATTGATATTGGCCTGACAGGTGAAAGCGCCCTTGATAATGCGCTAAGTTGTGGCCGTGCAACGCAGCTTTTTGCTAAGTCCTTTAGTGATAATCGCCCTGATGTGGTGATCATGATGGGAGATAGATTTGAGCTATTAGGTATTGCTAATGCGGCGTGTATTTTGAATATCCCCATTGCGCATTTTTCTGGTGGCGAAATTACCGAAGGCATTATTGACGATCAAGTGCGTCACAGCGTAACAAAATTGAGCTATTGGCATTTTGTTTCAAACGAGGCGCATTTACAGCGAGTGCTGCAACTTGGCGAAGAACCTGAGCGTGTATTTAATGTTGGTGAACCTGGGCTCGATCATTTTTATCATACCGAGTTATTAAGCCTTGCTGATTTATCGCAAAGTATTGATTTTGCATTAACATCGCCTTTTATATTGTGCACGTATCACCCTGTGACACACGCAAAAAATGATGCTCTAAACGAAATCAAGCAGATAACAGCAGCCATTGAGGCACTGACAGAATATCAATTTATTATCACGTACCCGAATGCTGATGAAGGTAATGATGTGATTGTAACTGAGCTAAAGCGATTGCAAGCTTCAGCTCCCGCTCGGATTAAATTGGTCGAATCCCTTGGTTTTAAACGTTATTTAAGTGCATTAAAAAATTGTGCTTTAGTACTTGGTAATTCATCAAGCGGCTTAGTAGAAGCGCCAATGTTTAATAAAGCCAATGTTAATATTGGTGAGCGTCAAAAGGGGCGTTTAAGAGCAACAAGCTGCATTGATGTTGCAGTAAATAGTGATGAGATTATTAGTGCAGTACAAAAGGCGGTCTCGCCAGAACATCATACTTTGTGCTTGCGTACCTGTAATCCTTATGGCGATGGCAAAACGGTTGACCGTGTCATGCAGATTTTAAAAACGCTTCCCAAACCGGCTCACTTATCTAAAAAATTTATGGATATTTGTTTATGAATCAATCTCAACACACCATTATTATTGCTGAAGCGGGTGTAAATCATAACGGCGACATGCAGTTGGCCAAACAATTGATTGATCAAGCTGCGCTGGCAAACGTGGATTATGTGAAGTTTCAGATTTTTAAATCTGAAAACGTGATTTGTGCCCAAGCAGAAAAAGCGCAATATCAAAAATCAACCACAGGCGAGAGCGAAAGCCAGCTTGAAATGGTTAAAAAGCTCGAGTTGTCATTTAGCCAACATAAAGAACTTCAGGCTTATTGCCAGCAGCAACAGGTAGAATATTTAAGCACGCCATTTGATTTAGATAGTTTTGCCTATTTAATGGAAATGGGCCTAAACACTATCAAACTGCCATCGGGTGAGATCACTAATTATTTGTTATTACATGCCGTGGCTGCACATCAAATCAATGTGATTTTATCCACCGGAATGTCAACAATTGATGAAATTCAAGCGGCTATCGCAGTACTTAACAGTCAAGGTAAAGTCAAAGATATTACTATTTTACATTGTAATACTCAGTATCCCACCCCAATGCAAGATGTAAACTTATATGCCATGAAGTCTATTGCAGACGCAACGGGTTGCCCTGTGGGTTACTCTGATCATACTTTAGGTATTGAAGTGCCCGTTGCTGCGGTTGCATTAGGTGCGGTGATGATTGAAAAGCATTTTACACTCGACCGACAAATGCCAGGCCCTGATCATTTAGCTTCTGTTGAGCCAGCTGAGCTTAAATTAATGGTTCAACAAATTCGTAATATTGAACAAGCATTAGGGAGCTCAGTTAAAGCAGTGTCTGCCAGCGAAGCGGCAAACATTAATATTGCGCGTAAATTTTTAGTGGCAAATCAAGTGATAGAAAAAGGCAGTTTATTTCATTTAGGGCTCTTTGATGCCAAACGGACCGGAAGCGGCGGCGTATCACCAATGTTACTGCCGCAATTAATTGGGAAAGTAGCGCAGCAACAGTATGGCATCGACCAACCCATCAGCGCCCAAGAGCTTGGCTAAATGAACCCCTTTGGTGGCGAGTTAGCAGCCCAGTATCCAACGATCCGTTTACTTGATAGTGGGCGCTCGTCATTGCGACTTATTTTAAAAAACAGCAAACCAGGGCAGACAATTTTACTGCCCGAATATCTGTGCCCTATCATTAGTGAAATTTGCCAGCAATACCAACTTATTATTCGCTATTATCCAATAGGGGATGATTTTAGTATTGATTTTAGTGCGCTTGATTTTACTGAGTGTGACTGGTTTTACTGGATCCACTATTTTGGCTTTTTTCCGACCGACCTACCAATTTCGCAACTGTCACAAGTTGCAGTGATCCATGACTGTGTTTTTAGCCCTTTTGTACCACCTCAGCTGCAGCAAAGTACAATTTGGTATGCATTTACTAGCGTGAGAAAAATTATGCCCGTGGCTGAAGGCAGCTTGTTATTATCAAACCAAATGCTCAGTACTATACCGGCTGCGGTGAATCAATTTGCTGCTATCAAGTGGCAAGGATTAGAGCAAAAAGCGGCTTATCGTAATATGTCCACTTTAAATGAAGAGATTGAGCTTGGTTACGTAAACAAATTGGCGCAAGGTGAGCAAGCCTTAACAGCCCAGCAAGCAATTTGCAATATGACTGACTATGGGCTTGAGCGTTATCATGCTGCGATGGCGCTGCAATTTTCGACACTGTCGGCTCGCTTAGCACATTTTCAGTTAGTGAATAACGTATTTAATCAATACCAGAGTCAGCCCGATTTTGCCTGCTTTTACCCACTTAAAATTAAAAATAATCCAGCTGAATTACTTAAAAAACTGCGCGCCGATAATTTCTTTTTGCCGTATTTTTGGCCAAACAGAGAGAAAAACTCTATTTATTACAACAAGTTTATTTTTATACCGCTGGCAATAAGCTATTCTGAAGAAGACTTAATGCGCTTGTGTGAAAAAATAACCTTGTATGATAATTGAATACCAACACGCCCTAACGTGGTTTGAAACCTTACCTGCCGCGCAACAATACCCCACGCAGCATCCTGTTTATATTGCAAATGAAGTCGCTCAACTGTCAAAACGTAAGTCGTGCTTTTTATTAGTACAATCAGAGAGTGATTTTCTTTATTTAGCGGGGCATGTACCTAGTAGCGCAGAGCAAATCCAAGATTTTGAGTCGGTACGAGGTTATGGTGGCGTGATCACCAATACGCAAGGCCCGCGTTTTGCCGAGTTATTTGAGCAGCTCACTGCTTTTTTAAAAGCGCTTGGTTTTATGGTTGGGTTTATTCGTTGTACACCGTTGTTAGCAAATCAAATTTACTTTCGTGACGCGGCTTTTTTTGATCGCAAAACAGTGGCTATTGCGCTTACACAACATCGTGGGCTGAGCGATTTTAGTGTGCGAGCCCGAACCGCAGTGCGAAAAGCGATAAAAAATCAGGTTGTCGCTACACTTACTAATGAAAGTGATGACTGGCAGGCCTTTTATCATCTTTACAACGCCAGAATGCAAGCTCTTGGCGCAACAGATGAATATTGTTATTCGGCTGAATATTTTGCAGCGTTAGCCAAGTGGCCTTTAGCGCATTTATGTGTATGTAAAGTGGGTGATGAGATTGTATCTGGCGCTATTTTTATCGCTGTGGGTGACTATGTTGAATACCATTTATCGGCTTCGAATGCTCTTGGTATGAAATATGCTTCAACACAGTTATGTTTAGCCACAATGTCAGAATATTGGAGCGCACAGGGGCATCACTTTTTACATCTTGGCGGCGGAATTACCCTTGCACCAGATGATAGATTGCTGTTTTTCAAAGCAGGATTTAGTGAGCTTAGTTTCGATTTTTGTTTTGTGAAATGGTTAATAAACGAAACTCAGTACCTTGATTTAAAAGCTGATTTTGAAAATCGAGGTTTACCCACCAATCGGGTTATTTTTTATAGGTAGTTTTTTTATAGGTGATCATGATGGCTTGGGATGAAACGTGGGAAAAAATTTTTAGTTCACGAGAGTGGGGTAAATACCCAGGCGAAGACATTATTCGCTTTATCGCTCGTAATTTTTATGCGGTTGAAGACCGTGCAACTATTAAAGTCTTAGAAGTTGGCTGTGGCCCAGGTGCCAATATTTGGTACTTAGCCCGTGAAGGTTTTTCGGTGTATGCCGTTGAAGGTTCAGCCTCTGCTATCGAAAAAGCTCATAACCGCTTGGCCGCAGAAGTCCCTCATTGGCAAGGTGAATTAAAAGTCGGGGATTTTTTACATTTACCTTTTGACGATGAAAGTTTTGATGCCGTAATTGATATCGAAGCTATTAGTTGTAATGAATTTGAAGATTCAAAAAAAGCGTATGCTGAAATCGCTCGGGTATTAAAACCAAATGGCTTGCTGTATTCGCGTGCGTTTGCCAAAGGCACTTTAGGCGATGAGACAGGTAAAGAAATTAGTTACAACTGCTATTTACCGGCAGTTGGACCAATGTCTGGCACTGGTTGCACTCGTTTTACCGCCGAGCACGATTTGCCGATTTTATTTGCTGCTTTTTCAAGTTTTAAATATGGCTATCAGCAAAATGGTGACCGCGATGGTATTTTCACCAAAGAGTGGACCGTGACCGCAACTAAATAGGTGATGAATATGATTACGTCTCTTGAACAGGCTATTTTGCCATTAAACAGCACAATGCAAGATGCAATTAACGCATTAAACATTTCAACGTTAAAAATAGTTTTAATTATCAATGAGCAACATCAACTGGTAGGCGTCATTACCGATGGTGATATTCGTCGCGCAATATTAGCTTATCATGGTCTTAACTCGGCAGTGGATTTGATTATGTCACATAAACCCGTCACCGCATTTCAAGGCGATAGTGCAAGTAAAATCAAACATTTGTTGGAAGTGAATAAATTGTTGCACATCCCAATTTTAACTCAAGATCAACGTATTTTAGGCATTGAAACCCGTGACCATTTATTTGGTGTAGGCAAACTGACTAATCCGGTGTTTATTATGGCAGGTGGGTTTGGCACGCGTTTAAGACCTCTGACTTCAAGTTGCCCTAAGCCATTGTTAAAAGTGGGCCGCAAGCCAATTTTAGAAAATATCATTGAAAGCTTTTCTAGCTTTGGGTTTGAGCAGTTTTATATATCAGTGCATTACAAAGCCGATATGATTAAAGATTATTTTGGTGATGGCAGTACCTTAGGGGTCGATATTGAATATATTGAAGAAAAAACCCCTCTAGGCACAGGCGGTGCGCTCAGTTTATTACCCGATGTGTTTGAACCCGTTATTTTAATGAATGGTGATTTACTGACAAAAGTCGACTTTTCAGAATTGCTTGCCTATCACCAAGAAGAAAAAGCCGCTGTAACCATGTGTGTGCGTGAATATGAGTTTCAAGTTCCATATGGCGTTATTCAATCTGAAAATAATCGTGTTACCAATATTGTTGAAAAACCGGTAGAAAAATACTTCGTGAATGCGGGCATTTACGTCATTTCACCTGAGGTGATCCATAAGCTCAAAGTGAATGAATACCTAGACATGCCAGATTTAATTAATGCTTGTTTGGCCAATGAAGAGCGTATTTCTATGTTTCCAATTCATGAGTATTGGCTCGATATTGGGCGAATGTCGGATTTCGAGCGAGCGCAAAGCGATGCGATTAACTTTTTTTAGTATTGCTTATGTATAACGTACTAATAATTGGTTATGGCAATATTGCCAAGCGACATATCAATAATTTAATTGCCTTAAATGCGATTAAATTCCTAACAGTGCTTCGCCATTCAGATACTGCAATAGATGATTACCCGATTGCATCGGAGCAGATTTCGGCTCTTCCAACGAGCGACTCTTTAAAAGGTCGCTTTGATTTTTGTATTATTTGCTCGCCCACCAATAGCCATATTGAGTATGCCTTGCAGTTACTTGCAGCAAAAATTCCTTGTTTGATTGAAAAGCCTTTGGCAATGAATGCCGCTGAAGGAAAAAAGCTGGTAAGTGATGCAAGGTTGCAGGGCACTAGCGTGCAAGTGGGTTATAACTTAGCTTTCACTAAAGGTTTTGCACAAGTGTTGGCTGTTTTACAACACAAAGAGCTTGGTCGGATCTGGCGAATTGATGCCGCTGTCGGCCAATACTTGCCAAATTGGCGGCCACACAAAAATTATCAAACCGCGGTTTCGGCAAATGCAGCGTTAGGCGGTGGCGTATTGCTTGAATTAAGCCATGAACTTGATTATTTACTTGCGCTGTTTACGCCCGAAAAAATTGCGGTACAGGCTACGTTGTTAAACCATTCTATTTTAACTATGGACTGTGAAAACCAAGCGGTTATCTCTGGTAGCTTTAATTTAGCCGATGGTTTGCAAGCAGCAATTATAGTTAAGCTTGATATGTTACAACAGCAGCCGAGTCGTTATTTGCATGTTTATGGTGAGTTGGGCGTGTTGCGCTGGGACTTAATTTTGCAGCAACTGGTGCTGTGTAGACATGATGGTACAGAGCAAGTTATTGATATTAAAGAAGACACAAATCAACAATATATAAGTCAATTGCAGCATTTTTTAATGATAAAGAATCAAGCAAATCTTGATTCACTGAATACTGCTTATAAAACAATGCGCTGGATTGATGCTATTCGGCAAAGTGCTGCAAAAGGCCAAACTGTGCATTTGGAGTTAATTTCTTGAGCCCTAAAAAAATTATTGCTTTTACGTTTGCAAGAGCTGGTTCTAAAGGCATTATAAATAAAAATATCAAGCCTTTATGCGGCCGACCGCTGATTGAGTACGCGATAGAATCTGGCCGCACACATCCATTAATTAATGATGTTTATGTTTCAACCGATGGTAACGAAATTGCCGCTATCGCCGCTCAGGCGGGGGCTAAAGTTATTAATCGGCCAGAGCATTTAGCGGCAGATACTGCAAGTGAATGGCATGCGTGGCAACATGCGGTTGAGCAGTTGGTGCAAAACAATGAAATGGGCCTTGATGATATTTTTATTAGCTTACCGGCGACCGCTCCCCTTCGAGATGCCCAAGATGTCACCAATGCACTCACGCAATTTAGCGTAAGCGATGCCGATTTAGCTCTTGGTATTACAACAGCAGATCGTAGTCCTTATTTTAATATGGTCGTGCAAAATGATGCTGGTTTGATTGAGCTGGTGATTAATGAGCATAACTATGTTCGACGCCAAGATGTGCCTGTGGTGTGGGATGTAACCACCGTTTTTTACGTCTCGACGGCGCGTTTTATTTTAGAAAATACAGGTGTATTGTCTGGAAAAACGCTAGGTATTGTGGTGCCAAAAGAGCGAGCGATTGATATTGATACACAATATGATTTTGATATTGCTGAGTTTTTAATGAATAAAAAGGTAAAAAATGAGAACCCTTAATCAGCTACAAGATTTAACCGGTTGTTGGGCTTTAATAACTGGTGGTGCGGGTCACATTGGTAAAATGGCTTGCCAAACGCTGTTAGAGCAAGGTGCGAGTGTGATTTTGCTCGATCGTCATCATGATGCATTAGTCGCAGCCAAAGAGAGTTTTAGTTTGTCGAACCATCAAAAGGTTGAAGTTATTGATTGTGATTTAGCTCAGGAGTCAGCTATTCGTGCGGCGATAAAAAGTGTTGCAGAGATAACATCAGGGCAATTACATATCGTAATTAATAATGCGGCTTTTGTTGGCACAGACAAACTAACAGGTTGGTGTGTCCCTTTTGAGCAGCAATCGTTTGAAACTTTTAATGCTTGTTTAGATGTGAATTTATCAGCGCCATTTTTAATTTCACAGTTGTGTTTACCGCTACTCAAAGCTCATGATCATGCGGTTAAGTCGGTTATTAATATTTCCTCAATTTATGGTGTGGTTGGCCCTCAAATGGTGATGTACGAAGGTACGGATATGGGGAACCCAGCCGCTTATGCTGCAAGTAAAGCTGGTCTAATGCAGCTTACAAAATGGATGGCGTGTACCGTAGCCCCATCAGTGCGAGTCAATAATATTGTGCTTGGCGGTGTATTTCGAGGTCAAGATCCTGCATTTTTAGAAAAATATCATCAGCGTGTACCACTTGGGCGGATGGCCATTGAAGAAGATGTTAAAGGCGCTATAGCTTATTT
This sequence comes from Pseudoalteromonas tunicata, assembly GCF_002310815.1. Lineage (NCBI taxonomy): Bacteria > Pseudomonadati > Pseudomonadota > Gammaproteobacteria > Alteromonadales > Pseudoalteromonadaceae > Pseudoalteromonas > Pseudoalteromonas tunicata. Next base: position 2,898,701 of record NZ_CP011032.1, on the reverse strand, counting down.
AAGTAGTCAGTTATCAAATTACATGACTGGACAATCGTTGATTTTAGATGGTGGCTGGACCGTCCATTAATGCACAAGGTATAAATTATGAATCACACATTAAATGAATTAGTTGCTTTGGTTGATGCTAGTTTTTATCGCAGTTATGCTGATTTAAATGAGCTAGATGATAAGGCTACTTTTTTTTATCACATTCCTAAAACAGGTGGTTTGAGCTTATATTATGCCCTGTATTTATCGTCTATAGGGCAAAATAAGCTTCCTTTAAATTTGAACCATACTGAAGTAGTAAAGTATGATGAAGCCGAATTTTTTGAGCAAATAAAAGCGTTGCCCTGTAATAAAAAAACGTTTTATGCCAGCCACTTTAGTTTTCCTGAACATGAAAAATTTGATCCGGCAATGAATTTGATGACCATAGTGCGAGAGCCCTTTAAGCGTATTGTTTCTAGCTTTACATATTATTGTATGCGCCATCAAAAAGTTCCTAACATTATTGATTTTGTTGCTTTTTATAAAGATGAAGCTAATCAGAATGTGATGTCAAAACAATTATTTGCAAAGGTTCCTGAGCATTGTAATAGTAGCGAATTTGGCCAAACAGTATTTGACCATTTACAGCAGCATTTTACTTATTTTGCTAGCACAGAACATATCACGCTGTTCATTGAATATTATTTATCAAAACTTAAGCTTTCGAATGTTTTAATGCCGCGAATGAATGAAACATCTGCCGAATATTTGTTTGACGCCTCAGCGGTTTTGGATGAGGTTCTTGCGCTTAATCAAGCTGATTTAACCCTCTATAGCTTGATTTGTCAGTCACCTAAATTACCTGATTTCTCAGCTATATCAGCAAACTCCATCTCAAACTTAACTACAGTGATTGCATCCGAAGATACTGATCAAGGTTCTAAAGCAAAAGGGATGACAGGCCAAACACAAGAAGTGCATATGTTATTAAATAACCTAAAGCAGCATTTTAAGGATGAGCCGATTAAAGTTAAAACCAATGAAATTATAGGTGCTTACTAACTTGAGTCGTGGATTGACTTGTAAGAGACTCGCTAATCCACCTTTTGCTCTTAAAAACGACCAATAAGAGAAAAAAGTTCAACGTTTTTAATTCAAGAGTTGTTTGTTTTACCCAAAATTTAGACTGCAGAAGATTATCGATTTAACTGATATTTTTTAACGCCCTTCAATGAATTTTTATGTTTTACCACAGCTTGCTTTAATTCACCTAAAGCAAGCTGTGCGTTTTTATTAATGCCTAAGGCTGTGTTTTCTAATTTTTTAAGTTGAGGTAAAAAGCCAACTAATTCGTCAGTTGGTTGTGAAAACAGCATTTGCAGCTGCATTAGGCGCTGTTTATCTAGTTGTTTGATAAGCTCATGTTCGCTGCTTTTAATTGCGCTTTGAATATCAAGCTGAGTTTGTTGTAACTCACCGAGCAATTGAATGATTATTGAAGACATTATGCGCCTACAGCAGATTTTTGCTCTAAATACTGATTACGAACATCAAGTGGAATACTATTCCAGCCTTCTTTGATAGTTTTAACGATTTCTAAGATCTCATCGATCATTTCTTTTGAATTATTAACGTTTGCTTGCACTAAATGAGTTTGTGAAAATTCGTATAGGCTATAAAGGTTATTAGAAATGTCACCGCCTTTTTCCATATCCAAACTGTCTTGTAATGCGCCAAACAATGAAATGCTCTCGCCAATCATGATGCCCTTATGTTCGTAATCGTTACGATCAATATAGGCTTTTGCTGCAGTTAACTTTCCAATAATACTGGTAAATACAATATTAATAAGCTCATACGGGTTTGCGTTTGCTGCCCCATTAATTTTCATATCTTTATATTTTTGGATTGATAATCTTGACATGTTGCACCTGTATTTTCATGGAATAAACATAGATATAATGCATAAATTTAAGCACGATGCGTGCCAAAAAGTAGGATTTAAATCCATCTATACCAACTTATCGACCATAGGTAAAAAAAATTTAGCATAAAAAATTTAAAAAAATACTTTAGTTTTTTCCAAATCGGCCGTTAGTGAAATATTAGATTGTTTTTTGTCCAGACGATATATGAAAATTGCAACCAATACGACAGCTTTATATGGCCAACGTAGTTTGAGCAAGGCAACGGCTGGTTTAAATTCGGCGATGGAGAAATTATCCTCTGGACTGCGTATTAATTCTGCAAAAGATGATGCTGCTGGGTTACAAATCTCAAATCGACTCACCTCACAAATAAATGGTATGTCAGTCGCAACCCGTAACGCGAATGATGGTATTTCCATGCTCCAAGTTGCCGAAGGTGCGCAACAAGAAATTACCAATACCTTACAGCGCATGCGGGACTTAGCCGTACAAGCTGCCAATGCGACTTACTCAGAAACTGACCGAAAAGCGATAAATGAAGAGTTTATTGAGTTAAAACGCGAAATTAACCGCATCAGTGATGCAACTAGTTTTGGTTCAAAAAAGTTATTTCAAAAAGCCAGCGGCTCGTTAGTTGATACTGTTGAGCGTGATATGGTCAAAGCGCTGCAGCGCACTTGGCTATCAGAATCTGAAGATATCATTCAAGATCAGCTTGGTTTAATGGGTCGAGGCACATTAAAAATCGATTTGGAATATGTGGATGGTGATGGAGGGACCGCTGCATATGTAAAACCAGCTTATTCAGGTGGTCAAGCAGTACAAATGGTAATGGTCATCGATAAAGGGGATTTTGCTACTTCAGCAGATATTCATGATGATTCAAGTTTGGCGTTAAATGAAACCTTATTACATGAAATGGTGCATGCCACCATGGCCTCTAATTTTCAATTAACTAATTTGCCAATTTGGTTTTTAGAAGGTACTGCTGAGGCTATTCGTGGCGCTGATAGTCGCGTAGCACAAGACAGTGCAGGGCTTGGCCTGAAAAATATCATTGATGATGGTGCTGCTGGTGGCAACAATAGCCTCAAAGATCTTCAAGGAGTGATGCCATTTAGTCCGGGTACCGCAGCCGAGGTTGCTGCTGTTTATTCTGGTGGGTATTTGGCTATGCGCTACATGTATCAAGAGATTGGTCAAAATGGCCTGCAGTCTTTAATGAGTGAACTGACTACAGGGCAAAGTTTTGATGCATCTTTAAATACAGCAAGTGGCGCTATTTGGAGCAACGAAGCCGATTTTTTTACCGATATGATGACAACCGGTGAAGACCCTCTTGATGCAACTAAAACTCGGTTACAAATTTTTGTTGAAAACAAAATGGACTTAACCAATCTCGACAATGGGGCGTTAGGTGGAAAAGATGCCTCCGATGGCGAAGTGCGCGAAAACACCATGCAAGGCACAGGCAGTGGGCGTTTAGATGGCTCTAAAGGGTTCCAAGAGTTTTTAGTGCTTGATGACAATGATAATTCAAGGTCTGATTTTGATACCGGGGCTACATATGATAAACCTGGAGGGGGCCAAATTAGACTGCAAGATTATGAAACTCAAGTTCATGGTGCCGGCGGTGAATACATTAATTTACAGGTAGGCGCTCGCTCACAGCAAGTAATAGGGTTTACCCTTGGCAGTTTTAGCACAGAAAATTTGGGCCTAGAATATACTGAATTGGTCGACCAACCGCAGTTTGCCATCTTTGCGATTGATGATGCACTGACGATTGTTGATAAACAACGGGCCTTAATGGGCGCTAGTATGAACCGACTAGATAAAACCATTAATAATTTAAATAACATTATTGAAAATGCTTCAGCGAGCCGATCGCGAATAAGGGATACGGACTTTGCTATTCAAACCGCAGAGCTCACTAAAATGCAGATTACTCAACAAGCGGCCACCACATTATTAGCGCAAGCGAATCAACTGCCGCAAATTGCGCTTGCGTTATTACAGTAATTTAATTGCTCGTTAAATGTGCAAGTTCAACTATCCTTATAAGAGTTTGGAGGATACGTTATGACAACCATTACCAATCAGATCAATACTCACCTTACAACTCAACTTGATAAAGTAACAAGCAGTCAGCAAAAAATAAGTTCTGGTTTTAAAATCAACGCAGCCAAGGATGATGCGGCAGGTTTACAGCTCTCGAATCGTTTACTGACCCAACTCAATAACTTAGATAATCAGGCGCGGAATACCAATGATGTAATTTCGTATTATCAAGTTGCTCAAAGTGGCTTTTCTGGGCTTACAGAAGTTGCAGGCCGAATCAATGAGCTCAGTATTGCTGCTGGTAATGGCAGTTTAGATGCGGCAGGGCGAGCTGCAATTGCTCAAGAAATTTCAGGGTTAGGGGAGCAAATATCCCTTATTTCAGCGCAAACAACGTTTGGCGGGCAGCCGATATTTTCTTCTGATAGTCAATTGGTCGGTAACTTAGGGTTTGATCCTAGCGCGCAGAATTTTACAAATAGTGATTTAAGCTCAGCCAGTGGCGCACAAAGTGTAATAATGCAAAGTGAGCAATACTTAACAAACCTTAATAGCGCCTCAGCAGCGGTTGGTGCGTTACAGCAACAACAGTTGTCTGATTTATCGGTGCAATCATCACAAAAAATAGCCAACTCGACATCACTTTCAGCTATTAAAGATACTGACTTTGCAGCACAAATTAGTGAATATTTAAAAAATAAAATGCAAGTTGAAGCGGCTATGAGTTTAAAAGCGCAGGCTAATTTAACATCAGATGTTGTTAAGCACTTATTATAAGTTTTAAGCATTTTGCACTAATGCTATTTTCGTATTGATTTGTACTTAATTTATTATAAGAGAAACAAAGCCTTGCAATAATCGGGACTGAATGTCAAAAAATCGTATTGAACGTCAAAAATTTGCCGCTTGTGCTTGCATCTACGAGTATTCACTTTACAATCTAAAGCAATAATAAAAAAAGTAGTGCAGTCAGCATGACCGAAAATAACACGATTTTGATTTTAGATGAAAACCAGCAGCGGGCTTATGGGCTTTCTGCATCTTTAAGTTTTATCAATGAAACTAATTGTTTGGTCAATGACGAAAATTATCTTAACTTTGTTAAAGTTCCTGAATCGGTCACTGCGTTTATTTTAGGTGCATCGTCATTTATTGATCATGAAGCGTTAATTCGTGCTCATCCCGCGGTCCCATTTTTGCTGATTGGCGATACACTCAAGCCTTTGTTATCCCTAGCAAATGTTGTTGGTTTAATTAACGAGCCGTTTAATTATGCTCTGACGACCCAACTGATCCATGATTGCCAAGAGTACCAACGCCTAATACCTGGTAAGCGTCGCCATGATGACGAAAAACAGCGCTTTGATGGTTTAGTTGGCGAAACACCTGTAGTACAAGAAGTTCGCTTTTTAATTAGCCAAGTGGCAAAAACCGAAGCAAATGTACTCATCTTAGGTGAGTCAGGTACAGGTAAAGAAGTGGTTGCTCGTAATGTACATTTGTTATCACCTAGAAGTAATGGCCCTTTTGTGCCAGTAAACTGTGGCGCAATTCCTGGTGAGTTACTCGAAAGTGAGTTATTTGGCCATGAAAAAGGTGCGTTTACAGGGGCAATTTCAACCCGAAAAGGGCGCTTTGAGTTAGCTCAAGGTGGGACTTTATTTTTAGATGAAATCGGCGATATGCCTTTGCAAATGCAAGTAAAACTTCTTCGCGTTTTGCAAGAGCGTTCCTATGAACGTGTTGGTGGTGCCAAAGCAATTAAAGCGGATGTGCGCATTATTGCTGCTACTCATCGTAATCTTGAGCAAATGATTGAAGAAGCGCGCTTTCGTGAAGATCTCTATTATCGTTTAAATGTATTTCCAATTGATAATCCCTCGCTACGAGATCGTAAAGCAGACATTCCTTTATTATTAAAAGAAGTGATGAAGCGTAATGTAAATCAAGGTGGCGCAAGCACTAAGTTTACTGAGCGGGCGCTTGCTTCGTTACAAGAGCATGATTGGCCGGGTAATGTGCGTGAACTTGCTAATTTGGTTGAACGTATGGCGATTATGTTTCCAGAAAAAGTAGTGGATGCCGCTGATTTACCTAAAAAATATCAACATGTTGATTTAGATGCTTATATTCCTGAATATCCTGAAGAGATTTTAGAGCGACAAGCACTTAATGACATTTTTAGCGCAGGGTTTGATGATTTTTCAGAAGAAGAGCCAAGTAATCAGTTTAATCAAGCTGAACATACCTTTGGTTTATTACCCGATGAAGGTATTGATCTGAAAGATTTTTTAGCTGAACTTGAAATTAGCTTAATTAGCCAAGCGCTTGATAGATATGATTATGTTGTAGCAAGAGCGGCTGAAGTCCTAGGTGTGAGGCGCACCACCTTAGTTGAAAAAATGAAAAAATATAATCTTAATCGTGATTAATTCAGATTATTATGGCAAGCGCAGTTTAATAGCTGCGTATTGCTAAACCCTTCAAAGTCATTAATTTGACGCCATAAAAAATGCAATTAAACACATAACTAACTGAATATAAACATTAAAATTTTTGGCTCGATCTTTGCTTTTACTAACTAGTCTTAGTCAGTTGAGTTAGAGATATTATGGCCTTAGCACATGTTTATCGAAATGATTTTAATCCCAACCAATACAATCCGTGTTTGTTGCAAGAAGCCTACATTGGTGAGCTCAGTGAACTGCGCCAGCAAGCAAGTTGGTTAAGTCATCTAGTTGATACTTTGCCTGCAGGCGTCATAGTACTTGATGGCCGAGGTATGATTGCTAAAGCGAATCAAATAGCCATTAGTATGCTCGGTGAGCCTCTTGAAGGTGAAAAATGGCTTACTGTGATCCAGCGCTCTTTTAATCCAAGACAAGATGATGGCCATGAGGTGTCATTACGTGATGGTCGACGCGTTAAACTTGAGATTTCAGCACTGTCACCAGAGCCTGGCCAACTGATTTTAATGACAGATTTGACAGAAACAAGGCGCCTACAAGAACGGCTTGCTCATATGCAGCGCTTAAGTGCGTTAGGTAAGATGGTGGCGACATTGGCACATCAAGTGCGCACTCCGCTATCTGCGGCCATGCTCTATGCAGCTAACTTAGGCAATAAAGCACTTACAGGTGATGCTAAAACCAGTTTTCATAGCAAATTAATGTCGCGACTAAAAGATTTAGAAACCCAAGTGAATGACATGCTGCTATTTGCCAAAAGTGGCGAACAGCAAGTGGTCGAAAAACTGTCTTTGCAGCAATTATTAAGCGAAGTAAAACTTGGATCGGAAGCGATGATGAATCTCAATCACGCACAATTAATTATTGAGTTACCAGAGCCAGACATTGAAATTACCGGTAACAAAACGGCCCTTGCTGGCGCCATTGGTAATTTAATTCATAACAGTGTGCACATTATTGGCAAAGGCGCACAAGTTGTTTTATCGGCAGCGCGGGATCCTAGCATCGAAAATGGTGTTGTGATTTCTGTCAGTGATAATGGTCCAGGTGTGCCATTAGCCTTACAACAGAAAATTTTTGAACCTTTTTTTACTACTCGAAGCCAAGGCACCGGTCTTGGTCTTGCGGTGGTTAATTCTATAGCAACAAGTCATCAAGGGCGGGTGAGTTTGGTAAATAATCCAAATAAAGGTGCCACGTTTAATATCCATATACCCGTATTCCCAACAGCCGATTTATCGGAGGAATCATGAACGAAAATACGATTTTAGTCGTCGAAGATGATGCTGGTTTACAAGAGGCATTAATCGATACGCTTGAACTGGCAGGCATTCATTGTATTGCTGCCGATTGTGCTGAAAATGCTTTAATGGCCCTTAAAAAACATAAAGTCTCGTTAGTCGTGAGCGATGTACAGATGGGTGGCATGTCGGGCATTGATTTACTTAAAAGCATCAAGCTTAATTATCCAGACCTGCCAGTATTGATGATGACGGCCTATGCCACAATTAACGATGCGGTTGAAGCCATGCGCTTAGGTGCGATTAACTATATGGCTAAACCTTTTGCGCCAGAAGTATTGCTCAATATGGTAAGTCGGTATCTTCCTGAAAAAGAAAAAGAAACCGACGGGCCTGTGGTCGCTGACCCAAGCAGTATCGCGTTATTAGAATTGGCGCAAAAAGTTGCTCGCTCAGATGCCAGTGTGATGGTAATGGGGCCAAGCGGTTCAGGCAAAGAGGTGCTCGCTCGCTTTATTCACGATCATTCAGCTCGGGCTGACGAGGCTTTTGTTGCGATAAACTGCGCGGCAATTCCGGAAAATATGCTCGAATCAACCTTATTTGGTTATGAAAAAGGGGCATTTACTGGCGCTATTCAAGCGTGCCCAGGTAAATTTGAACAAGCGCAAAAAGGCACCATTTTACTTGATGAAATCACCGAGATGGATTTAAGTCTGCAAGCTAAATTACTTCGCGTGCTACAAGAGCGCGAAGTGGAGCGTTTGGGCAGTCGTAAAATTATTGAACTGGATGTTAGAGTACTTGCAACCAGTAATCGCGATTTAAAACAGGCGGTTGCCGATGGAGTATTTCGCGAAGATTTATATTATCGCTTAAATGTATTTCCACTCGAGTGGCTGCCTCTGAAAGATCGTCCAGAAGATATTTTGCCATTAGCAAAACATTTAATTGAACGTCATTGTCAAAAATCAAAAACGCTGGCACCGACCTTAACGCAAGCCGCAGAAGATAAGTTATATCTGCATGAGTGGCCAGGTAATGTGCGTGAGCTTGATAATGTGATCCAACGCGCTTTAATTTTGCAGCATAATGGCATTATTGATGAAGATGCAATTTATCTCGAATGTTTAAGGCCAAAATTAGTCAGTGCCACTGCCACGCCATTGACTGTAGAGAGTAATAACAATGGCAGTTTTAAAGACGAGCTGAAAGATCAAGAAAATAAAATTATTTTAGAAACTCTTGAAGCGTGTCAGGGCAGCCGTAAAGACGTTGCCGACAAACTGGGCATCAGTCCAAGAACACTGCGTTATAAATTAGCTAAAATGCGTGATGCCGGTATTGCAGTGCCAGGCTAAGCGTCATAAAAAAGACACAATGCGAAATTACAAAGAAGCCAGCTTAGCTGGCTTCTTTGTTGTCAATAATCTGTCAGCTGTAATTAAATGCCAAAATCTGAATGTAAGCTTTTGTATTTAAATGGTTAATTAAGTTGGTATGATGTTTGCTTTTGAAGAGTATAGTTGGATATTCTCAAGAGATTAAAATGAACATATCAGGCAATTCACTGTTACAAGAAATGCAATCAATCGCGATGGAAGCGGGTCAAAATGTTTCTAATCGTTTACCTACCGCACCTTCTTCAAGTGCCGATTTTAGTAGCTTACTGCGCAATGCAATTGATACGGTGAGCGAGCTTCAACAAGATGCAAAAACTAAAGTGACCGCAGTTGAAATGGGCGACCGCCGAGTCTCGCTAGCTGAAGCTATGATTGCATCTGAAAAATCATCTGTTGCATTTGAGGCTACGGTACAAGTACGTAATAAACTTGTTGAAGCCTATAAAGATATCATGAATATGCCTGTCTAGGTGTGATGGAGTAAAACTGTGACGCAAGATAATCAATCAACTGATCTCGCACTAGCCAACTCGGGTGGAATGATCTCAAGTGATGGCCCAAGCGATTCAGAACAGGAACAAAAATCAGGCTTTCTTGGTGCGCTAGGTGGGGTTGATGTTTTACGTCAAGTGACGCTCATTATTGCTTTGACCATTTGTGTGGCCATTGCTGTATTCATCATTATTTGGGCACGTCAGCCAGATATGCGCCCGCTTGGTACTATGCCAACTGATGAGCTAATTCAAACTCTCGATTTTTTAGATGCACAAAAAGTGGATTATAAACTCGAAGGTAATACCATTTATGTACCAGAAACAGGCTATCAAAATATTAAGTTGATGATGGCACGTGAAGGATTAGATCAAGCTCCTAATTCTGGTACTGATATCTTAATGCAAGATATGGGATTTGGTGTTAGTCAACGCCTTGAACGTGAACGTTTAAAACATAGCCGTGAACAACAGTTAGCTCGTACTATTGAAGAGCTACAAAATGTTGTTCGTGCAAAAGTATTATTAGCCCTTCCAAAAGAAAACGTATTTGCTCGCCAAGAAAAATCACCATCAGCGACTGTGGTTTTAACCCTTAAACGTGGCCGAATTTTAAATGGTGAAGAAGTTGATTCTATTGTTGATATTATCGCCTCAGCAGTACAAGGACTAGAACCAGCTCGTGTAACTGTGACAGATCAAAATGGTCGCTTACTCAATTCAGGCTCACAAGATTCACTCGCTGCCCGCTCACGTAAAGAATATGAAGTGGAGCGTAAACGCGAACAAGAATATATCGAAAAAATCGATTCAATCATGATCCCCGTTGTTGGGCTTGGTAACTATACTGCCCAAGTTGATTTAGTGATGGATTTTAGCTCGGTCGAAGAAACTCAAAAGCGTTATAACCCAGATTTACCTGCGGTACGCAGTGAAATGACCCGCGAAGAAAACAACATTGGTGGGTTAGCTGTGGGTATTCCAGGTGCATTGTCTAATCAACCACCGGTTAATTCAGCTATTCCAGAAAAAGCAGGCCAAGGCAGTGCATCAAACAGTGCGCCAAGTCGTAATCAAAAAGAAGCGACCCGAAATTATGAGCTCGATACAACTATTTCACACAAGCGTCAACAAACTGGCGTGATCAGACGTATTAGTGTCTCAGTGGCAATTAACTATAACAGCACCGCCGGTGCCGATGGTGCTCAGGCCACTCGCGAGCCGCGTAGTCAGCAAGAATTATCAAATATTCGTCGTTTACTACAAGGTGGTATTGGTTTTGATATGCAACGTGGCGATGCCCTTGAAGTGGTCACCGTTCCCTTTGTTCAACCTTATATTGAAGATGTCGCTGAACTACCAATGTGGGAGCAACCCTGGTTCTTTAAAATTGCTCGTTTAGTGATGGGCGCATTAGTCATTATCGTCTTGATTATCGCTGTTGTAAGACCGATGCTTAAGAAACTTATCTACCCAGATGATACGCTTGAAAGTTATGATGATGATGCAATGAGCTCAGGGGTTGATATTGGTGATAGTACACTGGATATGCTCAATCAAACATTTGATGAATCAGCCGTTGGTTTCTCAGCAGATGGTACTTTACAGTTACCAGACTTACATGGTGATGAAGATTTACTTAAAGCGGTTCGTGCACTGGTAGCAAATGAACCTGAACTATCCTCTCAAGTAGTTAAAGCATGGTTGACTGAAGATGACTGATAAAGAAGCTAAAAAAGGGTTTGATGTTGATAAACTCGATGGCGTAGAAAAAGCCTCCATCTTGTTATTGAGTCTCTCTGAAGAAGATGCTGCGCAAATTCTGAAACATTTAGAACCTAAACAAGTACAAAAAGTGGGTATGGCGATGGCGAGTTTGTCTGATTTAAGTCAAGACAAAATTAGCGCGGTACACCGTTTGTTTATAGAACAAATTCAAAGCTTTAGTACAATTGGTTTTCAATCAGAAGAGTTTATTCGTAAAGCACTTACTGCCGCATTAGGTGAAGAAAAAGCGGCTAACTTGATTGACCAAATTATTATGGGATCGGGTGCTAAAGGTCTTGATTCCTTAAAATGGATGGATTCAAAACAAGTAGCAAACATTATTCGTAATGAGCATCCGCAAATTCAAACCATAGTATTGGCATATTTAGATCCGGAGCAATCAGCGGAAATTATTTCCCAATTCCCTGAAAAAGTGCGTTTAGATTTAACAATGCGAATCGCTAATTTAGAAGAAGTACAACCTGCTGCGCTGCAAGAATTGAATGAGATCATGGAAAAACAATTCGCAGGTCAAGCGGGTGCACAAGCGGCGAAAATGGGCGGCTTAAAAGCTGCTGCAGACATCATGAACTACTTAGAAACTAATATTGAAGGCCAGTTAATGGATTCAATTCGAGAACATGATGAAGAAATGTCGCAGCAAATCCAAGACTTAATGTTTGTATTTGAAAACTTAATGGACGTCGACGACCGCGGAATTCAAGCTATTTTACGTGATGTTCAACAAGATGTATTAATGAAAGCGATTAAAGGCGCTGACGATAATCTGAAAGAAAAAATTCTTAAAAATATGTCAAAACGAGCAGCCGAAATGCTGGCTGATGATCTGGAGGCCATGGGCCCAGTGCGGATCAGCGAAGTAGAAGCGGCACAAAAAGAAATTTTATCAGTCGCAAGACGATTAGCCGATTCAGGTGAAATCATGCTTGGTGGCGGTGGTGGTGAGGAATTCTTATAATGACATCGGTTAATGTTAGTTGTTTTGAGTACGGACTATGAGTACGCGCTTTTTAAAAGGTCATGCAATTCAATCAGAAGAAGCGGTTCGAGAGCTGCTGAAAAACTGGCCGGTACCTGAGGTGCAAGATGAACGTCATAATTTAAAAGGGCGTTCTACAGCATTTGGCACACCGATGGAGTTACAGTATCAAAACAAACCTAAAGTCGTCACTCAACCTGAGCCTGAAATTGAGCAAGAGGTTGCGCCGTTAACCTTACAAGAAATAGAACAAATTCGCCAAGATGCATTTGATGAAGGCATGACACAAGGTCACGCCGAAGGGTATGCTATTGGTCTAAATGAAGGTAAATCCGATGGTTTAAAACTGGGGTTTGATGAAGGTTCTGAGCAAGGGAAAGAGCAAGGACTTGAGCTGGCTAAACCCTTGGTGGATGAAAAGTTACAGGCATTACAAGCACTAATCGATTCATTGCATAAACCGCTACGCGATTATGATGAAACGGTTGAACAGCAGTTAGTTCATCTAGCTGTTGCGCTTGCTGAGGCCATTGTATTTACAGAGGTTAAAACAAATCCTCAAGCGATTTTAGCGACGCTTAAGCAGTGTATTGATGCATTACCTCACAATACCCCAGAGATTGAATTACAGCTTAATCCAGAAGATTTGGAGCTAGTAGAGCAAAGTTACGGTGCCGAAGAAATAGCAAAACGTGGCTGGTATTTAAAAACTGAGCCAAGTATTGCCAAGGGCGGTTGCATCGTTAAAACACCTAATTCTTCAATAGATTACACAGTTAAATATCGCATCAGTGAAACCTTGGATAGTTTTTTGCATAATTCAGGAATCGACCGTCAAAAACACGACGAATAAGCATGCAAAACTCGGCTTTACCAGACAAGATTTCTCAATATCAAAAACATATCCGTAAAGTGCCACCTGCTGTTGCAGGTAGCCTCACTCGGGTTGTGGGGCTTACTTTAGAAGCCAGAGGTGTTAAAGCCCCTGTTGGCAGCCAATGTCAAATCGAAACATTAAACGGCTTTATTGATGCCGAAGTGGTCGGTTTTAATGGTGATGTTCTCTATCTGATGCCCAACGATGCACTCTCGGGTGTATTGCCTGGTGCTCGGGTTATTCCACAAGTTAAAGAAGCCGGATTACCTGTCGGCATGAGCCTGCTTGGCCGAGTCGTTGATGGCCTTGGTCGTCCAATCGATGGATTAGGGCCAATAAAAGCCGAAAAGAAACTTAAATTTGCGCAAAATGCCATTAATCCACTTGCTAGGCGAGCTATTACTCAGCCAATGGATGTGGGCGTGCGCGCCATTAATGCCGTTATCACCGTAGGTCAAGGTCAGCGAATGGGCCTTTTTGCGGGCAGCGGTGTCGGTAAGTCGGTCTTACTTGGCATGATGACCCGAGGAACGTCTGCCGATGTGATTGTGGTTGGCCTAGTTGGCGAGCGTGGTCGAGAAGTAAAAGAGTTTATTGAAGAAATTTTGGGTGATGAAGGGCGCAAACGCTCAGTTGTAGTTGCCGCTCCTGCTGATGCATCGCCCTTAATGCGTTTAAAAGGCTGTGAAACAGCTGTTACAATTGCAGAATACTTTCGTGATCAAGGGTTAAATGTTTTATTGCTCCTTGATTCGGTCACCCGTTATGCCATGGCGCAGCGCGAAATTGCCCTTGCGGTTGGTGAGCCCCCTGCAACCAAAGGCTATCCACCATCTGTTTTTGCTAAATTACCTGCCTTGGTTGAACGTGCCGGCAATGGCGGCAAAGGGCAAGGTTCAATTACTGCCTTTTTTACGGTGTTGTCAGAAGGTGATGATATGCAAGACCCCATTGCTGATGCAGCCCGAGCGATTCTAGATGGCCATATAGTCCTTTCGCGTGAACTCGCTGATAGTGGTCATTACCCCGCAATTGACATCGAAAAATCAATTTCACGGGTCATGCCACAAGTTGTTTCTGAAGCGCATATGCAACAAGCCCGAGTATTAAAGCAGGTTTATTCTTTATACCAACAAAACAAAGACTTAATTACTTTGGGTGCTTATCAAAAAGGCGCAGATCCTATTTTAGATAAGTCGATTTCGATGATGCCGATGGTGAATGGCTTTCTACAGCAAACTATGAAAGAAGTCATTCCGTATGACGAATCCTTAAGTGGATTAGCACGTTTACTAGGGCAAGCTTGAGGAATGTAAATCATGGCAAGCAAACAGTTAGGTTTAGTACTAAAAATCAATAAAGATCAAGAAGAAGCGCGCCGTGCTGAATATCTTAAAGCACAGCAATATTTGCTCGAAAGCCAAACTAAATTGACTGGATTATCGGATTTTCGTCTTGATTATATGAAACAGCTACACGAGCGAGGAAAGCAAGGGCTTGGTAGTGATAAATTTAATCAATTTCAATTGTTTATTGCTAAAATTGAGTCGGCAATGGTGCAGCAGAATCAAGTAATTAATACCGCAAAACAAGTGGTTGAGCAGCGAAAATCATTGTGGCTAGCGCAGCAAACAAAAACATCTGCAATTGCTAAATTAATTGAAAAACAAGATGTGAAAATTCAGCAAAAATTACAAAAAGATGAACAGAAAATGTTAGACGAATACAGCACTAATGCGTTTATGCGTCTTAAAAAAGCAACATTGGTCTAAAAATTGCTAATAATTTCTTTAGCGCCTGCTGAATAAAAACAGCATTAAGTTCGGTGTGTTGACTGGGAATTTTTGGGGTGAAATATGGCGAGTGTTGAAAACAGCTTAAATTTAGCGATCAGTTTTGATAAAAAACAGTCTTCAGAACAACTTGAGGGCAGTGAAAGTGAATTTTCATCACTGTTTTCAGAAACGCTTGATAATACAGCTCAAGTTTCTCAAGTAAAAAAGCATGAGCCAGCAGTGTTGGTTTTGGCTAAAAATAAAGAGGCGTCAAACTCAAATAAACAGAGTTCCGAATTGGCAACAGAATTAACAGCCAATGATGACGCAATTAACGCATCAACACCGCTTTTAGCTGAAGAGCAAACGAAAGAAAAAACAATTGAACTAGCTGCAGAAAAAGCAGTTGAAGCGTCAGATAATCCTGCTGTAAATGCGTTGTTTAGCCAATTGCAACATGCAGCGACAGCTGTAATTGATGTCAAAATATTTAAAGAAAACTTTGGTATGGACCCCAATCAAGGCGGTCAAATTTCAACGCTTGAGCCTGAAAATAGCGAAGGATTAAGTACATCAGTCGATAAATTAGCTGCGTTAAATCGCAGTTTTACTCTCACACCATTGAGCCAAGTAGCATCAGGGCACAATGCGGCAACCTCAGCTGATGAAGCTCTATTGACTGTGTCTTCTTCCTCAAGTTTATTAGCTGCTTGGCTTGGGCAATCTGTTGAAAAAACAGAGACAGCCGTTTCTGCTCAAGCTTTAGCAACCGATGAAATTAAATCTGAGATGTTAGTAAGTGATTTTGGGGATGATGCAAAATCCATTGAGTCTGAGCTCGATTTATCAAACAATGCAAAAATAGCTAAGAATATTGATTTAGACACCCTGTTAAAAACCCCCGCGTCGGCAATCCTTACGCCGGAATCTGGAAAGGTTGCCTCTGTAAATATTGAGCAAAAGACTAACAATGAACTTACTGTTGCTGCTAAACAAACGATGCAATCAGTCGAGCAGCGAATTCTTCAGTTAATGGAGCAGGTACATGATGATGGGATTACTGTTGCAACAGGTGAAAAATTAGCTGTAGGGCTTAATGCCATTAAAGGTGATGTCGAGCTTACTTTTAAGCCTGTAACATCGTCTAATGAATCAGTTGGACAAACAAAAGATACGGCAAAATTGTTAAGCGCATTAAGTGAATTGTTACCTCAAGTTGCCGCAGAGCTTAAATCAAGTAATACAGAGTTAGCTACGCCACTTGCAGAAATAGAAGCATTTGAGATTGAAGTTGCCAAGCTTCGAGTGCCGGCCTCGCAGTTAAGTGAGATTTCAGCAGTAATGAATAAACTTGGCGCTCAAGTGGATAAATTGGCTGGTGAACTTGGGCTTGATAAAAAAGTATTGCAAGATTTACTCGCTAAAATTACAGACATAGTTACCACAACAAGTAAAAATGTAACCGCAGAGCCCTTGGCCCTAAATGCGCCTGTATTAGCAAATGAATTGAATATTCGAGAGCTAAAAAAATCAGCTAATCCAGTATTACCTTTAGTCTCTAATTCATTAGATCAAGCAGGACAAACACGACAAAAAATCGACACGGCGTTAGGTAATCAGCCGGATCAGTTACGTTTAGAACCGACTGAATCGGCTTCTATTTCGACTTTAGCTAACGCAAAAAGCGTAGATGATTCAGCTAGGTTATCGCAAGCTTACACTTCTTCCTTAGCAAAAGGTGAGGTAGCTCTAGAGATGACGCCTAACACTGAGCAAGAAAATCAAAAGCTTGCTAAGAATTTAGCTATTAATGCTGAAGGCGAAGTAACGGCAAAAAGCAAAGAAGATATAAACGATGTCGATAAATTACAGCATGCAGCGCAAAAGTTAGTGCTTGGTTTGGTTGAGCGTTTAACACCTGAACAAAATAGTGTGTATCAACCTGCGTTAGCAACTCATGTAAATATTGAAAATGAAGCTAACATCAACAGTATTGGTAATATTAATCAATTAGTAACACAGCGCACGCAGGTTAATGCGCCAGCTCCAACAGAAGCTGTACCTTCACAAGTACTTAATATGTTTCGCAGTGAAGCAGCTAAAGAGCTTCATGATCGGGTGAGTGTTATGCTGAGCCTGAATAAACATGAAGCAGATATTCGATTAGATCCACCTGAGCTTGGCAGTATGCAAATTAGAGTGCGCAGTGATGCCGAGCAAGCTCAAATTAATTTTGTAGTACAGAATCAACAAGCCAAAGAAGCGCTGGAACAATCATTGCCTCGTTTAAAAGAAATGCTTGCTGAGCAAGGGATTAATTTAGGTGAAAGTAGTATTGAGCAACAAAACCAGCAAGGTAGTGAACAACAGCAAGGACAGCAGTCGCAAAGTCGGGATGAAAAGGCTTTTGGTGATGAAATAGTTCAAAGTTCAATCACAACCGCTCGAATTGCAAGCACTCGACCCGGTGGCGTTGATTTTTACGCATAACAATAATTGCTATTAGGCTGAATTCAAAGCAATAATATAGAAAGTCTAATTAACGAGATATCACCATGGCAGACGAAAAAGATCTACAAATAGAAGAAGGCGGCGGCAAAAGCAAAAAAATGCTGTTTATTATCATCGCAGTAGTCGTTTTAATTGCAGGTGGTGGCGGTGCTTTTTTTATGATGTCAGGTGATGATACACCCGCTCAAGAAGAAACCCTCGCTGAAAATGCCAGTGCCGATGGAGCTAAATCTGAAGCCGCAGATAAATCATCTGCAGAAATGGGCTCAGCCCTGTATGTTGGTATGCCAAGACCATTTGTTTTTAATGTTCCTGGTGCCAGTCGTGATCGTTTAGTGCAAATTAAAGTACAGCTATTAGTACGCGGTGATGTTAATGAAGAGGCTGCCAAAAAACACATTCCGTTGATTGAAGGCACTTTATTAAGTGTATTTTCAACCTCAAACGCTGATGAGTTAAGCACCAGTGCTGGCAAAGAAACATTACGTACCAAAGCGTTAAAAAATGTTCAAGATACTTTAACCGAAATAGAAGGAAACAAAGTAGTTGAACGGATATTATTTACTGGCTTTGTTATGCAGTAGTGAGGAGATAGGGTGAGCGATTTATTATCCCAAGACGAAATTGATGCCTTATTGCATGGTGTTGATGATGTTGATGAAGATGAAATAGATGATGGTGACGGGAGCGGTGGTTCCTCTGCCTCCCAATATGATTTCTCTTCTCAAGATCGTATCGTTCGTGGGCGCATGCCTACCTTGGAAATCGTGAATGAGCGATTTGCTCGCCATATGCGGATAAGCCTGTTTAATATGATGCGTCGCACAGCGGAAGTCTCAATTAACGGGGTGCAAATGATTAAATTTGGTGAGTATATCCATACTTTATTTGTGCCAACTAGTTTAAACATGGTGCGTTTTCGTCCGTTAAAAGGAACGGGGTTAATTACCATGGAAGCACGTTTAGTGTTTATTTTGGTAGATAACTTTTTTGGTGGTGATGGCCGTTACCATGCCAAAATTGAAGGTCGCGAGTTTACCCCAACCGAACGTCGTATTGTTCAAATGCTGCTAAAAATCATTTTTGAGGATTATAAAGAAGCTTGGGCACCTGTTATGGATGTCTCTTTTGAATACTTAGATTCAGAAGTTAACCCTGCGATGGCTAACATTGTAAGCCCAACAGAAGTGGTGGTTATTAGCTCTTTTCACATTGAGCTTGACGGTGGTGGCGGAGATTTCCATATTGCTTTACCTTATTCGATGCTGGAGCCTATTCGAGAATTACTCGATGCGGGTGTGCAATCGGATACCGAAGATACCGATTTAAGGTGGAGCAAAGCATTACGCGATGAAATTATGGATGTTGAAGTGGGTTTGTCTACTCGGATGCTTGAAGTTAAGCTTTCTCTTGAGCAAATAATGAATTTACAAGCTGGCGATGTAATTCCTGTTGAGATGCCAGAGCACATTACCGTATTTATCGAAGATTTACCGACTTTTAGAGCGAAAATGGGTCGCTCGCGTGACAATGTTGCGCTTCAGATCAGCGAAAAAATTAAACGGCCAGATTCAGTTAAATCAGAAATGCATGTCTTTACTAAAGGTGGCAAAAAACTTGATTCCGATGCCGAACTTGAGCAGTTAGAAGAAGATTTACATCTATCTTCAGGTATTAATTTAGATTGGTAGACAAGCCTATCTAGCAGTGAATTATTAAGGTGAAATAGTATGAGTGATGACCAAGATACCATGGACGAATGGGCAGCAGCCCTTGCTGAGGCCGATGAAGTTGAAAATCAAGATGTTGAGGTTGCTGAGCTTGAAGAGCTATCAAATCAGCCTGCTGAAATAACGCAAGAAGAAAAAAGAAAGCTCGATACCATTTTAGATATTCCCGTTACTATTTCGATGGAAGTAGGGCGTTCAAAAATAAGTATTCGTAATTTACTACAATTAAATCAAGGTTCTGTGGTTGAGCTTGATCGTGTTGCCGGTGAGCCGCTAGATGTACTGGTCAATGGTACTTTGATTGCTCATGGTGAAGTTGTAGTGGTGAATGATAAATTTGGTATTCGTTTAACGGATGTAATAAGCCAAATTGAACGGATCAAAAAACTACGATGAAATTAAAAGCTGCGCTTTTTATCTCGTTATTCAGTGCACCGGCGTTGGCTGAAACCACGCCAGTGCAAAGCTTAATGTCCGTTGCGCTGTCTTTGGGCTTAGTTATTGTTATTATTGTAATTTTGGCTATGTTAGTAAAACGCCTTAATCCTCATGTTGCAAGCCAAGATGAATTTAAAGTCGTCAGGACTATTGCATTAGGTACTCGAGAGCGCTTGTTAGTAATTGAAATTGATAATAAACAGCATCTACTTGGGGTCACACCTCATAATATTAATTACCTTTATGAGCTTCAAGAACCGTTAACAGCCAAAGAAATGCCAGTGTTGGCCAAATCATTTAGTCAGTTATTAAATCCAAATAATAAGAAAACATAATATGATCAAGTGGATTATCTTAATTGCTCTGTTTACTCTTTCACCGAGTTTGAGCGCTGAACAAGGGTTACAAGCGTTAACGGTCACCACTAATGCTGATGGCACACAAGATTACTCGGTGTCCTTACAAGTATTAGCAATAATGACGGCCCTAAGCTTTATTCCTGCCGCAGTGATTATGATGACCTCTTTTACTCGTATTATTGTGGTATTGGCCATCTTGCGCCAAGCGATTGGTTTACAATCAACGCCTTCAAATCAAGTATTGGTTGGGATGTCTGTTTTTATGAGTATTTTTATTATGGCGCCTATTTACCAACAAATTCATGAGGCTGCGATTGATCCCTACTTAAAAGAAGAGCTCACATCAATACAAGCACTTGAAAAAGCAAAAGATCCGTTAAAAACCTTTATGCTTAGACAAACACGTATTTCTGATTTAGAAACCTTTGCCCAAATTGCTGGTTTAGAGAAGTTAGATAAGCCTGAGGATGCACCTTTTATTGTGGTTATTCCTGCATTTATAACGAGTGAACTTCAAACTGCTTTTATTATTGGCTTTATGTTTTTTATTCCATTTCTAATTGTAGATTTAGTGGTTGCCAGCGTATTGATGGCGATGGGTATGATGATGCTCTCGCCAATGATAGTTTCGTTGCCATTTAAAATTATGCTGTTTGTACTCGTTGATGGTTGGAGCCTAGTTATGGGCACCTTAGCGAAGAGTTTTGGCTTAGGGGGCTAGCTATGCAACCTGAAGTATTTGTTGGTATATTGAGTAATGCACTGTTTTTGGTGATAAAACTCGTCGCCGCGATTATTGTGCCGAGTTTAATTGTTGGTTTAATTGTTTCTGTTTTTCAAGCCGCGACCTCCATTAATGAGCAAACATTAAGTTTTTTACCACGTTTGATTGTGACTTTATTTGCATTGATTATTGGCGCACATTGGTTGACCCAAGAGCTAATGGATTTTTTCACCGGTTTGGTGATGAGTATTCCAGAGGTGGTGGGTTAAAAGATGGAGTTTCCCCTTGCCATAATTATGCAGTGGATGGCAGATTTTTTACTGCCACTGACTCGTATTTCTGCCATGTTAATGGTGATGGTAGGGATTGGGGTGCGGACAGTTCCCACTCGCATTAAAGCGGCTTTGGCTGTTATGGTAACTTTAGTCGTCATCCCCGTTTTACCTCCTGCTGAATTTACTAATCTATTCTCGTTTGAGATGGTGCTGGTGGTATTACAGCAAACCTTAATCGGTGTTGCGATGGGATTTGCATCGGTATTAATGCTCAATACGTTTGTGATGGCTGGTCAATTACTGGCAATGCAAAGTGGTTTAGGTTTTGCAACTATGATTGATCCAACAAATGGGCAAAATGTGCCAGCGGTTGGCCAGTTTTATCTTATTTTAGCAACCTTACTGTTTTGGACTTACGATGGGCATTTGATCATGGTCAAAATGCTAGTATTAAGTTTTACCACCATTCCAATTGATGGCAATTGGTGGCATGTCGCTAATTTTCGCGAAGTTGCCGTTTGGGGGGGCTGGTTATTTGCCACCGCACTGGTTTTATCTTTGGCACCGTTAACCGCCATGCTCATTACTAGTATCTCATTTGGTGTAATGACACGAGCCGCTCCTCAGTTAAATATTTTCTCTATCGGTTTTCCATTTACCTTGATGATGGGCTTAATCATTATTTGGGCCACTATGGGTAATTTTGTGGTGCAGTTTGATTTTCAATGGCACAAAATGTTGGAATTGATGTGCAAACTCACAGCGTGCTCTCCTTAGGAATGTGGTGACTTAAATGGCTGAAGGCTCAGATCAAGAAAAAACCGAAGAACCTACGTCCAAAAAACTTGAGGATGCGCGTAAAAAAGGGCAAATCGCGCGCTCAAAAGAAACCGGCACTGTAGTGGTGCTGATCATGTCTGCTATTTCACTGATTATTTACGGCCCTGAAATTGGTATGGGTCTGAAACGGGTAATGGCCCGTTTACTTGACTTAAATCGTACCGAAGCTTTTGATACTACAAAAATGTTTGCTGTGTGGGGCGATATAGCTAAAGAACTTTGGTTTGGCATGACGATGTTTGTCTTAGTTATTTTGGTTGCCGCATTTATCGGAAATACTTTTTTAGGTGGGTTTAATTTTAGTTGGTCTGCAGCGGCTCCTCAGGCTAATAAATTATCGCCCGCGAAAGGATTAGTAAGAATGTTCGGCCCGCAAGCGGCCATTGAGCTGTTTAAAGGGCTACTTAAGTTTTTATTGGTTGCAGTTACTGCGGTGCTACTAATTAAATTTTATTTTTATGAAATATTACACCTGAGTTTAGAAACTGCGCCCAGTAATATTCAGCACGCACTAACTATGTTGGCTTGGATGTTTTTAGGGTTGTCGTGTACCTTGATTTTAGTCGCCGTTGTTGATGCACCCTTTCAGCTTTGGAATCACAATAAGCAGCTTAAAATGACTTTGCAAGAGGTCAAAGACGAATACAAAAACTCTGAAGGTGATCCGCAAATTAAGGCTCGTATTCGTCGAACTCAGCGTGAAATGTCACAGCGAAGGATGATGCAAGATGTCCCTGATGCAGATGTGATTGTTACCAACCCGACCCATTATTCTGTTGCACTTAAATATGATACTGATCGTGCGGGGGCACCTATTGTGCTTGCCAAAGGTATAGATGAAATAGCACTGCAAATCAGAAAGATAGCTAAAGAGCATGATGTGCCAATTTTAGAATCTCCAATGCTGACGCGGTCTTTATTTCATACCACAGATATTGGCCAGCAGATCCCTGATCAATTATTTATCGCGGTAGCACAAGTGCTTGCTTATGTTTATCAGCTCAAGCAATTTAGTAAAGGCCGAGGAAAACGGCCTAAAAAACCATCAGCTCAACCGCCAATTCCAGATGAACTAAAATATTAACCTATTGTTTTGTAATTGTTATTTTTATTTTTAGACTTGGAATGATTATTGCTTTTCACCACTAGTGTCAAATTTTTGAAATTAGTGGTGTATGAATTTCCAAGCCGTATTAGCCCAAATTAATAAAGATAAAATGGATTACCTTCGTGGGGTTGGCACGCCAATTTTAGTGCTCGCTGCTTTGGCGATGGTTGTTTTGCCTATTCCTCCAATTCTGCTTGATACCTTATTTTCATTTAATATCGCACTCGCTCTTGTCGTTTTATTAGTAACTGTTTACACCATGAAACCGCTCGATTTTGGTGCCTTTCCAGCTATTTTGCTGATTGCAACTATTTTGCGTTTAGCCTTAAACGTGGCCAGTACTCGTGTGGTATTACTTGAAGGTCATAACGGAGGCGATGCTGCTGGGCAAGTAATTGAAGCATTTGGCTCGGTGGTGATGGGTGGTAATTATGTTGTTGGTTTTGTTGTCTTTTTAATCCTAATTATTATTAACTTTGTGGTAATTACTAAAGGTGCAGGACGTATTTCTGAAGTAACCGCACGTTTCACCTTAGATGCAATGCCGGGTAAACAAATGGCGATTGATGCTGATTTAAATGCGGGGTTCATTACTGCAGAGCAAGCTCGTGAGCGACGCAACGAAGTAACCCGTGAAGCAGATTTTTATGGTTCTATGGATGGTGCGAGTAAATTTGTAAAAGGTGATGCCATAGCAGGTATCGTCATTTTATTAATTAACATCGTAGGTGGTTTATTTATTGGCATGATCCAACACGATTTGCCATTCAAAGTCGCTATGGAGGTGTACACCCTTTTGACCATCGGTGATGGCCTAGTTGCGCAAATTCCTTCTTTATTACTTTCGATTGGCACAGCGATTATTGTTACTCGTCAAAATGAGTCACAAAACATGGGTGACCAAGTAAAACGCCAATTAGGGAATGAAAAACCATTATTTATCACATCAGGTATTTTAATCATGATGGGCCTAGTGCCTGGTATGCCTCATTTGGCTTTTTTATCACTAGGAGTATTGATTGGTTATGGGGCTTATTTAGCTCAGCAAAAGGCGATTAAAGAGAAAGAGGCCATCGCTAAAGGTGAATTAGTTCCAACAGCTCAAGGTGAGCGCAGCACTTCACCTCAAGAACAAAAAGAATTGAGCTGGGATGATGTTTCTCAAGTCGATGTGATTGGCTTAGAGGTTGGTTATCGTTTAATTCCACTGGTTGATCAAGCCCAAGGTGGTGAGTTATTAAGCCGGATTAAAGGGGTTCGAAAAAAGCTTTCTCAAGAACTCGGATTTTTAGTCCCTCCGGTGCATATCCGCGATAATTTAGAACTCGACCCTAATGTTTATCGCATTACTTTGATGGGAGTTGCTGTGGGTGAGGGGGAGCTTAAACACGGCAATGAGCTTGCAATTAATCCAGGCCAAGTATTTGGACCTATCTCTGGTATTGCGACGAAAGACCCTGCCTTTGGCTTAGAAGCCGTGTGGATCTCTCCAAATCAAAAAGATGAAGCACAATCATTAGGTTACACAGTTGTTGATGCGGCTACAGTGGTTGCAACTCATATTAGTCAGTTATTACACAATAATGCGTCATTATTATTAGGTCATGAAGAAGTACAGAACCTCCTCGATATGTTGACGAAGAGCCATCCGCGTCTTGTTGAGGGATTAGTACCGGATGTATTGCACTTAACTACCATAGTAAAAGTATTGCAAAATTTACTTAATGAGGGGGTGCCAATTCGCGATATGCGCTCAATTGTACAAACCCTTGTTGAGTACGGTCCAAGAAGCCAAGATCCTGATGTATTAACGGCTGCAGTGCGAATTTCACTAAGACGACTCATAGTTCAAGACATTGTTGGAGCAACCGTTGAAATCCCTGTCATTACATTGGCGCCTGAGTTGGAACAGATGTTGCATCGTTCACTTCAAAATGCAGGTGACGAAGGTGCCGGTATTGAGCCTGGACTGGCTGAGCGCTTACAGAATTCATTAACTGTAGCGCATCAGAATCAAGAAATGGCAGGCGAACCTTCAATATTGTTGACGTCAGGAATGCTTAGAACAGTCTTGTCACGTTTTGTTAAGCATACATTACCAGGATTAAGGGTGATGTCTTATCAAGAAGTGCCAGATGAAAAGCAAATCAAGATTGTCAGCTCTGTAGGTCAACAATAGACAGGATTAAGGGGTTTTTATGAAAATTAAACGGTTTTTTGCCAAAGATATGCGCACAGCTCTTAATGAAGTAAAAGAAGAGCTTGGCGCAGATGCGGTGATCATGTCTAACAAAAAAATGGCCAATGGCGTTGAGATTGTTGCTGCTGTTGATTACGACAGAACACCAGTAAAAAGCAGTGTAAATAATGCTGCCAGATCACCACTTTCAGAGCGTGAAGCAACACAAGCACAGGGCATGCAAAGTCAGTTTGTACGCCCGCGTCCTATGCAGGCTCAAGCTGAGCCTGAAGCTAAAATGGCTGATAGTTTAGAAGCCTTGCTTAACCGTCAAGCAACTAAACCTCAATCTTCCACGTTATCAAGCATGTTAGAAAAACAACAAAAAGTATCAACATCGCATTGGTATAAAGGCCCAGAGGAAGACGAGTTAGTATCTGAACCAAAAAAAGCAGCAGAAAAAAGCAGTGAATTAAGAACGAAAACTGATCCTAGAAATGATGCTCAAATCAAAGCAATGCGAGATGAAATGTTCGCTATTCGTCAATTACTCGAGCATCAAGTATCAGGCTTAATGTCACAGGATTTAGCGCGTAAAGATCCAACGAAGGCCTATATGGTCGACCGTTTAAAAGGTATGGGCATTAGCAGCGAAGTAGCAGAGCAAATGGCTTGCTTTATCCCTGATGATGTTTCTGAGAAAAAAGCATGGCAAGCTTTGCTTGAAATGGTACAAAGCCAACTTTATACCAGTAACAACGAAATTTTGCGTAACGGCGGTGTATTTGCGTTAGTTGGACCAACAGGTGTCGGTAAAACAACCACAGTTGCAAAACTTGCGGCTCTTGGTGCTCAAAAATTTGGCGCTGACAAAATAGCATTAATAACAACAGATACTTACCGTATTGGGGCTTATGAGCAGCTTGCAACTTATGGCCGTATTATTGGTTGTCCAGTTAAGCAAGTAAAAGACGCAAACGAATTAGCAGAAATGCTTTATCATTTAAGAAATAAGCGTCTAGTATTAATTGACACAGCAGGTATGAGTCAACGAGACTTACGTTTAACTGAGCAGTTGAATACCTTAATGAAAAATGCCAGAGTGGATATTCGCAGCTATTTAGTACTCAGTGCCACAGCACAGCATGAAGTGTTACAAGAAACAGTAAAACACTTCAAAAAGGTACATCTAAGTGGTTGTATATTCACAAAACTTGATGAATGTCTAAGTTTAGGAGAGATTATTAGTATAGCGATTCAAAATCGCCTCCCAATAGGGTATCTTACTAATGGTCAACGAGTTCCTGAGGATATTCGTGTGGCAAATGCAGAAAAATTAGTAAAAAAGGCTGAACAACTGTTCGCAAAACGTGCAAACACGCAATTTAAAAGACATCCAAACTTGGAGTCTCATGCAGTAGGGATGTATGATTAATACAGTTTTAGATCAAGCAAGTGGCCTGCGGAGAATGAATCAAACAAATCAAGCTGTGAAAGTAATCGCAGTGACAGGCGGAAAAGGCGGCGTAGGTAAAACTAACGTCTCGCTCAATATGGCAATCGCTATGGGACAGCAAGGCCAAAGAGTACTTGTCCTTGATGCTGACTTAGGGCTTGCTAATTGTGACGTTATGCTCGGACTTCGAGTGGAGCGTAACTTGTCTCACGTATTATCTGGTGAATGTGAGCTTGAAGATATTTTAGTTGAAGGACCTCATGGTATTCGGATTGTACCAGCCTCGTCAGGTTCACAGAATATGGTGGAGTTATCTCCTGCTGAGCATGCTGGCCTTATTCGTGCTTTTGGTGAACTCAATGCTGATTACGATGTATTAATTGTTGATACTGCAGCGGGTATTTCGGATATGGTATTGAGTTTTTCCCGAGCAGCGCAAGATGTACTTGTGGTTGTTTGTGACGAGCCAACCTCTATTACCGATGCCTACGCATTAATAAAGATTTTAAGTCGTGAGCATGGTGTCTATAAATTCAAAATTGTAGCCAATATGGTGCGCAGTTTACGCGAAGGGCAGGAGCTTTTTGCAAAACTATCAAAAGTAACCGATCGCTTTTTAGATGTGGCTTTGGAATTAGTGGCAACTGTGCCATTTGATGAAAATATGCGTAAATCCATTCGTAAGCAAAAAACGATAGTTGATTTATTTCCAAAATCACCGGCAGCCATCGCATTTAAAACACTTGCAGCCAAAGCTGCAAAATGGCCTATTCCAAATCAACCTTCAGGGCATTTGGAGTTTTTCATCGAAAAATTAGTAAATCGCTGAGGCCTAGTGAGTGAGTAAAGTTTCCGGCTACAGTAATGCTGAACAGATGACCAACCTGATTGAAAGACATGTTTCTCTGGTCAAAAGAATAGCTTATCACCTGCTTGCTCGTTTACCTGCGAGTGTTCAGCTTGATGATCTAACTCAATCAGGCATGATAGGTTTGATTGAAGCAGCAAAAAACTTTGATGGTACAAAAGGTGCCAGCTTTGAAACGTATGCTGGGATCCGTATCCGTGGGGCGATGCTTGATGAGATTCGTAAAGGCGATTGGGTACCTCGTTCTGTTCATAAAAACGCCAGAATGGTTGCTCAAGCTACAGCAGAATTAGAAGCGGAGCTAGGTCGAGAAGTAAAAGACGTAGAAGTTGCTGAAAAACTTGATATTACGCTTAATGAATACCATGATATTCTTAATGATGTAAACAGTGGTAGGATTATTGGGATTGAAGATTTAGGTGTGGATGAAGATGTGTTGCATAGCGACGATCAAGTACACGCTTTTGATTCACCTTTTAATCATACACAAACAGAAAAATTCAATCTTTCGTTGGTTGAAGCAATAAAAAGTCTACCTGAGAGAGACGCACTCGTTTTATCACTTTATTACAATGATGAAATGAATTTAAAAGAAATTGGACTTATCCTTGAGGTTAGTGAATCAAGAGTAAGTCAGATACATGGTCAGGCAATGGTTAAGCTCAAAGCTAAAATCAGTGGCTGGATTTAATTAAGTATTTTGTGAATTTGGTTTTAAACCTCACTGGAGGATGTTTTGGATAAAAACATGAAAATTCTTGTGGTAGATGATTTTTCAACTATGAGAAGAATCATTAAGAATCTGCTAAGAGACCTAGGCTTTACTAATGTTCAAGAGGCAGATGACGGGAGCACCGCATTACCAATGCTGCAAAATCAAGAGTTTGATTTTGTGGTAACTGATTGGAACATGCCAGGTATGCAAGGTATTGATTTATTAAGAGCAATTCGTGCTGATGATAAATTAAAGCATTTACCGGTTTTAATGGTTACTGCAGAAGCGAAAAAAGAACAAATTATTGCAGCAGCGCAAGCGGGTGTAAACGGCTACATTGTTAAACCATTTACCGCAGCTACGTTGAAAACAAAACTGGATAAAGTGTTTGAGCGTTTAGGTTAAACAGGAAGGAGAGCTTCATGTCAGCCAACGCTGCGCTTCACATTAACCTTGATCAAGCAAGGCACCTTGTTGCATTGCTCGAACAAGGAGAACAAGAACAAGCTAATGATTTCTTAATGGAATTGACAGCAGAGGGGCAATCAGAGCTCTTTGCTGAAGTTGGTAAGTTAACTCGGCAATTGCATGATTCTTTAAAAAATTTCCAATTTGACGATAAAATTTCCGAATTAACCAAAGAATCAATTCCAGATGCTAAGCAGCGATTAAATTATGTCATGGAAATGACTGAGCAAGCTGCTAACAAGACTATGGATGCGATTGAAGCCAGTTTACCACTTGCTGACAAATTAAGTGATGATATCACAAAGCTTAAGCCCTCTTGGGATCGTTTGATGTCACGCGACCTACAATTAGGCGAGTTTAAATTACTGTGTAAAGAATTGGATGATTTTATCCAAAGCACTCAATCTAATACCGATCAATTGCATGGTTTAATGACGCAAGTGCTTATGGCCCAAGATTACCAAGACTTAACAGGGCAGGTTATTCGCCGAGTGATTGAGCTCGTTAGAGAGGTTGAAGATAGTTTAATCTCTATGTTGACAGTGTTTGGTTCACCAGTTGAAGGTCAAAAAGCTGTAGAAGAGAAAAAAATAGAGGCAACTAAAGTTCATAACAAAGAACTCGATCAAGTTGCGGAAGGGCCAATTATTGATGCTGCTGAGCGAGATGATGTGGTTTCGGGTCAAGATGAAGTTGATGACTTATTGTCAAGCTTAGGCTTCTAAATGGGAGAACAGCTGCATGAGCTTTGAAGTTGATGAAGATATTCTGCAGGATTTTTTAGTTGAGGCTGGAGAGATTTTAGAGCTCCTGTCTGAACAATTGGTTGAATTAGAAAATAATCCCGAAAATACTGATTTATTGAATGCTATTTTCCGAGGCTTTCATACTGTAAAAGGCGGTGCAGGCTTTCTCTCAATGACGGAGCTTGTTGATGCTTGTCATGGGGCTGAAAATATATTTGATGTATTGCGTCAAGGTAAAAGAAGCGTTACGCCCGAACTTATGGATGTAATTCTTCAAGCGCTTGATACGATAAATGAAATGTTTGCAAAAATTCAGAATCGTGAACAACCTGATCCAGCATCACCAGAGTTACTCGAAACCTTACATAAATTAAGTAAACCAGCATCAGATAATGACTTTGTTGTTGCTCCAAGTGCTCCTGTTATAGAGGAGCCTGTTGCAAGCGAGCCTGCCCAGGATGAGTTTGATGACATCTTTTTTGGTGCGGATCCAGTTGATGAGCCTGAAGTAGCCAGTGATTCATCTGGTGGTATTGATGATATTACTGAAGATGAATTTGAAAGTTTGCTTGATGAACTTCATGGTTCAGGTAAAGGACCTGCTGTTGTTGAGAAGCAAAGTGCTTCTAATAACGATGATATTACCGATGATGAGTTTGAAAGTTTATTAGATGAATTACATGGCTCTGGCTCATTTGGTGCTGTTTCAGCTGACGCACCTAAAGCAACTCCTGCACCAGTAAGTCATTCAAAGGCAAGCTCTCAATCGGATGAAGAGATCACCGAGGATGAATTTGAATCATTATTAGATGAATTACATGGTGCTGGCGCTGCCCCAAAAGCAGTTGCAAGTACTCCTGCAGCAAACCCAAAAGTTGAGACTAAACCTCAACCGGCGGCAAAACCTGCTCCGGTCCCCGCAAGTAAAGCGCCTGAACCAGTCGCCAAGGCTCCGGTTGCTGCTGCAAAAGCACCAGCCCCAAAACCTGCGGCACCGCAAGCTGAAACCACTGTTCGTGTTGATACTAAACGTTTAGATCAAATCATGAATATGGTGGGAGAGTTAGTTTTAGTACGTAATCGCTTAGTAAGTCTTGGAGCTACAGTTAGTAGCGAAAGTATGAGTAAAGCGATTTCTAATTTAGATGTTGTTACTGCTGATTTGCAAGGCGCAGTAATGAAAACGCGTATGCAGCCAATTAAGAAAGTTTTTGGTCGTTTTCCGCGTGTTGTTCGAGATTTAGCTCGCAGCCTTCGTAAAGACATTAATTTGTTATTAGTTGGCGAAGAAACAGATTTAGATAAAAATTTAGTTGAAGCACTTGCTGACCCACTCGTGCATTTAGTTCGAAACTCAGTTGATCATGGAATTGAAATGCCAGATGTGCGAGAAGCTTCAGGCAAATCTCGCACCGGTACTGTTACCTTATCTGCCTCTCAAGAAGGCGATCACATCCTACTGAAAATTGTAGATGATGGCGCTGGGATGGATCCAGAAAAGCTTAAAAGTATTGCGGTTGGTAAAGGTGTAATTGATGCAGATGTTGCTGCTCGTTTATCAGATACTGAAGCATATAATCTTATTTTTGCTCCAGGTTTTTCTACTAAAGAAGAGATTTCTGATATTTCAGGCCGTGGTGTAGGCATGGATGTGGTGAAAACCAAGATTACCCAGTTGAATGGTTCAATTAAAATTGAATCACAAAAAGGGGTTGGAACCACTCTTGAAATCAAAGTACCGCTTACCTTAGCAATTTTACCAACACTTATGGTCATGGTTGGACAACAAACATTTGCACTTCCATTAGCTGGAGTTAGTGAGATTTTCCACCTAGATCTTACCAAAACCAATTTAGTTGATGGACAGTTGACTATCATAGTGCGTAAGAAAGCAATTCCATTATTTTATTTAGAACGATGGCTAATTCGCAATTATGTCCATGATGAGCGTAAACGTTCGCAGGGTCATGTCGTTATTGTCCAATTAGGGACACAACAAGTTGGTTTTGTTGTTGATTCGTTAATTGGTCAAGAAGAAGTAGTGATTAAACCATTGGATGCGTTATTGCAAGGTACACCTGGAATGGCAGGTGCAACAATTACTTCTGACGGTGGTATTGCATTAATTTTAGATGTTCCTAGCATGCTAAAACATTATGCTGGTAAAACTAAATAATCATAAAAAGAGACCGTAATATGGCGATAAAAGTATTGGTTGTTGATGATTCGAGCTTTTTTCGCCGTCGAGTCAGTGAAATTATTAATGAAGATCCTGATCTCGAAGTGATTGGTACGGCCAATAATGGTAAAGAAGCTGTTGAACAAACAGCTTTGTTAAAACCTGATGTGATAACCATGGATATTGAGATGCCAGTACTTGATGGTATCAGCGCCGTGAAACTTATCATGCAGGCAACGCCAACACCCATCTTGATGTTTTCTTCGTTAACTCATGCTGGAGCTTCTGCAACGTTAGATGCGTTAGATGCTGGAGCATTGGATTTCTTACCGAAAAAATTTGAAGATATTGCTAGAGATAAAGAAGAGGCAACTCGGCTTTTACAGCAAAAAGTAAAAGAGATTGGTCGTAGACGAATTTCTCGTTATGTGAGGCCTGCTCCTGCTTCTACCTTGATGAGCTCTACATCAGCAAGAGCATCTAATTTACGACAACCTGATCGTTCATTTGCACCTTCACGAGCATCTGAAAATAAAAGTACTGATACTGATATCAGAGCGTCAGGTAAAAAATATCAATTAGTAGCTATTGGTACTTCAACTGGTGGACCGGTAGCATTACAGAATATTTTGACTCAGTTACCACAAAACTTTCCTCATCCCATTTTGTTAATTCAGCATATGCCGGCCGCATTTACACCAGCTTTTGCATCAAGGCTTAACTCATTGTGTAAAATTGAAGTAAAAGAAGCGCAAAATGGAGACTTACTGAGACCCGGTGTTGCTTATCTTGCTCCAGGTGGAAAACAAATGTTAGTTGAAGGTCGAGGCTCAGGCCAAAAGCTACGTATTTATGAAGATGATAATGCTCGGGTAACATACAAACCAAGTGTAGACATCACCTTTGCGAGTGCTGCAAAAAGTTTTGGTAATAGCGTGTTGGCTATTGTTTTGACTGGCATGGGGGCTGATGGCCGTGAAGGGGCTCGGATGCTCAAGCAAGCTGGCTCGAAGATTTGGGCTCAGGATGAAAAATCGTGTGTGGTTTATGGCATGCCTCAGGCCGTAGCAAACGCAGGATTATCTGAAGCAAGTATTGCACTTGCAGATGTAGCATCACGAATAAATCGAGAAGTGGGTTGTGGATAGACTCTCCTTTTTTGGGATTTTAATTGCGCTGCTTGCCATAGGGATTGGCTATAAGATTGAAGGCGGTTTAGTTGCTAGCTTAATTAATTTTCCGGCTTTGTTAATTGTACTGGGTGGCACATTAGGTGCGGTGATGCTGCAATCTCCTTCGGCACAATTTTTTTGTGGTCTAAAGATGTTTAAGTGGGTCTTTGTTCCGCCAAAACATCGCGTTGACGAAGGTATCTCTAAAATAAAAAACTGGTCGCAAAAGGCTCGGCAAGACGGTTATTTATCGCTTGAAAAAGAAGCACTTGCAAGTAAAGAGCATTTCATCAATAAAGGTTTAAATATGCTTATTGATGGCGTTGAAGCTGAACAATTTCGCTCTGCAATGGAGATTGAATTACTATTTCAACGTGAGAGTTTATTAAAGTCCGCAAAGATATATGAAGCTATGGGCGGGTACAGTCCTACAATCGGTATTCTAGGTGCTGTTTTAGGTTTAATTCAGGCTATGAGCTTTATAAAGCAACCTGAAATGCTGGGTGCAGGTATTGCGACAGCATTTATAGCGACTATTTATGGTGTTGGTTTTGCCAACTTACTCTTTTTACCTATTGCAAATAAATTACGTTTTTTAATTGAACAAAAAATGCTTTATAACGAGTTATTAGCTGAAGGTATGCTAGCTATTTTACAAGGCGATACACCTCATAGTATCGAGTTAAAACTGTCTGCGTTTAAAATGGAACGCCATTACATAGATTCACACCTTTAGGCTTAGCCATGCGTCGCTATCGCCAGCTTACAATCTCCTCTGAAAACAACCATGTCGAAAGATGGTTGGTTTCTTATGCCGATTATATGACCTTGATGTTCGCACTTTTTGTGGTGCTATATTCATTAGCAATCACAAAAGAGGAGGAGTTTTCGGTTTTATCGGATTCCCTTGAAAGCATCTTTGTGCAACCTGAAATTCGTACTGAAGATGGTAGTGGAGTAAAGGGAGAGGGGTTGTTATTAAAAAACTCAGTTGAAAGTGAATTTAATTTATATGGTAATGCAATTACCGATGAAGAGCGCGGCCCTGAGTTAGTTGATGGTTTTGGCGATTTAGTTAATTTAAAGAAAAAAAGACTTGGTAGCCCTTTAGAATCGCTTAATCAAGAGCTAAAAACAGCGTTATTTGATCATATAGAGGCAGGTGAAGCTAAAGTTGAACTTGATCAAGATTGGTTAACAATAGAATTAAGCTCAGGTTTGTTATTTGGTAGTGGTAGTGCTGTTGCAACCTTGAATGCTAAAAAAGTCGTAAAAGATATTTATGAAATAGTGAAAAGTGTCGATAACTATATACGTATCAGAGGGTTTACTGACGATAGGCCAATTAATAATGAATTATTTTCATCAAATTGGCAGTTATCGGTGGCAAGGGCCACTGAAATGCTACTTCAATTAGAGCGCTTAGGAATTAACCCTGCACAGATGGCAATAGAAGGTTATGGAGAACATTCACCAACTAGCTCTAATGAAACAGAAGAGGGCCGAGCTGCAAATCGTAAAGTTGTCATTGCTTTGTCTAAATATGCTTTACCAGCAAAAGAAAATAAAGTGAGTCCAGAGGCAGTAAACCAAGAAACTGTTATAATTGAAGATGCTAAAGCACAAAAAGCCAACCCTGAAATAAAAGTGATAGAGTTACCTCATGGTGGGATACGTATCACTACCCGAGAAGAAGAATTAAATAAGTAGTAAGGACTGTTTTTGAAAATTTGGACTGTGGCTAATCAAAAAGGTGGGGTAGGAAAAACCACCACAACAGTAACCTTAGGCGGGATCCTTGCCTCACAGGGTAAAAAGGTATTGCTGATTGATACCGACCCTCACGCATCTTTAACTTATTATTTTGGCATTGACTCAGAACAATTAGAAATTAGTGTTTATGATATTTTTGCCCGTGGTAAAAATATGAAAAAAGAAGAGATTTTACAGTCTCTTTGCCCATCTTCTATGGAGAATCTTGATATATTGCCCGCGACGATGGCCATTGCTACACTCGACAGAAGTATGGGTAATAAAAATGGCATGGGATTATTACTCAAAAAAGCACTCGCCAAATTAGACAATGAATATGACTACGCTATTTTAGACTGCCCCCCTGTATTGGGTGTGCTGATGGTCAATGCATTAGCAGCCAGTGAACGAATTTTGATTCCCGTACAGACTGAGTTTTTGGCTCTTAAAGGGCTTGACCGTATGATGCGAACGATGGAGCTAATGCAAAGCTCTCAATCAAAAACTTACCAATATACAATAGTGCCAACTATGTATGATAAAAGAACAAAAGCGTCCTTAGAAGCTTATAAAACGTTACGTACTACTTATGGTGATAAAGTGTGGCCGGGTGTAATTCCAGTAGATACGAAATTTCGAGATGCAAGTTTAGCAATGAAAGTACCTAGTTTATTTTGTCCTAAGGCTCGTGGTGTTTATGCCTATGAGGCTTTGTTGAAATATTTAATGAAAATAAATGGTGAGGCTTCATTATGAGCAGGCAATTGTTTGCTAATGAAAAAGTAATGAAGCAATATTTAACCGCTTTGTTAAACGATGATGAGGTTTCTCAACTTTCTTCAAATTTAGATCCCGTTGCAAAGTTACTGCAGCAAGTTCAGCCAATTGCAACTGAGCCTAAAGTCAGTTCAAAAAAAATCACCGAAAAAGCTGAAAAAGTAATAGTTATAAACGAGCAGCAGAATCAAGCTATAACGGATACTGAGCTACAAACCCAAGCGGCTGTCCCTCCAATAAAACGTTATGATGATGAATATCGTCAGGGGGAATTTCAAGCGCTGTTTTTTAATGTTGCTGGATTAACGTTAGCCGTGCCACTTAAGTCATTAGGTGGCATTCATCAGGTTGGAGAATTGAATTCTATCTTTGGAAAACCAAGCTGGTTTAAAGGTGTGATGTTGCATCGAGAAGAAAAGTTAAATGCAATTGATACTGCTCGATGGGTAATGCCAGAAAAATATGACAAAACGCTAGAAGAAGCACTAAACTATCAATATCTTATTATGTTAGGTGATAGTCATTGGGGTTTATTAGCTGAAGGGCTGGTCAATAATATTACTTTGAAGAACGATGATATAAAGTGGCGAGAAAACTCAGGTAAGCGTCCTTGGTTAGCTGGCTTGATAAAAGAAAAAATGTGCGCTTTAGTTGATGTTGCATCATTAATCGAATTACTAGAAAAAGGTTTAGACAGCCAAGAATAATTCTGGGCTTTGCTAATAGGAGCATTCAAATGAGTCAAGATAGAATACTGTCAACAAAATCAGTTGATAATGATGAAGTTTTACAGTGGGTGACATTCCATCTAGAAGATGAAACATATGGCATCAATGTAATGCAAGTACAAGAAGTATTACGTTACACCGAGATAGCTCCTGTGCCTGGTGCACCTGTTTATGTATTAGGGATTATTAACTTACGCGGTAACGTTGTTACAGTAATAGATACTCGTGCTCGTTTTGGTTTGTCAGGAAACGATGTTACTGATAATTCTAGAATTGTAATTATTGAAGCAGATAAACAAGTCATTGGTATTTTGGTTGATAGTGTTGCAGAAGTTGTTTATTTACGTAGTTCAGAAATAGACAGTACACCAAATATTGGTACTGAAGAAAGTGCTAAGTTTATCCAAGGTGTCTCTAATCGCGATGGCGAGTTATTAATCCTAGTCGACTTAAACAAACTCTTGAATGATGAAGAGTGGGATGAGTTAAGTAATTTTTAGTGATTAATAGGGGCCTTGTGCTCAGTTCTTATGATATTTGAAGTATTGGTATTACTTAATTTAGCGATTAGTTTTTTTGCTTTTTATATGATTTTTAAAGGGAAAAAAAACTATCAGTTATTAATTGAAAAAAAGGATCAGGAATTAACCGCCCTTACTCAGCAAATGACTATTTTACGTAGTGAAATAGAAGAG
The DNA here is from genome assembly GCF_002310815.1 of Pseudoalteromonas tunicata. Classification (NCBI taxonomy): domain Bacteria; kingdom Pseudomonadati; phylum Pseudomonadota; class Gammaproteobacteria; order Alteromonadales; family Pseudoalteromonadaceae; genus Pseudoalteromonas; species Pseudoalteromonas tunicata. The sequence goes on along the minus strand of NZ_CP011032.1, from coordinate 2,861,997 downwards.
GTGCGCGGTGGATTGTTAAGTATTGGTAAGCGTATTTTAAAGTTAGAGCATACGACAAAAGAGCTTATTGAAAACCAGCAAGAACTTAAGTTTGTTGATCCTGATTCAAAGATGTATTCACGTGCAGTAAAGATGGTTGAGCTAGGTGCGGATTTAGATGAGATCATCAAAGAATGTGAATTACCTCGTGCAGAAGCCGAGCTGTTGATTTCGTTGCATCAACAGAAAAATTAAGCCTGTATATTTAATTTATTGCTGAGTTGTTGCCAACCTGGAGGATACTTTCCTTGCAGGACATATGAAAAAGCAATTAACTCGGCGATGATTAAATAAAGCTCCCGTGGGATTTCCTGCCCAAGCTCCAATTGTTTTATTACATCACTGAGCCCTTCATCTTGGTGGATCAGTATGTTTTTCTCTTTAGCTAAAGCGAGTATCTCTTCTGCTAGTACGCCAAAGCCTTTAACTGAAACACTCGGCGCATTTTTCCCATCATATAATAATCCTATCGCTGCTTTTTGCGTCATAACCTTATACCTTTATGTTGATAATACTGTGTTCATTATAAAAATTTTGCTCATCAAGAGGGCTGTATTTTATAGTCATTTTCTCTATTTTTAGTCCTTGCTCGGTCAAGCGCTGCCTTAAACTGAGTAAATGCGGCTCTGCTTTTTGGCTCAAGAGCTCTGTTGAGGCGATAATGTCAAAATTAGCTGTTTTATCGAATAATTGTGCATGAGCTTGTAGTTGTCCTTCTGTGCCAAAATCAAAGTTTAGTCGAATAAACCAGATGGTTTTTGAGAGATTTTGTTGCTGTTCTTGTTGTTGATAATGGCCAATTTTAAGATGAGTTTGCTTAAGCTCACCCATCAAATGCATTGGCAAAAATAAGTGCAGCAAGGGATTATTATCTTGTAGTTGTTGAATTAATTGTTGATGGTTTTGCTGTAAACTGCTTTGGATCATCGCCAAATCAGTGAATAGGCCGGGTAATTGTGTCAGCTGTTGCTGCGCTTTAGTAAAGTCGATTTGATCTTTTGCAAATAAAGCCCCGATTAACTGATCAATTGCCTGTCGATTTGATGACATAAGTGACTGTTTTAGCTCCCCTTGTGTTTGTAAGGTGAGCAAACTGATTAATAATTCACTTAAGGCGTTTTCAAATACCAGCGGTGCTTGCTGACTGCTTAAAGCACTTGGTTGTAATAGCTTTAATAGCTCGGCTTGAATTTTATAAGGTGATAAGTTCGTTGGAGATATTAGGCGGCTAAACGCTTGATTGATGAGCTTATTCAGTTCTTGCGCTTCGGGTAAACCTGCTTTACTCAATTGTGATATTTTTTCAGCTGCTTGCTCAAAGATTGTCGCTTTATCTTGGGTATTACTGACTTGCCCAGAATGATGCTCATTGGTTTTTGTGGGGTCTGTTACTTGTTGTTCTATTTGTGTTTCAGGATGTTGAATTGCTCGCTCAGCAGTGGCGTTTTTGTTAAGTAATGGTATTTGAGCACCTAATGTTTGGTTTATTTGTTGGCTTGCGTTATGTGGTCTTAATTCATTTTGCTGTGTAATCGCTTTATTTAAGTTTAGTGTGATGGGTGTCGGCGTGATGGATAGTAAAAGCTGTTGTTGTTTTATACTCGCATTTATTGGTTGCCAGCCATGATTGCCTGTATTGTTCGATTTTAGATTCAATTCAATTTGGTTGTTATTCAGTTGCAGCGAGGCTTTGCCACCTGAGGTGATATTTATTTGTGCTTGGTTAAGTGCTTTGGCGAGTAAATCCATTAGTTTTTGAGTTGAAATGGGCCCAGAGAGTAACAATTGCCCGTTAAGACGATTATTTAACTCGGTGGTGAGTTGTCCATGAGCACTTTTGACTTCAAGTTGAAGTTTTGTATCTCCTTGAGCTGTCAAAACAGCAAGTTGTTGTGGTGATAACGATAAATACGCCTTCAACTGAGGCAATTGCAGCTGCTGGGAATGTAAATTGAATTCGGCATTAAAACTCACTTTGTTCTGCTGATTAGAAAATTCAGCTTGTGGTAATAGGCTGATTAGTTTTAGTAAATCTGCGGTGGTGTTTATTTTTAAACTCGAATTCAGCGCAGGGGTAATCACAATTTGTTGTAGATTGCCTTTTAAAACTAACACGCCTTCAGTTATCGGATTGTTTTGACCTGAAGCAGTATTGTTAACGGTTAAATTCAGTGGGCGCCATGCTTCGTTAATTTTGATTTCTGCACTTAGGGCTGGAGCAAGATAAGTCATGTTACGAATAGGGTAGGGATGTTCGGTTTTAAGGGTTTGCAACAGAGTAAATGAGCCATTTGCGGGCTTGAGCTGTTGCGAACTTGTTAGCGAAACCTCATTTATTTTTTGCATTTGTGTCTTAAATCAATCTTTAGCCAATTCTGAGATAAAGCTAACTTACGCTTTGCAATATCATTATGATAGACTACTGCCCTCTTTGGGGTATAGAGAAAGTTACTTTTTGTTAAATGTAGAATCAATCACTTGCATCAAACAAGAGCGCTGTTTGTTTGAAAATCTCTCTTTTGAATTAAAAGCTGGGGAGATTATGCAATTAGAAGGTCCAAATGGGGCTGGAAAAACATCATTATTGCGTATTCTTGCTGGTTTTTCTCGGCCAGAGCAAGGTCGACGGTTGTGGATGGGTGAGGATATTGCAAAACATGAAGAAGACTTCCTAGCCGAGCTACTTTACATTGGTCATAAAACTGGGGTTAATCCGCATTTAACAGCAATTGAAAATATTCAATTCTGGCAGCAAAGTCATGGTTATGTCCAAGTAGGTGATTACTATGCTTTACTTGCTAAACTTGGTTTGGTTGGACTCGAAGATGTGCCTGTTAGAATGCTGTCTGCTGGACAACAGAGACGAGTTGCATTAGCGCGTTTGTGGGTAAGCGATGCAAAACTTTGGATGCTAGATGAGCCTTTTACTGCGGTTGATAAAAAGGGCGTAGTATTATTACAACAGCAATTTAAGCAGCAGTTAGCGCGTGGTGGTTGTATTATTTTGACCAGTCATCAAGATTTGACCGAACACTTTACTCAATTAAAAACCTTAGTATTGGAGTATCGATTTTAATGCTCCGTCAATATTCTTATCGTCAGATATTCAGTGCTGTGTATAAAAAAGACCTGCGTTTAGCTTTTCGCCAGCGTTCTGAAATAATTAACCCTCTTTTGTTTCTCACTATAGTTATCAGCTTATTTCCATTAGGTGTGGGTCCTGAGCCTGCGCTACTTTCGCGTATGGCACCTGGTATTATTTGGGTTGCAGCTTTACTGGCTACTATGTTGAGTTTAGATAAACTTTTTCGAGATGATTATTTAGATGGTTCATTAGAACAACTATTGGTAAGTCCTTATCCTATGTCGTTGATTGTATCTGCCAAAATTGCAGCGCACTGGACAACAACCGGATTACCACTAGTCTTATTTTCACCTTTATTCGCCCTGTTACTGAATTTAGAAAGCCAAGCCTGGCAAGCGACCATTGTCACGTTATTAATTGGTACTCCATTATTGAGCTTAATTGGTGCCATTGGGGCAGGTTTAACTGTGGGTTTACAAAAAGGAGGGATTTTATTGAGTTTACTAGTCCTTCCGCTGTATATACCCGTATTGATTTTTGCTACTTCAGCTATTGATACCGCAGCGATGTCGCTTGCGTATAGTGGGCAGTTAGCAATCTTAGGAGCCATGGTTGCAGCTGCAATTGTGCTTGCTCCTATCGCCGTTTCATCAGCATTGAAAGTGAGTGTAAGTTAATTATGTGGAAGTGGTTACATCCTTACGCGAAAGCGGAGACAGCATATCGTTTGTGCAATGTATTTTTGCCTTATTTTGCCGTCGCAACAGTTGTATTACTCGTCGTAGGTTGGGTATGGGGGTTAGCGTACGCACCAGCCGATTATCAACAAAAAGATAGCTACCGTATTATTTTCATTCATGTGCCATCAGCTATTTTATCGATGGGTGCTTATTCATCGATGGCGATAGCTGCATTTATTGCGCTTGTTTGGCAAATTCGTAATGCCGAATTAGCTGTCATAGCCATTGCCCCTGTTGGGGCTGCAGTGACCGCTATCGCTTTAATTACGGGAGCCGCATGGGGTAAACCTATGTGGGGTGCTTGGTGGGTGTGGGATGCACGCTTAACTTCAGAACTCATCTTATTATTCTTGTACTTGGGTGTTATTTCGCTCTATCACGCTTTTGAAGATAAAGCTGCGGCTGGCCGTGCAGCCTGTATTTTGGCGTTAGTTGGGGTGGTGAATTTACCTATCATCCATTTTTCGGTGGAATGGTGGAACACCCTGCATCAAGGAGCAACTATCACTAAATTTGATTCATCAGCAATAGATAAATCAATGTTTTGGCCATTAATGGTCAACATTGCTTCGTTTGCCGCATTTGTTGGCACAGTGACCTTAATTCGATTAAAAAATGAAATTTTGTTGCGTGAAAAACACCGCCCCTGGGTGAGAGCGCTTGTAAGTGGAGATCACAATGCAGTTTAGTTCCTTCTCAGAGTTTTTCGCCATGGGCGGATATGGGTTTTATGTATGGCTATCTTTTGGTAGTTGTTTGTTGATTTTATTGGGGTTAGTTTTTTTCAGTGCCCGAGGGCATCGACAAACATTAAAATCAATCGCTGATCAATTAGGTCGAGAGCAGCGTATTAAACAAGCTCAACAAGGGGAGATGGTATGAACCCAAGACGTAAAAAAAGATTGTTTATTTTAGTTGCGATTTTATTTGGTATCGGCAGCGCCATTGGCCTGGTTTTATACGCTTTACAAGAAAATATTAATTTGTTTTATACCCCAAGTGAATTAATTGAAGGTAAAGGGCCGGATAAACAAAAACCGCATGTTGGTCAAAAGCTTCGTATTGGCGGCATGGTGGTGCCTGGCAGTGTGGTGCGTGATGAAAAGTCTTTGTTTGTTGAATTTAAACTGATTGATACCGGGCCACTGGTGACAATTCGTTATCAAGGTATTTTACCTGATTTGTTTCGTGAAGGTCAGGGCATTGTGGCTCAAGGTCATTTAACGTCTTTCGATACCATTGAAGCGTTTGAAGTGTTAGCAAAACATGATGAAGAATATATGCCTGCAGAAGTTGCTGAGGCGGTAAAAGGAATTAGACACGAAAAACCCGCTTACACTATACCAAAAGGGAATTAAACATGATCCCAGAGTTAGGTTTTTTGTCTTTAACAATCGCAATGGCGCTTTGTTTACTGTTGTGTATTTACCCTTTGTGGGGCGCGCATAGCGGTAATTTAAGGCTAATGCGAGCTGCGCCCGCATTGGCGGTTGGTCAATTTGTTTTTGTACTTTTATCTTATTTAGCATTAGTTTATGTCAGTTTACATGATGACTTTACCGTAGCGTATGTCGCAAATAACTCCAGCTCATCACTTCCTTGGTACTACAAAGTAACTGCAACGTGGGGAAACCACGAAGGTGCGATGTTAGTTTGGGTCTTAATGCAGTCAATCTGGACCGCATTAGTCGCGGTATTATCAAAATCATTGCCATGGTTATTAAGGGCTAGAGTATTGGGTGTCCTTGGCTTTTTAGGTGTTGGTTTTATGTCATATACCTTACTACTTTCAAGCCCATTTGAGTTACTACTGCCATATTATCCTGTTGAAGGTCGTGATTTAAATCCATTATTACAAGACCCCGGGATGATTATCCATCCACCGTTATTGTACATGGGTTATGTTGGTTTATCGGTTTCATTTGCATTTGCAATTGCAGCATTGATGACCGGCAAGCTTGATAATACATGGGCTAAATGGTCTCGTCCTTGGACTATGGCTGCGTGGGGATTTTTAACCTTAGGTATCACAATTGGTAGCTGGTGGGCATATTCAGAACTTGGTTGGGGTGGCTGGTGGTTTTGGGATCCTGTAGAAAATGCCTCACTGATGCCATGGTTAGTTGCCACTGCGTTACTGCATTCACTTTCTGCAACTGAAAAGCGTGGTGTGTTTAAGTCGTGGACTGTATTGCTTGCGATTGCTGCATTTTCATTAAGCTTGCTTGGCACCTTTATTGTGCGCTCAGGAATTATTGTTTCTGTGCATGCATTTGCAACCGATCCTGCACGTGGCGTATTTATCTTGGGCTTTTTACTTACTGTGGTTGGCGGTAGTTTATTACTCTATGTACTAAAAGTGTCTGATGTAAAAAGTGAGGGGCGTTATCAGTTCTTTTCTCGTGAAGTTGCACTTTGGTTAAATAACATTTTATTAGTAGTTGCCACATTAATCGTATTACTCGGTACTTTGTTACCGCTAGTACACAAAGAGTTAGGACTTGGTTCTATTTCTATTGGTACGCCGTTTTTTAATCAAATGTTTTCAATTTTGTTAGTGCCATTTGTTGTTTTATTAGCGCTGGGTCCAATGCTTCGCTGGAAACAAAATCAGCTCAAGTTTGTATTTAACAAATATGCATTTGCCCTAGTATTGAGTGTGATTATTGGTGCTGCTTGGTTGTTTTCGAGCTATGAAACTGTCGCGGTAATGACGTTTGTCGCCGTAGTATCAGCACTTTGGATTGTTCTAACTTCCCTAATAGATATCGCACTTAAATTTAAAGGAACAGTCAACTTTGCTGAAGGCTGGAAGAAATTAACCTTAAGTTATTGGGCTATGATTGCAGGCCATGTTGGGTTTGCTTTTGTCATTTCAGGGGTTGCTTTGACATCTGCTTATTCTGTTGAGCGTTCGGTTAAAATGGAGCCCGGTGAAAGTGTGTATCTCAATCAATATGAATACCGTTTTAATGGTGTTTATGCACTTAATGGTCCAAATTACACAGGCCATGCGGGTGAGGTTACGGTTCTTAAAGACCAAAAATTTGTTGAGATTTTACACGCCGAAAAACGTCTTTATACCGTGGGTAATCAGTTTATGACTGAAGCTGCCATTGATGCTGGATTTACTCGAGATTTATATTTAGCGCTTGGGGAACAATTTAGTAATGGTGCATGGTCTTTGCGTATTTATCACAAGCCTTTTGTGCGTTGGATTTGGCTTGGCGGTATTATTATCGCCTTGGGTGGCTTTTTAATTTTGTTTGATAAACGCTATCGTCGCAAAGTGACAATAGCTAATACACTCAATAATAAAAATGGAGACACTAATCATGCAGCGTAAGTTACTGTTAGCAACCCCATTAATTATATTTTTATTGTTGAGCATTTTTTTATTTAAAGGTTTGTTTTCAGACCCTCGAGTATTACAGACCGGGCGTTTAGGGCAGCCTATGCCAGAGTTTGTTTTACCAGACTTGATGCAAGCCGATAAGCAGTGGCGTAATACTGATTTATTGGGTGAAGTTTATTTACTGAACGTGTGGGGTACATGGTGTCCAACCTGTTTGGCAGAACTTGATTATTTAACTCAACTACGTGAAAAAGGCATTAAAATCGTAGGGCTTTATTATGAACAAGCTTATGACCCTGACTTTGGCGATCAATTTAGTCTACCAGCTTTACAAAAAGAAGTGACTCAAATGCTGGCACGCGCAGGGGATCCTTATCAATTTAACATGCTGGATTTACATCGTACCTTGTTGCTTGACTTGGGGGTGTCTGGTGCACCTGAAACCTTTTTAGTTGATAGTAAAGGGACGATTCTGTTACATCACACTGGTGATATTAACGAGCGTGTTTGGCGAGCAAAATTTGCTCCGGTTATTGCAGAGTTAACTCAATGAAATATTTAATCGCAATATTACTTAGTCTTGTTTCAACTTTTATAGTTGCGAGCGAAGATAAGTATCAATTTGAAACCAAAGAGCAGGCCTCGATTTTTTCTGAGCTCACTCATGAGTTACGTTGTCCAAAATGTCAAAATCAAAATATTGCTGACTCGGATGCGATCGTTGCAAAAGATTTACGAGACAAAGTATTAGTATTGGTTGAAGAGGGCAAGGGTAAGCAAGAAATTATTGATTATATGATTGATCGTTACGGCTACTTTGTTCACTACAAGCCACCGGTAACGGCTTCGACCTTAGTCTTGTGGGTATTGCCAGTATTATTTGTTGTATTTGGCTTTATTTCGATTTTATTGCGTCAGAAAAAGGCATCGAAAAACCAGCCTTGGACTGAGCAAGATGAAGCAACGTTAGTTCAGCTAATTGCTCAGTATCAACGCAAGGAGCCTAAATAATGACAGAGTTTTATATTTATGCCGTTATTTTAGTGATTTTAGGCTGTGGATTTGTTGTTTTACCTTTTATTCGTGAAGACAAACTCGCTTCGGTTGACCCGGGTAATAATGCAGAGCGCATTGATATTTATCAGCAACGATTAGCTGAGCTTAATCAGGAGCAGCAATACAATACTTTAACGCCCCAAGCGTATGAACAAGCAATTATTGAGTTAAAAAAACGCTTACTCAACGAACTCGCGCCTGAAAAGCAATTTAATCTCAAAGGTAATAATCGCGTATTAAGTTTGGTTGGCATTTTGTTCATGTTTAGCTTTAGTGGCATTTTTTATTATGCCATTGGTAGCCATCAACAAGTGCAAAGTTGGCATCAAGCGATTGAGCGTTTGCCTGAGTTAGGGCAACGAGCAGTGATGCAAACTGGTGAGCCGCTTACCCCTAACGAACTACAGCAATTTGCATTAGGCTTACGGACAAAACTTGCAACCAATGGTGATGATCAAATTGCATGGATGTTATTAGGGCGTGTAGCCATGTCTTTAAATGATTTTACCATGGGATTACACGCCTTTGAAAAATCACTTAGCCTGCAACCAGATAATAACACTGTTATGTTGAGCTTTAGCCAAGCGTTACTCGTTGAAGGCTCTGAAAACTCAATGAATAAAGCAGCTAAATTATTGGCGAAAGTTTTGCAAAAAGAGCCAACAAATATAGATGCTATTTCATTGCTGGCACTTATCGCTTATGAAAAAGAAGATTGGCTTGAAGCCAAGGCTGCTTTTGAATTGCTCCTAGCTTCAATGACCACTGATGATCCCCGTTATGCCATGATGCAAAGTCGTATTAGTGAAATAGAAAGTCATTTGCAAACCACAGTTAACAAAAACTCACAAACTAATCCTTTACAAGCGCCAAGTCTGAACGTCAAAATTCAGCTCGATAGCAGTTTGATTGGCCAAGTGCCAGCTAATGGTACTTTGTTTGTGTTTGCCAAAGCATTAAGTGGACCACAAATGCCTTTAGCTGTGGTAAAGCTACAGCAATTTGATTTACCACAAGTGATTGAGTTGAGTGAAAAAAACGCCATGATGCCATCGCTAACACTGGCAAATTTTCAGCAAGTGATTATCACAGCCCGTATTTCACTTGATGATAAAGTCGATTTAGCGTCAGGTGAGTTACAAGGGGTAAGTGGCACCATTGATTTATCACAAACCAATTCACTCGATTTAACGATTAACCAAGTGATTCAATAGAGGTCGCATGTTCAGAACCGCAGCAATGCTAGGGATTCTACTGATTTTATTCGGTTGTGCCCAAGTACCAGAAGAGAAAAAAGATGCTCGAGATCCCTTACAAGTACTAAATCGTCCGGTTTATGATTTTAATATGCAAGTGCTCGACGCGTATTTACTTCGCCCAGCTGCGGTTGGTTATGCCACAGTTACCCCACAACCTGTAAGATCAGGGATTGTGAATTTTATCGAAAATCTTCAAACGCCTATAGACACAGTTAATGCTGTCTTTCAGGGAAAACCCAGCAACGCTGGAGTCGGTTTAGCTCGGTTTTTGATTAATTCTACAGTGGGTGTTTTTGGTATTTTTGATGTTGCATCAGAAATTGGCTTAGAGCTGGTTAAAGAAGATTTTGGCCAAACCTTGGGTGTATGGGGAATTGGTGATGGTGCATATTTAATGTTACCAGCTATGGGGCCAAGTACCGCCCGTAATTTTACCGGTGATGTAGTTGATAATTTAGTTATTCCTCAGGTTGCGTTAAGCACACCTCAGAGTCTGATAGTGTTTGCTTTTAAAGCACTAGAAGCGAGGGCATCCTTAATTCCACAAGAAGGTTTGCTCAATGAGTCGCTTGATCCGTATATTTTTATGAAGGATATCTATTTTCAACGTCAATTATTTGAGCTGTATGATGGCAACCCACCGTTAAAACAAGAACCAGATAACTACGATGAAGATTTTCTAGAAAACTTATAAAATAAAAAGCCGCTAAATTTAGCGGCTTTTTTTATCCAAATTTTTGAACTCAGTTAAGCAACACCCGATACGGCTTGAAGTTGTAAGTTAGCCCATTGAACAGCGTCATGATAGGCATCAGGTACTTCTTTAGGGTCAAGCTTTAATTGTTCAATCAGCGTTGCTGCGTCAGTCCAATTGGCTTGCTCGTATAGTTTCACTAACGCTAAGTATTGCGCCAATACACCTTCGTTATTTAAAAGTGCATTTTTGATTTCATTTGAAAGAGGGAGCTTAGAAAGTGCGCTTTCCATGGTTTCATCTAAAATCGCGTCAATGAGTGACAGCATGCCTGCTAAAAACGCCATTGCAGTGTCTTTCATTTGGCCATGACTTTGCGCTAGCAGCTCAGCAAAACGAGCGCGTGTTAATGAAAGGCTCATTAATTCAATTGGTTTATTACTCGATACTTGCGCTGTAAATAACACAGAGAGGAACTTTTTCAGCTCTTCCGCTCCTAAAACAACTAACGCTTGTTTAATTGTGCTAATTTCTGCACGGCGTTTAAAAGCAGCAGAGTTGGTATAACGCAATAATTTATAAGATAAATTAACATCACGTTCGAATACTTCGGTAATTTTACGTAAGTTGATTTCGGCGCTTGAGGTTTCGTAGAGCAATTCGGCTAATGTAATTTCTGAAGGCGCGAGCGACTTACTTTGGATTACTTCTGGTTTTGAAAAGAAGTAACCTTGGAAGTAAGTAAAACCAAGCTGTTGAGCAATCTCAAATTGTTCATGAGTTTCAACTTTTTCAGCAAGGAATTTGATTGCCGGAAAATCTTTAATGTCATTGAGTATTTTAGAAATTTGTTCGACGCTGAGCGCTTGAAAATCAATTTTAATAATATCAATGTACGGGTAAAAGTGACGCCATACCGGATTGTGGATGTAATCGTCTAGCGCTAAGGTATAGCCTGCATCTTTGAGCTCTTTTACTAATGCTAATAGGCGTTTACCGGGCTGCACCGTTTCTAATATTTCGACTACGACTTGTTCAGGTGCTAATAAACTCGCGTAGCCTTTTTGTAAGGTTTCTAAGGTGAAGTTAATGAATGCGGGTTTTGTACCTGTGATGTCTTCTAAATTAAATTCAAATTGGCTTCCAGCAATGAGTTTGGTGGTTGCTTCATGACCATCGATGTTTGGGAAAACATTATCCAAGCCATCTCGAAACAATAATTCATAGGCAAACAAATTTTTATCTTTATCGAGTATTGGCTGTCTGGCTGCATAAAAATACATAAGCTGCGGACCTTTTTCCTAATCTTTATTCTTATTGATGAGGCATCAATATAAAAGATATGTAATTATTTTTCATTAATTATTTATGTAAAACCCATTCTTTAGGTGGGTAATTGCTTACATTAACTCAATTTTATCTTTGATCATGGTATATTGTAAGCACGGAATATGTTTCGTACCTTAAATCGAAAGATTTTTCTATAACTTAGCAGAGTTTAGACTACCTTCTGCCTAAAGTTCTAGTCAGAAGATTGCAATGACAACAATAACAATGCTTAGGAGGCAAATGTGGCAATTGGCACGCTAATTTCTTTAGCGATTTATTTTATCGTAATGTTAGGGATAGGTTTTTACGCTTATCGAAAATCCACCAGTGATGTATCAGGTTATATGCTAGGAGGCCGAAGTTTGAGCCCAAGTGTAACTGCATTATCAGCAGGTGCATCTGATATGAGTGGTTGGATGCTAATGGGTTTACCTGGGGCGATGTATATCACGGGGATCAGCAGCACTTGGATTGCAGTCGGGTTAGTAATTGGCGCGTTATTAAATTATTTAATCGTTGCGCCAAGATTAAGAACCTTCACCGAGGTTGCTAATGATTCAATCACTTTGCCAGATTTTTTTGAAAACCGTTTTGCCGATAATTCTCATATGTTGCGCTTGGTTTCATCGGTTGTGATTATTGTATTTTTTACTCTTTATACATCATCAGGGGTTGTTGCTGGAGGAAAATTGTTTGAATCCTCTTTTGGCTTAAGTTATGAGTTAGGTTTATATGTCACTGCTGGTGTGGTGGTGGTTTATACCTTATTTGGTGGTTTTTTAGCGGTCAGCCTTACAGACTTTGTTCAAGGTTGTATTATGTTTTTAGCCCTGATTTTAGTGCCTTTAGTCACTTTATTTGAAATCGGTGGGATTGAGGAATTAAATAATACTGTCGCCGCAATTAACCCAGAGATGCTCAATTTAGTCAGTGGCACAAGTCTTGTTGGAATTATTTCTGCAATGGCATGGGGCTTAGGTTATTTTGGTCAGCCTCATATTATTGTGCGCTTTATGGCAATCCGTTCCGTTGAAGATGTACCGACTGCACGTAACATTGGTATGAGTTGGATGATAGTGTCGATTATTGGTGCTGTTGCCACTGGCTTTGTAGGTATCGCCTACGTAGCCAAAACCGGCATGACATTAGATGATCCTGAAACAATATTTATTGTTTTATCACAATTGTTATTTCACCCGTTAATTGCTGGTTTCTTATTAGCTGCAATTTTGGCTGCTATTATGAGTACGATCTCGTCTCAATTGTTGGTGACTTCAAGCTCACTGACTGAAGATTTTTATAAAATATTTTTAAATGCTAATGCCTCAGATAAAGAGCAGGTCTTGGTTGGACGTATATCTGTATTATTAGTGGCTTTGGTTGCTATTTTCTTAGCCTATGATCGCGATAGTTCAATTTTAAGTTTGGTAAGTAACGCTTGGGCTGGATTTGGTGCTGCATTTGGTCCATTAGTTATTTTAAGCCTGTACTGGCGCAACATGACTGCTTGGGGGGCGCTATCAGGTATGTTAGTCGGTGCAGCAACAGTACTATTTTGGATTTATGCACCGTTATCAGTTGATGGCCAATCATTAAGTGCTTGGTTATATGAAATTGTGCCAGGCTTTATCTTATCGACTATCGCTATTGTGGTGGTCAGTAGACTTACGACAATTGATGATCCTAAAGTTGAACAGCAGTTTGAGCAAATGCTGGCAAAACATGGCAAATAAACAGCTAAACTAACTTAGCAAAGTTAGATTAGTTTAAAAGCCAACAGTCACCAAGACTGTTGGCTTTTTTATTTTAAAGAGTTACGAACATATATTTATCTTCATGATTTAAGTTCGTGCCTCGATTTTTATAATGCGTTGTTCATAACGATCACGTGGTATTTAATGATGAGCTCAACGGATAAAAAATCATTACTTAACCTAAACCACCTCAATGCTGGACAAAAATTTTATCTCATGACGCTATTTTCAAAGCTAATAGTTTTGATTAACGCGCCACTTCGTCTTGTTACCCCTGAATAATGTGGCTAGAAATGAGTAAGCTAGATATTTATCTTTAATTCAATCTGTTGATAAGTCTCTTATTGAGAACTGAGGTTAAATAACACATTAAGCTGCAGATTATCTAGATGAGAAAGGGAGTGTATGGTTATGTACTAACGGCGTAGCTCAGTTATTAGCTGCACGAGATTGAACATTTTAATAATCTAGCTAGGTGCTAAAGGCGGCTGTTAAACAAAATTTTTTTAGCTCTGGATGTAAAGCGAGATAAAACTTTAACTTAAATAGCACTTAAGGCGTAAACCTTAAGTGCTTAAAAATTGTTATGCGGCTTGGTCTTCAATGCCAACAATTAACCATGGGGCGTTGCTTTGACGCATATCGCGCTCTAAATGCCAAACTTCGTTGATCATTTCTTCTTGAGTATCACCTAAATCACGGTACTTACCTTTAAAGCGCACGCTTACTTCCCACAGAATTGGCGAGCTGTCAGCACGTGCTAATTCAGCGTCTAAGAATAATACTTCAGTCGCTACATCTGCCACATCAGCACGCTCTGCTTTTAATTCGTTAAATAACGCAGGGCTAACATATTCTTCAATCGTTGTTAGGTCGTTATTATTCCACGCTTTTTGTAAAGTATGATAATGATCACGTGCACCTTGCAAAAATGCAGTAGTATCAAAACCTGATGGTAAATTAAACGGCACGTGATCTTGGCTCGTTGCAAAACCACCAGTGGTATTTTCACGGTATTGTGGCGTTTGCTCAACAGGGTTTATCGATGGACCGCCTGCAGGCATTGGCTGAGATTGGCGATTTTTTGCCATCACCATTTTCACAACTTTGAAAATAACAAACGCAAGTAATGCCATAAGTAGCATATCCATGATTTGTAAGCCTTCAAAATCTCCACCTAACATAGTTGCTATCAAGCCACCCACCAGTAAGCCACCTAAAATGCCGCCCATAATACCTTTTTTACTTGAGCTTTTTGCTGCGGTTGCCGCTGGCGCTGCAGCAGTATTGTTTGGTTGATCTGCTTGTTGTTTTTGCTGGCTAGTTTGTTGGGTTTTACCCGTTGATTTACTGCCAAATTTCTTACGTGCATCCACATCGAATGATGTAGAGAATAACACTGCAAATAAGGTGAAAATTATAAAGAATTTTTTCATTGCTCTGCCTTGTCTAAAACAATTAATTAAGGACAGATTGTAGGGAGTCGGGGAGTGAAGTCAATGTTTGAAGTGATATTTATCTTATTGTTTTAAAACAATTAAAATAGATTAATCTTGCGTTAAATTTAATCTAAATTTAAGCGTTACCCAGAGTAAAAATAAGCTATTTACTCTGGGATAAAGAAAGTCTAAATTTTCCACATCAAGTTTTCTTTAACTTGTTGTTGGTATTTAGGTAAGTTATCTGCTTTTTCAGCCAGCATAATTACATTTGCAAAATGGGTTTGTAAAATCGTGCCTTTAAATTGTTGATCGGAAAATTCAGATACCGATTCTCTGGTATTGTCTTGGGGCACAATAAATAAAGTGACAGGGCCAGTTGCTGAATTAAATACTAAATGCAACCCTTTTTGGCCTTTAAAATCACAAATCGTTAAAAAGCTAATCTCGCCTGGTAGCTCATTTAGTTGACCGCCAAATGAAGCGAGTTTGGCGTTAACTTGGTTTAAATCAAATCGCCTATCTTGCATCTTGATTGATGCAATTTCATGATAAAGATGGTCAAGTGCGTGTTGCTCAAGGTTAAGCGGTGCGGCCGAATTATAGAGATTAAAAATGATCCCAAAAGCAAAGGCGACAGAAGCTGCGATAGCTAAATGGGCTCGTGCCCTACGTTTTTGACTTCGATGTTCACTAAATGACTGATTTAAAATAATACGCTCAGCTAAGTTATCCGGTACTTCGATATTCAGCGCTTGTTCTAACCGTTTATCTAACGATTGAAGGTCGGCAACTAACTTTTCTCGCTGTGCATCTTGAGCTACATAGCTGCTTAATTGCTCATCAAGCTCATTTGGATCAGCATAAAGGCGGCGACGAAATTCTAATTCATCCATGTTATTTTACTCCTCTATGTTGTTCGATTGGTGAAGTTAACGCATCTTTTAGTTGGGAGCGCGCGCGAAAAAGTCGGGTCATAACGGTGTTTTTATTCAAATCCAAAATAGTTGCAATCTCATCCCCAGAGCACCCCATGACCACTTGCAATAATAAAGGCTCGCGATACTCTTCAGGTAGTGCTTGGATTTGGCGCTGGATCATGGTTTGTTCCATCGTTTGCTCTAGTGTAAAACTATGATCATCAACCAGATGATCTTGTTCAACATCGGAGTAATCAAATTGTTTACGTTCAAACCGCCTTGCATTTTCGCGGCGTAAGATAGTAATAAGCCAAGCTTTTGCAGCATACTGATCGAGCAAAGAATCTAACGATTTCCAAGCCCTTAAAAACGTTTCTTGTACTAAGTCATCGGCCACGCTGTGGTCTTGGCATAACCAATAGGCAAAGCGGTATAATTCTTTGTGATACACCTGCACGAGGGCTTCGTATCGTTTCTGTTTATTTGTCATATCTATTAAGACCTGACGATCAGAATTTTTCTTTCCAAACATGCGTTTTTTCTTATTTATCTGATATGACATTAGTATTGCACCAAGCAGGGCACAAGCCAAGCTTGGTGCTTGCTTAAGGGTTGGCCCTTAAGCAATGTTTAATAAAGCGGTTTTAGTTTTGCAGCTGTATGAGTCTTTGAAGTGGGGACTTGTTTCAATAACTTAAGTAAGGCAGTTAAATCGACAGCGCCTTTTTCGCTACTGTATAAGCTTGCTTGGAGCTGGCTAACGAGAGAGGCAAGTTCAGGTGATTGATATGATTCAACAAATGAGCTTAAGTTTGCTTGCTCTGCGCCATAGCGTACCTTGATTAACTGTAACAATAGCTGATAAAACAAGTGGTTGTTTTTATCGCGTGCCGCTTGATTAAGCTGTTTTAATACCGTTTGTTCATTGTCTGCAGTTGGCTCAGCTACTTCTTTTGATGCGGCTGAGGTTTTACTGCGTTTTAGCCAAACGATTACTAGCGTAACTAACCATAAAATATAACCACTACTGACCAATAACCAGTTAGTTGGGTCACTACCCATTACAGAGGGTTGCACTGGTGGTATTGTGCTTGATGCTGTTTCTAATGTATTTATAGGCGTTTTTATAGGTTCTTGGCCTGTGCCGGTTACCGTTATGGTGCGAGTCGGTAAGGTGGCATATTCAATGCGATTTACCACGGTATTAAACCAAGGGATTTTTACTTCAGGTAAGGTATAGGTACCCGGTTTTTGAGGTAGTAAAGCAAACGATTCTACTCGTTGTGAAATTACTCGGCCATCACGCACGCTGTGGTTATTGTCGGCTTGATCTGGGTATGAGCGGATCCCTTCTATTTCTGGGGTTACAATTTTAGGTAATTGTTCTTTAGTGATGCCAAGTGCCGTTAAGGTAATAGTTCGAGTAATTGGTGTGCCTACTTCAACGGTGTTTTCTTCTGGTTGCCATTGTTCATGTAATGAAACCAGTTCACTCGGTAGCCAATCGCCTTGATAGTTAGCAGGCATAGGCTTGACCGTAAGCTTGGTATCTTCGGCAATTGCAGAGGCGGCAATTGCACGATAGTTTTCTTGAATACGGCCATTAAAAGCAGGCGCTGTAATGGTAAATTCACCACTTTTTTGTGGTTGAACTAAATAATCTCGGCTTACGACCAAATAACGTTTACCGTTAATAATTTCAGTGCTTTCAACTTGTTTGCCTAATTGCGAGATTTGCGCATTATCCATCATCGGGCTTGAAAGCTGGCCATCACGCAGTTCTTTGGCTAGAAATAGTTTTACGTTGTAAACACCAGCTTGCTGAACATATAACGACTCAGGTTTTAAGCTGGTTTCAATATAAATATCATCGCCTTGCTTAGTTGTATCTTGCGCCACTACGCTTAGGGTATAAGGCTGTGATTGCACGCCCTTGAGTGTAAAAGCAGGAATCGTAAATTGCCCGCTTTTGCGCGACATTAATTCAATTTGCCAAGTGGTCTTTTTAGAAATACTACCGTTAATAATACTGGTATGGTTACTGACACTAGTAGGTCCTACCACAAAATCTCTTAATAATGCACTGGTATCAGGCTGATCACCTTGCACACTATCATCGGCTTGTAAGGTTAATACAAAAAACTCACCCTGTAATACCGGATTTTGGCTCACCGAAGAATCGAGTCGAGTTAGGGCAAACACATTGTGTGAGCAGATTAATAATAGTAATAAAATACAACGCATTACCATGATTTTTTAACTCCTTGAGGGCTTTGGTTGCGGCCACGGTTTTGATATTCCAACTGCATTTTGTTTCTTAATAAAATAGATGGGTCATCGGGTACTTTACGTAGTAACTGGCTCAGTTGTTGCGCTTTTTCACGTTCTTCGGCGGAAAGTGGAGTCGGTGTCACTTCCATTTGTTGACCTTGTTTATTTTCATCAGAGGCGTCTTTTTGATCATCGTCTTGCTGAACTTGCATTTGTTTTTGCGCTGAATCGTCAGACTTTTCATCAGATTGTTCTTGTGCTTGTTGTTTAGCTTGCTCTTCTTGGGTTTTTGCTTGCATTTCGGGCTGATTTTTCTCATCCGAATTTTTTTGTTGTTCGCTTTGTTGCCCATCTTCAGATTGCTGTTGATCGGACTTTTGCTCTGATTGCTTTGACTCATCCGATTGCTGCTCAGAATTTTGCTGTTCTGAGTTTTTTTGATCTGAGTTTTGTTGCTCAGATTGTTGCGAGTCTTGCTTATCTTGCTGGTTTTGATCTGAATTATTTTGCTCTGATTGTTCTGGGTTTTGTTGCTGTTGTTGATCTTTTAACAGTTTTTCGAGTAATTCTTTATTTTCTTTGGCCGCATTAAAACTAGTATCAAGATTAAGTGCAGCTTGGTATTTTTCAATTGCGTCAGGTAATTTACCAAGCTGTGCTAAGGCATTTGCTTGGTTGTATAAGCCTTGTGCAGAATTATCTTGGCTAAACTCAGCAAGCGCTTGTTCGTATTCCCCTTGTTTATACAGTGCAGCGCCTTTTAACTGAGGGGTGTCAGCTTGGCTTGCCTGTTTAAAATCACCTTGTTGATAAGCTTGTAAGGCTTTTTGTTCTTCATTTTGCCACAGGTTTTGCCAATCGAGCGCAAATGACTTTTCGGTTGGCAGTAAAAGCACAACAAAACAAATACTGAGCACTTGATTGCGTTTGAGTAGTAATAGCGCAAGCGGAAGCAGGAACAGCATTAAATAAACACCACCATCTAAGCGTGCTAAGGTGTGGTTTTGTTCAGATTGGCTGAGGGTTTCTTCCCCTTTGCTTTGATTAAATTGATTAATATCTTCATTGGAGGCGCTGTAGCTGGCAAATTGGCCTGAGCCGCGTTTTGCTAGTTGTTTAAGTGTAGTGAACTGTGCCTTTGGCACCACAATTTGGCCATAGTTATCTTTTAAAAAACCGCCTTGTGGTAATTCAATTGGTGCGCCTTGCTCAGTCGCTACAGCATACACATGTAAGTGATGGCCCGATTGCAGCGCAAACTCTTGCACACTTGAAAGATCTTCACTATCAATCCCATCGGTTACTAAAATAATATCGCCACTTAAATAACCCGCTTGGCTGAGTAGTTCATTTGCGGTCGTTAAGCCTGCCATTACATTCGAACCCTTGGTCGGCATAATGTCTGGGCTTAAACTTGGAATTAAATTACTGAGGGTACTGGCATCGCTAGTTAATGGTGAAATCACATATGCATCGGCAGCATACGCAACTAATGCGGTTTCGCCTTCTTTAAATAGCTCAATCATATCGAGTGCTTTAAAGCGCGCTTGGCTCAAACGGTTAGGTTTGATATCAGTGCTATACATTGATAACGACATGTCCATAACAATAACACGCGCTTGTTTTGCTTGGTAAATTGGGATTTGTTGTTGCTGCCAACTAGGGCCTGCAAGTGCCACTATCGCAAGAGTTATAAATACAATGAGTAACCAAGGAGATTGCCTATGTGTTTTTGGTTGCTCAGCTAAAATAAACTGTGCTAGATGCGGCGCAATGAGAGGTTGTTTGCGGCTATGGTGTTGTTTTTGGAAATAAAGCGCTAACGCCAACGGCAATACAGCGACTAAAAGCCATAAATAGTCTGGGCGGATAAATTCAAATGTCATTCATTTATCTCCTTTTTAACCATAACAAAGTACGGTTTTAGTAATGCTAAGGTCAAAATAAATAAAGCAATTAATAACGGATAGAAAAAGAGAGCCGTTTGAGGGCGAAAGGTTTGCGTATCTGATGCAATCGGTTCTAGCTTATCAAGCTCTTGATAAATCTGTTGTAAGCTTGCCACGTCGGTTGCTCTAAAATATAAACCACCGGTCTCAGTTGCAATCTTTTGCAATAAGCTTTCATCTAACGAACTGGACCCCGACATACTAAAGAGGTTGAAGCGATTACCACCTTGTGAGCCCACGCCAACGGTGTACACTTTGATGCCTTCTTCGCGAGCCAGTAACAGTGCTTCTTCAGGAGCAAGATTGCCCGCAGTATTTTCACCATCGGTTAGCAAAACCAAAATTCGGTTGCTGTCTTGTTTTTGCGAAAAACGTTTTACTGCTAAACCGAGCGCATCACCAATGGCTGTTGCTCTACCTACTAAGCCAATTTGCGCTTCTTCTAGCATTTTACTCACGGTGTTTAAATCTCGGGTGAGTGGAGTTTGTAAAAAAGCAGTATCACCAAACAAAATTAATCCTAGACGGTCGCCTTGGCGTTGTGCAATAAAGTTTTTTAATACCGCTTTTACCATAGATAAACGGTCAACATAACGGCCCTGATAAGCCATATCTTGTTCAACCATGGAGCCTGATAAATCTACAGCAAGCATGATGTCACGGCCTTCATTGGGAAGGCTAATGGGTTCACCTAACCAGCGAGGATTACTTGCACCTAGGCACAAACAAAGCCAAAACAACCACATTAAAATTGAGCTGCGTTGTTTAACTGAATGACTACCTGATGGTGATAACAGAGGGTTTGCACTAAAACTGGCAATTCTGAGCGTAAGTTGCTGAGATTGGTTTTGGCTAAAACGTTTCACCAACCAAGGCAGAGGCAATAATAACAGCATCCAAGGCCAACTAATTTCAAACATGATAGTGCCCTCGGGTTTTAAAGTGTTTGATAGCCGCAAGATAAGCTGTTTTTAGCTGGATAAGCGTTGTATTGTCTAAGTGTGCTTGGTAGATGCTTTGCAACTGCTGCGGATTTAACTCGCTTTGACAGTGTTGTTGTAAAAAATCACACCAAGCTTTACCACTCAATGAGGCGACGCTTGTGCCGTAATAATGTTGAGTGAGTCGTTTTAAAATAATATTGAGTTGCTGTAAATCACTCATCTGATTATTGGTTAATGTGTTACTCAGTGCTATTGCTTCGCGTTTGGCGCTGTTATGGCGAAAAATAATGCGCCAATAAAGAAAAACACTGAGTATTAAAATGAGGCTAACGGCTATTACCAACCACCAAGCAGGGCTTAATGGCCAAAAAGGCACGGTCGTTGGGGCGATGATATCGTTTAAATTGTCTAAAGGAGAGGCATTCATGGTTATGCTTTTCCTAATATTTGTTGTTCTAATGGACTTGCGGCACTGAAATGTAAGGTTGCGATCCCTGATTTTTTAAGTGCATTGTGACGTTTTGTTTGTTGTTGATTTGCATGCTCACAAAAGCGAGTGCGAAACTGCTTGTTTGCCAGAGGTAATTCAAATATTTGGTCGCCGGTTTGCACTTTAATGTTGTCGGAATAGTCAGCCAATTGCAGCTCAAACGGGTCGTTTACTTGGCAAGCGATAATTTCACAGTGGCGCGCTAATAGCTGTAATTGTTTAATTACCTCATCATCGAGCTGAGTAAAATCTGAGATTAAATAAATCAACGAGCCAGGTTTTGCCAATTGGGTTAAGCGCTTTAAATTCTCAGCGAAGCCATGGTTTGTTGGCTGCACGGGTAGGGTAAGTGCCTGTTTATGACAGCTGAGCAAATTATGAAATAACGCCATAACAGCCGATTGGCGGCTGCCGGGTTTGAGTTCAAAGTGCTGTTGTTGGTTAAAAACCAATCCGCCCACACGATCGCCACGTAGTACCGCAGACCACGCAATGAGTGCACTTAAATGAGCAACCTGCATCGACTTAAGTAAAAATTGAGTGCCAAACAACATTGATTGACTAAAGTCGCTGAAAATGAAGACTGGGCGCTCTTTTTCTTCTTGATATAACTTAGTGTGTGTTTGGCCTGTGCGCGCGGTAACCCGCCAATCAATAGAGCGAATATCATCGCCTTGTTGATAATGACGTACTTCGGCAAACTCCATACCTCGGCCTTTATGTGGCGCGAGGTATTGGCCTGCTAATTTATGTTTAATATGGGCTTTGGGCTTTAAATCTAATAGTTTTGCTTTCGCACGGTAGTACATCAGCTCTTTCAGATTGAGCTGGACACCATTACTATGACAACTTTCTAACCACAACGCCTGATTGTTGTGTGTATTCATAGTTTATGGCACTGCAACTAATTCTAAAATTCGATTTAATGCCTGATCTTTAGTGATGCCATCGGCTTGTGCTTCATAACTTAAAATGATGCGATGACGTAACACGTTTAAAAAGACCGCTTGAATATCATCAGGAGCAACAAAATCACGGCCATTTAACCAAGCGTGAGCGCGTGCACATTTATCAAGCGCAATGGTTGCACGAGGACTTGCGCCATAATCAATCCAGCTGGCAAGTTCTTTATCGAGTTTAGCGGCATTACGAGTTGCCATAATAAGTTGCACTAAATAATGCTCTAATGGCTCTGCTAAATGTAGTTGTAAGACTGATTTTCGCGCTTCAAATAAAGTTTGTTGTGAAATTTCAGGTGCTTCAACCTGGTGTTGATCAAGTGCTTCGCCACGGGTTAAGCGCAAAATTTCAAGCTCGCTTTGTGCATTTGGATAATCGATATTAAGGTGTAATAAAAAACGGTCTAATTGGGCTTCAGGTAATGGATACGTCCCTTCTTGTTCTAATGGGTTTTGGGTGGCCATTACTAAAAAAAGTTGCGGCAATGGGTAAGTATTTTTACCGACTGTAATTTGGCGCTCAGCCATGGCTTCAAGCAACGCCGATTGTACTTTTGCCGGTGCACGGTTGATTTCATCAGCCAAAATTAAGTTGTGAAATAAAGGGCCTTTTTCAAAAACAAATTCGCTGGTTTGTTGGCGATAAATATCGGTGCCGGTAATGTCAGCAGGGAGCAAGTCGGGTGTAAATTGTACTCGTTGAAAACTGCCTTCGACCCCCTTGGCTAATGAGTTTACAGCGCGTGTTTTAGCAAGCCCTGGCGGGCCTTCAACTAATAAATGGCCATCAGCTAAAATAGCGAGAAGCAGAGATTGTGTCAGTGCAGGTTGGCCGATAATTTGAGAATTAAGATAAGTTTGTAATTGTTGAAATGCGTTAACTGCCATAACTAAAATAAATCCTTTGTCTATTATTGCTATTTAGGAACATTTTGCCCCATTGAGACACTAAGACAGATATAAGGTTCATTTTTATTTAAAACAAGTTGTAATGATAAATAAATGGGCGAAAGGGGTAAAAATAACGTTAATACTTGTAAGAGCCAGAGTATTTAACGCTAATTTGTTATTTTATAGACTTTTTTAATCGCAATATTGCACTTGCAAGAGTAAAGCAGGTTAAGTCTTTGTCGGACTTCACGCGATGCAGCAATTTACTTTAATTGTGACAGTTCAGTTGTTTCGTTATGCAATTGCGACATTTGTTGATGTTTTATACCTTCAACTAATAATTCTAATAAAGCTCTTTTTTCACCATGATACCAGTTGTTGGCTGTGCGTTTGCTAAGAGCACCTTGGGTATAAGCTTCAACTTTACTCATACTCCATTCTTTTCCAAGTTGTTGTTTAATATATTGACTGAGTTTTAGGCTCATGATGTCCTCCATTTCATTATTGTTTTTTTAAGTGTTACCGAAAAATTTGAAACTCAAAAGCATAAAATCGTTAAGTTTTGTAATCGCCCAGTTTTATCAGTCTTTCTTTGTAAATTTGCACCAAGTAAGCCAGCGTTTATTGTTAGAAAGAAACACTGCTGAACGTTTTAATTGAAAAAATAAGCCGTTATCCCACTATTGTTTGGTTTTACTGCTAAATTTGACTGATTAAATGAAAACAATGGTTGGCAAAAAAAACAGGGTTGTTTAGAATCAAAGCAACTTTAACAGGTCAGACCTGTACCAAGAGGAATTATTATGTCTGAGCAAATAAAACTAAGAACAGCCCAAGGCGACCGTATTGCAATCGTAAGTGGTTTACGCACACCGTTTGCAAAACAAGCAACGTATTTTCATCATGTATCTGCGCTTGATTTAGGAAAGCTAGTCGTAAATGAAATGCTAGAGCGTCTGAATTTTGACCGCAATGAAATTGACCAATTGGTTTTTGGTCAAGTAGTGCAAATGCCTGAAGCGCCAAATATTGCCCGTGAAATTGTACTCGGTACAGGTATGCCCGTAAGTGTTGATGCCTATTCAGTTTCACGTGCGTGCGCGACAAGTTTTCAAGCGATAGCCAATGTTACAGAATCAATCATGGCAGGTTCGGTGAATGTTGCCGTGGCAGGTGGGGCTGACTCTTCATCCGTACTCCCGATTGGTGTCAGTAAAAAATTAGCTGGCTCGTTGGTTGATTTAACTAAAGCGCGTACTTTTGGTGACAAACTTAAGATTTTTTCAAAACTACGTTTAAAAGATTTACTGCCAGTACCACCGGCTGTTGCTGAATATTCAACAGGACTTTCGATGGGGCAAACTGCGGAGCAAATGGCTAAAACTCATAGTATTAGCCGCGCCGATCAAGATGCTTTAGCGCATCGCTCGCATACACTTGCGAGTAAAGCATGGCAAGATGGTTACTTTAAAGAAGAAGTAATGACAGCTCATGTTGCACCCTACAAAACTTTTTTAGAACAAGATAACAACATTCGTCACAATTCAACACTTGAAGGTTATGCCAAGTTACGCCCAGTGTTCGATCGCCAACATGGTTCCGTTACTGCTGCAAATGCAACGCCATTAACCGATGGTGCTGCTGCGGTACTGATGATGAGTGAGTCAAAAGCAAAAGCATTGGGATACCCAATTTTAGGTTATATCCGCAGCTTTGCATTTAGTGCCATTGGTGTACACGATGATATGTTGATGGGGCCTGCGCACTCAACACCAATCGCACTACGCCGTGCTGGTATTGAGTTAGCTGATTTAGATTTAATTGAAATGCACGAAGCATTTGCAGCGCAAACTCTGGCCAATATGAAAATGTTTGAATCAGAGAAGTTCGCCAAAGAAATTGGTTTGAGTAAAGCAATTGGTTCTATCGATATGGCTAAATTTAACGTTAACGGTGGGTCGCTTGCTTATGGTCATCCATTTGCGGCTACAGGTGCACGTTTAATTACGCAAAGTTTACATGAATTAAAACGTAGAGGTGGTGGTTTAGCATTGACAACCGCATGTGCTGCTGGTGGTTTAGGTGCTGCGTTTGTATTGGAGGTCGAATAATGACGGATTCTGTATTTAGTCTTGAATTACATGATAACGCTATTGGTGTTGTAACTATCGATGTGCCAGGCGAAAAAATGAATACCTTGCGTGCAAGCTTTGTCGATGAGCTTAACGCAATCCTACAGCAAGCCTTATCAGAGCGTGTTAAAGGGTTAGTATTTATCAGCGGTAAAAAAGATAACTTTATTGCTGGTGCTGATATTAAAATGCTTGATGATGCAAAAACCCGTGATGATGCACTTTATTTATCAAAAACCTGTCACAGTGTCTTTGCCGAGATGGCAAAAATGCCATTCACCACCGTCGCTGCTTTACATGGTGCGACATTAGGCGGTGGTTTAGAATTTGCACTTGCCTGTGATTACCGTGTTTGTTCTGATGCAGACATTACTAAATTAGGTTTGCCAGAAGTTCAACTTGGCCTATTGCCCGGTGGTGGCGGTACCCAAAGACTACCGAAACTAGTGGGTATTCAAAAAGCATTAGAGTGGACATTGACAGGTAAACAAGTGCGCGCAAAGCAGGCATTAAAAGCCGGTTTAGTGAACCAATGTGTGCCACACAGTATTTTACTTGCTACCGCTATTTCTCAAGCTACCAAGGGTAAAGCAAAAGCGGCTAAACCTAAGCTAGATAAGATCAGTCAGTTGCTTGAAGGTAACCCATTTGGTCGTAACATCATTTTCAAAAAAGCGGCCGAAAATGTCACCAAGAAAACTGGCGGCCATTATCCGGCACCGTATGCCATTATCAAAGCCATTCGTGCCAGTGTTGAAATGGATACCGCAGGTGCTTACCAAGTAGAAGCTGATGGTTTTGCTGATTTATGTATGAGCAGTCAATCTAAAGCATTACGCGGAATTTTCTTTGCCACCACTGAAATGAAAAAAGAGTGGCAAACTCCAGAAAAAACACCTGTCACCCATGTTGCTGTATTAGGCGGTGGTTTGATGGGCGCAGGTATTGCCCATGTCAGTGCCTGCAAAGCTAATGCAAGAGTGCGTATTAAAGATGTCGCTGCTGAGGGCATCACTAAAGCGATGAATTACAGCTACAAGATTTTATCGAAAAAACAGCAGCGCCGAATCTTAACGCAAGCACAGTTGCAGCTACAAATGAACCGTATTACAGGCGGTACAGATTATGTTGGTTTTAAACATACTCAAATTGCCATTGAAGCGGTTTTTGAAGATTTAACGTTGAAACAAGCGATGGTTGCAGACATTGAAGCCAATACCAATGAGCACACAATTTTTGCAAGTAATACCTCATCGTTACCAATTCATCAAATAGCTGCTAATGCGAGCCGACCTGAAAATGTGATTGGACTGCATTATTTTTCGCCAGTAGAAAAAATGCCATTAGTCGAAGTCATTCCCCATGCCGGTACTAGCGAAGCCGTGATTGCAAAAGTGGTGAGCTTTGCACGTAAACAAGGTAAAACACCAATTGTAGTTAAAGACAAAGCGGGTTTTTACGTCAATCGTATTTTAGCGCCTTATATTAATGAAGCTGCTAATTTACTGTTAGCTGGTGAACCAATTGAAAAGATTGACCAAGCATTAGTGGAGTTTGGCTTCCCTGTTGGGCCGCTGACATTATTAGATGAAGTAGGGATTGATATTGGTTCTAAAATAGCGCCAATCCTTGAAGTTGAGCTAGGTGAGCGTTTTAAAGCGCCGGATGCATTCTCGCGTTTAATTTCAGCAAAACGTTTGGGTCGCAAAACTGGCCAAGGCTTTTACCTCTACGGTAAAAAAGACAAAAAAGTCGATGAATCAATCTATGAGTTACTTGGTGTACAAGTATCACCAAAACTTAATCTTGAAGAAATCGCTGAGCGCTGCGTAAGCCAAATGCTTAACGAAGCTGCACGCTGTTTAGATGAAGGCATTGTTGCAAGTGCGCGTGATGGTGATATTGGCGCGATTTTTGGTATTGGTTTCCCTCCGTTTTTAGGTGGTCCATTTAGTTATATTGATAAACTAGGGGCGAGTCATCTCGCGTCACGGTTAGCAACTTTTGCCGAGCAAAATCCTGCATTTACCCCAGCAGAAGCGCTCGTAACTATGGCTGAAAATAAAACCTGTTATCGTTAATCTTCGCGAAAAACTGAAAAATGGTTATTTATATTTGTTGTATATTTAACCATTTTTTATCTATATACTGCCCGCCTATTTTTATTGCTTAGCTTTTTCACGGATTTCTATGTTGATTCTGTTAGTCAGTTTGGTCTTTGCGTTGCTACTGAGTGTACTTGCGTTGAAAAAAGGTATGCCAGTTAAGCGCTGGTTGATTATTGGTGCGCTGGTAGGGCCAATTGCAGTGTATTTATTTAATGTTCATTATCGACGAGCACTGCTGCGCGCTCTTGGCCAGAATCGCTCAGTTTTAACAGCTTAACGCTTGGCGTTATTAGCTTTTAACTAGGGTCAGTTTATTGGTTTGGCGGCCCTGTTGCTTTTCTAAAAATTGCTCAAAGTGTTCAGCTGAAAGTGGTTTAGAATAATAATAACCTTGAATTGTCTCACAATTGAGTTCACTTAGAATGTGTACTTGCTCTGCGTATTCAACTCCTTCAGCGACCACAGATAAATCTAAGTTGTGAGCGATAGTCACAATTGAATCAACCATGTTACGGCCACGTTCAGTCGACATATCATCGATAAATGCTTTATCTACTTTTAGGGTATTGAGTGGAAATTGTTTTAAATAAGCCAAAGAGGAATAACCCGTACCAAAGTCATCCATGGCTAAATGAATTCCTCTGGCACTGAGAGATTTCATAATGGCAATAGCTTCTTTGGGATCATCCATTACGGTGCCTTCCGTAATTTCAAGCTCTAAGAAATAAGACGGTAAACTGTGTTTTTGTAGTATGGCATCAATACGAGCAGTTAAGTCAGGTAAAGCAAACTGCTTAGCTGAGAGATTAACGGCCACTCGACCACTAAATAAGCCTTTGTTTAACCAGCGTTTAACATCGGCGCATGCTTTATCAAGCACCACTTCGCCAATTTCAATTATCTGGCCTGTTTCTTCTGCGATAGGAATAAATTGCGCGGGGCTTATCAAACCTTTGTTAGGTGTAATAAAGCGTACCAAGGCCTCCATCCCTACTAATTCGTTGGTTTCGGTATTCATTTTAGGTTGATAATAAACACAAAAATGATCTTCTTTTAAACCAAAACGCATTAAGTTTTCTATTTGCAGTCTTTTTACCGCTTGGCGATTCATGGTGTCGTTGAAGAATAAATACCGGTTGCCTTGTTGTTTAGCGTGATACATCGCGGTATCGGCATTTTTTAACAAGATTTCGGGGGTATTACCATCTTCAGGAAACAATACCACCCCAACACTCGAGGTAATTACTAACTCGTGGCCAGCCATGTGAAAGGGTTGAGTGATTTCATGTAAAAACTCTTTGGCAGTCGAGGTGATTTTATGAATATCGTTAGTGCCTACTATCACCAAAGCAAATTCATCACCACCCAAACGATAAAAACTATCTTGCTGGCGAGTTAATTTAATTAAACGATTTGCTAAACGGCACAGCAACATATCACCGAGCTGATGGCCTAGTGAGTCATTAATTTTTTTAAAGTTATCTAAATCAAATACTAAAAGAGCATGGTGACACTTTTGTGCGCCCAATTTTTTTAAGTTCGTGAAAAATAAGTTTCGGTTTGGCAAGCCAGTGAGGCGGTCGCGATTCGAAAGACGCTGTAATTCGGACTCTGCTTTTTTACGTTCACTAATATCAGAATAAAGCACTACAAAATGAGTGACTTTGCCTGTACTGTTTTTAACTACATCGATTGATAAATCGATTGGCATCAACTCTTTGTTTTCATTTGGAAGTTTAAGCTCTTCTTGCCAATGGCCTTTGTCGAGTAAAAATGTTTTTAATTTTTCAATATAGCTTTCTTTATAGCCATGCAGCTTAAATGGCTTATTAATGTAATGATCGCGTTGTTTACCAAAAAAACGCAAAAAACTAGGATTGATATCAATAATATTAAAGTTACGGTCGCAAATAGCGATGGCATCACTTAAGTTTTCAACACATTTGGCAAAAAGATTAAGCCGCTCTTCGGTCGATTTAATTCGACTAATATCTTTCACTGTGCCCGTCATACGGGTTGGTTTTAGTTGGGGATCGGTTTCAATCACTTTACCGCGATCGAGTACCCAGCGCCAACGACCCAAATTGTCTTTTGTGCGGTAACTGGCTTCAAAAAAAGCAGTATGGCCGGAGAAATGCTGTTTTAGTAATAATTCAACTTTAGGTAAATCTTGCGGATGAATGTTTTTACGATTAGGTGGGGTGGTAACATTTTTGTCTTGTTCAAAAAACTGCCCGTCGTTAATTCGAGTGAGCTCCCCAGTAACAATGTTCCAATCCCAGAGGGTATCGCCGCTGCCTAGGAAGCTGCTTTTCAGTCGATCTTCAGAAATTTGTAGCTTTTTTTGCGAGCGGATTAATTTATAAATAGTAAGCAGCGAAAAAGGCAGCAGCATTGCAATGAGCATGGCCGGGATAAAATACACCGATTGGGCAAAACTAACTTCATGACTCTGAGTTGGAAAAGAGTTTAAAGCCAATTGAGCACAAAGTGTAACTAAGACTGCTTTTTTTGTATTTGACTGCATTCACTTTACAAAATGTTAACTTTAGCCCGCTTACACTAATCGAATGCTAGAGCGCTGTCAAAGAGACTTTGACTGCTGCACGACTGTTTGTATATTTTTTTTGCTTTGCTCTGAAAGTAGGGTCATTTTTATACTATTTACATTAAAAACTTGCTTACAAAAATCAGCGAGTTGTTGTTTTGTTAACGAATTTAAGCATGTTGCCAAACGATTTTGCATATCGAAAGTAAGATCATTGTTATTTAAACTAAGCCAATAACGCTGTGAACGTACGCGCAAGTTTTTATCTTCTTCTTGAATTTGTGTCAGTAATCCCATCTTGATTTGATGCCAGTCAAGATCACTCAATTGTAAAATATTATCGGCATAACTGTTGCTAAAGGTATTATGAAATTTTAATAGCTCATCGGCAGTATAATTCGGCGATTGCACATACATTGCCATACCAGCTCTGCTATTAAGAGGTGCATAACCAGTACCGACTAAATAGCCAAGTTGTTTTTCGGTACGCATATACTGAAAGTAATCTTGACTCACAACATGATTAAGGCACATTAGCGATACTTTTTCGCTTATTTCATCGGTAGCGGCCTGAAAATAAACCACTAGGGCATGATCTGCATGCTCAAGTAATACTCGATGCTGAGTTTGCTGTGTTAAATAATGATTCGGTTTCGCAAATTCAGCGTTTTTTGCGCTGGTTTTCGTACGAAGCGATATCATGTTAATGAATCTTTCAGCATCTTGGCGCTGCCAATTGCCATGTAATAAAGCTTGCAGGCGAATTTCGCTGAGTATTTCAGTACAAAACTGCTCAAATTGGGCAAAGCAACATTGCTCAAGTGCTTGTGCTAAGTCTTCAGGGGTAGGATTCCAAGGTAATAAAGATGCGCTGAGTTGGCTAAATAATTGGCTTACGGGTTTATTATGATTACCACTTTGCCAATGGCGACAGAGCTGTTTTTTATATTCAGCAAAGCGTTGTGGGTTGTAGCGACCGTCATATAGATGATTGAGTAATTTATCCACTAACCCTAATTGGTTTGTTGATAAACCCGAAGTATGAAGTGTTAAACCACCTTGATGCGTTGTGAGTTGATAGCTCAGACCTGCTAGTTCCGCAGGATAGAACTCTTCAGCCACTTTATCCATAAATAAGTCAGCAAGTAACCGTGTCATTGCCATATGCTGAACATCTTTTACGGCTGTTAAACTGTCGATAGCAAGATAAAAGTGGCCTTTGGCTACCCGATATTGGTTATCTTGTTTAAACCAAAACTCAAACCCTGTTTCATTGATTAGGCGTTGAGGAATGGCTGATTTGGACTCGAGTTCAAGTAATGTTATTTTTTGCTTAAGGTAAGGATTAACCTCGGGCAATGCCATATCTGGTTGCGGGGTCGCAATTCTATCAAGTTGTTGTAGCCATTTGGGGCTTAAATCTTCTATCGAATAGGGAGTGTGATACCACGCTGTGGTCGCAGTTGTTGGTACATCAGGGTCGATTAAAACAATTCGCATATTAAGCGGTGTAAGCCAGGCTAATAACTGTTGCCAGTGATTTTTTTCAAAGCACTGCATTAAAAAGTCACCACTAATGTATTCGTGCTCAGGATAATGGTGCATATTGGCACTTAGTCCGCTAATCCAATCGAGCAGTCGTGATTTTTCTTGATTATCAAAGGCGACATCTAATAATGTTTTTTTGTCCTGATACAGCGCATCAAAATGAGCGTTCGGATTTTTTAATAGCGGCAGATAAGCAAAAATACTTTCTACAATATCGCGATAATGCGCTACACCTTCATCAGTTAAATTAATACTTAAATTAAAGTCTTTAAAGTTACTGCCATTAATACCACCGCCAGCCGAAAGCCCGTTGATCCAGCCGCGCTGTTTTAAAATTGCATAAAGCGATCCTTGACCTTCATAGCCTAAAATGTGGGCTAAAAAGCTGACAGATTTATGGCGATAAAAACCATCAATATTGGGCATTGCAAAGCTGACTATTAGTTTTTGCATATGCTTATGAGGTGTGATGTAAATTTGTTTTGCTTGATGTTCAGGCAAATAAAGCGGCACCGCAATCGCAGCTTTGATATTTAAATTTGATTTAATATCCGCAAATAATGATTTAATCCATACGATTTGTTGCGCAATTTCCACTGGGCTACAAATAGCCAGCGTCATGTGATTAGCAAGATAATGCTGATTAAAAAAATCTTTAATTTCATGGCTGATACAACGGCCATGATCCGCGAGGGTTTCTTTATTACCAACAGAGAATTTTGCAAATGGATGCAGAGGATTTACGGTTTCTTTATGAACTTGATAAATTCTGCGGCTATCGTCTTTAAGCTTGAGCTTAAATTCAGCATCAATTGCATTGCGCTCTTTTTCCGTAGCGGCTTCACTAATCAGAGGTGCGATAAAAAAGCGGCTAAAAATTTCGAGGGCTTGGTAAAAAAACTCATTATTAATATCAAAAAAATAACTCGAATGCTCAGTACCTGTCCATGCATTACAACTGCCACCATGTTGGCTAGTAAATTGTGATAATGTGCCGGGCTCTGGATGACGGTCAGTACCTAAAAAAAGCATATGTTCAAGAAAATGAGCCATGCCTTGGCGTTGCCAAGGATCATCAAAATGGCCAACATTTACAGTTAAAGATGCGGCTGATTTTTCGCTTTGTAGGTCTTGGATAAATAAAACTTTTAGACCATTGTCCAGTTTGAGTGGATGATAAACTCTGTTATCATTGCTGCTGATATTCAAAAGCGGCTCCTGAATGTCACTACAGAAATTCTTGTAAGTTGATAGGCTCAGGGAAGAAGACAACTTAATTTAAAAAACAAGCTTGCCTGAATGTCAAAATCATAAATGAAAATTAAATATAGCTGAGTTATGCCTGTTATGGCTATAGTCTTTACGATTTCTTTTTGTTCTTAAGTGGTTAAATTATAAATGAATAGAATATTTATCATGCGACATGGACAAGCTGAGCCGATGAAGGCTGATGATGTGAGTCGTCAATTGACCCTTTTAGGTAAAAAAGAGGCTGATGACATGGCTGTGAAGCTGAGTTTATGGATCCCACAGCTCGATGCACTTTTAGTTAGCCCTTATCTTCGTGCGCAGCAAACCGCAGCGCAAATCAAGCGCCGGCATCCTAAGATTGAATTTGAACAAACCTGCGCTGATTTTATCCCAGATGCATCTCCTCAAACTGCAGCTGATTATTTGCTTGCTTTAATGGCACTCAATCCTAATTTAGATACTTGGCTTATTGTTTCACATATGCCAATGGTGAGTTATTTAGTTGACCAACTTTGCCCCGGAAAGATGCCAATTTTTAATACCGCGGCTATTGCTGAAATCGAATTTGACCTTGCAACGCAAGCTGGTCGTTTGGTGGCAATCAGTTCACCACAAGTGTGTGCATTTTAATCAATCCAGACTGGTAGTTAGTTCTATTTACATTTGGAAACAATTTCAATCCTTGTTTTTACCTTGTTGTTTACATTAGTTTATATTGGCCATTGAAATCCTCAGCCATTTCCTGTTTTATAACCAAGTTGAGATCCACAAAGCTCATGTTTTGGTCTCGAATATGTTCATGCCTTGGTTCTCAATTACAGCGTATTTTTTACCAATTAAATTAAACGCTTAATTAATACCTCAAATGGTGCAGAAACGTTTAAGTTTCACAACCATATTTTGTCTAAAATTAAGGGAAATAAATGAAAAAGAACATGCTAAGTGCCTTAGCGGTTGCGGTATCGCTCGCTTTAACAGGCTGTAATACAACAGCGGGAACAAATGCTGCAAAAGCTAATGTTGCTGCAGTTGCTATTCCAAGTGTCGATATTCAATATGAAACATTTACGCTCGACAATGGCTTAACTGTTGTAGTGCATACGGATAAAAAAGCACCGATTGTGGCTGTGAATGTTTGGTACAAAGTGGGCTCTAAACATGAAAGATTAGGCAAAACTGGTTTTGCACATTTATTTGAACATTTAATGTTTAATGGTAGTGAAAACTACAATGATGAGTATTTTGGTCCGTTTGAGCGTGCAGGTGCTACTGAGCAAAACGGTACAACCAACAATGACCGGACTAACTATTTCCAGAATGTCCCAACCTCGGCGGTTGATATGGCACTGTGGATGGAATCTGACCGTATGGGGCATTTATTAGGTGCAATTACTCAAGACAAGCTTGATGAGCAGCGCGGCGTAGTGCAAAACGAGAAACGGCAGGGTGAAAGTCAGCCTTATGGCAGAATGTGGACCGTAATGTCTGAAAATACTTTTCCAAAAGGCCACCCATATTCTTGGTCTGTTATTGGTTCAATGGAAGATTTAAATGCCGCTTCCTTAGATGATGTTCACCAATGGTTTAAAGATTATTATGGTCCAAATAATGCTGTATTAGTTTTAGCTGGTGACATTGATTTAGCAACCGCAAAACAAAAAGCACAGCAGTACTTTGGTGATATTAAACCGGGTAAACCTGTTGATCAGATAGATGCTTGGGTTGCAAAGCGCACGGGTACTAAACGTATGTCGATGCAAGATCGCGTGCCAAATCCGCGTTTAGTGAAAGTATGGAATACTGCTGAACTTGGGACTGCAGATGGAGAATATTTATCTCTGTTAGCGGATGTATTAGCGGGCGGTAAAAACTCACGTTTATACCAGCGCTTAGTGTACCAAGAGCAAAAAGCATCGAGTGTCTTTGCTTTTAATTATTCTCGTGTAATGGCGGGTCAAATTATTATTGGTGCTGATGCACTAAAAGACGCTGATCTAGCTGAAATTGAAGCCATAGTGAATGAAGAGCTTGCACGCTTAATCGAAGAAGGTCCAACCGTTGCCGAGCTTAATCGTATTAAATTCTCAAATGCAGCTAGCTGGGTTAAAAGTGTTGAAGGAGTCGGCGGTTTTGGTGGTAAATCTGATGTATTAGCATCGGGCGCAGTTTATCATAATGACCCTGTTTTTTATAAAAAACAACAAGCTATTCAAAATGTAGCTACCGTTGAAGATGTTAAAGCAGCAGGTAAACGTTGGTTAACTGATGGTGATTTTGTATTAACAATCGAACCTTTTGCTCAGCTGACAAATCAAGACGTGGGCGCTGATCGCTCGAAAGTTCCTGCGGTTGAATCTTTACCAAAATTAGTTTTACCAACAGTGGAAAAAGCCACATTAGCCAATGGCCTTGAAGTAATACTTGCACGTCGCACTGATACACCTACCGTTAATTTACAACTGAATTTTGACGCAGGTTTTGCATCAACTGTTGGCGCTAAGGCTGGTTTATCTGATTTTGCTATGGGCATGTTGAAAGAAGGTACAACATCGCTTTCAAGCCTGGAATTAGCAGCCGAACTTGAAAATTTGGGTGCTGGTATTTACTCAGGTTCAAACCTTGATGGTTCAAGCTTAAGTTTATCTGCTATGAAAATAAATTGGCAACGTAGTGCGCAAATTTTTGCTGATGTATTAATGAATCCTGCTTTTAATCAAGCTGATATGGAGCGTTTGCGTACATTGACACTTGATGGCATCAATAAAGAAAAAGCGAGTCCAATGAGTAATGCGCTTCGCATCTTACCGCCATTGTTATATGGTGATAACCATGCGTATTCTCAGCCTTTAACCGGTTCTGGTTCTGAAGAAACAGTGAAAAACTTCAGCCGTGAAGATTTAGCAGACTACACTCGCACTTGGTTACGCCCTGACAACGCGCGTTTAGTGGTTGTGGGTGATATTACCATGGCTGAATTAACCACAACGCTTAATAAAGAATTGGCAGCTTGGCAAAACCCTAATACTGCAAAACCACAAAAACAACTCGCAAAAGTAGCACTTCCTAGCAAACCTCGTGTTTTTGTTATTGATAAACCAGAATCACCTCAATCATTGATTGTTGCTGGTTTGTTAGGCCCTGCGCGTAAAGATTTAGCCGAAGGCCAAGATATTAAACTTGATCTAATGAATACTATTATTGGTGGTAGTTTTACATCTCGTATTAATATGAATTTACGAGAAGATAAAGGCTGGTCTTATGGCGCGCGTTCATCAATGAGCAAAGCTGAAGGTCAGGCACCATTTTTTGTTTATGCGCCGGTACAAACCGATAAAACCAAAGAGTCTATTAGCGAAATAATCAAAGAGTTAAAAGCTTATACAGGTACTAACCCTGCAAATGCGCAAGAACTTGAAAAAGTAGTGAGTAACAAAGTTGCTAAAGTGCCAGGTAGCTATGAGAAAAAATGGTCTTTATTAAGTGCGCTTGCTAATGCATATGACAAAGGTCGCGATGAAAAGTACTTAGAGCAGTATCCAACTAAAGTACAGCAAGTGAGTTTAGCTCAAGTGCAACAACAAGCCAAAGACTTGATTAAAGAAGAGCAACTTACTTGGGTTATTGTTGGTGATGTTGCAAAAATTAAAGCTGAAATAGAATCGCTTAATTTAGGTGAAATTACGTATTTACCAGCGAATTAAATAATTAAGCTAAATCTTAAAAATGTTAAAAGCCTACATAATGTAGGCTTTTTTATTGTTTAATATTCAGATTTATATGGTAAGGCGCTGCGCTAAATAGCCTTGGTAATCGGGCATTTCACGGGGCATTTGACTGTTCATAAGGGGTGATGACAGTAACATATCAGCACTTGATTCATTACACGCAACTGGAATATTCCACACCGCGGCTAATCGTAATAAGGCTTTTACATCAGGATCATGTGGTTGCGAGGCCAACGGATCCCAAAAAAATATCAATAAATGGATTTCATGCTCAGCTATGAGCGCACCAAGTTGTTGGTCGCCCCCTAACGGGCCGCTAAGGAGTTTATGCACAGGAAGGCCGGTTCTCTTTTCGATTAAGTGACCGGTTGTGCCTGTGCCATACAGTGTATGTTGACTAAGTATATTAAGGTGTTTTGAGCACCAAAGTTCCAGGGCGTGTTTTTTGCCATCATGGGCAACCAAGGCAATGGTTTTTTTTGCAGGTAAAGCCTGTTGTATTGTCTTCATTATTCTTCCTCATTCCAACAGCTGTAATATGGTGAAATAACATTAATCTGTAAACTGATTTTATAGAATAATGTTGATTGCTAAGGTAATAAAGACGATGCCGGTGATCCTATCAAGCCACTGTTGTGCACTCGGATGATGACGAAAATAACTTGCAATTTTATCGCCAAAATGAACATACATTGCATCAATTGGAAATGCAAAAATAGGATAGAGTAAGCCAAAAATAGCCAGTTGCCAGCTTGCTGAAAGACTTAAGCTGGTATCAACAAACTGTGGTAAAAAGGCAATAAAAAACAGTGCAACTTTGGGGTTTAATACTTCCGTCATCATGGCTTGAAACATCACATTTTTTTCTTTTTTTGTTGAAACATGAGGTTTATCAGAGCAATGAGCGGCTTTAAAGCTATCACGCAGCGCCATAATGCCTAAATACACTAAATAGGCTGCACCACACCATTGCACAGCTTGGTAGGCGATAGGCGACGTTTTTAAAATGGCTGATAACCCAAGCACAGCAAAAATGGTATGGATGACCCCTGCAATTGCAAAACCAAATGCGGTTTGCATCCCGGCCGTTTTGCCTTTGGTAAAGGTTTGTGCCATTAAAAAAGCATTTGAGGGGCCTGGGGAAATAGCGAGTAAGAAGCTAATGCTTAAAAATGAAATTAACGATTCGATGCTGATC
This sequence comes from Pseudoalteromonas tunicata, assembly GCF_002310815.1. Taxonomy (NCBI): domain Bacteria; kingdom Pseudomonadati; phylum Pseudomonadota; class Gammaproteobacteria; order Alteromonadales; family Pseudoalteromonadaceae; genus Pseudoalteromonas; species Pseudoalteromonas tunicata. The sequence goes on along the minus strand of NZ_CP011032.1, from coordinate 2,824,313 downwards.
ATGAATATTTTATACGAATAAAAATCGCAGCTTATCAGTTGTTTTTCAAGCTGAAAAGTTAAATATTAGCTAAAAATACAATCCTCAAAGGTTTTAACTACTCGGATGTAAGCGTTGTGTTTTATCGCAATATAATAAAATGAGTAAAGGAACCAACAAGGTTAAATGCATTAAGACCAATAATGGGGCTGACAGTCCAAATTGTAAGGTGATACTGACCAGTAAACCTGCGCCACTCATTTGCATAACCCCAATTAAAGCTGATGCCGTGCCTGCTTGGGTTGCAAAAGGTTCAAGGGCTTTGCCAACCGCAGAGCCGAGCGTAAGCGAAAAACCAATCGAAGCGACAAAAATAGGAAGCATAAACGCCCAAGGGGTATTAAACCCGATTAACGTTAGCATGAGTAAGCCACTGAAAAATAATACTCCGAGACCGAGTAGCAGTGCTTTTCTGGTTGAGCGTTTGATGAAATAAGGCGCGGTAAAACTAGCTAAAATTGATAACACTGCATTAATAGTAAACCACACGGTAAACTCATGGGTTGAGAGTCCCAAATGGCTCATCAACCAGCTTGGCGCAGTACTGACAAACGCAATAATGACTGCCATCGCGAGTAAACAAATCATAGCGTGGAACAAAAAAACATGATTTTTTAAAATCGGAATAAAACGACTGAAATCGGTAATTTTGCCCTGGTAAAGCGTGTTTTCTGGCCGAGTCTCTTTAGCAAAAAATAGTACTAAAAATAATGAGATGAAGGCAAAGCTAGCTAAAAATAAAAAGTTACTTTGCCAACCAAAATTAAGTGTTAACCAAGCGCCTAAAATTGGCGCAAGCGCGGGAATAAAACAAATCACGCCATTCAAATAAGACATCACTTGTGCACTTTTATTGGCGTTAAAGCTGTCTCTGACCATCGCAAAGGCACAAACAAATGTAGCACATGCCCCAAAGCCTTGAATTAAACGAGCAAGTAATAACATTTCAAAACTTGTAGCGTAAGAGGCCGCTAAGGCACTGACACCATATAAAGTCATACCAAACAGAGTGAGTGGTTTTCGCCCATATTTATCGGCAAGTGGTCCGGCAATCAGTTGACCAAGCCCGACAGTAAGTAAAAAAAGACTGATTGTTTGTTGAATATGTTGTTCAGGCACAGCTAGTTGTGAGGCAATAACCGGAAAGGCTGGCAGATAAATATCTATCGCAAGAGGGCAAAATACAACCAATAAAATCAAAATTAAAATGGTAGAGGCTGGTGTGTTACTGGTTTTAGGCATAATACTTCTTGCTTGTAGGGAAACATGGCAGCACTTAAAAACAAAATGCGCCGCTCAAAAGAATGAGCAGCGCATTGTAAGGGGTCTTTTTAACAATTGAAACAGTTAAACATATCCAAACGTATGCAATGGTTATTATTCGATTCGAATAGTGGCTTTGTTGATTACAACTTCGGTACTGGTTTTGCCTGAACGACTGCCTAAGGTTTCAAGTTTGGCCAAGGTCTCATCAAGCCCTTTAACGACTTGGCCAAAAATAGTGTGGCGGCCATCTAAAAAAGGAGTCGGTTTAAAAGTAATAAAAAATTGGCTGCCATCGGTATTAGGGCCTGCATTGGCCATGCTTAAAATACCTGGTTTGTCGTGAGACAGTTTTGCATCAAACTCACCTGCGTATTTATAGCCTGGATTGCCACGGCCTGAACCTAAAGGATCGCCGCCTTGCGCCATAAATTCAGGGATAATACGGTGAAAAATCAAGCCATCATAAAAACCAAGTTCAGTTAAATAAATAGTGCTACTAACATGCATCGGTGCAGAAGTATGGAATAACTCAATGCTTATCTCACCCTGATTGGTTGCTAAATCCCAGAAGTATTTTTTACCTTCAGTAAAGGTTAGCAGTGGCGGTTGTTTGAGTGTTGTTTTCCAATCTTTATTTTCTTTATCAACTTGTTGGCTACTAATAAATTGATTTGTTTCTTTAATTGCCTGATCAGGGCCAAAACAGCCACTTAATGTTAAAGTGAGGGTTAAGGGTAAAAAAACTTTTAACAGCGTTTTCATACAAAGAAGACCTTAAAATAATTGTTATTTGCAGCACACTACCAACAGCAGCAGTGTGTTTATGAAATTGTAACTGAATGAGTACTTAGGGAGCCGTTTTAGCTGATTTAGACACTTTTGATGCTGCAATATCTGTCACATTTTCAGCTTCAGTAAGTTGTTTGATGGTCCCGGCAACCGATGCACCTGTAGCGATGCTGATGGTTTGATGAAAAATATCACCTTCTACTTTAGCTGTTTTTTCTAAGATTACTCTGTTGGCGTGCACCGAACCTGCAACTTTACCTTTGATGATGACTTCATCGGCTTTAATACTACCATTAACTGTGCCTAACTCTCCGACAGTTAAATGATTGACACTAATTTGGCCTGTAATGGTGCCATCGAATTGGATCATACCAGTACTTTTAATTTCACCTTCGAGGATAACATCGGCTGAAATTAATGATGGGATCTGTTTTTTAGAGAACATGGGCAAATGCCTTTGCTAATTTTAATGGATTGACGTGTTTATTATTATGAAGTACTTCGTAGTGTAAATGAGTGCTGGTACTGCGACCTGTGCTGCCCATTAATCCGATAAGCTCATCTTTTTCTATTTTTTGTCCGGTTTTAACCTTTATTTTGGCTAAATGGCCAAAACGCGTAACAAATCCATTTTCATGCTCAATCTCAATAAAACGACCGTAACCACCGTTATTGCCCGCTCTTTTGACGATGCCATTCGCAGGGCTGAATATTTTAGTATTTTTCCAGCCCGCCATATCAATGCCTTTATGCATTGCTGCTTTACCTGTCATAGGATCTTTTCGAACCCCATAGCTACTGGAAATGTAAAAATCTTTAGCAGGTAACTGATTGGGTAATAAGCTAATGGCTTCTTCAAGCTCTTTAAGTGTAATTAAATTTTCAACCAGTAATTGTTGCGTGTCTGAAAGAGGTGCTTGAGAGACTTGGTACAAAGGTCCACCTTGCGCTTGGCTTGCTTGTGGCAAAGCTAGTGCCAAATTTATACCTGAATTATCGATGGCCGCTTGTAGGGTATTTTTTCGTTGTAAGACTTTGTTCAAAAGAGTGGTGAAATTATTTTCTAAGTTCAGGTCAACCGCTGCAAGTTGGTTTTGTTGTTCATCCATCACTTGCAGTAAATGTACGGACTTTATTTGTGATGTTGCCGGTTTTGATTGCTCAGATTCAGATTTTACTGCCGGTGTTTGTACTGGTGGTGTTTTGCTGTCAAGTTCTTGAGGCACCTCTGGCACAAACTGTGAATCATCTTCTGGTAAATGTTCGGTAAATGCAGTTTCTGTTTGGTTTTCAAGCGGAATATCGCTTTGATCTAATTCGCTACTGAGCACCTGCTTGAGTGTAGTATCAGGTTCAATTGTGCCAGGCATTGATTCAATTAAATCATGAACCAAAGTTTGTTGCTGATTGAGTTTAGCAAGTTGAGTCTGTAAGGTTTCTTGTTTTTCGGCATAAGCTTGATTAAGTGCGGCTAATTCGGCTTTTACTTGAGCGATAGCTTGGTCTTTTTCGACAACGGTTTGATGTAAGGTAAAAAATTGATTACTGGTAAAGGCCGTCCACGCGATGGCACCGCCAATCGTTAAAAACAATAAAAACTGTAAAAAGCTTGAAAAAGTAACAAATTTAACCGCGCCATTTTGGCGGACAAAAAGTTGTTTCTCTTGAAATAACCATAAAAAACAGTTTGTTATTATTTTAAACATGGAAGCCGAGTATTATTTTTTATTCAAAGATACCAAGATTTATCAAAAAATCTAGTTTTTCGTTGATTTGAGTGTCACAAAGGAGTGCTAGAGTTCATTTGAACTCCAGCACTTAGTTATTATTTAGCAGGTAAAATAGTTCCTTCTACTGAGCCAAACCCAATGCGTTTAAAGCCGTCTTTTTCACACCAGCCGCGCATAATGACTTTATCACCATCGTTTAAGAATGTGCGTGTTTCACCATTATTAAGGGTAATAGACTCTTTACCGCCACGCGAAAGCTCAAGCATTGAGCCTGCTTCTTCATGCTCTGGGCCTGATTGTGTGCCAGAGCCAAGCATATCGCCTGGTAAGAAGTTACAACCATTCACCGTATGGTGCGTCACCATTTGAGCGACGGTCCAGTATGAATGTTTAAAACTTGATTGCGATAACTTGCTCGCAGGTGTACCTTCAGTGCGCATTTTTTCTGATTCAAGTAATACATCCATTTGAATATCAAATGCACCAGCTTCACGATTAGCTGTTGAATCTAAGTAAGACAATGGTTGTGGATCGTTTTCATCACGGTGCCAATTGGTTTTAAATGGCGCAAGCGCTTCAGTCGTCACAATCCAAGGTGAAACCGTTGATGCAAAGTTTTTCGCTAAAAATGGACCAAGTGGTTGGTACTCCCACGCTTGTAAATCACGTGCCGACCAATCATTAAATACACATAAACCAAAGACATGGTTTTCTGCATCTTCAATAGCAATTGCATCACCTAACTTGTTTCCTTTACCTAAATAAATACCGAGTTCAAGCTCGTAATCTAAGCGTTTACATGGTCCAAATGAAGGAATCTCAGCATCAGGTGCTTTTGTTTGACCATTTGGGCGATGGAATGTTTGACCAGAAACATCAATTGATGATGAGCGACCGTGATAGCCAATTGGAACCCATTTGTAGTTTGGTAATAATGGGTTATCTGGGCGAAATAAACGACCGACCGCAGTTGCATGATAAATCGAAGTATAAAAGTCGGTATAATCACCAATGCGACATGGCAGGCTAAACTCGATATCAGCTTGAGCAATTAAGGCTGCTTCAAAAGAGGCTTGGTGCGCTGAACCAGTACGTAATGCTTGTGATAATGCTAAACGAAGCGCTGACCAATGAGCTTGGCCCATTCCCATAAATTCGTTAAGGCTTGGCGCATTGGCTGCGTGGACAGCTTCTTGCGCTAGGCCAGAAAAAATATTTGCAGCATCCACAACGGCTAAGTCAACAACTTGATCACCAATTGCTACACCGCCACGAAACGCTTCGCTGCTGCCTTTACGGCGAAATACAGCAAAAGGTAAATTTTGAATTGGAAAGTCAGTTGTTGTGTTGGCTGATTCAACCCAGCTAGTTAGATTAATATCGTGTGTTTCATTGATTAAATTCATTTTATTTCCTTTGGTGCGATGCACAATCGGCCAGTATTGTAGTACAAATGGTGGCGATTAAAATTATTTAAAGTCCAATACAGAAAAAGCAGGGCATAAATGCCACTGCTTATTTTGAGTTAATTAACTGAGCCGTTAATTAAAGTACGCCACGGCGCTCTTGATCACGTTCGATAGATTCAAATAGCGCTTGGAAGTTACCTTCACCAAAACCGCCATCATCAACACGTTGGATCATTTCAATGAAGATTGGGCCAAATAGGTTTTTAGAGAAAATTTGCAGTAAGTAACAATCTTCACTTTGACTATCAACCAAGATTTGGTGCTCTTTAATTTTTTCTTTATCTTCTTTAACCCAAGGCACACGATCAAAAATCGTTTCATAGTACTCAGGAATGATATCAAGCGTGGCAATGGTTGATTTATCAAGTTTATCTAATGAGCTTACTAAGTCATTGGTTAAAAATGCTAAATGCTGAACACCAGGGCCATTGTATTCGTTTAAGTACTCATCAATTTGGTTATTGTTGTTGTCTTTACCTTCATTGATTGGGATAGAGAAAGTACCACATGGCGATTTAAGCGCGTATGAAATAAGCGCTGTTTTTTGACCTTTGATATCGAAATAACGCACTTCGGTAAAACCAAACACGTTTTTGTAGAAATTAGCCCATGTTTCCATAGTGCCTTTATAAACGTTGTTAGTTAAATGATCGATACGCAAAAAGCCTTTATCTTCAACTAGGTTTTGTTCGCTTAAATCTTCAAAGTCGTTTTCAAAGATAGAGCCTTTATCACCAAATACTTCGATGAAATAAATTAGGCTGTCGCCAATGCCATATATTGCAGGGTAAGGTAAATCTTTATTTGCTGAATCAGTTGCTGGTTTTGCACCACGCTCAACTGCAACATCAAATGCTTTTTGGGCATTTTCTACACGCCAGCCCATAGAGCAAATTGCTGGGCCGTGGCTTTTGGCAAACTCAGCCGAGAAACCTTCACGTTCATTGTTCAGTAAGAAGTGAATATCGTTTTGATTGAAATAAACAATGTCTTTACCTTTGAATTTTTTTAATTTGGAAAAACCAAAATCAGTAAAAACCTTTTCCATATAATCTGCATCTGGAGTGGCATATTCTGTAAATTCAATACCCACTAATCCTAAAGGATTTAATACTTCACTCATGTTCATAACTCCGAATACTGGGCCGATTAAGGCGCTTAGTGTTACTTGCTGTTGTGCGGATGATTCCTGATTCTGTGATCAAGTGGAAGAGGGCGGCTTCATTTAGTCAAACTTGGTTTTGTAAATTTATACGGACAATGTATTTGGCTGCTGAAAAAAGTGACTCTGTCCTAATTCGGTTTTGAATCGTTAGGGAAGTTGTTTGTCTTATTTTTACCTGAGAACGAACTATTTAACCGAGTTTGAAAAGAAAATTTAAAAATAATAATTCATAACTTTATGATTTTTAATGTTAAAAATTATATTTTTTGGCGATGTGGAAAATTCAGCGTTTCTATAAAATAGTCAGTACTGTGAAATATTAATCAATTAAACTAATTTTCAAGTGTAAAGATTTGTGTCCATTTTTAGGTTTTTGAACTGATAGACGGTAGACGCAAAAAAAAACCCGCAACAAGGTGCGGGTTTTAAATAGAATTAAACTTAACGAGAAGCGGTTACTTTTAATTCTTCGTTTAGAATTTGCTCTTCGGTTTTTATAGGTGCCTGACCTTCAGCGCCATGCATCCATATTACTAAGCGATCACTTAATAAGTACATTGCTACCGCTGAGATTAACGCTGTTGCGCCTAAGCCGATGAAAATCCCCATTGCATTACCAAGGGCCTCTTCACCTTCACCAAGATAAGAACCAACAAAACCAGCAATTTTATTTGCAATCGCAGTACATAGGAACCAAATACCCATTAGTAATGAGGCTAAGCGCAGTGGAGCAAGTTTACTTACCATAGATAAACCGATAGGTGATAAACATAATTCACCTAAAGTGTGGAATAAGTAGAAAAGCACTAACCACATCATGCTGATTTGTAATTGTTCACCTTGACCTTGAGTGGCAAGTGCAAGCACCATAGTTAAGAAACCAAGCGCTAAGAAAACAAGAGCAATAGCGAATTTAACCGGTGAGTTAGGTTCGCGTTTATCAAGTTTTAACCAAACAATCGCAACCATAGGTGCGAATATGATGATGAATAAAGAATTTAGCGATTGGAACCAAGAAGCTGGGATCTCAAAGCCCATCAATACACGATTAGTGTAATCATTGGCGAATAAATTCATTAAACCACCGGCTTGCTCAAAGCCCATCCAGAAGATGATACTAAAAACACTCATCGTGAAGATAACTTTGATACGATCCATCTCAACTTTTGTTAGTGGCTCTTTGGTATCTGAGTTTGAACGTTGTTGAGCAAGTGTTGCAGCAGGCACAACACCAATGTCACCTAAGTATTTATTGCTTAGTGCAAGTTGTAGTAAAACAGAAAGTACCATACCGATACCTGCAGCAACAAAACCGTATTGCCATCCTAGTGATGCAGCAACAGCTCCGGCTACTAATGGGCCTAATGCACCACCTAAATTAATACCCATGTAGAAAATGGTGAATGCGCCATCACGACGTTGGTCACCTTCTTGATATAAGTCGCCCACCATAGTTGAGATGTTAGGTTTAAATAAACCATTACCCAAACATAATAAAACTAAACCAAGATAAAAAACGTTCACTTCTTGTCCCGCAAGTGCACTATGCGGAATACCCATAGTGAAATGACCTGCAGCCATGAGTAAACCACCAATAATAATGGCTTTACGCTGACCTAAAACATTATCAGCTAACCAACCACCAAATAATGGCGTGATATAAACAGCCATGGTGAAGGTACCGTATAAGCTAAGTGCATCAGCATTGCTCCAGCCAAATCCACCATCTTGCACCATAGCGACAAGATACAAAACTAAGATGGCACGCATACCGTAATAACCAAAACGCTCCCACATTTCGGTACCGAATAACAGGAATAAACCCTTAGGGTGACCTAAAAAGTCGCCTGTTTTTGGAATTGAACTCATTGTTAACTTCCTAATTAAAACTATTGTTGCGGCCTTATTTATATTTTATGTGTTTCTAAGCAGACATGAATGACGCAAAGTGAACGGGTGGCCAAGTATTATGTAAGATGCCATCAATGCATTTTTTATACATATATTATTCGGTAAATATGCATAAAAATTGGATTGGTTGGGCAAAATGCATCGAGCCAGTATACATAGACCGCCTATCAAGGAAAAGCTTTTGATAAGCAAAAGCTATAAATTCTAAGTGGTCAGACGAATGCGGTTAGTTAATTTTGATTAACTTCTTCAATATATCAAAGGGATCGTGCTCGAGTAGCCAAGTCAGTTGCGTTTTATTTTTAAGAAGAAAATGCCCTGCAAAGTTTAATCCATTGGCATAAATGCCATCGGTTTGAACTTGGCTTCGTGGCAAGATCCAAAGTAAATTATGCGTAACCAAAAGGTTGTGAGGATGTGTTTGTTGCTCGTTTTTCATTAAATTGAGAGCTGAAAGACCTTTTAAATAAACTGTGTAGAGTGTTTGTGGGTCGCTATTGTGATAGGCAACAAAGTCAGCGCCAGCTAAAAAATGACTCAGATAAGGGCGCTCATCTATGAGTGCTAAGGTAAGTTGTACCACTTGCATATGCCTGTGAGGTTGGCTTGCTCCTGCTGTGGGTTCTGAATTATAAAAGCCAAGTGTAGGGTGCTGAGCGCTTTTATCATTAATGATGCGCAACCAAGCGTTAAAATCGGATAGGTTTAATACAGTATTTTGAGCCACAAATTGATTGGCACAGACCAGCAAGTGGGGTTGGATAACCGGATATTTATTCAATAATACTTTATGTTGCAAACCACATTGTGCGACAAACATAGCGGGTTCATGAGGTAAAAAAGGGTTATTTGTTTGAGTGGTTTGGTGCGGTTTTTTTTCGGCAAATTCATTTCTTAAATGATAAGTAAATTGCACACCGTGGGCGTATGTAGTGACCAATTGAGATGCAATAGGCTGTAATGAGTTATTTTCTAATGCCTGGGTTGCAATATTGTTTGCTGTTTGCCAAATCATATTCACTTCACTTTTTTTACAGTCATTATTCGCTAAGGTATATACTGGCACTTACTTGAGATATAAAAGGCATTTATCTGCCTCAAGTAAATGAACTCTTCACAGGTTAACGATAAATCAGCGTATGTAAATTATCATCTGAATTTCAGATTGTGGATTGGTTGTTTAATATTTAATTATAACTCTAACATTAATAGGTTACTGAATGCGCCACGGTTTTAGCACGCCCAATGAAAATGATAGTTTTAACTTAGCGGTTTTTAAAAAAGTTTGGCCCTATTTATTAGAGTTTAAGCATCGGATTATTTTAGCCTTTTTGTGTTTGGTTTTTGCAAAATTAGCCAGTGTTGCATTGCCCTTTATTCTAAAATATGCAGTTGATGCGCTAAATGGTCAACCGCACAGTGCCTTACTTGCTGCCCCTTTGGGCTTGGTTGTAGCTTACGGATTAGTGCGATTTGCCAATGTATTGTTTGGCGAGTTGCGTGATATGTTGTTTGGTCGAGTCACTGAGCGCGCGATGCGTCGCATTGGTTTACAGGTTTTCTCTCATTTACATCAATTAGATTTAGATTTTCACTTGTCACGTAAAACTGGTGGACTGGCTCGCGATATTGAGCGTGGTGTATCGGGCATTAGTTTTGTGATGCGCTTTTTTGTCTTCAATATTGGCCCAACCATTATTGAACTTGCCTTTGTAATTGGTATTTTATCGGTTAATTACGGCCTTAAGTATGCGTGCATTATTGCGCTTGCGGTGGTGGCATATGTGTTTTTTACCATAAAGGTTACTAATTGGCGCCTAAAGTACATTCGTGAAGCTAACCTTGCGGATAATCAATCGAACTCTCGTGCGCTTGATAGTTTGTTGAACTTTGAAACTGTTAAATATTTTAATAACGAACCGCACGAAGAGCGCAGCTACGATAAAGCTTTGGCTGATTGGGAAAATGCCCGTCGTAGTAATCGTTTATCGTTATTTAACTTAAATGCAGGCCAGGCGCTTATCATTGCACTGGCGATGACCGCAATGTTAGTCCTTGCAGCACTGGATGTTGAGCAAGGTAAAATGACTATTGGTGATTTTGTATTAGTGAATGCGTTTATGATGCAAATATTTATGCCACTCAATTTTTTAGGTTTTGTTTATCGCGAAATAAAAGGCTCGCTCACCAATATTGAGAATATGTTTGATTTACTTGCTCAGCCAACAGCGATTAAAGAGCAATCCGATCCTCAATCCTTAGTATTAAGGCAAGGCGCGGTGCGATTTGACAATGTTTGTTTTTCTTACGGCAAAGGGCGAGAGATTATTAAAAATCTTAGTTTCAGTATTGCAGGTGGTAAAAAAGTAGCAATTGTTGGCCCCAGTGGCGCAGGTAAATCTACCCTAACAAAATTGCTCTATCGTTTTTATGACATAGAAAGTGGCAGTATTCAAATCGATGGCCAAAATATAAGCACACTAACAATAGATTCATTGCGTAAACAAATTGGCATAGTCCCGCAAGATACAGTGCTGTTTAACAACAGTATTTTAGAAAATGTACGATACGGTGACTTAGAAGCAACCGATGAGCAAGTAATACAAGCAATAAATGACGCCCAGCTAGGTGATTTTGTTGCAGCCCTACCTAAAGGTGTTCAGACCGAGGTGGGTGAACGAGGCTTAAAACTATCGGGTGGAGAAAAACAGCGGGTCGCGATTGCCCGTACATTGCTAAAAAATAGCGCAATTTTTATTTTTGATGAGGCAACCTCATCACTCGACAGCCACAATGAAGCGCAAATAATGAATACGCTTAAATCGGTATCAAAAGGTCATACAACCTTAGTGATTGCCCATCGTTTATCAACAGTTGTTGATGCCGATGAAATTATTTTGCTGGCTAATGGAGAATTAGCAGAGCGCGGTAATCACCAGCAGTTGTTAGCCCTAAATGGTCAATATGCCAAGTTATGGCATGCTCAATCACATACTAAAGGTGATATTTAGTGCGCCACAAACGGCTGATGGGCGCACTGAAAATAAAGTTGATGCGATAGTCATTCACTATTTTTTGAAATAGCAGTGGAATGGCTATGCCAAAAGCGACTCCGAGTAAAAGGTGGATGGCGAAATTTTCGAGATGTAAAACCTTCGCTAAAAGAATTCGTATTCCACTGCCAACTAAAATGTGAATGAGATAAATACTCAAAGAATAAGTGCCAATAGTTAATAGCCACTGAAGTGGGTGCTTATTAATTAAGCAAGCTAGTTGTATAACAAAATAGATACTGGTTAAAGCGGTTAACAGTGAAAATAATCCTCTATCGCTAAAAACATGATCTTGATGGAAAAAATATTGCACCATTAAGAAAGCAATCGCACTTAACAATAATAGCGTGTTATTAGACGCAGGTTCTTTATTGAGCTGATTAAAATAAATCCCTGCAACAAAAAACACTAAATTCTGATAAACCAAATATAAGTTAAAACCTTGAGGTAATTGGGCCGCAAACACATAAAGAGCCGCCGTGAATATAAATAAAATAGGTGTGTATTTCACACTCATAAATTTATAAGCCGCCAATGAGATTATAAAAATATAAATGAGGGCATAGAGAAACCAAAACTGCATTCTTGGTTCAGTAAAAAGCTGGAATACTTCTCTAAAGGTAATACCGTTGGTGGTGAATTGGCTTAGCACAACTTCTATCGAGCCTTGAAATAGCGACCAAAAAATATAAATATAAAAAAGGGTATCTATTTTTTGATTTATTAGGCCACCGACATGATATTTTTGTAGCGAAGAGTAAAAAAATAATCCAGAAAGAAAAAAGAATAACGGCATATGAAAGGTATAAATAACACTATAAATGAGGGTGAAATAAGTTTGATTCATTTCAAAGCCAGCATTTACTAAACCACTTAAAACATGGCCAAAAACGACTAAGAAAATGCCAATAGCTTTACAATAATCAACCCAATTTGAACGTTGCCCCATTATTAATTCATACTTTAATCTAAAATACCGACCTTGATTCTATTGTAAAAATAACTCGATTGCGAGTCAGCAACGTGTTTTTGGGGACTGCTATTTTTGTTAAAGCCACAAAACTACTTTTTTTTGAGCTTAAACTAGGTAAAATGTCTTAATAAATTGTAAATGATTAAAAGTCTTTGGTGTCATATGCCTGTTTTAAAAGTATTTTTTAGTGCCTTTATTTTACTGCTTTTAACTGCATGTGGCAGCCCTCCAGCGGAAGATTCAGCGGTTCCAACCCCTGAGAAAATTTCAATAGTCCCTTATACCAATCCGATTTATCAAAGCTCTGCAGCGATTCAATTAAGTTTGATTGGCACCTTTGCCGGTGGTCTAACTGAAGATCTTACGGCAAAAGCAACATGGGCTAGTTCAGATGAGAGTATTGCAAAAATCAGCAACAGTGGACAATTACAAGCAGTTGCACCTGGTACCGTAATTATCTCTACAACTTATAAAGGTGTCTCTGCAAGTTATAGTTTTACTATTTTATCGGATCTTTTACCCGCGGAAGAAATCGTCTCGATAGGGATAAAAACCACTGCAAATGCTTATTTAATTGGACAAAGTGGCGTTAAATTCAGCATTTTTGTTTTTTACAAAGACAGCAGTTTTAGCGAAATTGCGACAGGGATCACATGGGGAAGTAGCAACCAAACTATCGCCACAATAGATGCATTAGGGAATTTGGTTTTTAAAGCTGAAGGCGAGGTAGAAATTAATGCAATCTATCAAGATTTCTCAGCTTCACAAAAAATAACAGTAAAACCTGGTATTAAAAGTATTGCGATTACCTCAACACAACAAAGCTATTTTGCCATGGGGGATTTTGTTCAGTTGTCTTTACTCGCCGCATTTACCGATAACAGCTCTGAAAAAATAGTTGATGGAATTGTTTGGCAAACCAGTGATGACTCCAGAGCAACAGTGACTCAAGATGGTTTACTTAATCCCTTAACTGTGGGGCCGGTTGATATTAGCGCTACAGTATTTAATTTAGAAACTACGCTGAGTATTTATATTGATGAAATTGAAACTAATTCAATTGAGCCAATTCAAGCTTTTGGAAAATTGCCGTCAAAAATTGTATCTACTTTTAAAGTACTTGATGGTCAAGGCAAGCCTATCACTGGTTTAGCTGCTTCTGGAAGTGATAGTTGGAAAACGAAATTTTTAGTGGAAGAAAATGGAGTTGATGTTGGTAAGCGTAGTGAATCTTTTGCTCAGATAATTCCGATTGAAGATGCGGGTTTGGTCCAACCTCTAGTTTTTGCTCTAGACATAAGCGCGAGTATCAGTGATAGCGATTTTAGCTTATTGATCGAAAGCATCCGTAATATGATTTATGTTCAAGCGAGCGGTGGCCAATTAGAATCTAAATTGTTAGCAGGTCAGACGGTTTCTTTGGTCATTTTTGACCAAACGGCTGATGTCTGGTTTGGTGCGACAAATAATTTAACCATCATAGCTCAAAAACTTAATGAGCTCGCCCTTTTGAATCGTCAATCTCGGGTTGATAATAATTCCACCGATTTATACGGCGGGACAATAAAGGGATTGTCGCAGTGGAATAATGAGTCAAGTTCTGAAGGGATTGTACAGGGCTTTTTAGTGTTAATTACCGATGGCGCCCATGAGTCCGGTACTTCTTCACTTAGCGATGTTATTGCAGCGCGAGGTAATAAAGACGTGGTGGTGATTTTTACCGCTGAGCTTGAAGCCGGTGCTGCAATACCGACTGAGCTGAGTAAAATCGCTTCTAATGGTCAAGTAATTACTACTAAAGGGGATTTTTCACTTATTACTTTGGCTGTTGATACACAAAATCAGCTTATCAGTGATCAACTCAGTTCAATTTATCAGCTTGAATACGTAACACCTAAACGCCAAGGAACTTGGGAGTTAAAAGTTAGCTTGCTCGATGGTAGTGAAAATGTGCCGTATATTTTTGGTCAATATGATGCAAGCAAATTTACAAAAACGACACCCGCTGAAATAAAACTATCTGGAGTGTCTGCTAAAGGTTCTTCAACCAAGGCTTATTTTAATGTATCGCCACAAACAGAGAAATTGATAAAAGCGACTACCAATTGGACGGCCAAACAACCTGATTATGTTTGGACTAATCACTCCTTTTTGGTAAAAAACCCAACAGATAATACGATTGCTGCTTTGAAAATGGATGATGCACAAAGTGATGTAATTAAAATTATTGATAAGAATAACTATGTTGCAGGGACTTCGCCTGCGCAAAACGTGAGCTTTGAACTGGCAGTAAATAGCTCTCATACCGAGCTGGTATTATCCAAATATAAATTAGTTGATAAAGAAGAAATAAATATCTTGGCGCTAAGCTCAGCCAGTGCACCGAGTTTATTTAATTGGCGTATTGTCGAAGAACTTGCTGGCGCTGATTGCAAATTGGCCGCCAAAGATTCAACGACATTTGCAGATACCTTATTTAATGTTACTGAGGCCAAATTAAAAATTAACTCAGAAACTAAGTTACCAGGTAGCTGTGTTATTCGAGTCATTGATTTAGCAAATGATGGGGCCATTTTTGATCAGTATATTGTAATTAATGAACAGGGCACTGCGATTGATATGTCAGCCTATAATCCATCAGATGAAAAACTAATAGATTTCGAAGATGGCCAACTTGCCGCTTCTATGACAGGTGATTGGGTTGTTAGTGAAAATACCTATACAGCAACGCAGGGGCAATATCAGGTCCATTCTAAAAAAGAGTTAGCTGAGGGGAAAGCGAGCGTGCTTCGAATGACGGTTCGAGAAGCCAAAAGTATTCAGTTCCAATATAAGCTTAATAAAGGTGCAGGAGATGAATTTGGCTTTTTTATCAATAAGGCGTATACCAAAGCCGCTTTTTATAGTGATAAAGCTGAAAATGATAGCGAATTTAAAACAACAGCCACTTATACGTTTGATGGTTATGAAGCGCCGTTCTTGTTGGAGTGGATTTTTATACGCTCAAACAATCCTGCGCAAAATGGTAATCAAATCACTCTGGACAACATAGTTCTAAAAAAATAATTGTTGTAAGTGCAATAATATTCATAACAAAGTATTACAAAGAGCTGAACAACAAAAAAAAATAGCGTAAGATAAACAAATTAGTGAATTTAATATTTGTTATTACGTAATTTTGACTTGGGGTGAAGTAATCAATGTATAACGACTTTTATAATTTTAAAAGTGAGCCTTTTGAAAATACATTAAATGCAAAATTCTTTTTCCCGAGTGATAGTCATCGGGAAGTCTTAGCCTCTTTAATGTATGGCATTAAACAAGCCAAAGGGGTGTTGCTATTAACAGGTGAGATTGGCGCCGGAAAAACGCAAGCATTAAAAGTACTTAAAGACTTACTCACAGATGATAAAAATAACAAAATTATCGAAATAACGAACCCTAAATTGGGGTCTGATGAGTTTTTCTATTTTATTGCTAGTTGTTTAATGATTGAAAATGCCGCTGATATGGGCGCAAATCAACTTGTTGCTGAAATTAAAAACAAATTATTAACCGGTCGCAGTGATGATTTTCGCTTTGTTATTTTAATTGACGAAGCTCAGATGCTCAATGATGATGCCCTTGAGAAAGTAAGGTTATTATCTAATTTAGAACATCTAAGTAAAAAAATGGTGCAATTTGTATTAGTTGGCCAACCAGAATTACTGACAAAGCTAAACAGTGGTCCAAATCGTGCTTTGTTACAGCGGGTGGCTATTAGTAAAGCGTTGGGTTACTTAAATCGTGCCCTTACAGAAAATTACATCGATTATCGTTTAAAAACAGCAGGTGTTACACGAAAAGTATTTACGCACGCTGCGGTTGATTTAATTTATACCATTTCGTCAGGGAGTCCTCGCTTAATTAATCAGGTTTGTGATGCGAGTTTATTTCATGGTTATCTGAAAAAATGTGACACTATTGATGATAAAATTGTCACTCTAGCTAAAGCCGATCTACCCTTTTTAAGTAGTGTACCGCCAGCACAAACATCGGTAGAGCAGGTAAATGACGCGGTTTTAACTGAAGCTGTTCAAAATGAGCCTGAACCATTAGTTGCCATTCCTTTACCAAGTAAAAAAATAAATCAACCATCACGTATCTCATTTGATAAAGCCATGCTCATTAAACTTGCAGGTGTTTTGGTGGTTTTGTTATTGATTTACTTAGTTTATTTAACGATTTCGTTATCAAATCAAGCAAATAGCAATTCAAGTTCACAACGTAATATGCAGCAAAAGTTGCCATCATCATCTTATAGCCAAACGCCACTGCGATATGATTCTGAAGAGGCAAATGCTGATATGAGACCTTCGATGCCAGTTGATAATTCTAACAGTCGGTATCAGATTAAATCTCCAACTAGTGTACAGTCGAATTTTGACCGTAGTTTTGAAAAGGTTGCCCCTTCAAATCCAGCAGCGATGAATGATCATCGTCTTAGTATGCCTTTGGCTGCGGTTGATAAAAGTAAAATTTCAACCACAAATACAGCAGCTGTATCTGAGTCATCATGGGATTCAGAGCATGATATTTATTTTCCTTTCCATCCTAATATGCAGGGTTTAAATGCGATTCGAGTCGATGAAGGTGTTGCACTTAGCCAAGTTATAAAAAATCAATACGGCGCGTGGAATGCGACAATTGAAGATATTGTCAGGCAGGTTAACCCTCATATAAATAACTTAAATGAAGTTAATAGCCAGCATGATCTTCAGTTACCTATTTTATCTGAGATTGGTTTATTAACTCGGACTAAGACCGGAAGTGTATATGTCTATTATGGTTCTTTTACCAAACAGAGTGCGGCAAAACAAAGCGCTGATTACTTGAATCAACTGGGGTTTAAAACCGTTTTTCAAAGTGAAAAATGGGATTATCGCTATGTTTCAAGAGTGTTTATAGGGCCTTATGCATCATTTGACCAAGCGCAGGATGCAATTGTTAATTTGAGCTTTAAGGATTTTGAGAAAATTTTTAATTAATTAAACTCAGGTTAGGTTTTTTATTTTCCCGAGTTTTATCAATTAGTTAGATGTTAGTTCGAGTATTAAGGTGGTAGATGTGACTCGCTCCAATAATTTAATCTATAAGGTTTTTAAATTTAGTGATTTACTAGCATTTATAGTATCACTATTTATTTTAGTCGGTTTTAACAGTACGTTAATTGAATCGAATAATATCTATGATTTTTTGACTATGCGTGTTTCGATGGTCAATTTTATTATTGTTTCTATTTTGTTTGGCTTATATAGTTTTTTCTTTGAGCAACTCTCGCTTTATCAGCCTAAGTATTTACCTCATACCTTAATAACAGATGCTTTTTCGATTATTAAAGCACAACTGATTATTAATATTCTTGTACTCGCTACGGGTAATTTACTGAATATTTCTATCTTCACCGGTTGGTTGGTTATACTGGTATTATTTCCTGCTACGGTTGTATTAACATTATTATTTAGACACATAGTCTGGTTCTCGATTAAACGCTTCCACCTAGGTGATTCAAATCGCCGCCATATTTTATTTTTAGGTGACTGTGAGTACGCATTTGCGTATGCAAATAAACTTAAAAATCAAGAAAGCCATATCATTGGCCATTTGTCTGCAGATGCATTAGGTTCAAATCATAACGATAAAGTGATTGGCACTTTTAAAGATTTTGACGAAATTTTGAAATACAACATTATTGATGATCTTGTTATTTTTACTGATACCTCCGCCAGAAATCCAGATTTAGATAGTGTGATATACCGGGCTCATTCCCAAGGTATAATGTTACGCTTTCCTATGGCTTCAGTGGTCAGTACATTATTTAAAAATACTGAAATGACAAAAATTAATCTCGATAATATTAGTTTTTCATCTACTGATAAAGCAGCACCAGAGCTTACTGTACAATCTGGTTACCATATTGGTGGTGCATTTATTTTTAAACGTATTATTGATTTAACTGCGGCTGTACTTGGTTTAATAGTATTAAGTCCGTTATTTTTAGTGTGTATTATTTTAATTAACTTGCAATCACGCGGTGGTGCGTTTTTTGTGCAAGAACGTTATGGTTATAATGGTCGCATTTTTAAACTGATCAAATTTAGAACCATGATTGCCGGTGCAGATGCCATGCAAGATAAGCTTAGAGAAACTAGCAATGAACTTGATGGCGCGGCGTTTAAAATGAAAAATGATCCGCGGATCACGGCGTTAGGCCGTTTTTTACGCAAATCAAGTATCGATGAACTACCGCAATTAATTAATGTCCTTAAAGGGGATATGAGTTTGGTTGGACCGCGTCCTTTACCAAAAGCAGATTATGACCGTTTCACTGATTTTAGGCATTTAAGACGATTAAGTGTATTGCCGGGGATCACAGGAAGCTGGCAGGTTGATGGCCGTAATAACTTATCATTTAATGAATGGATGAAACTTGATTGCGATTACATTGACAATTGGGATCATTGGTTAGATATCAAAATATTACTAAAAACCATCCCTGCGGTTTTAAAAGGCAAGGGAGCTTCTTAAATGCAATCGGAACACTCAAAAAAAAACTGCTTTTTTTAAACTCTATATTTCCGATTTTAAGTGAAACTTTTATTTTCGATCAGTATCAGAGGCTTAAATCTGAAGGTTTAGAGTTTGAGATTATCTCAAGTCATAAACCTTCAGATAATGAAGTACACCCTCACATGAAAGCGATGCAAAATGAGGTGAGCTATTTATGTGAGGCGCGATGGGGTGAGTTGTTATTATCGCATTGGTTATTTTTAATTTCTTCGCCTGTTGTTTATTTTAAAGCACTTTTAAGAGCATTTTTATTAGAAGAAAAGCTCAAAACTTCAATTGCCCATTTAACGGGCGCCTTATTATTAAAACGCCGTTATCCTGAACTAACTTGGGTTCATAGCCATTTTACCTATGGTGCAACTGCAATTGCATTTTGGCTCAAGTACATAAGTGATACTCCCTATTCGATTACTTTACATGGTGCTGATCTTACTTTTGATAAAGTGCCCGATTTAGCGCTGAAGATGCAAAATGCAGATAAAATCGTATCAATTTCCCAGTTTAATCTTGATTATCTTAACAAGTATTTTCCTGCGGTAGATCTAAACTGTTGCCAAGTCATTCCTTTAGGTGTGCCGGCAAAATTATCTGTCTCACCACAGACGAATCAATTACAGCAGCCGTTAGAGATTTTATCTGTAGGGCGCTTATCGATACATAAAGCCCAGCATTTACTCATTGAAGCATGTAGTTTGCTGCAAAAAAACAATATTAAATTTAATTGTACAATCATTGGCGAGGGTCCTGAGCGTCAAGCGCTTACGCAGCTTATTGAGCAATATTCTTTAGCTGAGCATGTGCAACTTGTTGGTGCAAAGTTTCACCATGAGGTATTGGCCTCTTATGCAAACGCAGATGTATTTGTACTGTCGAGTATTACTGAAGGGATGCCGCTGGTATTGATGGAAGCGATGCAAAATGGGGTGTTAGTGATTGCGCCGGATATTGCTGGGATCCCTGAACTATTAGATGCTGGCAAAGCTGGAATATTAGTACCTGTTAATGACGTACAAGCATTAAGTGACGCAATCGAAAAAGCCGCTTTAGATCCTTCTTCGACTTTAACCATGCAGCAGCATGCTATTTTTCACATTCAGCAGCATTTTGATTTAGATAAAAACACCCGTATGTTTGCTGCTATTTTTAGATCATTATTTTCTTGAGGGCTTTATGTTATTAACTCCATTTCGTTCGGCTAAGTTACTTGGCCTTAATTATCATGTAATTAATAAAGTTGAGCTTTTTGAAGTGATAAAACAGCAAGTAAGCAGCAATGAGCCTCTTAATGTCTATAACCTCAATGTGCACGCAGTTAATTTGAGTTTTACCGATTTGGCTTACAGGGAAGTACTTAACAGTGGCGATTTAATTTTTGTTGATGGCGCAGGTGTAAAACTAGGCGCTAAAATACTTGGATTAGAGGTGGGTCAGCGAATGACACCGATGGATTGGCTTGATGAACTATTTAGCTTAGCAACATTGCACCATTGGCCTCTTTTTTTACTCGGTGATGAAACTGAACAAGGTATTGCGTTTGCAGAGCAATTAAAAAAGCGACATCCTGAATGTCCTTTTGTTGGTCATCACCATGGTTTTTTTAATCGTGATAATCATGAAAATGATGCTGTTGTGGACCTCATCAATCAAAGTGGTGCCAAAATAGTTTTGGTTGGCATGAGTATGCCTATTCAAGAGAAATGGATAGCTGCAAATGCGCATAAATTAACTGCACCGGTCAAAATAGCCACAGGTGCGTTTCATCGCGTATATACCGGCAATATTTCTCGTGGTCCAAAGTGGATGACGGATAACGGCCTTGAGTGGTTATATCGTTTATTTGTCGAACCAAAAAAGACCTGGCGTCGTTATGTGCTAGGAAATCCGTTATTTTTAATCCGGATCCTCAAAGCTAAGCTATTTGGTTAATTTTAATCTGCTTAGCGCGTTGATCTAACCAAAGCCCGATTGTAATAGCACGTAATAATAAATCATGATTGTCTTCATTCCAGTCACAAAATGGTTTTTGCCATAGATCTTGGCCCATAATATGGTTTATTACATTGCGAGAGGGCTCTGATATTGCGTACCATCTGTCTTGAAATAGCTGACTATGTTGCAAATAAGTTGCAAAATCAGGCCAAGAGTTATGGGTTGAAATAGATTTAGAATGTTTAAAGAGCTCTTTGAAGTGTCTAATTAACTTAAACTTAACTCTGCGGCTAAAAAAGTGTAGCTTGATCATAGTTTCGGATGCATTTAAACGCCCGCCATGGTTATTATTTGGTACTTTTTGCGCGGCTTTTGGCAGCAGCATTTGAACTGCATCAGCAAATGTACGGTAATTGAGCTTATGTGCTTTGGGCATAGTGCGATAAATATCAATTATTTCATTATCGCAAAATAGTGGATCCCACGGTGTACAGCGCATTAAATACAATCGGCCCATAGCATCTGCTTCGCGATAGAGTGGGCGAATGCGTTTATCTTCCAGTTGTTGAACTGTGCACTGCTCAAAGTCAAAATAGCGATTAATGCTATGTCTTACTTTAGATTGCCACTCATCTCCTAACTGGAAATGAGGTTGATAAAAGCTCGCTTGTGTTTGACTTGCTTGATAGAGCGGCAGTGGGCGGCCCAAACATTTCTTTGCTTGTTTATTAAAGGCAAGGCCCTTTAATAAATAATCGGTATAACAACCAGTCAGTAAGCTGTCCCATTTGGTATCAATAAGTTTGTTACCAAATTGATGATAATGTGCATCTTTGATTGACCACATTCCGCCACTAACCCTAATGCTTTCATCAAAGCCTAAAGCGTAGTGATCGAACTCTCTAAAATAAGTGTGGTGATCTGAACTTGCGATTTGAGCCAGTTTTTGCGCCGTTTTTGCTTCTAAATTAAGTGAGTCACAAAAGGTTATGGTCGTGAGTTTTGATGGTTGTGGATGACTAAATAAAATTGAGCGAGAATCCGCGCCACCACTTAGCAATAATGCTGACGATTTTATGAAGCTATGAGTGCGTTTTTGCATGGCAGTTGAAATTGCGCAGGCAATCTTTTTTGACCATTCAAGTTGACTCATATTGGATTCAACTTGAATTTCTGACCAATAGCTTGTTTGCTGTTCTGTAAATCCAGCTGCATTGAGTTCAAAGGTATAGTGACTAGCAGGTTTTAATACTGTTATTTCATTATAAAAACAGGCTTGATCAAAGCTACTGCCTGTCGCAAGAACTTCAGCTACGGCTAGGTGATTTAAACTAGGTGTCGTGCATTCTTGATGCAGCCAGCTTGCTAAATTATCTGGATGAGAGCTTAGCATCAATTTGGGCTGATTTTTGGCTTGGTAAACATTATAAATACCAAGTTTATCTGTGAATAAGGTGACCTTCTGAGCACAAATAATTATGACCGCAAAATAACCATTGAGCACCTGACTGAATGACTGAGGCTGATTGAGCCAATGATGAAGCAGAAATCGGCCGACTAAACCGCCGCTTAGGTTTAAAGTCTGCGCGAATGCTAAGTCTTTTTTAGCCAATACAGGGCGACCTAAAACAAATAAATGCGTTTGGCTTTTCTCATCAAAACTTGGTTGCCAAAGCTCCGAGCTGTCGTTACGGCTCATACTTAGACCGACGTTGTCGGTCTTTAGCGTAAAGAGGTTGGCATGGTCGGTGAAGCGATTATCTGTTGCATGCTCAAGTGGATAGACACTGTTTTGACCTAATAAAAAATCGCTCATAATTTTTGTAGCTATGTTCTTTAAAGTACTAAATGAATTTCAACACGGCGGTTTTCTGCTTTTTTAGTGCCATCAGGAGTTCTAACTGCAGGGTGGCGCTCACCAAGTGCGCTGATGTCTATTTTATTTTCAGGAACACCAGCCAAAATAAGTCCATTAAGCACATTTGTTACACGTCTGGTCGATAAGCCTTCGTTATAAATATTTTGACCGGCTAAATCGGTATGACCAGAGAGTACAACCGTCTTTGGTTTCCATTCATTTACAGCTTGTTTTACTTCATTAATAGTAGCAATCGCTGTTTTGGTTAGATGATCTTTATCAAATTCGAAATAAACAATAAATTCAGGTGGCTGTTTGTTCTTTGCTGGTTCTTTTTTGGCTGGCTTTTCATCACAGGCACACGGCTCAACTTTGGCTACTCTTGTCTCGGGTTCTGCTTTTGTTGTAGGTTGTGGTGCTATTAATGCAAGCGCTTTAAAGAAGTCACGTTTGCAGACGTCAATGTCATGTTGTTGGAAGTTTTCTTCTTGTTCTTGCATCCAACAATCAAACATTACTTGGGCTTGTGCTGAAGGTGCGGGCAGGCGTTCTTTACTGCCTAATGAGAATGCTTGCATTAATGCGTGACGTGCGACTTTTAATTCTTCATATGCATGTTCAGGGATACGACGCATGTTAAGTTGCTGTGGCTCTACAATTCTACCATTGTTAACGCGCTGAGCTTTTTCACTGAATAATGCGTGATCGGCGACATCATTTTCATTATCTTCTTGTTTTGCTAGGCCTAAATACCCTTCGTATAAATAATAATAAAAGCTCGAATAATCTTCTTCGTATAGCCCTTCAGGTTGGTATGTTTCTGGAGGGGGAGTTTGGCTTGTACAGCCGTTTATGGAGCTAAATCCAATAAAAAACAATGAAATATAGAAGAGACGAGGTAGTAAATGAGTGTTCATAAGTAGTTCCAAAATAGTCCATTGTTATTGAAAATCGCTAAAGATAATAACATAGTTTATTGTTTTTAATAGTAATGATAGGTTCAAGCCTGATTGATTTTTATTGCTTTTTTATTACGCAATTTGTTGTGGCATTGCAAATGATTTATTTACGCTTCATTAACTTCTATTATTGCAGCGATTGCAAGTCGATTGATTTTACGGAAATAATTATTCAGCAGTAGTTCAGAAATAAGGATTAGTTTGTAATATTATGTTATTGTCAAACTTAAGCCAAAAAATATAATATATGGCTAGTTTAGTCTGCGTCTAGTGGCTAATTAATTAGATTCTCTTGTGTTATTTGCCGTTTGGGTTATTGGGATTCATTAAATATGTATAGATTGTTTATTGTTTCATTACTTGTGTCCTTGCTAGTCGCTTGTACAGCACCTTTTGGCCCTGCGCAGATAGCGAATAATCGCCAAGTATATGACGATAAAGTATTGTACATCAGTCATGATTATATGATTTCCTCTGGCGATCAAATTGAAATTTCATATCATATCGATGTAAGAAAACAAGATGTGTACCGAATTGCTGTTAGTGATCAGGTTCGAATTGAATTTCCACACTATCCCCAGTTCGACCGCTCATTAAATGTGCGTCCCGATGGTATGATCACAGTGCCTCATTTAGGCGATATCGAGGCCTTTGGTTTTACACCAATGGAACTTGCGGCCAAAATAGAAGAGGCTTATACCCCAATTCTTAGAAATCCTAAATGTACTGTGGCGTTAGTGCGTTATGGCGAAAGTATTCGCGAACTTAAAGAATCAATAAAAACAGCTACCCGAGGCCAAAGCCGTTTAGCGCTTGTTCAGCCTGATGGCCGTATTGCAATTCCTCTGATTGAGCCGATGCGCGTTGCCGGAATGCGAGTTGAAGAAATTCAAAAAGAAATTAATGATGAATATCAAAAGCTTGTTCCAGGTATGTTTACTTCAGTAACATTAATTAATGCAACAGGTAACCGAGTTTATATTATGGGCGCAGTGAAAGAGCCTGGCTATTATCAATTGCAGGGGCCAACCACGGTTACTCAGGCTGTTGCTATGGCAAAAGGGTTTATGCCTAATGCAGTTGCATCGGATACTTTATTAATTACCCGTGATGAAAGAAATAATGCGGTGGGTCGTTTAGTTGATATCGAGAATATTTTTGATACTGGAAACATAGGAAGCGATACCTTACTTCGTCAAGCCGATGTTATTTACGTACCAACTAGTCGTTTAGGTCGGGCTGCAATTGTTGGTGATACTATTCGTCGCTTAATCCCTGCTGATTTGGGGTTAATTTATAGCGTTTCTGAATCAGTCAATTTTATCCATAGTGGTGATTAATGGAACACGGAACATATAAAAATAAAAAATTGCCTAAGCAAGAACAAAATCAAACCATCCGTGACATAGTTGGTATCTTTTTCATTAAAAAAACATTGTTTTTAGGCAGTTTTTTTGCAGTCGTTTTTGCTGCTTTGGCTGTGGTATTGTTGTATCCGCCTATTTATGAAGTAAATGCTAAATTGGTGATTAAGCCGCAAATTGAAACCCCTGTAGTGTTTGATAAAGATGTTTCTCGGGTGAATTACGAAAATCGTGTTGATACTCAAATGATCAATACCGTTATCGAATTATTAAAGTCTGAACCTGTTATGACCGAAGTGGTGATGAGTCACCATCTGGCGCCAAGTAACGATGAATTTGAAATTCAAAAAGCCATTTTAAAATTAAGTGCCGGATTTAAAGCTGAGCCATTATCTCTATCAAATATTATTCAGCTAAAACTGCGAGGTGGTGATCCACAAGCGATTGTTGAGCAACTAAATAGTATTATCGATACCTATATTTCTTATCATATTAATGTAAATCAAACTTCAAAAAGTAGTTTAGATTTTTTTGATAAACAAACAGATACTTTTCAGACCCGTTTTACTGAGTTAACTAATAATTTAGCTAATGAAAGCCAACGAGTGAATGTAGCAAGCCCTACATTACAAAAAGAAAATATTTTACAGTTAATTAGAGATTTGGAGTATCGCAAAACGGAAGTGGCAATGGACACGAGCTCACTAAACGAACGTTTATTATTAATCACTAAAATTAAGAAAAATATTAAAGGTGATGATAAATGGGTCGGTTTGCCGCGGGATATTTTAGACAGTTTTCCTGCATTAATTGAAATGTCTAAGTCATTAGCTCAATTAATTATCAATAAACAGCGCGCTATGAGTGATTACTTACCAGACTCAAAAGCTGTGACAGATGCAGAAAGTCAATATCGTAATATGCATAAGCAAATCCATATTCAAATGAAGCAAATTATTGACGAGTTAGAGACTAAAGTAAAAAGTCGTCAAAGTGAGCTTAAAGAAATAGAAATTAAAATAGCTGAAGCACAGCAAGACCTTGGTTTATTAACCGCATCGTCGATTAATTTAGAACGTTTGCAGCTAGAGCACGATTTAGCTAAAAATAACTACACCCTATACAGCACTAAACGTGAAGAAGCGCGGATCAATTTAGAAAAAGACCAAGCTTTGTTTGCAAACGTTTCAATTGCAACACGTCCGGTAAAACCATTAGTTCCTTGGTTTCCACAAAAAACAAAAATTATGTTAATGGCAATTATATTGGCTTTTTTCTTAGCAATGGGCTTATGTATCGCAGCTTACTCGCTAGATCAACGAGTGGTTATGCCAAATGATATTATTTCAAAAACAAAAATTAGGTATCTAGGCTCGCTAGATGACACCTCTGCTTAATTCTTTTTAGGTAATAAAATGGCTAACGTATTTGATGCAATGAACAAACTTTATCCACAGTTGAATCGGATCAATGTCAGTGGAGAAACCGAACAAGTAAATGAAGCTGATATTGCTAGTCTGAAACAGAAGTTAGCAGAGCCTTTAGCCCAGCTAGAAGAAATAGAGCAGCTTGATAACGTTGCAGTAACAAAACAGCGAGCTTTGCAAAGCCATACTCTTAAACCTTTAGATAATACTGTCTGGTTACGTTCATTGAACAAAATCACATCAGGTTTAATTTCAAGTGCTGATGATGAACCACAGATGCTGATGTTTTTAGGCGTTAATCCGAAAGTGGGTAATACCACGATTTCGTATTATGCTACCCGTTTACTTTCGTCTTATGACTCTGAAAAAGCCTGTATCTTTTTTTCTATTAAGCTGACAAAACAACAGACCTCGCCGATATTTCAAGCGTTGGTAGAGAAAAACAAGTCAGTTGATGAATTTATCAATGAGCTTGAGTATTGTAATTTTACCGAAGTCTGTTTTGACATTAATTTAAAAGATATTCAATCAGCGGGTACTTTAAGTATCATTTCTAGTTTGTTAGCTGTTTTTAAACAAGATTATCGCTGGGTGATTGTCGATATGCCATCTGTTGCGCAAGTGCCAAGCTTTTTATCTTTGTTTCATTTAGCAGATGGAGTGGTTTTGATCAGTAAATCGGGTGAAACTCGACTACCGGCACTAAATGCGTTAATTGAAGATTTAGAAGAGTGCGGTGCAAACATAATAGGTTCAATCTTGAATTTCAGGACATTTCCTATTCCTAGATTTTTAATGAAGTTTATTTAAATACGAATTCTCATGATGCCACCAAACTTTTCAAAGATATCTCTAGAGCTCGTCTTTGCTATCTTATTTGGTGCATTAGTTGGTGCTGCATTTGTGGTGTCTATGAGCAATGTTTCTGCTCGTTGGACCTTAGTTATTTTAGGATCTGTGATTGCAGTTGCGTTATTATTATTTGTGACTGTGTTTTCAAATAAACTAAAACTGTCGCTGTTAATCGCTGCATTACTTAGTTTGCCAATATTTTTTGATATTAACTTTTTTTATCGCGATTACACGCCTTTTTATGTTTCGGCTAATGGTTTTTCAGTTACTCTATTCGATTTGTTTTTCTTTCCTTTGTTTTTTTACTGGCTATGGAAGCATAATCAAGATAAAAGCAGTTCGTTTCGCTTTGAGCCTGTTTTTATTTGGTTTTTTTCACTGTTGTTTTTTTTCAATCTACTTTCAAGCTTAATTTCCCCCTTCCCATTTTATAGCTTTAGTGCATTGTCGTGGTTTTTTAAAGCGATACTTATCTTCACTTTTTTTCGAAATAATTATAAAGACGAAGCAACCTTACAAATATTAGGACGGATCTTTGCCCTTATTTTATTGCTGCAAGGGATTATTGTGCTTGAGCAAAAGTTTGTAGGTGCCATCTTTACCGAGCAAGTGATTGGTAAGCAAATTAACATTGTGAGTTTGATTGGTAATCAGGAAGTAAAGCGGGTTGCAGGCTCACTCTCGCACCCTAATAACTTGGCTATGTTTCTTAATTTATTTTTGCCTGTGGCTTGTTTACTCTTTTTTGAAGAAAAGAAGGTCGCTTGGCGGATGTTTTTTGGTATTAGTATCTTTTTGGCACTCTTGGCTGAACTTTGGACTTCTTCGCGTGGTGGTTGGCTTGCATTGGCATTTTCGGGCAGTATTTGTTTTATTCTGATAATGCATAAGCAAGGTTTTAATTTAATTAAAGTTTTACTTAGTTTTATCATGGTATCTATTTTAGCTGCTACGGTTTTATTAACTGCTTCAGAAACATTTCGCACCCGAATATTTGGTGAAGATTATGGCACGGCGGATTTGCGCGTACCTCTAATGCAGGTCGCTGAAAACATGATTGTTGATAACCCAGTACTGGGTGTTGGCCTCAATGTTTATGCTGCTCGGATGCAGCATTATGATAATACAAATGAATATGTTTCTAGGTACTATCCTTTCCCTGTTCATAATACCTATCTGTTAATGGCTGCAGAATCAGGACTGCCATCGTTAATTCTGTTTTTAGCCTTAATTGTTTATATTTTATGGCTTGGACTGCGCTCGTTTTATCACCTAAAAGGCATCAATGAAAAAATGATTTTAGGCCTGATGGGTGGGGTAGTGACTTGGCTTATTCACAACCTGGTAAATCTTGATGATGCCTATATGAATAAGGCTGTTTGGGTGCTGCTGGGTATGATTGCAGGCCTTGCCTACAGTCAGAAAATTAAATTTAAGCAAC
Source organism: Pseudoalteromonas tunicata (assembly GCF_002310815.1). NCBI lineage: Bacteria > Pseudomonadati > Pseudomonadota > Gammaproteobacteria > Alteromonadales > Pseudoalteromonadaceae > Pseudoalteromonas > Pseudoalteromonas tunicata. The sequence goes on along the minus strand of NZ_CP011032.1, from coordinate 2,795,479 downwards.
GAGAAGTAGATAATATCAATGAGTAACCAATTGCTTTTGATGACGAGTTGTTGATGAGTGAGCAAAATCCGCACTCTGTGATTAAAGGCATAAGCTGGAACGGCTTGCGCGTTGCCTTTCAGGCAGTTTCTTCTATTGTTGTTATGGCTATTTTGGCTCGTTTATTACCACCTACCGACTTTGGGTTAATGGCTATCGCTATTTTAGTGATTGGGTTGGGTGATTTAGCATCTTCGTTAGGCATGGGCCCTGCAATTGTACAAAAAAAGGATTTGTCTTTAGAGGACATTCAAATCGCTCATACTATTTCGGTATTTTTTGGTCTGCTAGTGACTGGCGCAATTTGTATTCTCACTCCCTTACTCGTAGATTATTTTACCTTTGCTGCATTAGAAAACATCCTCATTTTGTTGTCAGTTACACTGCTTTTTAGTGCCTTTGGTTCAATCGCGCGTGGCTTGTTGGTGCGAGAAATGAATTTTAAAGCATTGTTTATGGTTGATTTTATATCGTATCTAGTTGGTTATGTTGTTGTTACAGTAGTTTTTGCGTTACTTGATTTTGGCGTTTATGCCTTAGTCTTTGGTGCAATATGCCAAAGCTTTTTAATGCTGTGTTTATTATTATTTTTTGCAAAACCTCCACTTAGATTTTGTTATAAACATGCAATTGCCTTGAGGCTTATGAGTTTTGGCGCGGGGCAAAGTGCGACTGGATTCGTCAATTATTTTGCAGCTAACGTCGATTACGTTTTTATAGGGAAATACTTGGGCGCTTCAGCCTTGGGTTTATATTCAAGGGCGTATCACTTGGTGACCTTGCCAATTGCAAAAATATCAGCGTCAATAACCGGGGTGATGTTTTCATCTTATTCTAAAAATCAACATAAAAAATCGCAATTAAAGCGTGATTATTTGATGGTTGTTGAACTTACTTCTTTGATTATATTTCCTATTTTGGCTGGCTTTTTTATAGGTGCTAAATGGGTGATTTTAGGATTATTTGGCCAAAATTGGCTTGAAGCTATCGTGCCGTTTCAAATTTTGTGTTTAGCTGGTTTATTTAAATGTGTTTTTAATTTAGCCGGTTCGTTAGTGCAAGCTTTGGGGTTTGTTTATGCTGAACTTCGCAGGCAATGTGTTTATTTGGTCCAGCTCGGCGTCGGTTGCTTTTTTGCTGTGCAGTGGGGACTTGAATATGTTGCTTGGGTTGTGGTGATAGCATCTTTTTTCTTGTACATCATGATGGCTCAGTTAGTGCTACGTTTAGTCGCTATTTCTTGGTTTGAATTTTTTAAATCACAACAAGCCGCAATTGTATTATCGGCGCTGATTTTGATAGTTGGCATTGTATTTAATCGCTTGATGTTGCAGGTCGAAGGTTTACCTTATGAGATTTCGTTAGGGTTATTTATCGTTGTGTGTGCGATTACTTTTATTGCAGGTTTTTTATTTTTACCAAAAGCGTTAATTGGCACCATGCCTAATATTTGTTTAGATAAAGTGCAGCATAAAATGCCAGCAATTTTAATTCGTTACTTGATTCGATTTTCACCTCATTACTCAGGAATGTACTGATATGTTGCGAACAATTTTTTTCACGCTGCTGATATTATCAACCTCTTTATTTGCATCAACGACTAAACAAGAGGTTGAGCGCGTTTTTCCTGATAATTATACACCCACGCCATTTGAAAACTTAGATCCTGCTTATGATCCTCGTTTTGTTTATTGGCCAAAAGGCTTTAATGACAGTGAAAATATGCTGGCTGGGACTATTTATATTTATGGCTGGGAGCAAGAGCCCCCAAATGGCTTGGTTTTGTATATCTATGACGATAGAAGTACTTTAGTTAATCGCAGTTGGATTGATATTCAAGTTCAATCTGGTATGAAAGACGATTTAAATAATGTGGTAATTGATCAAACCATTTATATGAGCCGAGTAGAAATTGTTCCACAAGGATGGACTCGAGTTATGGTGAATATTCATAACTATAAAGGGATGTTAACACGAGCAAAATTGTTAAAAGTATATAATGTCAATTCAATCCATCCGATAGATTAACGCGAAGAGCCAGTGGTAATGAAAAATAATAAAATCACCAAATGCCTGTATTTTCACTATCAAAAGTATCGCAGTGACGGTTCAAATACCCATACTCATGCATTTAAAGAGCATTTTGGCCAACTGTGTAATGAACAGGGCATTGATTTTTCTGTAATTGCTCCTACGCAAGTGTTACCTAAAGAGCAGGATATTAAAGCTGAGTCAAAATTAGACAAGCTTAAGACTCACTTAGCCAAATGGTATTTAAAAGACTTTAAAACCTTACTTGCCAATATCGCTCGTATGTATCGAGAGATTGAACTATTAAAAGCAGAGCAGCCGGATATTGTACTGACCCGTTATGGTGGCAATACCATTTCTATTATTTGGGCGTGTCGCTGGTTAAATATTCCGGTTGTGCTTGAGTTTAACTCTCCTTCTATCGAAAGTTTAACCTCAGATTATCGTCAGTTTTCTTATTTCAAACAGTTATTTTCTAATCAAAATGTATTTAGATTAGCCTCTGGTGCATTTGCCGTTTCTGATGAAATTGTTGCCGAAGCGAAGCTCGAGGGAATCGACAAACCGTTTGAGACCATTGCCAATGGCGTTGATTTACAGGCGTTTAATAAAGAACTTGTACCAATAAATATGCCTAAGAGTAACAAGCCTTCACAAGAGGAGATTGTAATTGGCTTTGTCGGGAGTTTTGCGCCATGGCATGGGGTTGACTTATTAATCACCTGTTTTATTAACTTATTAACGCTTGGCTATAAAGTACATTTACTGTTAGTGGGTCATGCGAAACAAGATTCGCGTCAACTATTGGCTCGTTTGAATGCTGCGGATGTAAAACCACATGTCACTATTACTGGCTATGTCGAAAGAGAAGACATTCCTCGTTATATCCAGCAAATGGACATTACGACTTTGCCTAATACAGAAGATTATTGCTCACCACTTAAATTGTTTGAATATATGGCTATGGCGAAGCCTACCGTGGCTGTATGTACTGCACCGGTAATTTCAGTGATGCGATCAGATATAGAGGGGCTAGTGTTTGAACGTGGTGATGTACAGCAATTTCAAGCGCAGTTAATGAAATTAATAGATAAGCCTGAGCTTGCAGTTTTACTGGGAAAGCAGGCTCATTTGCGAGTAGCTGAACATTTTACTTGGCGACATAACGCGCAAAACGTTATGTCGTTACTTGAACAAGTTCATCAGCAATATTAGCGTTTGATCTCGCCATAGACTATGTCACTGCGTTGCCAAACGCGTAAGTAGTCTACTTTAAATTCAGCAGGTAAATTGCTGCTACGAGGCATGCCAAGCCAACTTGGAAATGTTTCGGTATCTATGGTGATTTGCATGGGGGTATGCCAATGGATATTCTTTTTTCGACGGATTAATTGATTATCGAAATACCAGCGGATCTCTAATTCATCCCAATCAACGGCATATACATGGTAATCATCCGCAAGAGCAGTGTCGTTAACATAGGTTTTAGGATCAGAGATTCGATTTGTGTCATCTTCTAATGCTGGGTCGCCATAATAGACGTGAGCATTTGAATGATGATTTCTTTCTTTACCTGTAGAGGCGCCACCAATTTCAACAATATCGATTTCATAGGTGCCAGTGGTTGTCCAGTTATAGAGAAAAAAAGCACTTGAAGCGCGAGAACGATTTGCTTTAGCTCTGATTTCAAAATAACCGTATTTTACTTTTTCTTTTGTTCTGGCAAATGAAGTACCAATAAGCGTTCCTTTGCCATTAGATTCATCGGTCACTGAAAGTACAAGTTCGCCATTCACTAAATTGACGTTATCTTGCATAAAAATACCAGGCGCACGGCCAGCCCAGTGAGGGTGAATATTTTGCCATTTATTTAGATTTATACTGTCATCATTAAACTCATCAGATACGTGAGCGAGATATTTCCACTCGCCATAACGAGGGGGATCTGCGTGAATACTGATACTGAATAATAGTAATAACGCGGTGAGCCCTTTTTGGCCAAATGATGACATAGGTATCTCCTTATTCTTTATGCCGAGTTGTCCTGATCCAAGGTAATTTCTTTTTACGAATAATTGATTTTAATACTAACCAAGTTTTCCAAATAATATACCAAGGTACAAAAATGGAAACCTTTAAAAAGCCTAACAGCGAGCCAAATCTTAGGCTAGCAATTAAATAATGTAATACCAAGGTTGCAATTAAAATCAAGCTCGCTATTTTTACTAATTGGCTTCCGAGCACCATAGCAACAACAGTGAGCAACATCATTAAGCTTGCTGGAGGCATAATGATATCAACTAAGGCTTCAAGCGCCCAGCGATGGCCTTGCAGTGTTTTTTTATAAAGTGGCTTTGCATAATGTTTGATCATTGCAATTCGGCCCAATTCCCAACGCTCTCGTTGCGATGACGCATTTTTTGCTGTGACGGGCATTTGCGCAGCAGAACTTGCATATTCAACCAGTCTTACTTTGTGACCATGTTCGAGTAAAAAAATATGGTATTCCAAATCCTCAACAATTGAATGCGCTTTATAAGGGCATTGTTCGATAGTATGGCGCAGTAGACTAAAACCATTGCCAAATAAGCCCGCAGATTGACCAAGAGCAGTTCTACCTGCAGGGCGAAGACCATTAAATGATGACATCCCCATTTGCATCGCTAAGGTGCGCATACTGGCGGTCGGGTTTTTGATGGTATCAAATAGCTGTAATGCAGTTGCGCCAGTTGCGAACTCATTATTAAGTGCTAATAAGGCGTTATGGCTCAGGGTTGAATCGGCATCGATAACTAAAAATGCCTCCCAGTCATCGAGTAATAATGCGTTAAATGCGTACTCCAGAGCTTGACCTTTCCCGGGATTATCATGTCTTTCAAAGACTTGAGCGCCGCTAGCTTGAGCAAGATATGCGGTGTCATCGTCACAGTTATCTGCAACCACAAATACGGCATATTTATCGGTGGGATAGCTTTGTGCAAGAGCATGTTTGACCGTGTCTTGTATCAATAACGCTTCATTATGTGCCGGAATAATAATGGCTATTTTTAATTGTTTGGCATTGTTTGGCGCAGGAGTTTGCCTCCTCACTGCGGCCAATGTGATGATCCCCGTATATACGATGGGCAAAGCTGCAATAAATAAAACTGCCCATGCAATAACGTTTAAGATGTTAATTAACATTGTTTCCCTATCAATAATCGCTTATTACGAATTCTTAATGATATTGTCGAAATAGTTAATAGTTTTAATTAGGCCTTCTTCTAAATGAATTTTAGGTTCCCAATTGAGCGCTTTTTTAGCTAAAGAAATATCGGGTTGACGTTGTTTTGGGTCATCGTTAGGTAATGGCGCAAAGGTTATTTTTGAACTAGAGCCTGTTAAAGCAATTACTTTTTCGGCTAACTCACGAATGGTAAATTCAACTGGATTACCTAAGTTGATAGGGCCAGAGACTTCCTTCGGTGTATCCATAAACAGTAAAAAAGCATCAATAAGATCACTCACATAACAAAACGAGCGAGTTTGAGTACCTTGGCCATAGAGCGTAATATCTTTATTTTGTAAGGCTTGCATAATAAAGTTTGAGACAACGCGGCCATCATCAGGATGCATATTTGGACCGTATGTATTAAAGATACGAGCCACTTTAATGTTTACATCGTGTTGTTTTTTATAATCAAAAAATAATGTTTCAGCACAACGTTTCCCCTCATCGTAGCAAGAGCGGTCACCAATCGGATTTACATTACCCCAATACGATTCAACTTGAGGATGAATAATAGGATCGCCATACACTTCACTGGTTGAGGCTTGAAATATTTTTGCCCCGGTGCGCTTAGCAAGACCTAACATGTTAATGGCGCCATGCACGCTGGTTTTGGTGGTTTGAACCGGATCGTGTTGATAATGAATTGGAGAAGCGGGACAAGCAAGATTATAAATTTCATTCACTTCAACATAGAGAGGAAAGGTAACGTCATGACGCATTAATTCAAAACGTTTATTGTCGAGTAAATCAATGATGTTTGATTTATCTCCAGTAAAAAAGTTATCAACACAAATAACATCATGCCCTTGGTCAATCAAGCGGCGACATAAATGTGACCCCAAAAAACCTGCACCACCAGTTACGAGTATTTTTTTCTTATTTAACATGCTGTTATCTTATATTTTTTGTTGTTATTGATTTGTGATAATTATTACATGTTTTAACGTAACCGCATAGAGTGCTATACGACGAATGGCTGATCTATCTCATTTAATTGGTCTTAGGGAACCTAAATTTTAAGGAAATAATTTCGTAAACTTAAATTAAAACCCCTAGTTGATTTTTTAATTTTGGCAATAAAGCGAAATAAACAGTATTTTGTTCAATATTCTTTACAAAAGTCTCTTCTCAAGACTTTTTTTTCGAGTATGATTCGGCTATCTAATATTGCGTGACTTGAGGTTTGAATGCGCTTAGAGATCCATTGTGCTGATCGAATCGGTATTGCACAGGAGATTCTGAATATTTTGGTAAGTTATCATGTTGATCTCAAAGGTATTGAGGTTGATTCGAAACATTGCCGTATGTATGTGTCTTTTCCTCCGATTGAGTTTGAACAATTTCAAAAAATAATGCCTTCAATACGTTTGATTGATGGCGTTGAAGATGTGCGCACCACGGCATTTATGCCATCAGAGCGTGAGCATAACGAACTCAATACCTTACTTAGCGCGCTCCCTGACGGCATTATTTCAATTGATGCAAAAGGCATGGTTCGTTTATGTAATGATGCCGCTTGTCGCGACCTTAATGTTACGCAGTCTGAAATTATTGGCTGTAATATTAATACGTTACTTAAAGGTTTTAATTTTAACCGTTGGTTAGAAGGAAAAGAGGTCTTAGGGCAAACAACTCGAGTTGAAGTCGACGGCGAAGATTTTATTGCCGATATTTTGCCAATTTCCGTGCCTGAAAACCAAGTTGATAAAATCCTTGCTGGTGCTGTTATCAACATTAAATCACAAAGCCGTTTGGGTCAGCAGGTCAGTGCATTTCGTCGTTATGGCCAAGAAAGTTTTTCAACGATTCAAACCAATAGTACAGCCATGCGCCGTGTGGTGCGTGAAGCACGAAAAATGGCACAACTTGAAGCGCCTATTTTAATTACGGGTGAAACAGGAACGGGTAAAGAGTTACTGGCACGTGCTTGTCATTATGCCTCGCACCGTTCGATGAAATCTTTTTTAGCATTATCGTGTGCTTCATTGCCTGATGATGTCGCTGAAACTGAATTATTTGGTTATGCCGGTTATGAAGATGGCGCAAAACCGAGTCGGGGCATTTTAGAACAAGCGGATGGTGGCACGGTCTTTTTTGATGAAGTGGGTGAAATGTCTGCTCGTCTGCAAACCAAATTGCTACGATTTTTACAAGATGGGACATTTCGCCGCGTTGGCAGTGAAAACGAAATTAAAGTGAATGTGCGCATTATTGCTTCTACTCAAAAAGACTTGCCAGGCATGGTGCAAGAAGGAACGTTTCGGGAAGATCTGTATTATCGTATTAATGTGCTGAATTTAGATATTGCACCTCTTCGTGATCGCAGTGCAGATATTGGGCCTTTGACCGAACATTTTTTACAAAAATATGCTCATCAAGTAGGTCGAGCAGCGCCAACATTAGAGTCTGGTTGTTTAGAGTATTTACAACAGTACCCTTGGCCTGGTAATGTGCGTCAATTAGAAAATGCCATTTATCGTGCTGTATCGTTACTTGATGATGATGTACTTAGCGCAGAACATTTACAATTACCTAGTTTTACCAATGATTTAGGCTATTTGGAATCTGATTTTGAAGGCTCCTTAGAGCAAGCGGTGAAACGATTTGAATCGACCTTACTGCGTAAACTTTATCCTGCTTATCCAAGCTCTAGGCAACTGGCTAAACGTTTAGGCCTCAGTCACACCGCAGTGGCAAATAAATTGCGAGAATATGGTATTAACCGCAAATCGATAAAAGTATAGTTGGATTAAAATAGCGTTATTCGAATGAGTAACGCTATTTGGTTGGAAATGAGGAGTGGGGCTGTTATTTATTGCCCATATCTTTACTGACACCATCAGCGGTAATTTGTTTAATTCCTGCTTCATCAAACTCAATATTTAAGCTGCTTACTCGGCCAGTAAAAAAATAATCTGTGCCATCAATATTTAATACATAATCACCTTTAACCTGGTTGCTAAGCACTTGTTTTTTCAAAGTAATTGTATGTTCACCTAAAGCCCATTCAAATTGTTCAAAATATCCTTTGGCAAACTCTTGCACCCAAACATTTTTATCGTCTTGGCTTAATGCGAGTGCTACTGAATAGGATTCAGGGAGCTCTTTCATAGCATAACTTTTTTTGCCAATGCGCATTTGACCCGTAGTCGCTTGCCAAGAAAAACCAAATTCAAACTCTTTTTTTAACCCTGTAGGGTAGGTTAATGTGCCTTTACCGGCAAAATCAAAATCGGCAAAACAGCTAAAACTGCACAGACTTAACATTAACGTTATTGTAGTAAGCGTTCGGGTCATAATCGGAAAAACCAAAAGAGATAATGATAATCAGTATAGGAAGAATTTAGCGAGCTGCCAAAATAGCAGTATTAATTGTCACTTGTAATATTTTGATTATCAGCGAAAATGTGTTTCCCTGGTATGACCTCTGGTAAAAAAATGAATCTATATTTTCGCTTGTTGCTTTTATTTTTTCGGATCAAACGCAATAAAATCTATCAGCCGCTATTAGATGAAGTCAGTATCTCGTTCACGGCGTTGCCCACCGACTGCGATATTAATTTTCATCTTACTAACTCTCGTTATTTAGCATTAATGGATATTGCTCGTACTTGGATGACGGAGCGTTTTGGTTTGCTTAGCAAAATGTTGAAACGCCGCTGGTTTCCAATTGTAAATGCGACCGCAATTACTTACATCCGTGATATTAAACCGTGGCAAAAATTTGAGATTAAAACGCGTTTAGTGGGTTGGGATCATAAATATTTTTATATTGAGCAACGTTTTGAATCTGAACGTGGTTTGCATGCAATTGCTTATGTACGTGGCGTATTTAAAAAACGTAGCGGTATTGTGAGTATTGAAGAGATGTTAGAAGTGGCTGATTTTGATGGCGTAGCCCCTATTTTACCTGCAGAAATTATTCATTGGAAAGAAATGCTGGAGCAGAAAAAAATGAATAACAAACCTCAATAATTGAGGTTTGTTATTTAATTTTCGTTTGGGAAATTAAAACTTAAATTTAGCACCTAACATAAAGACTACAGGGTCGATATTGACGGTTGAGGTGAGTGCTTTTGCGCCATTGGCATACACAGTTGCATCAGTATCGATATCAATGAGTGATACCATGGCATGGATCCCCCATTGTTCATTTAAGCTGTAGTTAAAACCGGCTTGTGCAGCTAAACCGAATGAATCATCTAATTTAATTTCAACATCGTTAGTTTGTAATGTCGCTTTTAAATCGGCACCTGCTTGCTCATCAAAGAAAATGGTGTAGTTTAAACCAGCCCCAATGAATGGGCGAAACGCAGCACTCGCATCACCAAAATGGTATTGTGCCAGTAGTGTAGGTGGTAAATGCTTTGTTTTACCAATACTTGCGCCTGCTAAACCATCTTCACCAGTGATATCATGACTAAAAGGTGTCGCTGCGACTAATTCGATTACCCAATTGTTATTTAAAGCATAATCAAATGTTATACCTAGCTGAGTGTTTGAATCAACACCTAAACCTAACGTTGGGGCCTCATTAATTGAGGAGGAACTGCTGTTTGGATTTACGTGGATTGCCCCGATATTGACACTTAAATTTGCATTAGCGAAAGGTGCTGAAAGAAGGCCCGCTGTTAATAGTGCGCTTTTTAATAATTTGCTCATATTGGTTCTCCGAGGTTTTAATCTTTGTCTGTATTCGTTGGTATGGCGCTATTATGGCGGGTCAAAAAAAACAAAACCTGTTCTAGATCAAGTTATCTCTTAGGTTGGCATGTCATTAATTTAAAACTTGATTTAGATTAAGTTTTTCAGCACTAGCGTGGTGTTTTTTTGCTGTTTAGTGTGCATTAAACTTTCGTATATTTTTGATCATTGACATGTTAATGACATCTTTGCTCGGTTAAATAGAGTTTCTTGATTATCGATGCGAGTGACTCATTTATGCAGTCAATACAATCTCAGCTGCCATGTAGCGAAGTTGCACGTTATTTACAGCAACTTATCCAGTTTAAATCAATTACTCCAAATGACGCTGGAGCTTTAGCTTGGTTATCTGAAAAACTTGTCTTGTTAGATTTTGAAATAACATGGCTTGAGCAAGAAGGAGTAAGAAACTTTATTGCTAAACGAACATTTGGCGAAGGGCCAAATATTGGTTTTTGCGGGCATGTTGATGTTGTACCTGCAAATAACAAAGGCTGGTATAGCGAACCTTTTAGCGGCCAAATTATTGATCAACACATATATGGCAGAGGCGCTGCTGATATGAAAGGGGCCATTGCAGCCATGCTTCGCGCATGCGAGTTATGGTTAGCTCAACCTTATCCTCAATCTGGCAGCTTTTATTGGCTCATTACCAGTGATGAGGAAGGGGAAGCTGAATTTGGAACTAAAATGATGCTGGCACATTTAGCCGAGCAAGGTATTACCTTAGACGCATGCCTAGTCGGTGAACCTAGCTGTGAAAATAAAATTGGCGATACTATCAAAAATGGTCGTCGAGGTGCGTTATCTGGCCATTTAGCGGTTTATGGAAAAGCGGGACATGTTGCTTATCCGGAGCTTGCTTCTAATGCCGCGCACCAAATAAGTGAAGTAATGCAGCAGTTATTGGCAATTGATTGGCAAAAAGATAATGAAGGGTCTAAAACCTCTTTACAGATCACAGATTTAAATGTGCCAAATCCTTTTGATAATTTAGTGCCCGCTGTTGCTGAATTACGTTTTAATATTCGTTACAGCCATAGCTATCAAAGTAATGATATTCACTGGTTAATTAATCAAGCGGTAGGAAAGTGCGCTATAAATTATCAACTCACATGGCAGCGTCCTTGTGAAGCTTATTATAATGGTGGAGCTAAGCTTAATGGTGTTGATTATATGCAGTTACTTGAAGCAAGCATAGTGCAGTGCTGTCAAATATACCCCGCTTTAAGTACCTCCGGTGGCACTTCTGATGGTCGCTTTTTTTCAGCAGAAAGTACGCAAGTATTTGAGTTTGGCTTAAGAAACTTCTCGATTCATCAAGTAAATGAACGTGTTGCTTTACATGAGCTTGAAGAGTTAACCGCAATCTATTGTGATTTTTTGCATCGGGCTTTACGGGCTTAAATTTATAAATAAATAGGCCGCTATTTAGCGGCCTATTTATTTTTCGAAACTATTTTTTTATTAATGAGAGGTTTGATGTACTGCTAAATAGCGTTTTATTTTTTGCTCTTTTAGCGCCTCTAGGTCAACTAGAACTAAACCATCTACGCAGTAGTTAAATTCAGGGTCGACGCTGAAACTTAAAAACTGAACACCGTTATCGTGGCATAAATCAGAATATTGTTTTAATAACGTCGGTATTTGTACGCCCATATTGGCCAGTAAATGCTTTAACGTTACAAAGTCTGCTTTGGCATCATTACCAACAAAAATCCCTTCAAATTCAGCTTGTTGATTAGCATCGGAGATGAATGGACATTGTGGTTGGGCTAAAGTATTTGCGGCTGGAAAATAATGTTGGTAGTAGTAAACCAACAGCGATTTAGCTGTCATTGGTAAGCTATTGGAAATACTCACCGGGCCAAACAGGTAGCGATATTTAGGGTAGCGAGTAATAAATGCCCCAATTCCGTACCATAAATAATCTAGACTTCGTTTACCCCAATATTTAGGTTGTACGAAGCTGCGGCCCAGCTCTAATCCTTGAGCAAAATAAGGCTGCATTGTCGGTAGGTAGTTAAATAAGCTTGCAGTATAGAGGCCATCATGGCCTTCTTTTTCGGTAATGGTATCGGCATCTGCTAATCGGTAGGCGCCAACAATTTCTAACTGGTCGTTATCCCACAATACTAAATGCTGATAAGTCATATCATATTTATCAATGTCACGACGTTTACCTGTCCCTTCACCTACCGCACGAAAAGCAATTTCACGCAACCGACCTAGCTCTCTAAAAATAGGGGAGCTGCCATCATAACGATACAGTCGAATTTGCATTTTATCTTGGGTCATGCCCAATAATTCAGTGGCTTCAATCGCTTGTTTTAAGCTTTTGCGGCACTCTGGTTGCGCAATTGGATTTTGAGTTTTAAATGGCAATTCTTTTTTGCTATTGAGTCTATACAGTTGTTTTTTTATTAACTCTGCAACCACTTTATCACTGACATTATCGAGTGTGTAAGCTTCTGGTGCGATGGGAGAGCCAATTTCAAACTCAAGGGATTTATGGCGTTGCTTAAACATTTCTTGCACTAATAATAAGCTTGCAAGCGGTTTGTAAATCATTGAAGTGCCATAAAAAAGCGGGCTGTTTTTGGCTATAATTTGAATTGGCAAAATGGGTGCGTGACATTTACTGGCAAAGCGTAAAAAACCACTGTTCCAAGTGCCGTCTTTAATGCCGGTTGGGCTTAGGCGTGAGACTTCTCCCGCAGGAAAAATAAGCAGAGCCCCTTCATTTTTTAAATGTTGGCTGATATTTGCAAGCTCTCGCTTTTTACTATTTCCAGAAAGATTATTAACGGGTAATAATAAGTTGTGCATTGGCTCAATCGCCATCAACATGCGATTTGCAACGACCTTAATGTCTTTACGAACTTGATGAAGAAGGTTTATCAATGCTAAGGCATCTAAGGAACCAATAGGGTGATTTGAAACAATCACTACCTTACCTTCAGTTGGAATGTTGTCGATTTGTTGGGGGTTAAAGCGAGTCTTAAATTCAAGTTCTTCAAGGACTTGCTCAACAAATTCAATGCCTTTGAGGTGCGGATACTGGGCTGCGAAGTTTACAAACTCTTGCTCATGCAATAAGTAACCAAGCCCTTTAGTGACGATGCTTTTTAATTTTGGTGAGTTGTTTAATTGTGGAAGATTATTTTCCACGACATTTTCGACATTAATCATAGTAACCTCAAAAACAATCTAGTTACAGCAAGATTAAAAAGAGGCTGTGACAAATTAGCGTTAAAAAAATGACAGTTTTAAGACGCTAAATTGTCAGGGTGAAATTAAGCGGCATGAACGACGTTCGAACTGATTTTTTCGATACTTTTTTGTTGTTCAGTCCAAAAAATAAGTTCCATGCTTGCATCGTGATGTTCAACAAAGGCAGTGCAGCTTTCTATCCAGTCACCATCGTTGATGTATATCATTTGATGTTTATAAACAATTTCGGCGCTGTGAATATGGCCGCAAATCACGCCATCAAGATTTTGTTTTTTTGCGTATTTTAAGGCGGCATCTTGATAGCGGCTAATAGCTAATGTGGCGCCACTGATTTTCGATTTGATGTAAGCCGCTAACGATAAATATTCTAAGCCAAGTAATCTTCGAGCTTTGTTATACCAACGGTTTAAAAATAATAATAAATCATAGAGGACATCACCTAAACGTGCTTGCCATTTTCCGAGGCAGACTTCGGCATCAAAAATATCGCCATGACAGACTAAAAATCGTTTACCTGAAAGGCTTTGAAAAATGACTTGTTGTTTTATTTCGATCCCTGCAAAAAAATGATTAGCGTAGCGCCGAACTGAGGCATCATGATTACCGGGAATATAAATAACTTTACAGCCTTGTTGTTGCATAGCAATGAATTGTTGCAGTACTTCATAATGGCTATTAGGCCAGTAAAGCTTGTTTTTAAGGGATTGAAAATCAATGATATCACCAACCAGATAGAGGACTTCAGGTTGGATATGTTTTAACATATCGAGCAAATAGTTTGCTTTACAATCTTTATAGCCTAAGTGTAAATCGGAGATAAAGAGACTTTTTACTTTGAGTGTTTTATCCATTACACGGGTACCTTGTTAGTCAAACTCAGTATGATTTAAAAGTAAAAAGCCTTGGTGACAAAGCAATGATGAAACCATGATGCTTTAATGACAGGAATAAATATGAGCTTATTAATTGTGATCCCCAATCGCGATACCACCAAGTTAGAACAAAAGTTATTTGAGTTATTACCCGGCGAAACCATTGAAGTTTGGCCTAACGTGCAAGATTTTGACGCGGTAACGTTTGTATTAGCTTGGTTGCCGCCAGAAGATATTTGGCAGCAGCTGCCAAATGTGAGAGCAATATCGTCTTTTGGCGCTGGAGTGGATGGTTTATTGAGTGATGCCGTGCCTGATGTGCCGATTGCCCGTATCGTCGATTCGATGCTGGCACACGATATGGCTGAATATGTGCTTGGCCATATTTTGGCGTATAAGTTGCGGGTGTCTCAGTATTTACAGCAGCAGCAAGGCGCACATTGGTATCCTAAACGAGCCCATCAAGGGCGTAGAGTAGGGATTTTAGGATTTGGTCAATTAGGACAAAAAGTAGCAGAAGTATTGGTGGAAAATAATTTTGTTGTGAGCGCATGGTCTAAAAATGAAAAAAATCATCAAACTGTGACTTGTTTTTATGGCGATGAGGGATTGTTAAGCATGGCGTCAGAGTCGGATTATTTAGTTTGTCTGTTGCCACTGACAATAAAAACTCAAGGAGTCTTAAATCAGCAATTATTTAGTGTCATGCCAAACCATAGTGTATTAATCAATGTTGGACGTGGTAAGCATTTAATTGAAGATGATTTATTTGTTGCGCTGCAAAAACAAACAATAAGCCACGCTATTTTAGATGTATTTACTATCGAACCATTGCCCGCGGATCATCCATTTTGGCGTTGTAAACAAATAACAATTACACCCCATGCATCGGCTTTGACCGATATCAATACCGTTGTGGCGCAAATTGCAGATAATTATCAACGCAGTCAATCTGGAAATGCGCTAATTAATTGTATTAATCGAAAAAATGGATATTAATTTCTGTAAATGTATTGTTAAAAATTATAAAGTTAGCTAGACTGCTGTTCGTACAATAAATGTGCGAATAACAATAATAAAGATTCCAATAATAACTAATAATAAATTCAATTGGGGGAGTTATGCAGCGATCTGCGAGCCGTGGGGTTAAACTAAGTTCCGTTGCTTTAGCTGTTGCAGTATTGGCTATTTCTGCTTGGTTCAATCAAGCTTCAGCGCAAAGTACAGATATAAGCGTTGTGACTATTCAAACTAAATAAAGCCCTGATGGGCTTTATCTTTTTCTAAAGTGTGCCTCTCTATTTTCGAGTTTTTTTTCGCAGCTTTTGGTTAGCAATACATAGGTTGCACCAACACCGCCATGGTGCTTTTGTGCGCTGTAGTAAGCAAGAACAGCTGGTAGTTCGGCCAACCATTTAGCACAGTAACTTTTTAGTATGGCTGCCGTGGGTTGATTATAAAGCCCAATGCCATGACGAATTAAAACCGTTCGAATATTACGTTGCTGGCATTCATTTAAGAAGCTTATTAAAGTGTTTTTTGCTCGATTAAGTTTAACGGATTGTAGCTCTAAGCTGGCATCAACTTGATATTTTCCTAAGCGTAGATTTTTAAATACACCAGCTTGGACACCGGTTTTTTTGTAAGTTAGTTCATCGTATGGGTCGACAAAGATAACTGGTTCTTGGATTAAATAATCTTGATTTAAATGAACATCAGCCAACGCTGCTTTTTGTTTCTCTAGCTGGGCATAGGTTGGCGAGAGTGATTTGGTTGTGCGGATGAAAGAGCTCTGCTCAATGGGCACTACATCTTGCATAAGTTCAGCAAATAAAGCGTCATCAGAAATGGTCATAACTCACCTCTAAATTTTTTACTTATTATAACCACTATCTAAATATGAGACGAGGTTTTGCCGTTATTTTATTGGCAAAACCTGATTATAAGGTACTTGTTGCTGTGTTTATTCTAAATCTAGTTGGCCATGTGTATATACTTTGAATAAGTAAAACGCATTTATTAGTACCAGGGTGATATTAGAAATATTGCCAGTAGGGATCGCATCAAAGCGATAACATAAAAAAAGAATAATACAACCACCTAATGCAGCAATGCGAAGCCACGTGACGTTATTGATAAAAAAAGCGCCAATGCAAAGTGCGAGACCTAATAAGTTGATTGATTGTGCAGCTAGAAGCTCCATTATTCCTTTTCCGATATGATAATTTGGAGCGCTATTATGGTGAAAAGTTAGGCGGACGACAAATGAGAATAATTAAAATTTTACTATTAGTTTTTCTAATCCAAAGTTAAATGAGTCAGTGCAGATAAAACGCCTTCTTTTTTAATGATTCGATATTTTTGGCATCCAGAAATATTAGATTTTGAATGACAAAAAAATATATTTTCTTCTTTATTATCAAGGGTTACCTTGAGGTTGCTGTCAAGAATAACTTGCTCTAGATTAAATATACCAGGCCAGTAAATACTCTTTGCTACGAGACCTGATTTTTCATAAATAATTAAGCTAGGTTTAGGTGATAAAAAACCTATTACTGTAACTAGGGCTAAAAATAATAATTTTAAAAGAGCTAACTTAGATTTTGAGCTGGTTTGTTGCGAGAGTTTTGGAACATCAGACTTTATCTGGTCTGCGGATTGCTTTAATTTTTTTGCCTGCTGTTGTTTTTTGAGTTCAGTGGCAGATAAAAGTTTTTGCTGTTTAATCTTTATGGACATAATTATTTTTTAAATTAGACTGTTTGAAAGCATGTAAACTGATAATTTAGCACACAAGTTATTGGTTAACGTCTATAATAGCTCATGTAGTTCATGTAACAACCGCAGCGCAAGTATAAGAATTAAATTAATAGGATGAATTATGGATGCAGATTTCTCTGTATTAATTGTTGACGATGTTGGCACCGTACGAAATTTTCTTCAGCAAACATTAGTGCATTTAGGGATTGATAATATAGATCAGGCATCAACAGCTGGACAGTGTTTACAATTAACACAGGATAACAAGTATTCGATTATCTTTTTAGATATCGAGTTACCTGATGGCAATGGTAAGGAAATTATTGAAAAGCTTAATGATATATCACCAAGTAGTAATGTGGTGATGGTATCGGCTCATTCTACAGTTGAAAATGTCAAAGATGCCATTGATAAAGGTGCAAAAGGTTTTGTCGTTAAACCATTTTCGCCCAAGAAAATTGCAGCTATTTTGAAAAAATTTGCTCCAGATTTAAGATTGCCTTAAATACTGAATAAGCAGGGATTGTCTCAAGTGAGTTTACTGTTCCTGCTAGTATGTAGAAAATAAATTATTAATACTGAATTTTAGATATAAAAAAACCGGCCTAGGCCGGTTTTTTTCTGCGATCAAAACAAATTATAGTGCTTTGATTTTTGCAGCTAAACGGCTCTTATGACGAGCAGCTTTGTTTTTGTGAATTAGACCTTTAGTTGCGTAACGATCTAATACAGGTACAGCTACTGTAAAAGCTGCTTGTGCAGCTTCTTTGTTGCCAGCTTCAATAGCGGCAATTACTTTTTTGAAAAAAGTACGCATCATTGAACGACGACTTGCGTTGTGTTGACGGCGTTTTTCGCTAGTTAAAGCGCGTTTCTTTGCAGACTTGATGTTAGCCAAGGTTTGCTCCTAACAATCTTAAATAAAGCTTAATTTAAAGGCCGAGGAATATGCCTTTATTTCGTGATAATGTCAATTATCTTTTCATAAAAACCACTTCTTAACGAACATCGGTTTGGCCGCTCTAGCAGTTAATACCGCTATTGTAACAAAGTAGTCAGTATCAGTACTAGTCTTAATTGCCTGTAATTATCAGAAAAAAAATAAACAGCTTGCTCAGATGTTTACGTCATTGGCAGAAGTAGGATTTATGGCATAATAACATGTTATTTCGATAGAATCTAAAGGTGGGGCGTGAGTAAAGGGTTATTTAGGTCAGGAATGATCGTCAGTGCAATGACTATGATATCAAGAGTCTTGGGGTTAGTTCGAGATTCTGTGGTTGCTAATTTACTTGGTGCCAGTGCTGCGGCTGATGTATTTTTATTTGCTAATCGGATCCCTAATTTTTTACGCCGTTTATTTGCCGAAGGGGCTTTTGCTCAGGCTTTTGTTCCTGTTTTAAGTGAAATCAAATCCCAGCATGGTGATGATAAGGTCAGGGAGTTTATCGCAAAAGCCAGTGGTACACTGGGTGTAATTTTGCTGATCATCACTATTTTGGGAGTGATTGGCTCACCAATCATTGTTGCAGTGTTTGGTACTGGTTGGTTTATGGCTTGGCTTGATGGAGAGCCTGCGGGAGAGAAGTTTGAGCTTGCCGCTATGATGCTAAAACTTACTTTTCCCTATTTGTTTTTTATCAGTTTAGTGGCCCTTTCTGGGGCGGTGCTTAATGTTTATAATCGTTTTGCCGTCGCTGCATTTACTCCAGTGTTACTCAATATCTGTCTAATTGCGTGTGCTTTATTGCTACATGATCAATTTAGCTCACCAGGCTTTGCGCTTGCGGTTGGAGTGTTTTTAGGTGGGGTGGTGCAACTTTTATTTCAAATCCCATTTTTATATAAAGCGCGCTTATTGGCCAAACCCAAATGGGCTTGGCAAGATGAAAATATTAAGAAAGTCCGAACACTAATGTTACCCGCAATTTTTGGAGTATCAGTCAGCCAAATCAACTTATTACTCGATACTGTGATTGCTTCTTTATTAACGACTGGCTCAATTGCGTGGTTATATTATTCAGACAGATTGATTGAGTTTCCACTTGGGTTATTTGGTATTGGTATTGCGACGGTCATATTACCTGCATTGTCTAAACTTCATGTTGAACAACAAGGCCATCGTTTTCAGGCCACGCTTGATTGGGGAGTACGCTTTGTCATTTGGCTTGGTTTACCCGCGTTGTTCGGTTTGATTGTGATTAGCCCAATTATTATTACGGTTTTATTTGGTCATGGAGAGTTTATGGCTGAAGGGGCGAATAATATCGAAAAAGTATCTTATGGCGTTACCGCATACGCGCTTGGTCTTGTGAGCTTTATGTTGATAAAAGTATTAGCACCAGGCTTTTATGCTCAACAAAACACTAAAACACCCGTTAAAGTAGGCATCATAGCTCTGGTGCTTAACATGGTGTTTAATATCATGCTTGCTCCATTTTGGGGGTATGTCGGTTTAGCACTGGCTACATCGCTTTCTGCAACGTGTAATGCGCTGCTGTTATTTTATTTTCTTTCTAAGCAAGGTGTTTATCACATTTCTCGTTTTAGCGTGATTTTTAGCTTTAAGTGCCTTGTTTCAGCAGGTGTTATGGCGGGTCTGGTTTTTTATGTTGAGCGTTTATGTGCTTGGCAACAAGATACACTTTCGGGTCAAATTATCATCTTATCCGGTTTATTAATTCTTGCTGCGTTTAGCTACTTTAGCATGTTGCTGTTGCTAGGCATTCGACCTTACATGATAAAAAATGTGATGGGTGCTGAATCCTAACAAAAAAAAGATTATACTCGGCGTTTGGTGTGCTTTGGCTTAAAAAAATAGAAAAGGTTATTAACTCGATGGAGCTAGTGAGAGGCGTTCATAACATTAGAGACCGACATCGAGGTTGTGTCCTCACAATTGGTAATTTTGATGGTGTGCATTTAGGCCATGTTGCGGTACTTAATGGTTTAATCGCCGATGCAAAGCGACTTGGGTTACCTAGTACCGTAATGCTATTTGAACCTCAGCCACAAGAGTTTTTTGCCAAAAATAATGCGCCTGCTCGCTTAACTCGTTTACGAGACAAGCTTACTTTATTGAAGAAAATTGGTATCGAGCGTGTTATTTGTATCCAATTCAATGCAACTTTTGCTAAATTAGCACCTGAATATTTTGTAGATGTAATTTTGCATCAAAAATTAGGTGTAAAAGCACTCACGGTGGGTGACGATTTTAAATTTGGCATTAATCGCAGTGGTGATTTTAACTTATTGCAGCAATTAGGCGAGAAGTTAAATATTTCAGTGCAAAACACGGCTAGCTTTCGTCAGCAAAATAGTCGTGTTAGTAGCACCGCTATTCGTAAATCACTCGAAAATGCGGATTTTGCTGCAGCACAACAGATGTTGGGTCACTCTTATTCTATTTCAGGTCGAGTGATCCATGGTTGGAAAAAGGGTCGAGAGTTAGGTTTTCCAACGGCTAACATAGCGTTAAAAAGACAAGTAAGTCCATTACACGGGGTGTTTGCTGTGAGTGTAGCAACCGCTAACGGGATTTTACGGGGCGTAGCTAATATTGGCTGTAAACCAACACTCAATGGTAAAACCACATTATTAGAAGTACATTTATTTGATTTTTCAGGTGATTTGTACGGAAAATTTATTAGCGTAGAAATAGTTAAAAAACTACGCGATGAGCAAAAATTTGACACGTTAGCGCACCTTATTTCACAAATCCAAGCAGATGTGAAAATTGCTAAACAGTGTTTTATTTAATTTCAGTAGCCGATACGGAAAGTAGGATTAATGAGCGACTACAAACATACTTTGAATCTACCGGAAACCGAGTTTCCAATGCGCGGCAATCTTGCCAATCGCGAACCAAGCATGCTCAAAACATGGTATGAACAGGATTTATATGGCCAAATTCGTAAGGCTAAAAAAGGTAAAAAAACCTTTATTTTGCACGATGGACCGCCATACGCTAATGGTAATATTCATTTAGGTCACTCAGTTAATAAAATTTTAAAAGATATTATTATCAAAGCAAAAACGCTTTCTGATTTCGACGCGCCATATGTACCAGGTTGGGATTGCCACGGTTTACCGATTGAATTACAAGTTGAAAAGAAAGTTGGCAAGCCTGGTCAAAAAGTCACTGCCGCTGAATTTCGTGAAAAATGCCGTGAGTATGCAAATCAACAAGTGAATGGCCAAAAAACCGACTTTATTCGTTTAGGCGTATTAGGTGATTGGGATCGTCCATATCTAACCATGAATTTTGATTTTGAAGCGAATGCTGTACGTGCATTGGGCCGCATCATCAAAAACGGTCATTTTCATAAAGGTTCTAAACCTGTGCATTGGTGCACAGATTGTGGGTCGGCACTTGCTGAAGCTGAAGTGGAATACCAAGATAAACAATCTCCAGCTATTGATGTGAGTTTTAGTTTTATCGACCAAGCATTACTTGCGGATAAATTTTCTTTACTTGCTGATCACCAAGGTGAAGGCGAAGCTAAAATTGTAATTTGGACTACGACACCTTGGACTTTACCAGCCAATCGTGCCGTTGCAATCCATGCCAATGTAGAATACAGCTTGGTTCAAGTTGACACTGACGCAGGTAAGCAGCGATTAGTGATTGCTTCTGATCTAGTTAAAGATGCAATGGATCGTTATGGTTTTAGTCAATATCATGCATTAGGTTATTGCCAAGGCGCGCAGCTTGAACATCTTCAAGTTCAGCACCCGTTTTATGATTTTACTGTGCCTGTTATTTTAGGTGAGCACGTTACAATTGATTCAGGTACGGGCGCTGTTCATACAGCACCAGGTCACGGTCAAGAAGATTTCGTGGTGGGTAAATTATATGATCTAGAAGTGGCAAACCCAGTGGGTGCCAATGGTGTTTATTTACCAGATACACCAATTTTTGCTGGACAACATGTCTTTAAAGCGAATGCAAGTGTGATTGAAGTGCTAAAAGAAAAAGGCACTTTAATGCATCATCAGGCGTTAATGCATAGTTATCCACATTGCTGGCGTCATAAAACACCTATTATTTTCCGTGCAACGCCACAATGGTTTGTCAGCATGGACCAAGCTAATTTGCGCGAAGATTCATTACGCGAAATTAAAAAGACGCAGTGGTTACCTGAGTGGGGCGAAAGCCGCATTGAAAACATGGTTGCTGCCCGTCCAGATTGGTGTATTTCACGTCAACGTACCTGGGGCGTGCCAATTGCACTCTTTGTTGATAAAGATACTGGTGATTTACACCCAGATACCGCTAACTTAATTGAGCAAGTGGCTGTTCGCATCGAAGAAAAGGGTATTCAAGCTTGGTATGACCTGGATCTTACTGAGCTATTAAGCACCCAAGATGCTGAGCAGTATGTCAAAGTACAAGATACCTTAGACGTGTGGTTCGACTCGGGTGTGACTCATGCTTGTGTGGTTGATGCACGTGAAGATTTAGTTGGCCCAGCTGATTTATACCTTGAAGGTTCAGATCAACACCGTGGTTGGTTTATGTCATCAATGATGACCTCAGTCGCGATTAATGGTCATGCACCTTATCGTCAAGTGCTTACCCATGGTTTTACGGTTGATGAAAATGGCCGCAAAATGTCTAAATCATTAGGCAACGTTATTTCACCACAAGATGTGATGAATAAATTGGGTGCCGATATTTTACGTTTGTGGGTTGCTTCAACAGATTACACTGCCGAGATGACAGTTTCTGATGAAATATTCAACCGTGCAGCGGATCGTTACCGCCGTATCCGCAATACTAGCCGTTACTTATTATCAAACTTAAATGGCTTTAATCCCGCGACTGATTTAGTTGCAGTGGAAGATATGGTTGAGCTTGATCGTTGGATTTTAGACCGAGCAGCGGTGATTCAAGAGGAAATCATAGCAGCATATGATGACTACCAAATGTTGGTTGTGACGCAAAAGTTGATGAATTTTTGTACTGTTGAGCTTGGTTCATTCTATTTAGATGTGATTAAAGACCGTCAATATACAGCTAAAGCAGATGGTCTTGCCCGTCGCTCATGTCAAACCGCTTTATTCCATATTGCTGAAGCAATGACACGTTGGATGGCGCCAATTATGAGTTTTACTGCGCAGGAAATTTGGCAAGTATTACCGGGTGAGCGTGAGCAATTTGTCTTTACCGGTGAGTGGTATCAGGGTCTGGTTAAAGCTGAAAACGCTGAAGCAACCAATGCATTTTGGCAGTTAATTTTAACTGTGCGCGACCAAGTAAATAAAGAGCTTGAAAGTGCCCGTAAAGCTGAGCTAATTGGTGCTGCTTTACAGGCTGAAGTGACTTTATATGCAGATGATGAACTTGGCGTTCAATTAAACCGAGTCGCTTCTGAACTACGCTTTGTATTGTTATGTTCAAAAGTATCAATTGCAGCAAGCGACAGTGCTGGTGCAACGGCTAAAGCAACTGAAATTGATGGTTTATCGATTAGTGTTGCTGCTACTAACGGTAAAAAATGTGAGCGTTGTTGGCATTACACCGATGATGTTGGTACTAATGAACAGCACCCTGATATTTGTGGTCGCTGTGTGACCAACGTTGACGGCGATGGTGAAGTGCGTCAATTTGCTTAGGAGCAAGGTGTGCTAAATAACAAAAGTGGTTTAGTTTGGTTATGGTTAACAGTGATCTTATTAATTGTTGACCAAGTATCAAAGTATGTCGTTAGCACACAAATGGAGCTCTATCAGTCGATAGAGCTTTTGCCTGTGTTTAACCTGACATATGTACATAATTATGGTGCTGCGTTTAGCTTTTTAAGTGAAGCCGGTGGTTGGCAACGATGGTTTTTCAGCATTATAGCTCTTAGCATTAGTGTGTTGTTAACTTGGTGGTTGAAAAAGCTACCAGCAAAAAACATTGTATTATGCAGCGCTTATTCTCTGGTTTTGGCCGGTGCGTTGGGTAACTTATACGATCGTTTAACTTATGGTTATGTAATCGATTTTATTCATGTTTATTATGATAATTGGCATTTCCCAGCTTTTAATATTGCCGATAGCGCAATTTGTATTGGTGCTGGATTGTTATTATTAGATGCATTTCGCGATCAAAAATCAGAGGAGTTAAAGCATGACTGATGTAGTAATTGGTGCGCAATCTGAAGTTGTATTTCACTTTTCAATTAAGTTATCTGACGGCTCTGCTGCTGATTCAAGCAAAGTGCATAATAAACCAGCGAAATTAGTAATGGGAGACGGGAGTCTTACGGCTAATTTTGAAAAGTGTTTGTTAGGTTTAAAAGCGGGTGAAAATAAATCTTTTGAACTTGCACCTGAAGATGCTTTTGGTCAGCCGAACCCTGATAACATCTATCATCTTGACCGCAGTAAGTTTGGCGTGGATGCACCCGCTCAGGTAGGTGCAATCATTGCTTTTACGCAGCAAGATGGTACTGAGCTTCCTG
The DNA here is from genome assembly GCF_002310815.1 of Pseudoalteromonas tunicata. Lineage (NCBI taxonomy): Bacteria > Pseudomonadati > Pseudomonadota > Gammaproteobacteria > Alteromonadales > Pseudoalteromonadaceae > Pseudoalteromonas > Pseudoalteromonas tunicata. The sequence continues at coordinate 2,771,117 of NZ_CP011032.1, read as the reverse complement.
GACTTATTCGTGAGGTTGCTGGTGATTCTGTAACGGTTGATTTTAATCATCCTTTAGCTGGTCAGCATTTAACGTTTGATGTTGAAATTATTTCGGTGGCCAATTAATGAAAGTTTTATTGGCCAATCCTCGTGGTTTTTGCGCTGGTGTTGATAGAGCCATCAGTATCGTTGAGCGTGCTCTAGATATTTTTACTGCGCCGATTTATGTTCGCCATGAAGTTGTACATAACAAATACGTGGTTGATAGCTTAAAAAAACGTGGTGCCGTATTTGTAGATGAACTAGACCAAGTACCTGATGATAATATTGTTATTTTCAGTGCTCACGGTGTGTCTCAGGCGGTGAGAGCCGAGGCAAAGCGCCGTGCTTTACGAGTATTTGACGCAACCTGTCCCTTGGTTACTAAAGTGCATATGGAAGTAACTCGCGCAAGTCGTCGTGGCACAGAGTGTATTTTAATTGGTCATCAGGGACATCCTGAAGTCGAAGGTACCATGGGCCAATACGACAGTAAGAAAGGTGGCATTTATTTGGTTGAAACAGCTGAAGATGTAACCAATTTAGTTGTCAAAGACCCGAGTAATCTTTTTTATTGCAGTCAAACCACTTTATCAGTTGATGATACGGCGGATGTGATTGACGCACTGCGCGCTAAGTTTCCTCAAATTGATGGTCCTCGCAAAGATGATATTTGCTATGCCACGCAAAATCGTCAAGATGCGGTGCGAGAGCTGGCTGAAAAAGCAGATGTATTGCTCGTGGTGGGCGCTAAAAATAGTTCCAATTCTAATCGTTTACGTGAGCTTGCTGATAAAATGGGCACCACAGCTTATTTAATTGATGATGCCAGTTCAATGGAACAAACATGGTTTAAAGCAAGTGATACTATTGGTGTGACAGCTGGCGCATCGGCGCCCGAAATTTTAGTTAAGCAGGTTGTTGCACAACTAAAAGAATGGGGTGCAGATGATGTGGTTGAGAATCCAGGCGAGATAGAGAATATCGTTTTTGCAGTGCCTGTTGAACTAAGATAACATTTTATCGAAATGAGGCCCGAACATGACCTATTATGCTCAGTTTCAAGGGTATCTTTTACCAAGCCTCATTAACGATCGTATTACATTGGCCACCTTAGTGGTTGGCCAATTTCTTGCTATTATCCTTTCATTTTCTCCGTTCACACAAGGCGACCCTTGGTTAAGACTTGGTTTGATCAGTCTTTTTATTCATGTTGTTGCGCTGATAAGTTTATTTTTACTCTCAATTATTAAACCCTTGATTAAAAAAAACACTTTAACACCACAAGTGCTGATTATTTTATTGGTCATTAATGGGGTGACGAGTTTAGCTACAGTATTGCTCGTGCAATTAGCGCTCTTAGAACTCAGTGCTTTTAATGATGTGCTTGGAAAAAACTTACTCATAGCGACCATTTTGGCTTTGTTGTTTGTACAATTTAGTGTGATGCATCAAGAGCACAATCAAGCTAAATCGGCTTTTGATCGGGCTGAACTTGATGCACTGCAAGCTCGGATCAGACCACATTTTTTATTTAACAGTTTAAATACTGCCGCTGAATTAGTGCATCATGATGCTAAAGAAGCCGAAAAAACGATTCTTGCACTTGCTGCCTTAGCCCGCGCTGCAATGCAAGCTGGAAAGTCAGTGACCTTAACGCATGAGATTAAATTAGCGCAGCAATATTTACAGATAGAACAATGGCGGCTAGGCAATCGATTAGCCCTTGAGTGGCACATGCCCCCTGAGATCCCTGAACTCCAGCTACCAAGTTTAACAATTCAGCCTTTGCTAGAAAATGCGGTTAATCATGGGATTGAACCATTATCAACAACGGGAGTGATCCGAGTTGAAATGCATGTTACTTCGCAGTCAGTCACTGTTATGATTATCAATCCTATTGCTAAAGATGCACATTGCGTGCGCGAAAATAACGGTGTTGCTGTGGCTAATATTCAAAAGCGTTTAAGTTTAGCTTTTGCGGATAAAGCATCTTTAACTACTCACAAACGGCCTGAACAATATCGGGTTAAATTAGTATTGCCACTAGGAGAATAAAGTGAGGGTATTAATTGTTGATGATGAACCTTTAGCTAGATTGAGATTAAAGCGATTACTAAATGAAAATCATCCACATTTCCTTGTGGTTGGTGAAGCTCAAAATGGTGTCGAAGCACTCACACTGGCAAAAATGCACTTACCGCAAGTTGTTTTTTTAGACATCGAAATGCCGCTGATGAACGGCTTAGAATTAGCTGAACAACTTAATTTATTTAAAATTCCACCGGCATTAGTATTTATAACCGCTCATACTAATCATGCACTCGCTGCGATTCAAACGGTTCCTACGGGTTACTTAGTTAAACCATTAGAAGCCGAGGCGCTGGCTAAAGTGATTGCGTCTTTAGGCAAATTAAATCGAGCGCAACTTGAGAGCCAAAAAGAAGCCAGTATTCAATATCAGCTAGGATCAAATACGCGTCAGTTATTAGTTTCTGAGGTGCTTTATATTGAAGCGGATGATAAGTTTTCCAAAGTATTTCACCATGGTGGTGAGGTCTTACTCGATACATCTTTGAAGCAATTAGAGCTAAAATATCCGCAACAATTGCTCAGAATCCACCGTAAAATACTCATTAATCAAAATAAACTTGATGCTTTGTTTAATACCGAACAGGGTTTATTTGTATCCCTAACCGGGCTTGATAAGCGCTTGGAAGTAAGCCGCCGCGAAAGTAAAAAAGTAAAACTACTATTTCAAACTCAATAATTTAATTGCTTGACCATTTATCGGGAATTCTTAACCGCTCACTCCTTCATTGATTGTATTAAGGTCAAATCTGCATACTCTTACCCTTAGATTATTCTAATAGTGTACTTATTATGGCTTATCCAAAACGTCAAATTGGTTTCACCCTACTTGAAGTGCTCATTGCATTTATTGTCTTAACTGTTGGTTTACTTGGCACTGTTGCGCTGCAAGCAAAAGCAAAACAGGCGAGCTATGATTCAGTGCAGCGTGCAGCGGCACTTGCGCTTGCTAACGACATTGTGCAACGTATTCGTTCGAACGACAGTCCTACTTTAGTAAATGACTATAAAGTTAATTTTAGTAGTGAGAGTAAAGCTGGTTCTATCTCTTCTTGTTTAAGTAATTTATGCAATGCTTCACAACTCGCTCTTTATGATATTGAAGAGTGGAAAAAAGCGATTAAAGCCAAAGAGCGTACAGGTGCGCTTGCTAATGCGAGTGTTTGTATCGATCCCTCATCCCCCGGTGCAAACGAAATAAATTTACAAGTTGTTGTGAGTTGGGAAGGCAGACAGCAAATGACTCAGTCTGATACCAATAAAGCGATTAGTTGTGGCAGCTCTAAAAATCGTCGCATGGTGGTCATTGATACCTATATAAATGTGAGGAATGGCTAATGAAACAACGAGGTTTTACCATAGTTGAGTTAATGATTTCGCTATTTGTCGGAGCGTTTATTCTCGCAGGAGTTATGTTTACGTATGTAGCAATGAAAACTACCACCAAAGATACGCTCGAAATTGGTGATTTACAGGAGTCAGGTCGGTTAGCGATGGATATTTTGCGTCGTGATATCGAATTAGCAGGATTTTGGGGAACGTTTTCGCAATCACCTAACGAGGCGAATGTTTTAGCGCCCGCCTTGCCATCACCAGATTGCAGCGCCGGTGAAAATAACGCTAGTTTTCCGGTTGCTTCATCATCCAATTTTCGTTTTGTTTATGGTGAGCAGACTAATGGCGCCAATGTGCTTGGTTGTATCTCCGACAGTATAAGTAATAGTGATGTGATTCAATTAAAGGGGGTTGCCGGTAATGACTCAACGGGTCAATCAACGGGCACTAATCAATATTATTTTGTGGTTAACCCAAATTCGATTTCTGTAATAAGTGGCACAGGCGCTGTGGTTGCAATACCGCCTGGCTCTTCGCTTTGGGCTTATAACCATCATGCATATTATATTGCTAATGATAGTTACACAGTAAATGGCCGCTCATTAACAGTGCCCACACTAATGAGAAAGCGATTAACTGCAAAAGGGATTACTACTGAGACAATAATGGAAGGCGTTGAAAATATCCGCTTTTTATATGGTATGGATTTTAACGGCGATAATCGAGTCGATACTTATAAAACTGTATCACAAATGAGCGCTTCTGATTGGGAGCAACAAAGTGGCGTGATTTTAACGGTGCAAATGTTTATTTTAGTTCGTTCAATGGATATAGACCGAGATATGAAATCCGAGAGCCGAACTTATACCTTAGGTGGTAGCGGGCAAAATGCGCGAGACCTTACGTTTAACGATCAATATCGTCGTATGTTGTTTGTTTCAACGGTACGTTTGGATAATGGAGGAAATGACAGATGGCAATGGTAACTCAACATAAGCAACAAGGCGTGGTTTTGGTTGCTGCATTAGTCATGATTATCGCAATGACTGGAATTGCAGTGAGTTTAATGAGCTCAAGTTCATTAGATTTGAAAATGGTTAATGCCGCGCAAGAAAGTGAAACGGCAGAAATGATTATAAAAGGTGATGCTGACTTATCACTACGCGGTGCAATGAATGAAAAAGGTGCGAGTAAATTATTATGGTTGAACGGACAGTTTGGCGGTGTTGGCGTATCACAAGATATTACTGCGCAAAGTGCTAATCCTGATTCAAAAGTGGTTTTATTTAATGAAAACACAGGTCCTACGGAGCTTGATTGTCCACCGCAATATGCAGTGACCAACGGCATTAAATGCAATGCACTTAGAATTCAAGCCGAAATGAAATATGGTGCTGAGAAAAAGCACATTGTTGTGGTTCATTCTGGTATTTTGCAGGAGCTTGGTGGTGCGGGGCAGGGACAATAATGAATTATTTATTAAATGGTATTTTTGAGGGGAATAAAATGAAGTACTTCAATTTATCTTTAAAGGCTTTGACCTTGTTGTGCTTGTCAGTGCAAGTGCCCGCTGTAAGCGCAAGTGATATCGAATTGTATGTTAATCATAATGTACAAACTACCGAAAAACCCAGAGTGATGATTGTATTTGATACATCGGGAAGTATGGAGAGTTCCGTTGCGACAGGTGAATATTGTTATAATCGAAAAGGAAATCAAGTTTACTGCGCTGACTCTCGAATTAAAGTTGCACAGGCGGCAATGAAGGCACTTGTAGAACAAAATACTGATATTGAATTTGGACTTATGCGCTTTAATGGTGGCAGTGGGGGTTATATTTTAGCTGGGCTTGGTAGTTCAAAAGAAGCAATATTAACAAAAATAGAAAGCTTAAGAGCTGGTGGAAGTACGCCGCTTGCTGAAACTTTATATGAGTCATACCTATATCTAACTGGTGGTGGGGTGAATTATGCAAAAAACATTGCCGATAGGGATAAAGATATCGAGGATAATTCTAGTTATGATTCACCTTTTAAACCAAAAAAAGATGATAGTGGTTTAGATATCCTTCGTTGTGATAACAGTATCAATATGATCATTATGACCGATGGAGATCCAACCGAGGATGGTGGTCAGAATGGCAATATAAAATCTTTGTATAATAGTAAGTATGGGGCATATCCGAAATCTAAATCAGGAAGTTATTTAAATTCTTTAGCAAAGTATATGTTGAATGTTGATTTGTTCCCTACTACCTCTGGAGTGACAGATATCGCACGTACATTCACCATTGGTTTTGGGTCAGGTATGAGTGATGATGGACTTGATTTATTGAAACAAACAGCATCAGATGGTGGAGGTGAGTATTTATTAGCCAGTACGGCAGAGCAGCTAACAGAAGCGCTTAAAAAAACTATCACTAAAATCCGTCAAATTAACGATACCTTTACTTCGCCTTCGGTTGCTAGCAGTCAAAGTGACCGTACCCAAACCCTAGATGCAGTTTATTTTGCAATGTTCTACCCAAATACCGGACCAAGATGGGATGGTAATATCAAAAAGCTGAAACTTTCAGGTGAGAAGCTAGTTGATAAAAATAATGATGCGGCCATTGATGGTGAAGGAAATATTAAAAAAACAGCTTCAACATTTTGGTTGAAAGAAGGTGAGGCTGCTGATGGCAACGTGGTTGGTAAAGGGGGGGTTTCTGCTCGTATTTCAGCTATGGCTTCACGAAAAGTGTACACTGATGTAGGTACTGCTGGTAGTGGCGGTAGTATGCCAGTATTTAGTTTTGATAATGTTAAAACCACCTTAAAAGCAAGCTCTGTATTTAGTGGTTATAGCGACCAACAATTGGCTAATTTAGTCAATTGGAGTGCGGGTATCGATATCGATGATGAAGATTTAGATAATAGTAAAACCGATTTAAGGCCTGCAATTTTTGGTGATCCTCTTCACTCTCGCCCTGTGGCGATAAATTATGGTGATGGTAATATTCGCTTGCTAGTTGGCACTAATGCTGGTTTTGTTCATATGTTTAAAGACAGCGGTACAACGGATGATATCAGTGAAGAGTGGGCGTTTATTCCTTCTGAGTTATTTCCTATTTTACCTGAGTTAAAAAACAATGTGATCCCTGAAGTTGGTGAAGGCAAAGTGTATGGTATGGATTTAACGCCAACTATTTATATTGATGATGCAAATGATAATGGCATTATCGAATCCGGTGATAAAGTGTGGGCTTTTTTAGGAATGCGCCGCGGCGGTTCATCTTATTATGCGTTAGATATCAGTGTAGCTGATAAACCGAAATTACTCTGGTCAAATCCAATCAATCCAACAAAATCGGGTTATAGCCTGCTAGGTCAAACGTGGTCTCAACCTAAGGTGACTTTTATTGATGTCGCAGGTTATAAAAATAAACCGCTATTAGTCTTTGGTGCGGGTTATGATATCGCAAAAGATGCAAATGCCTCTGCGACTGATACCAAAGGATTGGGTGTATTTATTGCAGATGCGGAATCGGGTGAACTAGTCGCAAGTTTTACACCTGGTGGTGGCACCGTTAATTTTAGTGGATTAAGTAATAGTATTCCTGCAGATATAGCACTACTTGATTCTGATTACGATGGAATGACCGATAGAATGTACACTGCTGATACCGGCGGAAATGTTTGGCGTATCGATATGCCAAGTGATTCACCTAATGGGAGTGAACCATGGACAGTTATTAAAATTGCAGCACTGGGTGGTACAGGAGTTACAGATAGAAAGTTTTTTTATCAGCCAGAGGTTGCTCGAACTTATTTTAGTAAAGTAACTGAAACGACTATAGATGATAATGGATCAGTCTCGAAACAGCTATCTCGTCGACAAACACCTTATGAAGCAATTTTGATTGGCAGTGGTAATCGAACAAACCCTAAAAACACCAGTGTTGACGATCAATTATTTATGATCCGAGATGAAAAAGTATTAACGCAATCATTCACGTTAAGCTCTAAACCTAAGGTTGTAACAATTGATCAACTTATGGATATAAAAGCTAAATCATTTGAAGACAAATCAGTCGATGAGTTTAGAACATTAGAAGCTGAATATGCGAAAAATTTTGTTGGCTGGCGCTATGCGCTAGGCGTTAGTGAAAAAGCTTTGGCAAAGCCAGCAGTAATTGGAGGGGTTGCTTATTATACTTCTTTCACTCCTGCAAGTGATTCAAATGTAAGTCAATGTGATATTAACGGTGGTTCAGGTGCTTTATATGCATTTCATTTACATTATGGCGCTAAAATTTATGATAATTTAAAGTTTGATGTTGGCAACAAAGTGCCATCAACACCGCAGCTTATTTTTGACAAAGGAGAGGATGATAACAGTCAATTCTTGTTAATTGGTGTAGGCAGTGGTCAAGATGGTAGTGGTGTCATTAAAGCGAAAGCCATCTCAAATAATCTGGTACCTATCGATGAAAATGGTGACGGTAAAATTGATTTAAGTGGCGATTTTGTTGGTTTAAAAACGCATAGAACTTATATTTATCGAGAAGCAGACTTTTAAGGCAAAAATATGAAACAGCAAGGATTTACATTAATAGAAGTGATGATTGCAGTCACAATAGTAGGTATATTATTAGCTATTGCAATCCCTAACTATAGTGAGCATGTTAAGCGTTCTGCACGTACAGAAGCGATGACTGCCTTACTTGATATTGCGAATAAACTAGAACAATATTATGTAGATAACCATGAGTATACTAGTTCTTTAACAGATATTGGTATCGGTTCATCTAGTACAGAGACAGGCTTGTATAGTTTAGAAATCACAACCACAAATGCAAATACAAAGTTCACTGTTAAGGCAACACCTGCGTCGGGAATAGCCCTTCAAGATAGCGGCTGTACTAGTTTTACTATTGCAGATACATCTGAAAAAACCTTTACTGGTAGCGGTCCCTGTTGGTAAATCTAAAAGTGCCAAAGTAATAATTATTTATCACTTTGGCACTTAATATCCCTTATCCTGAAACGTCCTGCTTGGCTTATTGTCAGTCTTTTTCCCATAATATCTGGGTAATCTTTAAGGCAATAAATAAAACTCCCTGATTGAAAACCCGCGATACTGCCATCACCTCGATAAGTTATTGCGTGGCGAGGATATGTCAATGTATCTGTTGCAGGAATAGCATTTAACATAAAGATTATAGTATCGTTATCATCAAGAAATTGATTGGCGTTTGCATCTGTAAATAGGTAAATTTTGTCCTGCCAATTGTTGGTGCATTGAGCACCTTTCATTGGGCAGAATGTTATTGAAAGATTATAGCTAACGGCAGAATTTCGAGCATAAGCTAAATTCGTTTTCAGCAATGACATCTTGTTATTTTGCCGGTTTTTTGCAAGCAGAGGGCCATAAGAGAAACTAGCGATGGAAGTAATAATAGATAAAATGGTAATGCATACCATTAATCCTAAAAATGTAAATCCTGAATGTGTGAACTTCATCCTTGAAGCCTTACAATGATCCTTTTATTTCAAATTTAGCCCAAGTTTTAGCTTGTGCAAGTATAACTTGATTTACCTAAATTATAGGTTTTTCCTGTCGCGGTGACTTCAAATGCGGTATTACTGTCAGCTTGATCCTTTGGGCAATAAACAAAGCGGTGTGCACCTGATGCACGGCCTTGTCCGTTGTAACTGATAGCGCCTGAGCCTAATATTTGGCTAAATTTATCTTGAGATTTAACAATGCTCATTGTGCGCAAAATGGTATCGTCAGGCGAATCAAATTTTTGGTTGTTATTTACGTCAACAAAAACAGTGACCTTATCTAACTGCCAGTTTGAGCTACAAACATTATTATTTAGTGGGCACATAGTAACAACTTGGTCGACGGAAGATGCTTTAGCCCGCGCAAATTTAAGATTACGTGTAAATTCATCAACAAAGCTACTTGCTCTATCACTTGCAAGCATTGTACTGGCATTAAACATAGTGATTGCAGAAATGATACCTAGAATTGCGATACCTACCATTAACTCTAAAAGAGTAAAACCTCTATTTTTATACAACATGTGAGTCTCCTTTTTTCTAAGTATAACGTTTATTTTTTACCCTGCTAAGCCTTATTTTATCAGTATTTTTACTGATTTTTAACATTTACTAAGCGGGCTTAAAAAATCAGTAATTGCACCTAGTTACGTGATTGTCTAAAATCGATGCAATTTAGTTCTAATTTGGGCGCAACAATGAAAAAAATCGAAGCCATAATCAAACCTTTTAAATTAGATGATGTGCGTGAAGCGTTATCTGAGATTGATATTACAGGAATGACAGTCTGTGAAGTAAAGGGATTTGGCCGTCAAAAAGGACATACTGAGCTCTATCGTGGTGCTGAATATATGGTGGATTTTTTGCCAAAAGTTAAATTAGACATTGTACTTGCTGATGAAGATGTAGACCGTGCAATTGATGTCATTATTAAAACAGCGCAAACAGGAAAAATTGGGGATGGTAAAATCTTTGTCACTGATATTGAGCGCGTGGTGCGTATTCGTACTGGTGAAGAGGACGAAGCTGCTATTTAACCTAAATACTAGATAATAAATCAATCTGAGGCCGTTATTTTCAACGTTAACTGCGTTGAAATAACGTGCAATAGACCAATTATTGACGTTTCAAGCGGGCTTGTTATCCTCTGAAATCACTGGCTAGAGAAACATAACAAAGAAATCTAGCTTTAATTCAATATTTTGGTAAATCTCTTATCCAGAACTCAGGTTTTTTTAGTTTGTATTCTTAAGCAATACAAAAAAGGCGCTTATCGCGCCTATTTTAGTTTTTGTTTGCTTGTAGAATTTGCTCTGAGTGGTCTCGAAGATCAGAAAGACCTAGTTTATCATAGCTGTTGACCATAATTTCTAAAGCTTCTTTGACATAACTACTTTGGCCAAAATGCTCAACTACATACTTACCACGATTAGCCGCAGCTAAATAAGCTTGGCGGTCGTAGTAATAATTGGCCACTTTTACTTCGTAACGAGCCATTTTATTGAGTAACCAGACTTGACGTTTTTTAGCTTCATCGGCATAGCTACTTGTTGGATACTTTTTGATTAACGTATCTAAATCTTTATACGCTTCACGGGTTTTTATTGGATCGCGGTCAGCTCTATCAACACCAAAATACTCTTGAAAAGCATTTTCATCGGCTTTGATATTATTTAAACCACGCATGTAATACATGTAATCAAGATCTTTATGATTTGGGTTTAATCGAATAAACCGGTCAATTGTGGCAATCGATTTGTCGGTATTATTTGATTGATAATGCGCATAAACTAAATCCATTTGTACTTGTTTTGACATTGGGCCAAAAGGGTAGCGGGAGTCAATCGCACTGAGTAATTCGATTGCGCGAATATATAAACCCGAATCAAGAGTTTGTTTTGCATCATCGTATAAGGCTTGGGCTGACTTGTTTGGCACTCGTTCAATTTGTTCTTGTTCAGGTTTAGATGAACATGCACTTAGCATTAGAAGGATCAAAGCGGCGCTAAAAACACGTTTCCTTTTTATATTTATCATTTATTAACTACCTTTGTTGTCTTGAGCTAGGCCAAGTCGGTAAAACCGAGTAAACTATACCTAATTAAGCGATTCTACCCCAGTCAGCACGAGCTTGCACTGGTAAATTAGGTAAACATGTTAAATGGCTGAGCAAATATCTTTATCCGCTGAAGTTCCTTTAGAACTTGGTGGCAAACGTCTAGACCAAATTCTCGCTGATTTGTTCCCTGAATATTCTCGATCTAGGATAAAAACTTGGATTTTAGATGATATGGTGCAAATTAACGGCGAAATTAAAAATATTCCCAAGGAAAAACTGTTTGGTGAAGAGCAAGTTGTCATTAGTGCTACCATCGAACCACAACGTGAATACGAAGCACAAAATATCGCACTGAATATCGTGTATGAAGATGATGATATTTTAGTAATAAATAAACCGGCAGGTTTAGTTGTTCACCCTGGTGCAGGTAATGCCGATGGCACAGTGCTCAATGCGTTGTTACATCATTGCCCTGAAATCGCAAACGTACCACGCGCTGGTATCGTGCATCGTCTTGATAAAGACACGACAGGGTTAATGGTGGTTGCCAAAACAATTCCTGCACAAACTCGTTTAGTGGCAAACCTTCAAGCGCGCTATAACTTTACCCGAGAGTATGAAGCAATTTGTACTGGAACCATGACAGCTGGTGGCATGATAGATAAGCCCATTGGCCGCCACGCAACAAAGCGTACTCATATGGATGTAACAATAACCGGTAAACCTGCGGTAACACATTTTCGTGTAGCTGAAAAATTCAGAAGCCATACCCGTTTACGTTTACGTCTAGAAACAGGCCGTACTCACCAAATTCGTGTCCATATGTCTTATTTAACACATCCGTTGGTAGGGGATCAATCTTACAACGGTCGTCCAAGACCGCCGAAAAAAGCAACACCAGAGCTATTTGAGTGTTTACAAAAGTTTCGTCGTCAAGCGTTACACGCGGTGATGTTAACTATTGAACACCCAATTACGGGCGAGATGATGACTTGGCATGCGCCAATTCCAGATGATATGCAATATTTAACCGAAGTTTTACGTGCAGATACTGCGCTACATGGTCGTGAAGACTATTAGTGAAACTAGTTAAACCTAATTGGCCTGCACCTTTGCAGGTCAATGCGTTTTCAACAACGCGAGATGGCGGCGTTTCTAAGCCTCCATTTGATAGCCTAAATCTTGGTTTCCATGTTGGTGATAATGCCAAGCATGTTGAACAAAATCGTCATATTTTAAATCAAAGTTTGCCAGCACCTGCACTTTGGCTCAATCAAACTCACAGCACCAAAGTTGTAGTGGTTGACTCTAATTATCCTGCATGCGTGAATATTCCTGATGCTGATGCGTTTTATACTAAGTGCCACAATCAGCCGCTTGCGATTATGACTGCCGATTGTTTACCTCTTTTTTTATGTGATAAACAAGCTAGCCAAATTGCGGTTGTTCATGGCGGTTGGCGAGGCTTGGCCAATGGGATTATTGCTAATACCATTGCAAAGTTTGATTGCCCTGTAAATGAGATATTGGCTTATTTAGGTCCTGCAATTGGCCCCGGTGCATTTGAAGTTGGCAGCGATGTCGTTGACGCTTTTTCATCTTTAGACACAACATCGATATTTAGAGCCAAAACCAACGGTAAATATTGGGCTGATATTTTTGCCATTGCTCGCGCTCAATTAGCGTTATTAGGCATCAAAACTGTTTTTAGTCAGCAGCTCTGTACTTATCAAAATGCCGAATTATTCTTTTCCTATCGTCGTACTGCCAATACGGGGCGTATGGCACATGTAATTTGGTTAACACAAAACTGATCTAAATCAATAATCTTTTGTTTCGCACCTTGAACATTGTTCATCTTGCACCCATCTAGTAAGTAGTTAATTAGTTTTTCAAGGTTAAATACGATGCGATTAGATAGACTGACAAGTAAATTCCAAGCTGCGATATCCGATGCTCAATCTTTAGCGTTGGGTCGAGATCACCAATTTATAGAACCGGTGCATTTAATGTATGCACTTTTACAGCAAACCGGTTCAAGTGTGCGAGCATTGTTAGCAAAAGCTGGAGTGAACTCTTCTGAGATGAATGGCAAAGTATCACAAGCCATGGAAAAGCTATTTAAAGTAGAAGGCATTGGTGGTGATGTACAATTATCACCAAACATGGTTAATTTACTGAATTTATGTGATAAATACGCGCAAAAACGCAAAGATAAATTTATCTCAAGTGAGATTTTTATTTTAGCTGCCTGTGAAGATAAAGGGCCTTTGGGCGAAATATTTAAAACCTTTGGTTTAAATGCCACTAAAGTAGAAACCGCAATTCAAGCTATTCGTGGTGGACAAAAAGTTGAAGATGCCAGCGCTGAAGATTCTCGCCAATCACTCGAAAAATACACGGTTGATTTAACTGAGCGGGCAGAGCTCGGAAAGCTTGATCCCGTTATTGGTCGTGATGACGAAATTCGCCGCACGATTCAAGTATTACAACGTCGTACTAAAAATAATCCAGTATTAATCGGTGAACCCGGTGTGGGTAAAACAGCCATAGCTGAAGGATTAGCACAGCGAATTATTAATGGTGAAGTGCCTGAGGGTTTAAAAGATAAGCGAGTGCTTTCACTCGATTTAGGTGCGCTTGTTGCTGGGGCTAAATATCGTGGTGAATTTGAAGAACGATTAAAAGCAGTGCTGAATGAGCTTGCCAAAGAAGAAGGGCGCGTTATTTTATTTATTGATGAAATTCATACCATTGTCGGCGCAGGTAAAAGTGATGGTGCGATGGATGCGGGTAATATGCTCAAACCTGCGTTATCGCGCGGAGAGCTCCATTGTGTGGGGGCAACCACTCTAGATGAATACCGTCAATACATCGAAAAAGATGCGGCACTTGAGCGTCGCTTTCAAAAAGTGCTGGTTGAAGAGCCGACAGTCGAAGACACCATCGCAATTTTACGTGGTTTAAAAGAGCGCTATGAACTACATCACAGTGTTGAAATTACCGATCCGGCCATTGTGGCGGCAGCAACGCTATCACATCGTTATATAAGTGACCGTCAACTCCCAGACAAAGCAATTGATTTAATTGATGAAGCAGGCTCATCTTTACGGATGCAAATCGATTCAAAACCAGAAGTGCTAGATAAACTTGAGCGTAAAATTATTCAATTAAAACTTGAAGATAACGCGCTTGCCAAAGAAAAAGATGAAGCGAGCTTGCAGCGCCAGCAAGATATCAAACAACAAATTTTAGTATTAGATAAACAATATAATGAGTTAGATGAAGTTTGGATTGCAGAAAAAGCCTCGCTTCAAGGTACACAAGTTATTAAAACAGAATTAGAACAAGCGCGGTTAGATTTAGAAATTGCTCGCCGAGCGAGCGATTTACAACGCATGTCAGAGCTACAATATGGCCGCATTCCAGAACTAGAGCGCAAACTTGATTTAGCATCGCAAGTTGAAATGCAAGATATGCGTTTATTGCGAAATAAAGTGGGCGAAAATGAAATTGCTGAAATTTTATCGCGTTGGACCGGTATTCCAGTCACCAAAATGTTACAAGGTGAACGCAGTAAATTATTAAAAATGGAAGAAAACCTCCACACCCAAGTGATTGGCCAAGATGAAGCTGTCACAGCTGTCGCTAATGCAATTCGCCGCTCGCGAGCTGGGCTTTCAGATCCAAATCGTCCGATTGGCTCTTTCTTATTTTTAGGCCCGACCGGGGTCGGAAAAACCGAATTAACCAAAGCATTGGCAACGTTCTTATTTGATACCGAAGATGCCATGGTACGTATCGATATGTCGGAGTTTATGGAAAAGCACTCTGTGGCTCGATTAGTGGGTGCGCCGCCAGGTTATGTTGGTTATGAAGAAGGTGGCTATTTAACCGAAGCTGTTAGGCGCAAACCTTATAGCGTTATTTTGCTTGATGAAATCGAAAAAGCACATCCCGATGTATTTAATATTTTGTTACAAGTGCTTGATGATGGCCGTTTAACGGACGGACAAGGGCGCACGGTTGATTTTAAAAATACCGTGATCATTATGACATCAAACTTAGGTTCTGATGTTATTCAAGAGCATGCGGTTAACAGTGATTATGAGCGTTTAAAAGCTATGTTAATGGACGTGCTCACAACTCAATTTAGGCCAGAGTTTATTAATCGAATTGATGATACCGTGGTATTTCATCCACTTTCGACCGAGCACATTAAACATATTGCGGATATTCAGTTAGCTAAATTAAAACAACGTTTAGTTGATAATGGATATACGATGCGGTTAACCGATGAAGCGCTTAGCCAGTTAGCGCTTGCTGGATTTGATCCTGTGTTTGGGGCAAGACCATTAAAACGAGCTATTCAACACTATATTGAAAATCCATTAGCGCAAAAATTACTAGAAGGTGATTATGCTGCTGGTAGTTGCTTTGTTATTGCTCTGGTCGATGGACAGTTTAGTATTACCGTTGATGCTCAATAACTAAGCTTGAGTAACTTGAAGAAGGGTTTGAATTGTAATTCAAGCCCTTTTTTATAATGTGGCTTCACAAAACATTTTTATGCGCTTTTGCGCCAGTTCGATGTGCTCCAGTTTATCGGCACTTGAAAGAATTTTTTCTTGGCCACTTTCATCAATCGCAGTGATTTCTCCAAAGTTTTCTAACACGTTGAGATTGTGACGCGATTTTTCACAGTAATCTTCTGAGCGTTTATCAAGCTCCTCGACTAAGGTCGGTTTAGCTTCATCAAACAGCATTTCAGTTGTTGGTAGCGTCAGATTTACTGGCTCTTTTATTTCAAACTCTTGGTAACTCGAATGTTCAGGCATTATTTGTGAATAATGCACAATTCCTTTAGCGTCAGTCCAAGTATAAACGCGAATCGTTTTTGCGCTGACATACAGACTTGAGCTTAATAAAATAACTATCCCTAGGTATTTAACTGAAAAACGAATGTCCATCTAGCTTATCTCTTTGCACCTTTGTTTATTAGTTTAAATCAAGCTGGCTGATTTAAAAGTGTTATTTAGCTACAAGACTTAAAAATAATAGAAACATCATCGACAAAAAAAACCTTCAGTCGCATAATAATGACCAATCTGTCTTGCTAAATATCAGTATAAAATCAGTAGGTTTTAACTGCTAGAGAACCAATTATGCACCCTGTTAAACTCAGTAATCGCGCGTTTGTTATAAACCAGTTTGGTTCAGTTGACGAATTTAGCTCAGTAGAACGCGATGTTGCCAGCTTAAAATCACAGCAAATTTTGATAAAAACAATCAGTGCTGCGGTTAATCCAATTGATGTCAAAACTCGTAATGGTATAGGTTTTGCCGCAGCTCAAAATAAAGAAAATTTTCCGCTAGTACTGGGTTATGACGTGTGTGGTGAAGTGATTGCATGTGGTCAAGATGTGAGTGAGTTCACTCAAGGCGACTGGGTCATTGGCATGGTTGGCTTTGCTGTTAACCCAGGTTGTTATCAACAATATTGCTTAGTTGATGCCACTGAGGTAATAAAAGTCAGCGCAGCGAAAGAAAATACTCTGTTATCGGGTCTGTGTTTGGCGGGGCTCACGGCGTTGCAAGGTATTCGGTTGTTAACGCGTAATTTATCTAAAGAACAACATATTTATATTAATGCAGCACGTGGTGGCGTAGGCCATTTAGCGCTTCAAATTGCGCGAAACTTAGGTTTTAAAGTAACCGCAGTTACCGGTGAGCCAAAAGATCAGTTATTTGAAACGCTGGCGATAGACGCCATCAGTTATGAGGTGTTTTATGCAGGGAATCAAGCGGCTGGCTTTTTTGATATTGCTGGTGGCGAGCGTGGGTTATCGGCATTAAGTGCCCTTAAACCAGGCGCCCAAGTGGTGACCGTACCTACTATTACAGCGCCACAAATTGTTACAACTGCAGCACAATTAGGGCTTCAATGTACAGGTATGTTGGTAGAGAATAATCTAAATGATTTACGGCAATTAGTTGATTGGTATCAAAACAATCAACTTGAGCTCATAATTGATAGTGTTTTTCCTATGAGTGACGTTGCAGCTGCGCATTTACGGGTCGCAACTGGGCAAACAGTTGGAAAAGTTATTTTATTGGCCTAGTTCATAGCTTGAGTATTTTAATCTTGCCCCCATTGTATCTGGATGGCTATAAAAGCGTTTCGCTTTGAGGATATATTTTGACAAATCAGCAATTAATTTCAACTTTGCAAACTCTTAGTTTGCCTCATAATTTATCCGCAGTGGTTGGAATAATTCGAGGTATTGAACGTGAGACGCTCAGGATCACAGAACAAGGGCGCTTGTCCTCAAAACCGCACTCAGCAGAATTAGGCAGTGCATTAACGCATAAATATATCACCACTGATTTCTCAGAAGCGTTGTTAGAATTTATCACTCCGGCGCAAGCTGACTCAGCACTCACATTAAAGCAGCTTGAGGATATTCATAAATTTACCTTGTCTAAACTAGATGATGAAATTTTATGGCCAATTAGTATGCCGTGTTTTATCAAGCATCAAGATGAAATTGCATTGGCGCAATATGGCACATCAAACACTGGGCAAATGAAAACCTTGTATCGAGAAGGTTTAAAGAATCGCTACGGTAGTATGATGCAGGCTATTGCCGGTGTGCATTTTAATATTTCGTTTCCAGAATCATTTTGGGTGAAACTACAAGAGCTGCAAAACGATACCCAAGAACTTCAAGACTTTATTTCTGCAAGTTATTTAGCGGTTATCCGAAACTTCAAACGCAACTTATGGCTAATTAGTTACTTGTTTGGTGCCTCACCGGCTTTGTGTAGTTCGTTTTTACAAGGGCGAGAAACAAAATTACCTTTTGAATCCTTTGGTAAAGGCAGCTTGTATTTACCTTATGGTACTGCATTGCGTTTAGGTGACTTAGGATATACCAATAGTGCCCAATCGGCGTTAAACGTTACTTACAATAATTTAGATGACTATATTGCAGGTATTAGAAGTGCGATAACAACGCCATCTGGCTTATATAATGCAATTGGTGATTATCCTGATGGTCGCCGTAAGCAGCTTAATCATAATATTTTGCAAATTGAAAATGAGTTTTACTCACCGATCAGACCAAAAAGAAATACTTTAGCAGGTGAAAAGCCAAGTGAAGCACTCGCACGAGGCGGCATTGAATACATTGAAGTTCGAGCATTGGATGTAAATCCTTTTTCATCCGTAGGCATTAGTCTTGAGCAAATGCGCTTTCTTGATGTATTTTTAACCTATTGTGCGCTTGAGTCTTCGCCGTTAATGTCAGTTGCTGAACAAGCGCAAGCCTCAGCTAATTTGAGTGCTGTGGTTAACAATGGCCGAGATCCTGAGTTGGTATTATCGCGTAATGGGGAAGCGACTAAGTTACAAACTTGGGGGGCAAACTTATTTGCCGATCTTGCTTTAGTTGCCGATTATCTTGATAAAGCGTATAAAACAGATGAATATTCACATACTATTGCAACCTTGAGTCAGTGGATTGTGAATTCTGAAATGACTTTTTCGGGCCAATATATGAGCAAACTACTTGCTTCGGGTTTAGATAATGGTGCTTATGCTTTTTCATTAGCGCAAGCGTATAAAGCTAAGTTTGCAGCGCAAGATTACAGCACACTAACAGCAGACATTTTTGCTGAACAAGCTAAACATTCTTTACAGCAACAACGTGAGATTGAACAAAACGATACAGTTAGTTTTGAAACGTTTTTAGCTGATTATTTTGCATAAAAAAACGCAGCTCATTGAGCTGCGTAAAGGGATTCTTCAGGGATGAAAACAATGCTAACTGCTGCATTCAAGTAATCAGACACGTAGAAAAATAAAAAGTTCAAACTATGAAGAAAAATATTTTATTGTTTTCGTCTATTTTGATTTTAGGAGGCTGCGCTTCAGCACCTCCTGAAAATCCTCATGATATTTGCGATATTTTTAGTGAAAAACGTGATTGGTATTTTGCGGCCAAAGACGCTCAAGAAAAATGGGGCGCCCCAAAGCAGGTGTTGATGAGCATGATGTTTCAAGAAAGCTCATTTAAACACAATGCTCAACCGCCAATGGATTATTTTCTTGGTTTTATACCTATCGGTCGTAAAAGTTCGGCTTATGGTTACTCTCAAGCGAAAACTCCAACTTGGCAAGATTACATCAAAGAGTCTGATAACTCAGGAGCCGATCGTGATGAGTTTGAAGATGCCATCGATTTTATGGGGTGGTTTGTTTATAAAACCCATAAAATTAATGGGGTGAGTAAATGGGACTCCTATGCGCAATACCTCAATTATCATGAAGGGTGGGGCGGTTATAAACGCGGTACTTATAAAAAGAAACAATGGCTAATGAATACAGCCACAAAAGTAAAACATCGTGCTAGTAATTACGCTGCGCAATTAAAAAAGTGTGAGGCTGAGCTTGATAAAGGCTGGTTTATGCGGTTGTTTACTTGATTGGGCTGAGTACTTTGAAGTGTTTTTTAAGATTTTACAATCAATTGTGACAAATTTAAAAAGGCTAACTTGAAGTAAATTAAGTTAGCCTTTTTGTTGATATGTTAAATTTCAACAGAGCGCAATAAAGCATTAATACCTACTTTTTCACGAGTCTGTTGGTCGACTTTTTTAACGATAATAGCCGCGTACAAACTGTGGGTGCCATCAGATGATGGGATTGAACCTGGTACAACAACAGCCCCAGCAGGCACACGGCCAAAGTGGGTTTCACCGGTTTCACGGTCGTAAATTCGTGTGCTTTGGCTGATATAAACACCCATTGAAATGACCGCACCTTGCTCAACAATAACACCTTCAACAATTTCTGAGCGTGCACCAATAAAACAGTTGTCTTCAATAATGGTAGGATTTGCTTGTAAAGGCTCTAAAACGCCGCCTATGCCAACACCACCTGAAAGGTGAACATTCTTACCAATTTGTGCACACGAACCTACAGTGGCCCATGTATCGACCATAGTGCCATCATCAACATATGCCCCAATATTGACATACGAAGGCATCAGAACTACGTTCTTGCCAATAAAACTGCCTTTACGTGCTACCGCGTTAGGTACTACGCGCATTCCACCTTCTTTGAATTGCTCTGGGGTGTAGTCACTAAATTTTAGTGGCACTTTATCGTAAAATTGATTAACCCCATCGTGCATTGCTTGGTTGTCGCGGATCCTAAAAGAAAGCAACACTGCTTTTTTGAGCCACTGGTGTACTACCCACTCATCTGAAATTTTTTCAGCAACACGTGCAGCACCACTATCGAGTAAGTTAAGTGCTTCGATAATGGCATCTTTTACTTGTGGATCGACCGTTGTTGGGTTTATCTGATCACGATTTTCCCACGCTTGTTCGATAATAAGTTTTAAATTAGACATTGGTGGTCCTTAATGTGTGTTTGCTTAATCACTATCTGAATTAAGTCGTTTGATCAAAGCATTTTGAATACTAATTTGTTCATTGTCATTGAGTGCTAAAAATTCATTATTAGAGACAACAAAAAAATCTTCGGCACGTTCACCTACTGTGGTGATCCTTGCGGCATGAATATTAAGCGCCATCGAATGAAACACTTCGGCAATTTTGGTCAGTAAACCAGGAATATCTACCGCCTGAATTTCAATTAAAGTGCGGTCTTTTCGGCCGTGTGGTCGAACGATGACTTGAGGTTTAATATTAAAACCTTTAAAACGGCGTGTACGGTTCTTTTTAAAGCGGATTTTTTTACCACTTTCTTTGATTGCTTGCTCGATACTACGACGGATTGAGTTAATCCGTCCTGAACTACTGATTGCTTCACCATCTTTTTCTAATACCACAAAGTTATCAATGGCATAACCATCTTTGGTCGACATCACTTGTGCATAATGAATGTGGGCTTTTTTTGACCCTAACGCATTCACTAATCGGGCAAATAAATTGATTTCATCTTGGCTGTAAACAAATACTTGTGTGCCGCCATGCATCGGCTCTTCAGAGACCATAATAAGCGGCTGAGTGGCGTCTTTGGCATTGAGCAAATGTTCACTGTGCCACGTGATTTGCTGTGAGCTAAAGCGGGTAAAGTAATCGGCTTTAAATCGGCTCCATAACAAGTCAATTTGTGGTTCAGTGAAGCCAATAGTGATGAGTTTTTGCTTAACTTGAATTTTTTTATCGCGAATTTGATCGCGTAAATCCATCGGGTTTTCAAGACCTAACCTCAGTGCGCGTTGCGTCGATAAATAAAGTTCTCGCAGTAAAGTATTTTTCCAGTCATTCCAAAGGTTGTCGTTAGTCGCACGAATATCGGCAACAGTTAAACAATAGAGATAATCGAGCTGCTTTTCATTTTTAACGCGCGAGGCAAATTCACTGATCACATTAGGGTCGTTAATGTCTTTACGCTGTGCAGTTACAGACATCAATAAGTGATTTTCGACTAGCCATGCAATTAAGCGGGCATCGAAATTTGAAAACTCATGTAATTTTGCAAACGCAATCGCATCTACTGCACCAAGTTCGGAGTGATCTCCCCCTCGGCCTTTTGCGATATCATGGAAAATACCCGCTAAATAGAGCAATTCTGGTTTTTCCATACGCGTGACGATGTCACGACAAAGTGGAAAGCGAGTAACACAATCGGGCTCAAAATAATCAAAAATATTTTGAATTAACTTATGTGTGTGTTCATCAACGGTATAGGCATGAAATAAGTCAAATTGCATCTGGCCAAAAATATTGCGCCACTGCGGTAAATAGGCGGCTAAAATACCGTGCTTGTGCATTAACGTGAACGCACGGCCCATACCTTTTGGGTGTCGTACAATGGCTAAAAATGCTTTTCTACAGGCAGCATAATCTTGTAAATCACCGAGCAAACGACGCCTTACTTGACGTATGGTGCGAATGGTACTTGGATGAATATGCGTTAAATTCGGGTGCTGTGCTATTAACTCAAACAACTCAAATATTTTTTCACGGCGAAAGAAAACCGAAGGGTCTTTAACCATGATTTGATTGCCAATATAGTTAAAATCTTCTGTCAGAGCTTCTGGGGTTTGTGAAATCGCATCAGGTAAAATTGATTGCTCAAAATAACTCAGTAGCATTTGATTGAGCTCTCGGACTCGGCTCATGATCCGAAATAATCGTTTCATCATCCGCTCAACTGATGCACGACCATCAGAACCAAACCCCAATAATTCGGCGGCAAGGGGTTGATGATCAAACAATAAGCGGTTTTCCTTTCGCCCAGCAGCAAGGTGCAGCGCAAATCGAATATTCCAAAGATTTTGCAAACATTCTAATAGCTCTTGGTGCTCTTCATGAGTGAGGTAACCGTGATTTACTAATTCTTGCAAGGTATGAGCATGGAAGTGTTTTTTTGCTACCCAAATGATGGTCTGAATATCTCTTAAGCCACCAGGGTTTTCTTTTAAGTTAGGTTCAAGATTGTAGGCTGTACCATTACATTTATTATGGCGTAATGCTTGCTCATTCGTTTTTGCGATAAAAAATTCATCGGAGCGCCATTGATCTGAAGTCACTAATGCTTCTTGCATCGCATCAAATTGCGCCGGTGCACCGTAAAGTAGGCGACATTCTAATAAACTGGTGGCAAATGTGACATCTGTTTTGGTTTGTTCAAGGGTTTGCGCGAGAGTTCGGACACTGTGGCCGATATCTAAATTCAAATCCCATAAAAAAGTAACAAACTGGCCGATTTTTTCACATAGTTCTGTGCTGGGTTCTGTTTCAACCAGCAGCAAAAAGTCAATATCAGAAAAAGGATGTAATTCACCCCGACCATACCCCCCGACGGCAATAAGCAATAAGCCTGTTTGTTTATCGAGAGAGAATCGTTTTATGACCAAACAAAGAAGTTGGTCAATAAAACTTGAGCGTGCTTTTACAAGCCGCTCAACGGGTTGATGGGCAAATTCTTGATTAAGCCAGTCGTAAAATGCGCCAGTACTATGTTTAAACTCTTCGAGCTGCTTGGCGTTATTCAGCTGCGTTATGATTGACTCAGGGACTGGCATTAAACAAGGATTTCCTCTAATTAGCTGTGGACGATGATTTTATCAATCGTCTCTTCGGTACGATGGGTCAGTATTTCTACGCCGTTATCTGTAACCAATAGGGTGTGCTCCCATTGAGCTGATAAACTACGATCTTTAGTCACTACAGTCCAGCCATCGTTGAGTAATTTACATTGTTGTTTACCCGCATTAACCATAGGTTCGATGGTTAAGCACATACCCGCTTTTAGCACTTCACCCGTACCCGGTTTTCCGTAATGCATCACTTGTGGCTCTTCGTGAAATTCAGCGCCAATGCCATGGCCGCAATATTCACGGACAATTGAATAGCTAAAACCTTCGGCATATTTTTGAATTGCTGCACCAATATCACCTAAGCGCACACCTGGTTTAACCATTTTTATGGCCAGATATAAACTTTCTTGGGTGACTTCGGCTAAACGCTTGCCTTGAATACTCGGTTCACCAACAAAAAACATTTTAGAAGTATCACCATGGTAGCCATCTTTAATGACAGTAATATCAATGTTGATAATATCGCCATTATTTAAAGGCTTATCATTTGGGATGCCGTGGCAAATAACATGGTTGACTGAAGTACAAATTGATTTAGGAAAACCATGATAATTTAATGGAGCAGGAATAGCATCTTGCTGCTCAACAATATAATCATGACAAATCTTGTCAAGCGCTTCAGTTGTAACACCCGCTTTAACGAAAGGCTCTATCATTTCAAGGACTTCGGCTGCTAAGCGGCCTGCAATACGCATTTTTTCAATTTCGGCTGCGGTTTTGATCACTGCACTCATTTAGACTCCAATCTGCTCTTAGTCAGGTATAAAAAATGCCCGAAATTTGTTCGTAACATTTGAGTTATTTCTCTGGATATGGTATAAAGCGCGCCGTCTTTTTACAAATAAAATCTCATTTTTTGATTTTACTGTAATTTAGACGACACTTAATTAATTTTATTAACACACACACACATCGTCACATACACTTGGGTGCGTTTATATCACAAAAATGATTTAAATGTTGGTGTTATGGGATGTGTGGAGGCTTAACCCTAAACTTTTAAAGGAAATTTAAAATGGCAAACGTTTCAATGCGCGACATGCTTCAAGCTGGTGTTCACTTCGGTCACCAAGCACGTTACTGGAATCCAAAAATGAAGCCTTTCATTTTCGGCGCTCGTAACCGTGTACACATCATCAACCTTGAGCACACAGTTCCTATGTTCAACGAAGCACTTTCTTTCTTAAGAAATGTTGCATCAAACAAAGGTAAAATCCTTTTCGTAGGTACTAAGCGCGCAGCTAGCGAAGCAGTTAAAGAAGCCGCACAGCGTTCTGACCAGTATTATGTAAATCACCGTTGGTTAGGTGGTATGCTTACTAACTGGAAAACAGTTCGTCAGTCAATCAAGCGTTTAAAAGAGCTTGAAATTCAAAGTCAAGACGGTACTTTCGAAAAGCTAACCAAAAAAGAAGCTTTAATGCTTTCTCGTGAAATGGACAAGCTTGAGAAAAGCCTTGGTGGTATCAAAGATATGGGCGGTCTTCCAGACGCACTTTTCGTTATCGATGCTGACCATGAGCACATCGCTATCCGTGAAGCAAACAATCTAGGTATCCCAGTTGTATCAATCGTTGATACAAACTCAAACCCAGACGGTGTTGATTTCATCGTACCAGGTAATGACGATGCGATCCGTGCAGTTCAGTTATACACAGGTGCTGTTGCTCAAAACATCATCGAAGGTCGCGAAAGCAACCTAGTTGTTCAAGCTGAAAAAGACGATTTCGTAGAAGCTGAATAATAGCTGTCATTAAGTCTTCATGTAATGTTCAAGAAGGCTTGATATTTTTATCTAGCGGGAGCAGTGCTCCCGCTTATTTCAAACAGACTCGAATTTGAGGATTTACTAATGGCTGTAACTGCTGCCCTAGTTAAAGAATTACGTGAGCGCACTGGCGCTGGCATGATGGATTGTAAAAAAGCACTAACTGAAACTAACGGTGATATCGAGCTAGCGATCGAAAACATGCGTAAGAGCGGTGCTGCTAAAGCTGCTAAAAAAGCAGGTAACATTGCTGCTGAAGGTACAATCATCATCAAACAAGCTGACGGTGTTGCTGCTTTAGTAGAAATTAACTGTCAAACTGACTTCGTAGCTAAAGATGCAAGCTTCTTAGCATTTGCTAACAAAGTTTCTGATGCTGCAATCGCGACTGTTACTACAATCGAAGATTTACAAGCTCAGTTTGAAGAAGACCGTGTTGCACTAGTTGCTAAAATTGGTGAAAACATCAACGTACGTCGCGTTCAATATATCTCTGGTACTAATTTAGCTACTTACCGTCACGGCGAGCGTATCGGTGTTGTTGTTGCCGGTGAAGCTGATGAAGAGACACTTAAGCACGTTGCTATGCACGTAGCTGCTTCACGTCCAGAGTTTTTAAACCCTGCTGACGTACCTGCTGATGTTGTTGAAAAAGAGCGTTTAGTTCAAATCGACATCGCAATCAACGAAGGTAAACCAGCAGAAATCGCAGAAAAAATGGTTGAAGGCCGCATGAAGAAATTTACTGGTGAGGTTTCTCTTACTGGTCAAGCATTCATCATGGATCCGAAAAAATCAGTTGGCGATTTCCTTAAAGAGAAAAGCGCGACACTTTCTGGCTTCGTACGTTTAGAAGTTGGTGAAGGCATCGAGAAAAAAGCAGAAGATTTTGCTGCTGAAGTTGCTGCTCAAATTGCAGCTGCAAAAGGTGCATAATCACCTTGTTTAGAAGTAAAACGAGCCTAGTTTGTTTTGCTTCAATGCACAAAATTATTTAGAATAGCCGCGCAGTAATTTCGCTAGAAGTTAGCGCGGTTATTTTTTATCTGTAAATTCAATTTTCAATCTGGCCAGGAAGACTATGAATACAAATCGTAAGCCTATTTTTAGACGTGTTCTGCTTAAATTAAGTGGTGAAGCCTTAATGGGCGATGAGGGTTTTGGAATTGATCCAAAAGTACTTGATCGCATGGCTCAAGAAATTAAAGAGCTAGTAGAATTAGACATAGAAGTGGGTTTGGTTATCGGTGGCGGTAACTTTTTGCGTGGTGGTTCTTTGGCTGAAGCGGGTATGAATCGAGTGGTCGGTGATCACATGGGCATGCTGGCAACTGTAATGAATGGTTTGGCGATGCGCGATGCGCTACATCGTGCATTTGTAAATGCACGTTTAATGTCTGCTATTCCATTAAATGGTGTATGTGACGCGTACAATTGGGCTGAAGCTATCAGCTTGTTAAAATCAGGCCGAGTTGTGATTTTTGCTGCGGGCACAGGTAATCCTTTCTTTACTACCGATTCTGCTGCGTGTTTACGTGGTATTGAAATCGAAGCCGATACGGTTATTAAAGCGACTAAAGTTGATGGTGTTTACAGTGATGATCCAGTTAAAAATCCTGATGCCACCTTGTACCGTACTCTAACGCACAGTGAAATCATTGAAAAAGAGCTTAAAGTAATGGATCTTGCAGCCTTTACATTAGCTCGCGATCATAATATGCCTATCAGCGTATTTAACATGAATAAACCAGGCGCGTTAAAACGTGTCATTATGGGTGAAGATGAAGGCACTTTAATTACTTCAAATTCACCAGAATAAATCAGTATAAAAATAGATTAGGAAGATTCATTGTGATTAACGATATTCAAAAAAATGCAGCAACACGCATGCAAAAAAGTGTTGAAGCACTAGTTAGCCAATTATCAAAAATTCGTACTGGTCGTGCTCATCCAAGTTTATTAGACGGCTTAAAAGTAATGTATTACGGTGCTGAAACGCCATTAAACCAAGTCGCAAACGTAAGTGTTGAAGATGCACGTACATTGTCTATTTCTGTGTTTGATAAATCATTAGGTCAAGCGGTAGAGAAAGCAATTTTAGCGTCGGATTTAGGTTTAAACCCAATGTCTTCTGGCATGATGATTCGTGTGCCGCTTCCTCCGTTAACAGAAGAGCGTCGTAAAGACCTGATTAAGGTTGTACGTGCTGAAGCTGAAGCGGGTCGTGTTGCTATCCGTAACATTCGTCGTGATGCAAATGCTGATGTTAAAGCATTGCTAAAAGATAAAGCAATCTCTGAAGATGAACAACGTAAAAGTGATGATGAAATTCAAAAGCTTACAGATAAGTTCATTAAAGATTTAGATGCGAAACTGGCAGTTAAAGAAGCTGAGTTGATGGAAATCTAAGCAGCTAAACTGTTAGTCAAGAAACGCCGTCTAGGATATACTAGACGGCGTTTTTTTATGAGGAAGTACAAAGCTCGATGATTTTAAGTTCTGACACGGTTAGCCAACAATCATTACCAAAACACATTGCAATAATTATGGATGGTAATGGACGCTGGGCTCAACAAAGAGGGAAGCCTCGCGTATTTGGACATAAAAAAGGGGTTGATGCGGTGCGCCGTGCAGTCCAATTTTGTAGTCGGCTAGAAATAAGTTCACTTACTTTATTTGCTTTTAGTAGTGAAAACTGGCGTCGTCCTGAAGACGAAGTTAGTACCTTGATGGAATTGTTTTTATTAGTTTTAACCAAAGAAGTAAAAAAACTACATAAGAACAATGTAAAATTACAAATAATTGGTGATCTTTCTCGTTTTTCTGCCAAGTTGCAGCAAAGAGTGGTTGAAGCTCAAGCGCTAACCAAAGATAATCAAGGATTGTGTTTAAACATCGCCGCCAATTACGGTGGTCGTTGGGACATCATGCAAGCTGCAAAAAAATTAGCAGCAGACGTTGAACAAGGTAATTTACAAAGTAGTGATATCACCGAAGATATGTTATCGGCAAATATTTCTATGGCAGAGCAAGCACCACTTGATTTACTCATACGAACCGGTGGTGATTTGCGAATTAGTAATTTCTTATTATGGCAAGCTGCCTATGCCGAATTGTATTTTACAGAGACTCTGTGGCCTGATTTTGATGATGAAGCATTTGCCAATGCAATTGCATGTTATGTCAGTCGTGAACGTCGCTTTGGGTGTACTGGCGAACAAATAAAACAATTATTATCGCAAGTAAAGTGACACAGTTGAAGGTATAAAGTTTGCTAAAACAACGTATTCTCACCTCTTTGGTGTTAGCTCCAGCCGCTTTGGCTCTAGTGTTTTATACACCATTGACCTTATTTAGTTATATCGCGGCAGGTATTGTATTGCTCGGTGCATGGGAATGGTCTGCGTTTATGGGCTTGAAAAAACTTCCAATGCGGTTCGGGTATGTGGCTTTTATGGCCGTGCTGTTATGCTGTTTGAATTTTGTCTGGCCAATAGAGCAATTGTGGCAAAATCATCATTTAGCAGGCGATGTAAATTATGTATTTACCTTATCGGTTGCATGGTGGTTAGTGGCTACTTGCTTAGTTTGGAGTTATCCACGTGCGGCCAAAGCGTGGAATAAAGGCATTGTGATGCGTGCCATTGCAGGTGTTTTAACACTCGTGCCATTATGGCTTGCACTTAATACATTGCGCAGCGCTGAATATCAAGAATCAACATTACATGGCTCATTATTAATAATGGCAGTACTGGGGATTGTTTGGAGTGCAGATATTGGCGCATTTTTTACTGGTAAAAACTTCGGTAAGCATAAACTTATGCCTCATGTAAGCCCAAATAAAACGATAGAGGGCTTAGCAGGTGGCTTAGTTGCAAGTGTTATCTTCATTGTTTGTTTTTGTTATTTTGCTGATGTACCAGCTGATAAGTGGCTAATTTATGGGTTTTTAACCGTTTTCATTGCGCTGTTTTCTGCAATCGGTGATTTACTTGAGAGTATGTTTAAACGCGAAGCAGGGCTTAAAGATTCAGGCTCTTGCTTACCGGGTCACGGTGGTATTTTAGATCGTATTGACAGTTTAACTGCTGCGGCCCCTATTTTTGTTGCCTGTTACGCATGGGCGCTTCAAATATGACCTCGATGCAGCGTTTGTGTGTATTAGGTTCTACGGGTTCTATCGGCGTAAATACATTAGACGTCGTCAGTCGTAATTCGGGGATTGAGGTTTTTGCACTAACTGCACATTACAATTATCAGTTGATGTGCCAGCAATGTTTAGCTTTTAAGCCTAAATATGCCGTAATGGCTGATGAGCCGACAGCTAAGCTGTTGCAAGAACAATTAAATACTCACGATTGCAAAACACAGGTTCTTTTTGGTCCACAAGCCTTGTGCGATGTCGCATCCGCCTCAGAGGTTGATGTGGTTATGGCCGCTATTGTTGGCGCTGCTGGACTTGCCCCTACACTTGCTGCGGTTGAACAGGGTAAAAAAATCCTATTGGCAAACAAAGAAGCCTTAGTAATGTCGGGGCGCTTGTTTATTGAAAAAGTAAAACAGCATAATGCAATTTTACTTCCCATCGATTCTGAACATAATGCAATTTTTCAAGCGCTACCACTTGATGCACATACACCGTGTTATACAAAAACGCTTACAGAGCAGGGCGTAAGTAAAATATTATTAACTGGTTCGGGTGGCCCATTTTTGACACGCGCACTTGATACTTTGGCTGATGTAACGGTAGAAGAAGCGGTTTCACATCCAAATTGGTCGATGGGGCAAAAAATATCGGTCGACTCAGCAACCATGATGAACAAAGGCTTAG
Source organism: Pseudoalteromonas tunicata (assembly GCF_002310815.1). Taxonomy (NCBI): domain Bacteria; kingdom Pseudomonadati; phylum Pseudomonadota; class Gammaproteobacteria; order Alteromonadales; family Pseudoalteromonadaceae; genus Pseudoalteromonas; species Pseudoalteromonas tunicata. The sequence continues at coordinate 2,741,324 of NZ_CP011032.1, read as the reverse complement.
AGTTTATTGAAGCTAAGTGGATGTTTAATTGCCAAGCGGATGATATTGAAGTCATTATTCATCCTCAAAGTATTATTCATTCGATGGTACAGTATCAAGATGGTTCTGTGATTGCACAAATGGGGAACCCTGATATGCGCACTCCAATTGCCCATGCGCTGGCTTTTCCAAACAGAATTGATGCAGGTGTAGCGCCTCTTGATTTTAGTAAACTTGCGCAATTTAGCTTTTGTAAGCCTGATTTTGCTCGTTACCCCAATTTAAAGTTAGCCATTGATGCTTGCGCTGACGGTCAAGCAGCAACAACCACGCTTAATGCCGCTAATGAAGTATCAGTTGCGGCATTTTTGGCTAAGAAAATTCGTTTTACCGATATTTATACTATCAATGCTGCCGTTCTATCTGCGCTTGTCTGTACCGAACCAAATACTCTTGAAGAAATTATGGCGATTGATTTTGCCGCCCGTCAAAGCGCTGAACAACTGATTGCTCGAGGTCTAAACTGATGCTTGAAATCTTATGGAATTTAGGCTCGTTTATTGTTGCGCTTGGTATCTTAGTGACCGTACATGAATATGGCCATTTTTGGGTTGCACGCCGTAACGGTGTATTTGTTCAGCGTTTTTCGATTGGTTTTGGCAAAGTACTCGTGCGTTGGTATGACAAAAAAGGCACTGAATACGTAATAGCCGCCATTCCATTGGGTGGCTACGTTAAAATGCTCGATGAGCGCATTGAAGAGGTGCCAGAGGCGCAACGTCATTTGTCATTTAATGGTAAATCTATTTACGCCAAAATAGCGATTGTTGCAGCAGGCCCAATGGCTAATTTCATTTTTGCCATTGCAGTACTGGCCTTGATGTACATGATTGGGGTTAAAAGCATTAGCCCTGTGATTGGTAACGTTGAAGAGGGAAGTCGCGCATATCAAGCAGGCTTAAGTGCTGAACAAAAGATAGTGAAAATTGGTGATGAAGCTATTTTTGATTGGCGTGAAGCAACTTTTGCGTTAATGCAAAATATGGGTGAAGCAAGTTTGCCTGTCACTGTGACTGATAAGCAAGGCGAACAAAGTATAAAACACCTCAATTTATCGGGCTGGACACTTGAAGCCAACGCAGTGTCACCTATTCATTCTATAGGCGTCACGCCATTTACTCCTAAGGTATCGCTTCAATTAGCACAAATTGTTGAACATTCTGCAGCAGATAAAGCAGGCTTAATTGTTGGGGATACTATTCATTTAATTGATGGCGAAAAAATAGAAACTTGGCAGCAGTTAGTAGCGATAATTCAAAAATCTGCAGATAAAAGTCTATTATTTACGATTACCCGAAATGGGGAGCCGCAAAACTTAACCGTCATTCCACAAAATAAACAGACTCAAGATGGTTTTAGTCAAGGACATTTAGGTGTTTTACCGCTGGTCGAAGCGTGGCCGCAAGGGTATATTACCTCCAGACAATTTGGCCCTTTTGCTGCAATTGAGCAAGGAATAGCCAAAACATGGCAAATGATAGCGTTAAGCTTTGAAATGATCGCAAATCTGGTAACAGGACAGGTGTCAGTTCAGAACTTAAGTGGCCCAATTGGGATTGCTGTGGGCGCTGGAACAAGCGTTAGCTATGGCTTAGTTGCATTTTTGAGCTTTTTAGCTCTGATCAGTGTCAATTTAGGTGTTTTTAATTTATTACCCTTGCCAATTTTAGACGGCGGGCATTTAATGTATTACCTAATTGAACTTATCACAAAAAAACCAGTCTCTGAAAAGACACAAGAATTAGGTTTTAGGATCGGTGCGCTGATCCTATTATTGTTGACCAGCCTCGCGCTGTTTAATGATTTTATGCGGTTGTAAAGGACATAAGATAATAACATGGCTATAAAAAAACATTTGGCTGTAACGGGTTTATTAGGGGCAAGCTTTTTTGCCTGTGGCCAAGAATCCTTTATCGTACAAGATTTAAAAGTTGAAGGCCTTCAACGTGTAGCACTCGGTGCCGCTTTAACTCATATACCAATTAACATTGGCGATAACGTAGATAACTACACGATTTCGAAAACGATCAAAGCTTTGTATAAGTCTGGTCATTTTGACACTATCAGCGCATACCGTGATGGTGAAAAAATCATCTTTAAAGTAAAAGAACGTCCTACCATCAGCGCGATTGAGTTTGAAGGTAATAAAGACATTAAAGATGAACAGCTTAATGAAAGTTTAGAACGTCAGAACATTGTGGTAGGTGAGCCGCTTGATCGCACCATAGTTGATGGTGTTGAAAAAGGTTTAATTGAATTTTTTCATGGTATTGGTAAATACAATGCCGATATTGATATCACGATCACCAAATTGCCACGTAACCGTGTTAAGTTAAAATTAGAATTCAAAGAAGGCGAAGCCGCTTCGATTCGTCAAATTAACTTAGTGGGTAACGAGCTTTTCTCTGATGAAGAGTTAATGCTGCAAGTTGAATCTCAACAAGATTTACCTTGGTGGGATTTTATGGCTAATGACCGTTATCAAAAACAAACCATTCAAGGTGACTTGGAAAAAATCCGTAGTTACTACCTTGATCGTGGTTATCTAAAATTCAATATTGACTCTACTCAAGTATCAGTTAGTCCTGAAAAAGAATCTGTTTATGTCACAGTAAACATGACTGAGGGCGAACAATATACGGTTAAAGAATTTGATTTCATTGGTGATTTGCTTGACCGTGAGGAACTTATTCGAGCTGTCATCCCGCTTAGAACCGGTGAGCTTTATAACGGCTCTGTGGTGACGTCGTCAGAAGAGTTTATTAAAAATTACTTGGCGCGTTTTGGTTATGCCAATGCCGAAGTGCGAACCATCCCAGAAGTAGATGAAGCGACTAAAGAAGTAAAACTAACGCTTTCAGTCGACCCGGGTAAGCGTATTTATGTGCGTCGTATTAATGTGTCTGGTAACGAAAATACCGCAGATCATGTTGTGCGTCGTGAGATGGCGCAGCTTGAAGGCGCATGGTTATCAAACCAATCACTTGAGCGTTCAAAACTACAAATTCAGCGTTTGATGTACATGGAGAAGGTTGATTTTAATATCGTACCAGTTCCAGGTATTGAAGATCAGGTTGATGTTGATTTTAATGTTAAAGAACAATCAGCGGGTAGTTTTAATGCTGGCCTTGCTTATGGTTCGTACTACGGTGTGCAATTTAACTTTGGTATCAGTGAATCGAACTTTTTAGGTAGCGGTAACCAAGTGGCGTTTAACGTCAATACTTCAACTGGTTCTGAGCAAATCAATTTATCTTTTACCGACCCTTATTTTACGCCCGATGGTGTAAGTCATGGTAGTAGCATTTTTTATCGTAACTATGATGCAAGTAAGTTCTCGTTAATTGATTATAAAAGTAAATCTTACGGTATTGGTACCAACATTGGTTTTCCAATTATTGCCAATAACCGGTTAAATTTTGGTATTACATGGAGTAAAGAAGAGCTTTCTGAATTAGCTGAATACGAACAAACTCGTATCATGCGAGAAACTTTCCTTGACCCAGAAGACCCAGATGCAGGCTTTAACTTTACAAAGTTTGAGCTAAGTGCCGCTTGGCAACGTGATACGCGTAACCGTGGTTTATTTCCAACCGATGGTTCAAGCCAGTTGTTAAGTTTAAAAGCCACTACGCCAAATTCTGATTTAACCTATTTCAAAATTAATTTTGATACTAAGTTTTATTGGCCAATTAGTAATGACCATAAATGGGCATTTCTATCACGTGCAGCGATTGGTTATGGTAATGGTTATGGTAAAACCAATGGTTATGACCAAGTATTACCTGTTCAAGAATACTCTCGTATTACAGAACAAGAACTGCGTGGTTTTGACCGTAATACTATTTTACCGCGAGCGATTATCCGTAGCCCTCAATTATTGCCAGGTACACCAGGCAGCGATGGTTCATCAAGTGGCATCGGTGCTAACGCAACATTCGACCAGATTCAAGCTGCAGGTCGTATCGGTGGTAATGCTAAAATTACAGCGGGTATGGAATTTATTGTTCCAACGCCATTCTTAGATGATGATAATAGCGGTTCTGTGCGTACAAGCTTGTTTGTTGATGCAGCAAACGTATGGGACACCGAATTTGATGTGAATAAATTTTCGAATTTATCACCTGATGAAAAAGCAAAGCTTGATGATTACTCAGACGCTGGTCGTTTCAGAGTATCAACAGGTTTATCAATCCAGTGGATTTCACCTATGGGGCCGATGTTAATTAGTTTTGCGTATCCGTTGAAAAAAGAAGAAGACGACGAAACTAAATCAATCAGCTTCAACATAGCAAACACTTTCTAAAGGAGTATATTTGTGACTAAAACAATTAAAACAACAGCGATGTCTATCCTAGCAACCTTGTTAATGGGCGCATCTTCAATGGCTTTTGCCCATAAAGTTGCCATCGTTGATATGCAGCAAATTTTTACGCAATTGCCACAGATGGCGGCAGTTGAACAGGCGCTTCAAACTGAGTTTGCGGAACGTCGTCAGGCAGTTGAAAAATTACAAGGCGACATTCGTTTTGAAGCTGAAAAGTTCAAACGTGAAAGCGCGACAATGAGCAAAGCTCAACAAGATACGCTTAAAGAAAAAATTCAAAAAATGCAGCAAGATTTTGCTGATCAAGCACGTCCGCTTGAGCAAGAAATGAAACTACGTCAAAATCAAGAATTAGCCAAAGTTCAAGCACTTGTGATGCAAGCAATTGAGCAAGAAGCTAAAGCAGGTAAATTTGATGAAGTAAAACGTAAAGACACCATTATCTATATCGATGCGGATAAAATCCCTGATTTATCAGATAAAGTGATTGAAAGAGTTAGTAAAGTAAAATAATGCAAAGTTTTTCGTTAGCACAAATAGCTGAACATTTGGGCGCGCAACTCATTGGCGATGGCGCGGTGAATATCACCCGCATCGCTAGTTTAGATAAAGCGCAATCGAATGAAGTTAGTTTCCTTTCGCAAAAAAAATACCGTAAACAACTTGAGATGACTCAGGCTGCAGCCGTTATTTTAACGCAAGAAGACAGCGAGTACTTCACCGGTACTAAACTAATTGTAGCCAATCCTTATGTCGCTTATGCCAAATTAGCACAATTTATGGATACCACTCCAGTGGCAGCCCATACAGGGATCCATCCTTCTGCGGTTATTGAACCTAGCGCTAATATTAGCCCACTTGCCAACATTGGTGCCAATGTGGTTATTGAGGCAGGGGCTGTAGTGGGTGATTATGTACAAATTGGTGCGGGTAGTTTTATTGGTAGATGTGCTACAATAGGTACAAATACAAAAATTTGGGCCAATGTGACTATCTATCATGATGTGGTAATTGGTCAAAACTGCGTATTTCATTCTGGCGCAGTAATTGGATCCGATGGATTTGGTTTTGCCAACGAACGTGGTCAATGGGTTAAAATCCCACAAGTAGGTTCAGTTGTTATTGGTGATCAGGTTGAGATTGGTGCCAATACCGCCATCGATCGCGGTGCAATTGAAAATACTGAAATCCACTCAAATGTCATTATCGATAATATGGTGCATTTAGCCCATAACGTGATTATCGGTGAAGGCACCGCAATAGCTGCATGCAGTGTGATTGCGGGTAGTACAACAATTGGTAAATATTGCCAAATTGCAGGTTTGTGTGGCATTAACGGCCATATTGATGTCTGTGATGGGGTTATTTTCACTGGTATGACGATGGTGACAAAATCAGTCACGGAGCCGGGCGTATATTCATCAGGTTTACCGCATAGCAGTAATAAAGAATGGCGTAAGCAAATCGCTCAATTTCGTCATTTAGGTGACATGAATCAAAAAATTAAGCAGCTTGAGGCGTTTAAAGCCACTATGCAAGCTGATGATAAATAACGGTAAGGAACTGCGTTTTGGCTAATGAATTAAACAGCTTTGATATTCTCGAGATTATAAAGTTATTACCCCATCGCTATCCTATGCTGTTGGTTGATAAAGTGGTGGACTACGAAGCTGGTAAATCATTACATGCAATCAAGAATGTAACGATTAACGAACCAATTTTTACTGGGCACTTCCCAAATCAGCCTATTTTCCCTGGAGTTTTAATTTTAGAAGCACTTGCGCAAGCAACGGGTTTGCTTGGCTTTAAAACAGCCGAGAACACCAGCGAAAATGAACTATACTTGTTTGCTGCCATTGATAACGCCCGCTTTAAAAAGCCGGTATATCCTGGTGATACAATGCACCTTCACGTTGAATTTGTTAAAGAACGTCGCAATATTTGGAAGTTTTATGGCGAAGCTAAAGTAGACGGTGTTGTGGTGTGCTCTGCTGAATTAATGTGTGCTAGAAGAGAGTTTTAATAGTGATCCATCCATCTGCGATTATCGAGCCAGGTGCTCAAATTGGTGAAAACGTATCAATAGGTCCTTGGACTTACATTGGTAATGATGTGGTAATTGGTGATAACAATATCATCGAATCCCACGTGGTGATTAAAGGCCCCTCAGTGATTGGCTCTGGTAACCATATTTTCCAATTTGCCTCTGTGGGTGAAGGTTGCCAAGACAAAAAGTACAACAATGAACCAACACGTTTAGTGATTGGTGATAACAACGTGATTCGCGAATGTGCCACTATTCATCGTGGTACGATCCAAGATCAAGGCTTAACACAAATTGGTAGTAACAATTTGTTTATGGCATATACCCATGTGGCACACGATGCCATGATAGGTAGCAATGTTATTTTTGCTAATAACGCATCGGTTGCCGGCCATGTTCATGTTGGCGATTGGGTTATCTTAGCGGGTAATTCAGGTGTGCATCAATTTTGTAAAATTGGTGATCATGCATTTGTAGGTATGTATTCAGGTGTAAATAAAGACGTGCCGCCATTTGTAACAACAATTGGTACACCAGCAGGTCCGGTGGCAATTAATACCGAAGGTATGAAGCGCCGTGGATTTTCACCTGAAGAAGTGATGGCCGTTCGCCGTGCTTATAAGACCTTATACCGTAAAGCTCTGTCATTAGAGGATGCACTTGCAGCTATGGCTGAGGATGCTGCAGCATTTCCAGCAGTGCAAACTATGATTGACTTTGTTGCCCGCTCAGAGCGTGGGATCCTGCGTTAAGTATGGATAGACCGCTTCGAGTAGGAATTATCGCCGGGGAACACTCCGGCGATATTTTAGGTGCCGGACTGATGACAGCACTGCAAAAACGTCATCCTAATGTGGTTTTTGAAGGTATTGCAGGGCCTAAAATGAAGGCGCTTGGCTGCCACAGCATTTTCGATATGGAAGAGCTGGCGGTCATGGGGTTGTTTGAAGTTCTTGGCCGTTTACCGCGTTTATTGCACATAAAAAAGCACATTATTGCCCATTTTATTGATAACCCTCCCGATGTTTTTATTGGCATTGATGCGCCAGATTTTAATTTACGTGTTGAATTAGCGCTTAAAAATGCCGGTATTACCACGGTTCAATATGTTAGCCCTTCAGTTTGGGCATGGCGACCTAAGCGTATTTTCAAAATTGCCGCAGCCACTAATTTAGTGCTTTCTTTATTACCTTTTGAAAAAGCGTTTTACGATCAGCATTATGTGCCCTGTACGTTTGTTGGTCATACCTTAGCTGACGATATTGCGTTGCAGCATAATCAGCAATATGCGCGTGACCAGCTCGGTTTTAGCGAAAGTGATATTGTTTTAGCATTATTACCCGGAAGTCGCAGCTCAGAAGTTGGTTTACTAAGTGAATGCTATTTAGAAGCTGCAAATTTATTGGCAGCAAAAATCCCAAATCTTAAAGTTGTTGTGCCGCTAGTTAATGATGCGCGTAAGCAACAATTTCAAGCTATTGCGGCTAAAGTAGCGCCTGATTTAAAGCTTTCCTTACTTGATGCGCAAGCCGATGTAGCGATAAAAAGCGCGACAGCAGTATTGCTTGCGTCAGGCACAGCAACGCTTGAAACCATGCTCTATAAAAAGCCAATGGTGGTTGGTTATAAACTTAAGGCCATGTCTTATTGGGTGTATAACACTTTTTTCAAATTCACTATTAAGTACTTTTCGTTGCCTAATTTATTAGCTGATGCGCCTCTTGTGCCCGAGCTTTTGCAACAACAATGTACGCCTGATGCGATTACACAGGCACTTTATCCATTGTTGACTGGTGATAACAGCCAGCTAATTGCAACGTTTACAGATATTCATAAACACATTCGATGTGATGCCAGTGATAAAGCCGCCATTGCGGTTTTGGAGTTATTAAATGCAAATTGATTATCCAAATTATCAGTTTATTGCCGGAGTTGATGAGGTTGGTCGCGGTCCTTTAGTGGGTGATGTGGTTACCGCAGCCGTTATTTTAGATCCCACCAAACCAATTGTAGGACTTGCGGATTCTAAAAAATTAACTGATAAAAAGCGCCAAGCATTAGCAATTGAAATTAAAGAAAAAGCACTCTGTTATTGCATTGCACGCGCAAGTGTTGCCGAAATCGATGAGCTCAATATTTTACATGCAACCATGCTTGCCATGACAAGAGCGGTTGCAGGGTTATCAATTCCAGCAGAGTTTGTATTTGTTGATGGCAATCGCCTACCTAAACTATCAGTACCTGCGCAAGCTGTGGTAAAAGGCGATAGTTTAGTAGCTGAAATTAGTGCGGCCTCAATTTTAGCGAAAGTTGCGCGTGATGATGAAATGATTGCACTCGATGCCCAATTCCCCGAATATGGTTTTGCAGGGCATAAAGGGTATCCAACTAAGGCGCATCTTGAAGCCCTTCAGCAGCATGGTGTGACAGAGCACCACCGCAAAAGTTTTAAACCTGTTAAGATTTTACTGACTTAATTTATTGCAGTGATATTTTGCATTCAGATTAAAGCTGGGTGCAAACAATGAGGATAGAATGCCACAACCGAGTTTTGTTCATCTGCGTGTGCACAGTGATTTTTCGATGGTCGATGGGCTTGCCAAGACTAAAAAAATCGTTGCCAAAGCAGCCGAATATGCCATGCCAGCCTTAGCCATTTCAGATCAAATGAATTTATGTGGTTTAGTGCGTTTTTATGATGGCTGTCATTATGCCGGGATCAAACCCATTGTTGCCGCTGATATTTGGTTATTAAGCCCTGATTTTCCTGATGAAATGTGTCGCTTAACGGTGATTGCAAAAAATAATCAAGGTTATAAAAATTTAACGTTACTCATCTCTAAAGCCTACTTACGTGGCCATGTGATGCATCGTCCAATGGTTGATCGTGACTGGTTGGTAGAGCTTAAAGAAGGTCTAATTTTACTCTCTGGAGCCAAAGATGGCGACTTAGGAAAAGCCTTGTTAAAAGGCAATCCGAGCCTAATCGACAGTGTATCTGGGTTTTATCAACGTGAATTTGCTGATCATTATTTTCTTGAGTTAGTGCGCACTGAGCGCCCACAAGAAGAAGAGTATCTTCATTTAGCGGTGGCACATTCGTATCAAACCGGTATTCCTGTGGTTGCCACTAATGAAGTGGTGTTTTTACATAAAGAAGACTTTGAACCACACGAAATTCGTGTTGCCATTCATGATGGTTATACCCTTGATGATAATCGCCGACCCAAACGCTATTCAGAGCAGCAGTATTTTAAAACTGAAGCACAAATGTGCGAAGTATTTAGTGATATTCCAGAAGCTTTAGCCAACTCGGTTGAAATCGCCAAGCGCTGTAATGTTACCATTCAGTTAGGAACTTATTTTTTACCCGATTACCCAACCGGTAAGCTTACGATTGAAGATTTTTTAGTAAAAGTTTCTGAAGATGGCCTTGAAGAGCGATTACAAATTCTGTTTCCCGATCCGGTTAAGCGGGTCGAGCAGCGTAAAGAATACGATGAGCGTTTAAAGATTGAACTTGATGTAATCAACCAAATGGGATTTCCTGGTTACTTCCTCATCGTAATGGAGTTCATTCAGTGGAGTAAAGATAACGACATTCCTGTTGGGCCAGGGCGGGGATCGGGTGCAGGTTCATTGGTTGCTTATGCACTTAAAATCACTGACTTAGATCCATTACAATTTGACTTGCTGTTCGAACGATTCCTAAATCCAGAGCGGGTATCAATGCCCGACTTTGATATCGACTTTTGTATGGATCGCCGTGATGAGGTAATCGATCACGTATCAGCATTATATGGCCGTGATGCGGTATCTCAGATTATTACCTTTGGTACCATGGCGGCCAAAGCGGTAATTCGGGATGTGGGTCGTGTACTTGGCCATCCTTATGGTTTTGTTGATAAAATCTCAAAACTCATTCCGGGCGATCCGGGCATGACGTTGGCTAAAGCGTTTGAAGTTGAACCTCGTTTACCCGAAATTTACGATACCGATGATGAAGTTAAAGAACTGATTGATAAGTGCCGTATTTTAGAGGGATGTACGCGAAATGCAGGTAAACATGCCGGTGGTGTGGTTATTTCACCGACCACAATTACCGATTTTGCTGCAATTTACTGCGATGATGAAGGCAAGTTTCCGGTCACCCAGTTTGATAAAAACGATGTGGAAACCGCCGGTTTAGTTAAGTTCGACTTTTTAGGTTTACGTACACTGACCATTTTGCAGTGGGCAGTGCAAATGGCTAATACCCGTTTGGCGCGTGAAGGTAAAGAGTCAATTGATATTACGCTTATACCGCTTGATGATCCTAAAAGTTTTGAATTGCTATTACGCGCTGAAACTACCGCGGTATTCCAGCTAGAATCTCGCGGTATGAAAGACTTAGTTCGTCGCCTTAAGCCTGACTGTTTTGAAGATATGATTGCTTTGGTGGCTTTGTTCCGACCTGGTCCGCTTCAATCGGGCATGGTTGATAACTTTATTGACCGAAAACACGGCCGCGAAGAAGTATCGTATCCAGATGCTCAGTACCAACACGAGAGCTTAGCGCCAATTTTGGAACCGACTTACGGCATTATTTTATACCAAGAACAGGTTATGCAAATTGCGCAGGTACTCGCAGGTTATAGCTTAGGTGGCGCGGATTTATTACGTCGTGCGATGGGTAAGAAAAAGCCCGAAGAAATGGCAAAACAGCGTTCTACCTTTGAATCCGGCGCCATTGGCAACAATGTAGATGGCGAGTTGTCGATGAAAATCTTCGACTTGGTAGAAAAATTTGCAGGTTATGGTTTTAATAAATCACACTCCGCAGCGTATGCCTTGGTATCGTATCAAACGCTGTGGATGAAAACCCATTTCCCTGCCGAATTTATGGCTGCGGTAATGTCTGCGGATATGGACAATACCGATAAAATCGTCACCTTGGTTGATGAGTGTGAGAATATGAAACTCACTTTATTGCCACCCGATGTCAATTTTGGTGAGTATAAGTTCACCGTCAACCTAGATGGTGCGATTGTCTACGGCATTGGTGCGATTAAAGGGGTGGGTGAAGCGCCCGTTGATGCTATTTTAGAAGCAAGACAGAGCGGCGGGCCATTTAGAGATTTATTTGATTTTTGTGCTCGAGTCGACCTTAAGCGAGTAAACCGTCGAGTGGCTGAAAAGCTGATTATGGCGGGAGCACTTGATAATTTAGGGCCGAAAAAAGTACAAGGTGCTCGCTCGATTTTAATTGCAACTCTAAAAGATGCGATGAAATCGGCCGAACAACATCATAAAGCGGCTGCAATTGGGCAAAGTGATTTGTTTGGTTTATTAGCTGAAGAATCAAATGATGTTGAACATGTATTTGTATCTGCACCTTTTTTTACTGATAATGAATGGCTTGATGGTGAAAGAGAAACCTTAGGGTTGTATCTTACTGGTCATCCGATTAATCAGTATCGTAAAGAATTAAAACATTATACCGCAGGTCGTTTAGTCGATGTGCAACCAACCGAACGTGATGTATCTGCTACGGTTGCTGGTTTAGTCATTAGTACGCGAGTATTGGTGAATAAAAAAGGCAAGCGCTGGGGATTGATCACCTTGGATGATAAAAGTGCACGTATGGATGTACGATTCTTCCCCGAACAGTTCGAAATTTACCAAGAATTGCTGCAAAACAACAATATATTGGTAATATCAGGACAGGTCAGCTTTGATAACTTCTCTGGTGGCATTACAATGACCGCTAGGGATGTATCGACCATCGAAGCTGTACGCGAAAAGCGTATCCGCAGCATAATAATGAAAGTGAAGATGCAGGATGTTAATGCTAACTTCTTTGATAAGTTGCAAAACGTTCTAGAACCATATAAATATGGTACTTGTCCGATAAAAGTAAAATACGAACGACCTGACATTGTGGCAGAGTTATCGTTAGGAACAGAATGGTGTGTTACGCCTAGTGATGATTTGCTTGCAAATCTATCTCGCTTGGTGGCGCAGAGTATCGATTTAGAATTTAACTAATTAGGTAGTTTAGAGCATGAGTCTCAATTATCTGGACTTTGAGCTTCCAGTTGCAGAACTAGAAGCAAAAATTGAAGAACTGAAAAATGTGGGCCGTAGTGGTTCGTTAGATCTTGGTCTTGAAGAAGAAGTGAATCGCTTAAAAGAAAAAAGCGTTGAACTGACTGAAAAGATTTTTTCTGGCTTGGGTGCTTGGCAAATTTCCAAATTAGCCCGTCATCCATTACGTCCTTATACCCGTGATTATATTGAACGTATTTTCACTGAATTTGATGAGTTGTGTGGTGATCGTACATATGCAAACGATCCTGCAATTTTAGGCGGCATTGCGCGTTTAGATGGCCAACCAGTAATGGTAATTGGTCAACAAAAAGGTCGTGATACAGCTGAAAAAATTAAACGCAACTTTGGTATGCCAAAACCAGAAGGTTACCGTAAAGCATTACGCTTAATGGAAATGGCTGAGCGTTTTAAAATGCCAATCATTACATTTATTGATACGCCGGGTGCATACCCAGGTGTTGGCGCCGAAGAGCGCGGTCAAAGTGAGGCTATTGCACGTAACTTAAAAGTGATGGCTGCTTTAAAAGTACCAACTATCTGTACTGTTATTGGTGAAGGTGGTTCTGGTGGTGCATTAGCCATTGGTGTGGGTGATCGAGTAAACATGCTGCAATACAGCACCTATTCGGTTATTTCACCTGAAGGTTGTGCCTCTATTTTATGGAAAAGCGCCGATAAAGCGCCGCTTGCTGCAGAAGCTATGGGTGTAACAGCCGATCGCGTTAAAGAATTAGATTTAATTAATTCGATTGTACAAGAGCCATTAGGTGGTGCACACCGTAACTACGATGCGATTGCAAAATCGTTAAAAGCGCAAATCAAGCGCGATTTAGCAGAACTGCAAGAGTTATCAGTAGAGGAAATGCTAGACCAACGTTATCAAAGGTTAATGTCCTTTGGTTACTGTTAAGCTAAAAGGGCCGCGTTAAGCGGCTTTTTTGTATGCAGCATCATCCGGTTTATCATCAGTTTGCCAAACAGATCCCACCCAATGTAAAAACATTGACTGTGGCGCTTTCGGGTGGGGTTGATTCGGTGGTATTGCTTCATCTAGTTGCAACCTACCAAGCACTCAATCCTGATGTCAAAGTACAGGCGGTGCATGTTAATCATGGCATAAGCCCACATGCACATGCATGGCAAGATTTTTGTCAGCGTTTGTGCGCCGAGTTAACCATTCCTTTTAATGCTATTAGCGTAACGATTGATAAGAAAAATCGCCAATCATTAGAGGCGGTTGCTCGTGAGCTTCGATATCAAGCACTTGTCAGTGTAACTCAAGTCCAGGATGTGATTTTGCTTGGTCAACACCAAGATGACCAAGTCGAAACTTTCTTTTTGCAATTAAAACGAGGTTCAGGGTTAAGCGGTTTAAGTGCAATGGCAAATACGAGCGAGTTTGAAGGGCGTATATTAGTAAGGCCGTTACTTGAGACGTCACGTGCATCCATCGAAGCATTTTGTCAGCAGTTTAATCTTAGTCATATAGAAGATGAATCTAATTCTGATGTGAAATACGATCGTAATTATTTACGCCATCAGATTTTACCTGAGCTTAATTCGCGTTTTGCAGGTTTTAACCAGTGTGTAGCCAGAAGTGCCTCACTACTGCGTGAGCAACAAACTTTAATTAATGAAATTGCAGAGTTAGACCATCAGTCCGTGGCACTTGGGTCACAGTTACAGATCCTCAAACTATTAGCGTTAAGTGATATTCGCAGGCGTAATGTACTGCGTTATTGGCTCGCTTTACACCGTTGTTTAATGCCATCTTATGCGGTTTTGGCTGAGTTGGTCAGTCAGCTACAAAGCGAAAAAGCCGATGCCAACTTAGTGATTAAACTCAGTGCTGGCAAACTTCGTCAGTACAATCAGTTACTTTATATAGTTAAAGATCAAGTTAAGTTGGACGATTGTAAAGTTGATAGTAACCAACTGTTATTGGCCGATGGGCGCACCTTATTGCTTCAGCAAGGCGAAGGGGTCCGAGCGCCTTTTGCAGATGAGGTCGTCACAGTACAATTTGGTAAAATGAACAGTTTAATTAAACCATTACATAAGCCTGGTCGTAATACGGTAAAACATTGGTTAAAAGAAGCCAAAATACCGGCTTGGCAGCGTGATGCTGTGCCCTTGGTTTTTTATAACGATGAGTTGGTGCAAGTGGTGGGTTTTTATTTAAGTGCCTTACATAGTCAAAATAATGGCGTGTATTGGCAACTCGTTTAATGAAAGAGTGAAGTCGTTTAGCTATGAAAGATTCAGCACAAGTTGGTCAGTCAATTATCGCCAAAGCCCATTTTGGGGTTGTTATTGCAGTATTTTTTTTAGTGGTGAGTTATTTTCTCACTCCATTGTTACTCGATACCTTAATGCAAAGTACCCTCGCGGGTTTAATCTGTGCGTTGTTACTGCTTGGTTATTGGCGAGGTAAGGGGGGGCTGTTTTTTATTTTGGCATTAGTTTGCCCATTAATATTAATTGTAATGGCGCATCTTCCAACATTCTTTGCGTTATTGCAGTTGATTAGCGGCTATTTTTTAGGGCTGTCAGCGTTACTCAGCGCTTTTTATTGGTTGGTACAATATAAAAAAGCACCACATTAGTACTCATTAATTCACTTTCGTGATAAATACTAAGCAGTGCTTTTAGCAGAAATAATTGTGGTTTTAGTTAAAAGGCGAAACTACAGTCTCGGCCATTATTTTTAGCTTTATATAACGCCTTATCGGCACGTTCAAAAATCTGTAGGTGATCATCTTTGCTGGTCGCAAGGGTAAAACCAATGCTGGTCGTAACCTCATGTTGTTTTAATAACAGGTCGCGATGCACCGCATCTTGAATGCGTTTAGCCAAGATGTTTGACACCGCATGATGATCATCGTCTACTAAAATAGCAAATTCATCGCCACCAAAGCGAAAAATAGTATCAGTGCCTCTGACGCTAAAACTCAACAAGTCAGCAAAACGGCGTAAAATGGTATCGCCGACCTGATGACCATGCGTATCATTGACTGCTTTAAAGTTATCTAAATCAAGCAGCATTAAACCAAAACTTCGATGATGACGGCGGCAACGCTCTAATTTGCGATTGAGGCTGTCATCAAAATGACTGCGATTACCTAGACCTGTTAGTGAGTCTTTAGTCGCTAATTTTTTTACGCGATGAAACAGCAATGCATTACGTAGTGGATACAATAAAATTGAGTGTAGCTTTTGCAATTGCTCTTTAATTGTTACCGTAACGGGTTGTTTGGTGAAATAAATCAGCTGCCCTAAGCGTTCATCTTCAACTTCTAAATCAAATGAAACGGTTTGGCCAATGTGTTTTGAGCCCGACATTTCAACCACACCTTCGGTGCTATGAAATTGTAAGCTTAAAAACGGCAAAACTTTGGCGGCTTCAATCGAAAAAATATTAATAATTTTATTCAGTTCAAGGGTTTTTTGTAACTGAGCAACCAAGGCGTGTGCTTGCTCAATAGGGTTCGAGCGGTAAAACTCTGCCGAAAGGGGCAAAAATTCGCCACGTCCAGCCACTCTTTGCGCTAATACATGTACATTTTCCACAATTAAGTCCTTACATCACTTATTTCTACTGTGGATAAAGCAAAAATAATACCAAAAAATTAAACTAGAATTAAAACAGTTGGTTGCTATATTTAGTTAAGAGATGGAATGTTTGCTGTCAAATAATTGCTGCCGCTTTTGCAAAAACCTACCGCTCATTAGTAAATAAGTGATTGCAGTTTCTAAGCCCAATAAATAAAAATAATTTTGACCAAAATACTCAAAAAAGGAGATGGTTTTGCAGGGGATTTTTACTGA
Organism: Pseudoalteromonas tunicata; assembly: GCF_002310815.1. NCBI lineage: Bacteria > Pseudomonadati > Pseudomonadota > Gammaproteobacteria > Alteromonadales > Pseudoalteromonadaceae > Pseudoalteromonas > Pseudoalteromonas tunicata. The sequence continues at coordinate 2,724,996 of NZ_CP011032.1, read as the reverse complement.
AATTTTTAGTCTGTTAGCAATTGCCGTCGTTCTCGTTTGGCTCTTTAAACGACTTAATTTGCCCCCAGTGCTTGCTTACCTTGCTGTTGGGGTATTAGTCGGGCCGCATGCTTTAGGATGGATTTCTGAATACCAAGAAATTCATTTAGTTGCTGAGTTTGGTATTGTATTTTTGTTATTTAGTTTAGGGCTTGAATTCTCAATTCCAAAATTAATGGCGATGCGGCACATTGTATTTGGCTTAGGTTCGGCGCAAGTGGTGGCAACTTCCTGCATTATTATTGCCATTGTTATGGTTTATAATCCTCATTTTGCAACCGCATTTAGTATTGGTACTTTGTTGGCACTCTCATCAACTGCGATTGTGGTAAAACAATTGAGTGAATCGGGAGAGCTTCATACCCGCCGTGGTCAATTAGCAATTGGCATTTTGCTATTTCAAGATATTGCCGTTGTACCCTTGTTAATTATTTTGCCGCTGTTAAGTGGTGAAGGTGAGCATCATTTAGTGTGGGCCTTGTCTATTGCCCTGACGAAAGGGGCGTTTGTCTGTATGTTATTGTGGGCAGTTGGTAAATGGGTCTTGCCCCGCTTATTTAATGAAGTGGCACAACTTCGCACTGATGAACTATTTGTTTTAACAACGTTATTAGTGACTTTATTTGCCTCTGGCCTAACCCATTTTTTTGGTTTATCAATGGCGCTTGGAGCTTTTTTAGCCGGGATCATGCTCGGTGAAAGTCAATATCGTCACCAACTCGAAGCCGATATTCGGCCTTTTCGTGATATTTTAATGGGGCTGTTTTTTGTTACTGTGGGCATGCAGCTCGATATGAGCTTTGTATGGTTTAATGCTTATTGGATTTTACTCGCTGTTTGTGGCCTGATTTTAATTAAAGCTCTGCTAATTAAACAGTTAGCGCATTTTATGGGCGAAACAGCAAAAGATGCTTGGGCAACTGGATTAATGTTATGTCAAATGGGAGAGTTTGGCTTTGTACTTATTGCACTTGCACTGCAACATCAACTGATTGAATCTTCATATGCTTCATTGCTAATTTCAATCGGGGTGATTTCAATGGCAATGACTCCGTATTTGATTGATAAAAATCAGCAGTTGGCTAAAAAACTCTCGCGCGGCGAAAAATCAGAACAAGATAAAACTGCGGCGCCAAATTTTTCGACCAATCTAACTAACCATGTTGTGATCTGCGGCTTTGGCCGCGTTGGGCAAACTGTTGCCCGTTTTTTAAAAGCTGAAGCCATTCCCTATATTGCGCTCGACATTGATCCTATTCGAGTGCGTGAAGCACAGGCCGCAGGTGAAAACGTGCAATTTGGCCATGTGCGACAAAAAGATATTTTAAAAGCTGCCAAAGTTGATAAAAGTCGCTTAGTGATTATTTCTTTTGCCGATTATGCCAAAGCAATGAGTGTGGTGAGTGTGGTGCGTCAATTATCGGACTCGGTAAAAATACTTGTAAGAATGCGTGACGATCAGCATTTAATTGAACTTAAAAATGCCGGTGTTACTGAAGTAGTTCCCGAATCGCTCGAAGCGAGTTTGATGTTAGTTTCGCATGTTTTATTTATGTCGGGCGTACCTGTGAAACGTATTTTGCGTCGGGTGCAGCAAGAGCGTAAAAATCGCTATGGTATTTTGCACGGTTATTTTCCAGGAGAGAACACCGATTTAAGTGCCGAAAGTATTGGCAGATTAGAATACATGCACGCTATTGCTATCACTGATGATGCATTTGCCGTTAATAAAACCTTAGGTGAGTTAAAACTGAGTAAGCGCCGTGTTGAAGTCATGGGGCTGCGTCGTAACGATAACGAAATTGACCACCCAACTGAAGAAACGTTAATTCAAGCGCAGGATATTTTGATTATTCGGGGCAAACCCCGTCAAGTAGAGCGTACTGAACGTTATTTACTTGAAGGGGATTGATTTTAAGTTGGTTAAGAGTGTTAAGGCAGTTCTAAAAACGCTTTAATTTCATTTTGTTGATTTAAACCATCTTGGAAGCCAATATCAATTAAATGTTTGGTATAGGATTTTTCAAATAATAAATAACTGACTAAGCTCGATTCCGAGTTTTTCTTGACCCCAATCATGCGCAGTAATGTTTTAATTGCAAATGGCATATCCGCGAAATGTTGATTCGCTATGGCATTAAAGTTTTGTGATGGATTGATGACGTAGGTATCAACCCGTTTAAGTTCTTGGTGTTTATCACGAGAAGGTAATAAAGATACCGTACGATTTACCCGCTCAAGGCGCTCAATGTCGGCGCGTAAAGTATCTGAAAATATAGTGTCTAATAGATGCCCTGCAATGGTTGAAATGCCGGGATAGTGTGGCTGAAAGCCAAAATATTTATTATTACTGGGTTGGTCGACACCAATAATAAATATTTTATTCGCTCCTAAGTGAATAGGCGGGCTGAGGGGGGAATGCTGGTGAATTGAACCATCGCCAAAGTAGCCTTTGCGGATTTTAATGCTTGGAAACACCATTGGGATAGCACTGGACGCCATTAAATGTTCAATATTAATAGTGGTATTTTCACCGCGCCGTTTGGCTCGTTGCCATGGTGCAATGCCATTGGCTTGATAAAAGGCCACCGAGTCGCCACTTGAATAGCTCGATGCAGTAATTGACAACGCTTTTAAGTGACCCAAAGTAATATTACGGTCGATGCGTTGTAAATCGAGCATTTGTTTCAACAAGCCACGTAAAGGCTCGTTATCAAATAAGCTTGCTGGTGGATGATTTATGTAATTTGACTGAAAGCTTGAGAGCATATTGCCAATAATATGGCCAAATACGGTAACAAAATCGGTATGATATACTTGGCTAGTATGAAAGTGTCGCCACACCCATTCTAGTTTTTTGACACCTAAATGAAAACAAGAGGCGTAACACGATAACGCGGTTGCATTAATTGCCCCAGCCGAAGTGCCATTTATTATTTTAAAAGGCAGTGGGGTATTGCGAGGTAAAGTACTGGCTATAGCTTTTAAAACGCCAACTTGGTAAGCTGCCCGTGCCCCGCCGCCAGTAAGCAATAATGCTGTATTAAGACTGGCTGGGTTAGTTTGATTTTTATACATAGTTATAGTTGAATACCGCTTAGTTTTTTTAATTTAGATGATCTTCAAACAAAAAATTAATTACTTTTCCTGTGAGTACATAATGTCAGAAATAAACAATGTAACAACCACAAAACGCACACTATATAGTTTAGCGCTAGTTTGTGTTTTAGGTGTGTTAGTTTTTGCTGTTTTTAATCTCTATCAGTCAGTTAGCAATAAAAATACCCAACCTATCAATAAGCCTGCTCCTGTGGTTATGGAAGAGTTTAGTCAACCTATTTTGACTCCAGCAGAACAAGAAGAGGCTGATAGTGACAGTGAAGATGAGGTAAATATACCATCAGACCCTACGCCAATGCCTACGGGAAAACCAGTACCAGAGGTGGTCGCGCCTGAGTTTACTATTCCTCCATTAGCACAAAGTGATGTGTTTGTTAAAGAACAACTTAGCCACTTTTATACTAAGCCTGTTTTAAACTTAATTGTGAACGATGACATTATTCGTCGCGTGGTGGTATTTGTTGATAACTTGGCTCAAGGGAAATTAGCACAGCAACATAACCCGTTTGTAAAACCGCTCGAATCATTTTCAGTGCAAGATCAAGATGTATTAACTATCTCGCCAGAAAGCTACCAACGGTATGATGCTTATGTGGATTTATTTACTCAAATTCCACCAGAACAGGCCGTTGCATTATTTAAGCAATACCACGTTTTATTTGACGAGGCTTATCAAGAAGTCGGGCTGCCTGATACCTCGTTCGACCAGCGTATTTTTGATGCTATTGACGTGATTATGACCACGCCAGTTGTAACAGGAAATGTGCCATTAATTGCTCAGTCAGTGACGTATAAGTTTGCCTATTCAGAGTGGGAACAGCTACCCGCAGCACAAAAACAATTACTGCGCATGGGGCCTAAAAACCTTAAAAAGCTCAAAGCAGCATTAAAGCAGATTAAGCAACATCTGCCTCAACCCGTGAAAGATGAACAATAACTGTGCAGTCAGCGCAGTTTAGTTAATTTTTCCTTGTACTGGGCAGATAAAATAGCCATAATCTGCCCCGCGTCTAACAAGACCCACAATGGTGGTCTTATTGGTCCTCTCGCAACAATAGCAGGTGAACTTGGTCAGGCCCGGAAGGGAGCAGCCACAGCGTGTGACTTGTGTGCCGGGATGCGGCTGGTAGGACCGCCACCTAAATCACAGAATATTCTGTTGTTTGAAGTATAAGTTGACATGTTTGTACTAAAACCCCGCATAAAAATTGAAATATAACCCTTCATAGCCTACTTTGAAATCGTCTCACATATTCGGTGATGGTTATGATCAGGCGTAAACTAAAGCACTCCAGAGTCAAAAACCTCTACAAGTTTGTTTGCAAGTCAAAAGAACAAAGCCACTTGCTTAGTTGAATCATCCTTAGAATTCGATGCACGCTTTCACTTTGAATACTCTCGTGAAATAAAAACCTGTTAGGGTTTGAATATGAGTTTGACGGCAGAATTTGCCGTTACACGCCTGACTTTTTGCTAACTCATCATTAAGAAGCCGCAAAAATATATTGAAGTAAAATTGCACGGGTTTATGAGTTCACGTGAAATAAGTAATATTGGTGTGTGATTTCCTAAATGGAATGAGCAAACAATAGGTAATCAAATAGCGTTTGTATCGACAGATAAAGAGCAATTAACCTATCTATCTCAGCAAAGCTATTTTGAGATGATGGCTCATGACAAGTTATTTGACTTATCAAAAATACTCGAAGTGCCAACAGAGCAAAATGAGGTTATGTTTGTTCGTAACCAATCAGTAGCCAAAGCATTTGTTGGCGAAAAGCAAAGACGATTGAAACGCGCTAAAAAACGAGCTGAAGCCAGAGGCGAAGTTTACAACCCTGAATATAAATTTGAGGCAAAGGACATAGGCTACTTTCATTCAATACCCGTATCAAGCAAAGCCAACGGCCAAAGCTTTCTCCTTCATATACAAAAATTGAAAATATCAATGTTGTAGGAAATCAATTTAATAATTATGGTTTTGCAACTAATCAAGCCTTGCAAGGCACGGTTCCAGCTTTAAATACCTTTTTAAAATAGTTATAAAATATCCATTTTATTAAGTTATGTAGTTCCATAAAAACAAGGGTAAATCATTTGAAAATCACTTGATAGTTTGGTGTTTATAGGTGAATTGCAGAATAGGCAGAGGCTGAATAGAGACTCCAGCAAACGCTGGGATCTTTTTAAGCGTTCTAACCATGTTTAAGCCTATTAACAACGTTCCTAATTAACCTTCTACCAGCAATAGTATTTACAAATATCAAAGGTATTTTAGAGCTAAATTGAAGGAGCATTTATTTAGCTATTTGTTCCATCGTCCAATATTCTCAAAGTAATCAATACAAGCAGATGCTAAATGAGCTAACTCAGTGGTATTTTCACTCAAAGTTGCATTTAAACGTTTATGCTCTTTTATATGACGTTCGAAAGTTCTAGTGTTTGTACCAATTGCTTTAGCAAAGGATTGAATATGCCAACGTAACTCAAGCCTAAATTTCTCAACACTGTTAATTTCTCAACACTGTTAATATCTAAACCACGCTGAATTAATTCGATTTCATCTAAAGGGTTTTAGCTTAAATTAACTTTCCCATTGCTGCGTATACCTACAAATTTATGATTAGCACTAGGTTGAATATAGTTAGGCATACACATCTCAAAACCAAGGAATGTTATATTTAATATAGCACTTTTGCTATCCGGCTGATAGTCGGGCTAAAGCAGTCAGTCACACTAGCCGTTATTTCTGTAATTCGTAAAATAGTACCAACCCTTTTGAAAGTCCAACAGGAAAAGTTGAGTAATGATCTGTTCCTTTTACTACTTCATCCTCTAGTTTTAAGCCTTGGTAATTACGTGAGCGTAAACGATTAACAAATCTTACATGACCTGCGACCATATCTTCTTTCATACCACTTTCTAAAGTCTCTAATGCGCCAGTTGCCATAAACACATTAGCCTTCAAAGATTTGTTCTTCTCGGCATACTTATCTTCTAATTCAAATATCCAATTATTTTTAAACCAGAGCGAAGGGCTGGTTAAGATGTAGGTAGAAAACAGCTCCGGCTTAGTTAACAGTACCCAAGCGCCAAATGATCCTCCTAATGACTGTCCAGACAATATTCGTTGCTCAGTGTTAACTCGGTAATTGTGCTCAACGTACAGAAAGACTTCTTTCTCAATAAACTCTAAGTACTCAGTTGCTCCACCAGTTGTGTATTTTGTCCAGTTCTGGTCAACTACAGGTGTTAAATCTCTAACTCGGCTAAACTGACCATTTTCTCCATGAGCAAATGAAATACCAACAACAATGACTTTATCCATGTTTCGCATGTGAGTTACACCAGCAGCCACTTTGAAAGTATAAGGTCCATCATTTAGGTAAAGTACAGGGTATTTTTTAGATTTATTTTTTGCCAAGAAATAACTGCGCGGTACTTTGATAAATAAATCGTACTTTGTACCTAGCACTGTGGATTCAATTGTAACTACTTTACTGTTAGCAATTTCAAACCTATGGCTTTCAGCAAGTGCAACATTGTTGCAAATTATATTGAGCATAAAAATTAAAGCCAAACATTTTACAAAAGGCAATTTCATGTGATTTCTCCTAGATTTTTATAAGTTTAATTTTTTAGCTTTTAGATGTTTGGTATTGATATACCAATCAAAATGATCAATCGTTACATAACCAATCTCGTATTCATTTTTTGTAAAATGAGTTTCCTCTTTTGAGCGGAATTGCGGTAATGTAGATATGGAAATCTATGGTATTAAACGGCTTAAGCGCTCAATGTGCATTATCATAAATTTCCAAAATCAAAGTGTGACATATGTCACAAAGTTGCTTTTTAACATACAGGATGCTATGGTGCGACACAAGTCACACCTCTTGAATGTTTATATGAAACCCAATTCAACAGAGTTAGAAATACTGAAATTACTTTGGAAAAAGCAGCCACGTACAGCCAAAGAAATTCATGAACACTTAGAATCAAAGTATGGTTGGTCATACTCATCTACACGTAAAACCTTAGAAAGAATGGGCAATAAGGGAATTTTAGAAGTTGGCTCCTCTGGCAACAAAAATACCTTTAAAGCATTAATTGAGAAAATACCGACGATAGCATCCTACATGCAGGAGTTCGCAACCAATGTCTTAGAGTTAGATGAACCACTACCTGTCACTATGTTCGCTGATAGCCGTTTAATAAATAAAGCTGAAGTCGATGAATTAGAGGAATTGTTAAATCAACTTTCAAAGGATGAAAAACAAAAGTAGTGGACTCTTTCATCATTCAATTCATAGTAAATAGTCTCTTTCCTTGGCTTATATTTTCTGGGCTTGTTTATGCTTGCTCATCTTATATAACCAAGTACGATAATAGCTCACCAAGTATTTGGTGGTCTGCGCTTTTAGCCAGCTTTTTACCTTTTATCCCTTTATCTCTTGGCACTATTAATATACCTATCCCTGATTTGGATTATATAAACTCAAGTTTGGTAAGTGCACAAATAGTAAAGCAAGCCGGTATCACCCATGCAAGTTTGCAGAAAGTGGATTTAATCGCAACAGCGCTAATTGTTGGTTACTTTGGTTTTACCTGCTTAAAACTCGTTAAATTATTGGTTGTGTGGCAAAAACTCAAAAGCTTATCAAGATCTTCTGAATCAATAAATAAGCTGCCGACTAGTAAGGTGAAGGTTGTAATTTCCTCTCAAAACCATAGCCCTTTTGTCATTGGCATAACAACCCCCTATGTTGTGCTACCTAAATATTTTTCATCGCTAAAAAAAGATCAGCAAAGCATTTTGATTCAGCACGAGCTAACCCACATTACAAACAAAGATCATATTACAATTCTTTTATGGAGGGTCTTAAGTACACTTTTATGGATAAACCCATTTGTTAAAAAGATGGAGTGGCAGTTCATTCGAGCTATGGAACACAGGTGTGACAAGCTGACGATACGTCGCTTTAATATTAACAAGCATGATTATGCCAAAGCACTGCTGCAATCATTAAAAAAAAGCGTCCAATTTGATAACAACAATCCAGTTGCTCAATTTAATTCTGGTGTGCTTTGCGCTGATGATTACAAAGCGAGGCTTACAAACATTGCTTCTCCAGCGAATAAAAGCCGACTTACTTTAACTTTAAAGTTCTCTTTAATGATACTTATTATTTTTAGTCTACATACACTCTTAAAAGCTCCCACAATGACGGGAAAGCTAACTTGGCAGCATCCACTAGATAGCCATACGATAAGCTCAACATTTCGTAGCATAAGTAAGGTCAGAGATTATAAGCCACATCGAGGTGTAGACTATGTTGCCCAAAGAGGAAGCCCTGTGCTGTCTGCTGCTGATGGAATTATAGTTATTTCAGATAACAAAACCATGCATTCGAACTATGGGAATACTGTATTAATTCAGCATAAAAATGGCTACCAAACGTTATATTCACATCTAGAATCGAGTGATGCCAAAGTCGGCTCTTGGGTTAAAGCTGGGCAGGTTATTGGCGTCATTGGTGATACAGGTAAAGCGACAGGCGTTCATCTTCACTTTGAAGTAATTAAAGACAATCAAAGAGTTGATCCTAGTTTAGTGCTCGGCGCTAAAACTACAAGGTAATAGCTTTTATTTCAGGCACTTCTAGCTTTATAAAGGTGTGGCATGCTTAAAGAAAAATTTTTTATTATTTTTACTCTTCTTTTTAGTTCATTTAGCTATGGCGGTGAAATATTTGATAGTTTCCCCGACAAAATAAATTCATCTGATAAATATGTTTTCTATTCTCACGGGCTCATTGTAGAGGGCACCGATCCTACTCCTGTCCATGAGCGCTGGGGGCAATTTAACTTTCCAGCTATTAAAGAGGAACTTGCCGACTCAAGCTATCATTTAATTGCTACTCATCGGCCAGCTAAAACTCATCCTTTTAAGTATGCTGAACAGTTAGCTAAACAAGTAACTAAATTACTAAAAAAAGGCGTACCTGCGAGCAATATATCGTTAGTAGGCTTTTCCCGTGGTGGGTTTATTGCGGCAATTGCATCGAGCAATTTAAAAAATATGGATATTAACGTTGTAATCTTAGCGGCTTGTACCAGCGGATTAGCTGAAAGAGCAAAAATCGCTATTTATGGTCATTTATTTTCAGTGTATGAGACATCTGATTCTGTGGGTTCGTGTGATGATGTAGTTGCTAGGAGTGTTGGTACCGTTAGTTCTTACAAAGAAATTTCGACTTCAACGGGTAAAGAACATGGCGCTTTTTTCACCCCTAGAAAAGAATGGATAGTACCCGTTAAAGCCTGGTTAAAGCGTAAAAAGCCTCAGTAGTATTGTATAAGCTCTATGCTCATACAGCAGATAGTTCAATTTGAGCAACTTAAAAAGTAATAAGCTAAGGATTAAATCAACTTCATGGAAATTAGAAAATTAAACTCTCTAAGAGCTTTAGCTGCCCTAATCGTATTTTTTACCCACTTTTCAGATATTACTCATTGGTTAAATGGCTCTCTAGGAGGCGGCTCTGGAGCCTATGGCGTAATGTTATTTTTCCTTCTTAGTGGCTTTCTAATGTCACTTCTCTATTTAGACACCAAGTTTAGCAGAGCAAACATTGAACGATACCTATTAGCTAGAGCTGGCCGAATTTTACCCCTATACCTTGTAATTGTTTTTAGCTCTTACTTATTAACTCAAAATAATTATGACATTTTATACAACATGACTGACCTTAATTCGTTAATAGGGCACCTTTTGTTTATACATGGTAAAAGCGTGCTTTGGACAATTCCACCAGAAATACAATTCTATATTATATTTATCGCTTTCTGGTTTTTAGCAGGCGATAGAAAAGGGTATATATATTTACTAATCGTAGCCTTTATGATGTTTTGGTATTTAGCTGATTTCCCAAGATTATTTGGTGAAATTGAAAGTATTCCTTACAACTTATTCAGTACTTTAAGAACGTTTCCGTATTTTTTTATTGGCGTTATATTTGGCTTGCATTACAAATCACTTAAAGTGCCGAGTTATATGAAGAGCAACTGGTTTATATTAGCTTTGTGTTTAATACCTCTGTTGTATCCTGATTTTTCACCTGTTAACGAGGGTGACAAGAAAAGAATGTGGCTTAGTTATGAAGTCCTATTTGTTATGAGCACAGTATTCTTTTGTGTTGTTTTTTTAGTACCGAACAACAATATTTTTTTAGCAAATAAGATTGGTGATTTTTTAGGTAAAGTGTCTTACTCATTCTATTTATTGCATTTGCCTATTATTGGAATGGTTAATAAGTTTAATTTAGATACTGAACTTAAGCTGTTATTATCACTGAGCTTGAGTGTGTTTTTTGCGCATATATCTTACGTTTTCTTTGAAAGGCCTATTGCAAATAGAATTAGAAGCTTCTCGAATACAAAGAGGCTCAACATTTAGTTTTCACACATTTAAGGAAAAGAAGTAATGTTTAGTAAGTTTATTAAGCTGGCGCTTACTGCTGTTGTTTTTTGCTCTCTACAGTTAAGTGCGAAGGAGAGCACAGAATTTAAAATTTGAAATACGCATACCTTGCAAATAAAATCTGAAAAAAGTGGATTAGAATATGAGCCCTATATACGCTTGCCCAAAAATTATACACAAAGCAATAAAAAGTACCCTCTGGTATTATTGAATGACAGGGGTTATTCCGTTGCTGCGGCAAGTGGCATTGTACATCTAATGGCAGGCAGAGATATTGAGGATGTCATTATCGTCGGGGCAAAGGACATGACCCTTTGATTAGTCGTACTCGGGACTACACACACCAACATATGCCCCAAATGAAGGAAGGGGAGATTCGCTAGAAGCTCAAAAGTATTCAGGTAAAGCTAGCCAGTACATTAGTTTCATTTCAGATGAAGTTTTACCTTTGATTAACCATACATACCGAATCAGACAAGATAAAAAATATTTGTTGGTCATTCATATGGCGGGCTGCTTGGCGCCAACATTTTGATCACTCATCCTGAACTGTTTAATCACTACATTTTAGGTAGCCCATCGTTCTGGTATGACAATAAAGCGATGTTTCAGCTGGAAAGTAATTATGCAAAAAGTAATAAGGCCATGAAAGCACAGGTGTATATGTACATTGGGTGTGAAGAAGGCAACATGGTTAAGGAAATGCTAGCAGTTGAGGATCAGTTAAAGTCACGAAATTACCAAGGGTTAAGTATCCAATCCAAAGTACTCGCAGGGTTATCCCATCACAGTGCTTTTGCAGTGTTATTAACCTATGGTCTTCAAAAAGCTCTCCCTAAACAAAGCAAAGACAACTAATAAGTTTAGACTGCGGCTGCCTAACAGCTTTGCTGCTAAAAGCATTATGAAGGACTCCAAATAATTTGAAAAATATAACTCAATGGCTTTGCTCGGCTTGTGGTATGTCTATTTCAGGCATCTTATTTAGGTGGATATTTGTTTATACGTTGGTGAGTTTTTCTTGCCTTATTACTAACTTTAGCGATAGTTCCTATGGTTAAAAACTAAGAGCAAGGCTAAACAAAACAGTAATCAGCATAGCGATCTATAACAAGGCGAAATTCTCGCGATCTATGTTCGTTGAGATGCCAAACGACTCTGAGGCGTTTTGTTAGTCCAAAAAATCTTAAATTCAAATAATAGAGCAAAGCCCTAACTCACATTTGCCTAAAATTAGCCCGAATAACCGACTGTAATTTACTAAGAGGTGACACTGAGCTAGTTCATATTTCAGTGTTCTTCATGGCACATGTAGCTAGCTAAACTAGGCAGTATTTTTATGAGATTGGCTTTATAAAGCTTTTATTTGGTAACTTTATACTTCCTTACGCTTCACTTTTAACTCTTAAATCTTGTTTACTCTCGGAGTAGCGCAGCGTCTCTGTGGTGAAAATAGCTTTTAAAGATCATAACCACAGCGATTTTGCATTTTACTTATCCCACCAGCACAAACTCATAAATATTGTTCACTCTCGGTTTAGCAGAGTGCCTCTGAGCATTCGGTAGTGAGAAATTAATTAAATATCCGATTGATATATACAACAATACCAAGCTCCTCGAAGTGCAGTTTATGTGTTGCTCGATTCAACTGTATCGAAAAACTCGAGGTGCTTTATATGATTATTTTGTCTTGTTTAAAAACAACTCATCAATCAGTTGGTGATCAGTAGAGGTAACATGGCGCTTTAATGCCCGAACAAAATCCATTGAAGTGGCGGGTGTGTTTGGATAAGCATGTTGCCTCCAAAGAGTCTTAAGTGTCGCAATTATAGGCTTATCGCCGATTGTTTTACGTAATTTGGCAAATGCTAGCGTCGCTCGTGAATGAATATCATGTTTTTGATTCGCATCGATAAGTGCGACTGGTACTTGAATATTATTACGTTGGCTAAGTTCATAGCGTTTTTGCTCAAGCTCGATTAGCGATAACATAGCTTTTTCGCCATAGTGCTTTTCAATGAGGATTATCTCAATATATTTCGCTAGTGATTTGTTAAGAAATGAAGGCTCTTCATTAACGCCATTATTAATACCATATTCAAACCATTGATGAGCAGTTTCATGAACGGCCCTACGATAACGCGGGTCAAAACCTGCGTCTTTTGAAGGCATAGCACGAAAACCAACCGTATTTTCTATCAGAATGATTTGTGGTAAAGCATATCCGCCAGAGTCGATATCAGCGCCGATATCAGGAGTAGAAATCAGGTTAAGTTGAGCACCAGTGTAGGGCATTCTGTTTTCTGCAAACCAAGTTAAGGTATCAGCCATTGCTTTGAGGTTTATTTGTTTTGCTTCATTTGTCTGAGGGGAAAATACATTGAGGGTAGTTCCGTTTATTTTTTGATAAAGCGGTGCATAAGGCACTGACAACCAAGTCGCAATTGCGCGAACAGGTTGCTTTGTTTGGAATTTGTAGAAAGCGCGATTGCCAGTAACCCAAGTGCTGACTAATTCCCCTTGACTGATAGCATGATGACCCGCTTCAGTTGAAATCACGGTACTTAAAGACGTCCATTTATAAGTATCAGTTTCTATTTCCTTTTCTTTTAATCGTTCCAAAGGGGCTATGTTTTCAATTTTCTCTAGTTTATATCTTGCACGTAGTTGAGCATTGTGCAGTTGGTAAACAGCTTGATAACCAACAGTTGGTAGTAACGGATCTGCGCGAAAATAGGTAAATTTAGGTTTGACTACTTGGTGTGAACGGTGTGGCCAATAGTGTGATTGCTTAAAGCTAAAATTGGCTCGCATCACACGTTGTTCGCCTGGCATTAGCTGTTGCGCGAATTGATAAATGCCTTGATTAAGATCATCATCAAATTCAATTAATGTCGCTCCGGTAAGGTTGATATTGCCAAATGCATAATTGCCGTATCGTCCGATTAATACTTGTTTAATAGGTGTGTCCGTACGATTTTCTAGCGTGTAAATCAGTTTAAAGTTTGCAAACTCTTGCGTTGGGTAAATATCAACTTCGGAATCAATGTGAACAACCACAGGTTGCGCTTTGTGCTGCCAGTGAGCAAAGCGAGTTTCATATTGCGCTTTCCACGCCTCGCGTTTGTCTGAATTGGTCAAAGGTTTCTCATCAACGAGTGCAAAATGCAAGCTTAGTCCCGCGAGAAAAGTGACTGAAAAAGACATCATCACGCTTTTTGGTAAGTTCATGATTGACAGTTTACCTAGACCTGTACCACGGTGTGTGCGGCTGATGGCAAGTAAAACTAGACTCAAAGAAGCCGCTATCCAGAGCGCCATATAAGGTAAGTAAACTGAAATGCTGGCACTATATCCCCAGAAATTATCAGGCGCTTGCAACGGTGTCCCTGCAATATTCCAAAGTGTATGAGTCATGCCTAGAGAGGTCATAATTGGTGTGAATTTGATTAAAATAATCAAGGCGACAATACCACCAGAAGTCATACTTGAACGACAAAGGTGGTGTAAGCAAACAAATAACGTACCGAGTAAAAATAAAGGTAATCCACTTAGGCCTAACTGCACTAGATAATGATGAAATAACCATTCACTCCCTGCCAGCAATTGAGCGAGGCTACTGCTCGCAAAAGTGAGCAATAGTAGTAATACGATCATTAAACCAAGGGCAATAATATGAGTGCCAATCAGTTGGCGATTAGATATTGGAGCCGCAGCAATCAACTCAGCAATATTATAGCTTTTATCGCGTGAGCAAATCAGCCAGCTCCATAAGGCAATCGCAAAAGTGCCAAGTACTGAAAATAAATCAAAAGCGACGAGGTTAAGTGCATCAATGCTATTAGGCGAAATTACAGACATAGCTTCGGCATAACTGATACCGGATATCACCTCATTAAAAATTATCATAGGCCAAATGAGGAGTATGATTTGGGTAATCCGACTGTGTAATAAGGTGAAAACGGATACTTTGATTAATTGAATAAAAGGGGAGTTAGGTAAGTGGGTCGCTAGTTTGTTTTTAGTGTTGGCCTGTTGTGATAATTTAGCGACATTAAGGTTATCAACAATCTCTTTGTGGACTTTCTCTTTAGGTTTTTTAGTCAGTGCAATATAAACAAGTGCTACAGTGAGCAGTAAATAAGCGAGGCGATTTGTGAGTAGTTCAATACTGGTATAACCTTTGGCTAAATTGATGCTTTCTAGCAATGCAGTTATGCCATATGGATCGAGCCATAACATAGTATTATAAAAAGAGTCATTGATAACAATACTACCAGCTAGAACAGGTGATCCCGCCATACTGCCAAGTAGTAAATAAATGATACCTGATGCGGCTATCCAAACATATATAATCATCGTACTTTGCCAGTAAATTGAAAGCCACATAGAAAAAGCAGTTGTAAACAATATGCTGGGCAAGACTAATAAGAGTAGATTGAGTATTGTGAGGGTAAAAAAGTCCGCCGAAAAACCAAACTCTAGCGAAAATCCTACCAGTGCCATAAAAAAGCATAAAATAAAAAGCATAAAGAACAGAGTGACCATAATGCCATAACGTAATAACCAGCGTTTGGTGTAAGTTATGGAGGTACAATTAATTAGCTCACTCATGTTCGAGTTTGTATCGCGCAGAAAAACAATGGGCGATAACGCCCCAAGCACAAGAGGTAATATCATCATTAATAAGAAGATATGAGAAAGCTGTAATTGATTTGCGGGATTATAACTTTCTTCCTGAATCCCCCCGCTTAGTAACAAAGCTAAAATAGGCATTAAAACCATACAGATTAAGATCAGAGGCTGACGAACACAAAAGCGCCATTCATTAATAAACAACATTAGTGTGTTTCCTTTGCTAGTAACTCAAAAAAATATCGGTCTTGTAGGTTTGCTTTAACCAACGTTGCATTAGCAGTGGGTTTAGTTTTGCTGTAAAGACGCAAACAAGGTTCGCCGAAACGGTAGCTTTTACTAAGAACTTGAATACCACTATTAGCATCTGGCTCAATGTGGGTTTGCCAAATACAGCCTTCAAGTGGTGTAATTAAGGTTTTTACATCAGCACTATCGATGACTTCTCCCTTAATTAGTAATGCAACATGATGGCAAAGGTTTTCAATGTCTTCGACGATATGAGTTGATAGAATCACCAATTTCTCTTTGCTAATGGTGACCAATAAACTGTGAAGGCGTTCACGTTCAACAGGGTCTAATCCTGAGGTGGGTTCATCCATAATGATAAATTTAGGGTCGCCGAGCAAAGCTTGTGCAATACCAAAACGCTGACGCATGCCTCCAGAAAAAGTGGCTACTTTTTTATGTGCGACATCGTTCAGATTGGTGAGAGCTAATAATGAGACGATTTGATGCGCTCTTGTTGTTTTATCAATGCCTTTTAATATCGCCATGTGCTCTAGAAGAGCCTGGCAGCTCATATGTGGATACACACCAAAGTATTGAGGTAAATAACCTAATATTTTTCGCAGCTCATTAGGGTTTTGCCTTAAATCAATGCCGTCAAATATTATTTGTCCATCATCAGGCGTTTGCAAACAAGCAAGAGTGCGCATTAATGACGATTTTCCAGCACCATTAGGCCCTAATAAGCCAATCATACCGATAGGCAAGTTTAGTGATACATCTTTCAGTGCATGGGTGCCATCTGCATATTTTTTATTAATATTTTTCACGCTAAGCATAGAGTTTATCTATTGGATTTTTGATAACGCTAGATTACGAGTTGGTGCACAGGTAAGCTATCTGACAAGGATGAAGTGAATAAACGCAATGATGAGAGATTAAAAAGTATCTTCATCAGTTGAATCGGTCGTTTTGTCATTAAGTTTGTGACAGAGTAAATAAAGATGCTATTTTGCAGAAAATTGGTAGAACTAAAATAAGACACGCTATTTTAAGATGCTAGCTAAAACCATTAAACGATCATTACGCTATCTAAATTTGCCTTTACTTTGTGCCGTATTGTTAGAGGCACATATTCGTTTTTTATCGCTACAAGGAAATAGTGGCAGTTTATATTTGCAAATAATGTTGCAACTTATCTTAGAGAGTTTGCCATTTTTTATAGCCCATCATTTTGCAGGCAATAGACCACGCAACCATGCGATCATAATTTGGTTTCTCGGTTTTATATGCTATCCGTTATTGTCATTGGTAATAAGCGCACAAAACATGACTTTTGAACACTGGTCTTTGTTGAGTTCCCAAGGCTGGTTATTTGTTGTGCTGGCAAGTACCGCATGCTTTATTAATCACGCTTCAACAATGCGTGAAAAAACTCGTGTGATGCAATGGATATCAAAACTGTTCTCACTCAACATGGTGATTGCTATGTTGTTAGTCGGTTGGGCTACAGTGATGGCGGGGGTGTTTAATAGCACTCAAGACCCTAAGGACAACCAATCGCAGAAAGTAATCATTGATTTAAGTAATATAGTTACTGAATTTGGTCAGTTTTTCGAGTATTTCTGGCAGTTTTTAATCGTGGCATCCCTATTTGGTAGTGTCTTCGCAATAAACCGCTATGGTCTTATCAGGCAAGTATTAGCAAAACAAGGAATACTTGCATTTGTTGCTGCAGCTTTAATATGCATCATTATCGTCACCCCAATTTTTGCAAGTTTGGTCTTGTGGCTACCATTGAATACGCCTGATATTATTTTGTTTCCTTCATCATTTCATCACGTGTTTGCGCCTGCAAACTACCAATTTATATTTTCGTTATTAGCAATCAGTACGCCGTTAATTTTAGTTTTTGAACGCCAACAGCAAAACGCAGTAGTGACACAAATTTCTTTTCAGAAAACTCATACAGAGCTAAAACTGTTACAACAACAAATTAACCCGCATTTTTTGTTTAATACGCTAAATAATCTCTATGCGTTGATACTGACTAAGTCGGATGACGCGCCTAGTTTAGTCGTGAAACTCTCAAACTTACTGCGCTATACCGTCTATGAAGGGCAAAAAGAGCAAGTTACCTTGGCGCAAGAAGTTACTTATCTACAAGATTATATTGCTCTTGAGCAAATCAGAAGCCTCGATAAATGTACATTGGACCTGAAATGGCCAGAAAACGCCGAACAATTCACACTACCGCCGTTATTAATCATAATGTTAATAGAAAATGCCTTTAAATATGGCGTTGAACCAACGATTGAAAAAAGTCATATTCGTTTTCACATGCAATTAAATAAAAACATATTAACCGTTATATGTGAGAATCCTATCTTTACTCATAAGCACAATAAAGCAAGTGGGTTGGGCCTTGAAAACTTAAGTCGTCGATTAACACTTTTATATCCTGGCAAACACACTATAAGTAGTGGTCCTATCGGGGAGCTATGGTGCGCAAAAATGACTTTGGATCTTACATCATGCTAAAAGCCTTAATGATTGATGATGAACCACTTGCCCATGAAGTAATTGTATATCATCTAGCTCAACATTCAGATATTCGTATCGTTGGCCGTTGTTATAATGCAACCCAAGCACTGAGCTGGCTTGCTAGTAATGAGGTCGATTTACTTTTTCTAGATATTAATATGCCAGACCTTAACGGGATAGATTTATTAAAGGTCTTACGGAACCGCCCGCAAGTTATCATCATCAGTGCTTATCAAGAATATGCTATTCAAGGTTTTGAGTTAGATGTAACAGATTATCTATTAAAACCAGTCTGTGGTGAGCGCCTTTCTTTGGCATTAGATAAAGTTAGGTTACGTACTCAAAAGCAATTATTAAATAAACCTGAACCGCAGCATATTATTCTTAAGGTCGACCGAGAAAAACGAAAGTTTAGTTTAACTGATATCACCTTATTAGAAGCTTATGGTAACTATGTAAAACTTTGGCAGGGCAATGATATGGTACTGGTAAGTAGTAGCTTAAAGTTATTAATTGAAGCGCTTCCTAATAGGCAATTTACCCAAGTACATAAGTCTTATGTGGTTAATAATGTCAAGGTAGTCGCTTTAGAAACAGACTTATTGACGTTGGAGTGCGGTCGAACAGTCAAAGCCAGTAAAACCTTTAAGAAAAATCTCCAGCGACTGCTTTCATAAAACAAAGAGTTTTAATGCTAGCTAGAATAGAAGTGATCCGAGTGGCATTTCGAATTAAAAATTTTATAACACATTGAATTAAAATTATAAATTCTTTAGGTTTTTGAATTTTAGGATGATAAGTTTCCTATTTTTAATGGCAGTGAGTTGTATAATTTTCGCTTTGTAATTGTTTCAGCTCTTGTCTCGGGAAATGCACTACAAGGGGAAATTTTGCATCTTAATTATTCACCTGCACAAACTCTTAAATATTGTTCACTCTCGGTGTAGCGCAGCGTCTCGATGAACTCGGTGGTGAAAATAGCTTTTAAATATCAAAATCACAGCGATTTTTCATTTTACTTATCCCACCAGCACAAACTCACAAATATTGTTCACTCTCGGTGTAGCGCAGCGTCTTTGAGTAATTGACGCGTTTATTCGCCTTCTATGGATACAGTTTGTTATGGGTCGGTTGCAGACTGAGATTTAATTCTTGGATGTTGTAACGCGGGGTTTTATTTAGCTTGAAGTTGCAAACGGGCTAACTGCATAAAAGCCCGTCGATTAATATATTCCCTTACGACATGCCCCACACTAGTTGCTGCACTTGGCCATCTTTTTTGTAGTCAATTACTGCAGAGCAGGTCAGTGTACCGGCAAGTTCTTCGAACTCATTGGCGCAGGATAATAAAAAATTACCAAAAATCCGGGTATAGAGCTCACTTTTACCCATGTCATCAAATAGATAAAATGCATCATCAAGTACTTCATGACTTAAGCCTGTTGTGTAGGCTTGTTTAAGCATTTTCATGCCACTACAGAGGTTTTTCAGCTCTTTTCTAATATCACCATGATATTTAGCTAATCCACCCAAGTGGAATTGCATGCTACCGCCCGCTGAGCGCCAATCTCTTTCTTTTCTCGCAAGTTTACCCATACCCTCTTTTTTAAGATATTGGTAAGCGTAAGCAGCAAGGTCATCTGGTCGTGAGAAATCACCGTTAAGATATGACGCGAGTATTGGTTGATAGTATTTAACTTTTAACGATGGTGTCGCGCGGCCGACTTGCAGTCGCATTGCAGTGGGCAGAGCTGCGGCAAAACTGGTTGACAACCGATGAATATCAAATTCGCTTAATAGGGGCAGTAATTGGATAAAGGCTTGATGATCGACCGTGATGGTTCTGGCAATTTTGATATCTGTTGCACCATCAAGCGTGGTTAGGAGTTTTTCAGTTGCATCCTCTAACTCACCCGCAGGAGCAAGCTGCCAAACCGCAAATTCATCAGCAAGTTTTTGCACTTCCCTTGGGTTAATATCAATCCCTTCTTTTTGGTGGACCAGAGTTAAACCAAGTTTAAACTCATTGATGCTCGGTACTCTCGATAGGGAATAATCAGGCATTTGAGCCTCAAAGGAGATATAAAAATCTCGTTTTTCACCAAAGTAGTTGTCTTTATACCCACGCATTGCGATAGTTGCGAGTTTTACTTCCCCTGATGCATTTTGATTTTCAACATATTTTATTGATGAATTATTGCGGCTCATGGCCTGCCATTTACCAAAGCCTAAATTAAAACCATAGGATTTTTCGATTTTGGTCGTTTTTTGATAGAAGAAGCGCTCAAGTTTGACTGAATCATTATTAACCATTGCAGTCATATCTAAAATTCGACCTGCGAGTGCATGTCCATGAACGTGTTCCAGTGCGGCATTACTGACAATAAGTTCCGCTAAGGACTGAGTTTCAGTGAGGCGATTGTACTCATAGGCAAAACTCAACTCCGCTTTGGCTTTGGCAGCCTGGATGATACCGTCAGTGATTTTCTTTTGCAGTTGTTCAATGTTTTCTTTAATGTCTTCTATTGTATCAATGCCATCTTGTAAACCGATTCGATCAGAGATTTTGTTGATGTAAAACTTCAATTCGTCAGGTATATCGTCTGTATTAACCAATGCAAGAATTTGATTTATTTTATTTAGTGGTGCTTCAAAAAATCCTTCAACAATTGCTGTGTAGACGGTCTTAAAGTTTTGAGGATCAATTAATTGAGCTTTAATACCTGCATTAATAGTCCCATCAAACTCATACAAACTTGATTTCTTAACACCAATTCGAACAACATTGTTATCGCCTTGTTGTCGATAAAATACCACTTTAAAGCCGCCTTCAATCGATACATTTAATTGAGCTGATAAAGAGGCATCTAGTTTGATATCTAAGATCTCTCCTTGATCAAGTAACTTGCTAAATGTTGAGAGACTAGAAGCCAAAATTTCACCCCAGGCAAACTCAGCATTGGCAACGAGCTTTCCACTCGTTTCCATCTCTAATGCTTCTTCGGGTTGTATCGATTTTACGTCTTCGACTGAAAAGATAAGAGGGAAAGTTCGTACGTCTGATATAACAGCGTTTCCCAATGTTTCTGTCGGTGCATGGCGACGATAAGATGAGATAAGTAGTCCCTCATTAGCATCTATGCCTATACCTAGTTCACTTAATGAATAGTGACCATCACCTTTAATATTGGCTTCTAATGAATACTTTAACCAACAGCTATCACCGTGATAGGCAATAGCGGGGCTTAGTTCATGCTCTTGTGTGTTTGTTGCAATGCTAAACAAAATACGGCTGTCGTCTTTGTCATCTTTTGAGTTAAAAAGCTCTACATCAATTTCACCATCTAAAGCGCCTTTTGCCCCAAGAAAATTAAAGGAGACTGGCTCATTGAGGGAGTCCGTATAGACTAGTTGTTCACCTGAATGTTTGCCAAGTGGCGTGGTGATAGGTTCGAGCAGTTCTTGGATGGATTCAATATTTAGTTCGGTAGTCATAACGCGAGTCCTTTTGTTAGTACTGGATATAGCTAACTAACAATGGCCACATCCAAGTGATTAAGGTCAGTTTCTCCTAACAAATCACCCTTTGATGACCTGACTTCCTTTAGGAAAGTGTTGACTATAGCGTAAAAAATCCATCCTACTTATTAAAAATTTATGAATGAATACGGGCTAAACAAGCTCAATACTTAGCTACTTTTATATTGAATTTATTAAAACCTGAATCATCAATAATTTACAGTTCCCATTAAGGAACAAATCATCTCGATAGTGGATAAATCTTTTTTAGTCTTTTTTACATTCTTTTAATAATTTTTCGCCATTATTTTATTAATACTTATGCTGGTGGCACGTCATTTTGGCTCACAATCAGGGTCAACACTTGGTGTTCATGTAGTTCAAATATGCCGTCAAAACAGGTGCCTACAGGTAGTGTAGGACCGAGAGCTTGTACTAACTGAAGGCTGAATTTTCCTGTTTGGTAATCGATAGTTTTTATTTGCGCGACGTCAAAATCAAAATAATGACCGACCTCTGGATATAGCGCTTTAAAAAGACTTTCTTTGGCTGAAAAGATAAGTGTAAACACCTGAGGATTGGGGTTGTTTTTAGTACCCACCCATGGGTATTCAGATTCGATGAGCACAGTTGGAAGAATATCCTTGGCGACTTTTGCTTCAAGATAGTTTTCAACATCGAGCCCAATTCTTTTGATATCACTTGTATTTGCGACAGCACATATCGCAAAACCCTGCGAATGACTGATTGAACCGATAAAAGAATTTGGCCACACAGGGGCTCGATTTTCTCCTATTGCAACTTGTGTAGTGTTTGCACCTAAATCTATTAATGCCTTTTTAGCTAAATAGCGACCGGCAACAAACTCTGATTTTCGTTTAATTACTGCTCGAGTCAGTGAAGCATGAAGATTTTCTCCAAGCAGATATTTAACGTTTGAGTCTAAATAGCCTTCAGGGTCAAAGTTACAGTGATAACAAGCACCATGAAATCCGACAAGATATTTTTTAGTTAGATCTGTAATAAAAGGGCTAATTGCGCAGCTTAATACCGTCATTTTGTTTCTCAATCGCTCACGTTTAATTTTTCTATTTCGTAAATTTGCAATTATACAGTTTGAACTTACAATGTTACATAAAAAGGTACAAACTTTACATTAATATGACGTTGTCAAAGCTAAAACGGTGACGTTAGGCAATTGATAGGGCATCAGAGAATCGGTAAAAATTTAGGTAATTTGAATATTGGATAAGAGATGTTACCAACATACGGAATTAAAAATAACTATCCAAGTTATTCATTTTTAGTCAGATATTTTAAAGGGCAATAAGGTCGATTGATACGTCAATAGTGGATCTATTGCATGTTAATCGAGCGCAGTTAACCTTAAAAATAACGGTTCGAGATAGATTTATTACCATCACTTAGGTTGGGGATTATTCGGGCGATAGCGATGACAGTTTGCAGCTAATAATGGTGTAAAAAGATCAATGTCATTTTGTTATTTGGCATCATAACTGATTGTTTCGAAAGTTAAAATAATCGTTTTGTTTAGCTTAAATCTGTCTAGTCTCAAACTTTTTTGCTGGCACTCTATTAAATAGAGTTTTTACTTTAACTAGATAAATTATAGGCTTGAAATTTTTAATTAAGTCATAAAAGATTCATTTTTAATCCTTATTTCATTTCTATAATAGGTACGTCTAGAGCAGCCTGTTGCCATAGAAACCCTTTAAAAGTTTCA
Source organism: Pseudoalteromonas tunicata (assembly GCF_002310815.1). Classification (NCBI taxonomy): domain Bacteria; kingdom Pseudomonadati; phylum Pseudomonadota; class Gammaproteobacteria; order Alteromonadales; family Pseudoalteromonadaceae; genus Pseudoalteromonas; species Pseudoalteromonas tunicata. The sequence continues at coordinate 2,701,684 of NZ_CP011032.1, read as the reverse complement.
TTTTGAATATGTGTAAGTTCAAATGTGTCAAATTTGTTAATTTTGTTAAATGTATTGACATGTGTACCTCAAAATGAAACATTTATGACCTAGGATAATTGGCTGTACTACTTAATTCGGCAACGGACTTGTGGCGGTTTTGCATTTTCGGTTTTTGTCGCGGCCAAAAATAGGAAAACAATAAAGGAGAAGTTTCATGGGATCTACCGTTCCTCATTTTCCAAAAAGAGACTTAATGCAATGTGAAGCAAGTAGTTTGATTGACTTACTTGCTTTTGATGCTCGAAACAAGCCGAGCCAAGAAGTATTTAGATTTGTTAGTGATAATGGTGAGTCAGAGGCTTCGTATGATTATCAAACTCTTAGCCAAGAAATAAGCCGAATTGCGATTGGGCTACAAGCATTAATCAAGACAAGTCATAATCAAGATCAGGCGTTGATTGTGCTCCCGCAAGGGGTGCAATTTGTGACCGCTTTTTATGGCTGTATGGCAGCGAATGTGATTGCTGTGCCATCTTTCCCCCCCAAAAGTCAGTTACAAATTGAACGCTTACAGTTTGCCATTACTGATTTAGGTAACCCAATAGTTATCACCAATCGCGATATTTTACCCAAATTACAAGAACATATTGCACTTGACTCGGTACGCTGGTTATTAATTGAAGACTTAGCAAGTGTCATTGCACAACCGCTTAGTGATTTTAGAACCCATGAACACTCAATTGCATTGCTGCAATATAGCTCTGGTACTACAGGTAAGCCTAAAGGGGTCATTATCACCAACCAAAACATTATGGAAAACTCGGAGCTGATCCGACAAAGTTTTGGCCATAAAGAAGACCATACCAGAATGATGCTGTGGTTGCCTCCGCATCATGATATGGGGTTAGTGGGCGGGGTTATGCAAGGTGTTTATACTGGTTATCCGACATTATTAATGCCGACCGATTTGTTCTTGCGTAGTCAATATCGCTGGTTAAAAGCGGTCAGTGATTATCGTGCAACAACGACAGGTGCGCCTAACTTCGCTTATGAATTAGCAGTTAAGAATATCCGAGAATCGCGCCTAGCGGAATTAGACTTGTCCTCGTTAGAAAATCTGTTTTGTGGTGCAGAGCCCATTAATTCGCATTCTATTAATCAATTTCTTGATAAGTTTGCGCCATGTGGACTGAAGCCTGAAGCATTTTTACCTTGTTATGGTATGGCAGAGGCCACGTTAATGGTTAGTGGTAAGCCTCATGGGCAACAGTACAAGCAATTATGTATCGATGAGCCGTTACTTAAACATGGCATGGTCAAGCCGTTAAATACTCCAAACGCCCACAGCCTTTGGTTAGTCAGTAGTGGAGTGGTGCATAGCTCGTTACAAGCACGTATCGTCAATCCAGAAACAGGTACTGAAGTTGCGCAAGGTCAAGTTGGTGAAATATGGTTGCAAGGCAGTAGTATTAGCCCTGGCTATTGGCAAGATGCAGAACGTACCGCAATCAATTTTGGTTTACCGCTCGCTGGATACGAAGAGACTTTCCACCGCACTGGCGACCTTGGTTTTTATCATCAAGATGAACTTTTTATTACTGGCCGCTTAAAAGAAGTCGTGATCATTCGTGGGGCGAATTTCTATCCGCAAGATCTTGAATACGAAACAACGCTGGCTTTTCCTGAATTAAATAATTGCCGCAGTGCTGCGTTTTCTGTGCCTAAAGAGGGCAAAGAACAATTGATTATGGCGATTGAAGTGCCGCGCAATGTGACTGAATTTAATCAGTACGCCAAAATTTTAAATGGTCGGTTAGTAGAGCGCTTTGGTATCCGTGCCGACATTATTCTGTTTTTACCTCGTAAAACGATAAAAATTACCTCTTCTGGCAAGTTGCAGCGTGTTGCAATTAAAAAAGCCTATGAAGAACAACAACTGCCGGTGTATTTCCAATATCAACTGCAAGGCGAGCAAATTGCGCCACGTGAAGTGTCGCTTGATATCAGCAATCAAGACAGTGTTGCTAAGTGGTTAGTTGCCCGAGTAAGTGAATTAACAGGGGTGGCAATCGCTCAAATTTCTGAGCATGAGCCATTAACCAATGTTGGTTTGGATTCAGTATTAGCGATGGAAATTCTGTTTCGGCTTGAGCAGCAAACAGGAGTTTATTTAGCGCCTGATGTGCTTTACAGCTGCAATACGCCGAGCTTATTGGCAGAGCAAATCATCAAAGTCGCAGGAAATGTAGCAGAAAAGGAGCTGAATTTATCATGTTAGATTCTACGTTTGAGAACGTTTCAACCAAATTGTGCCAGTTTATCGCACAGAGTTATTTGGATGATGAGGAACAAATTTTACCCAATACTCCAATCATCAAACTGAACATTCTTGATTCAGCATCCATTTTTGATGTGGTTGAGTTTATTCATCGCGAATTTTCAGTGCGCCTTCCGGTGCTTGAAATTCACCCAGATAATTTTAATTCAGTCCAAGTACTGAGTGAGCTGGTTTACCGTCAATTTAGCAAGGAGGTGGAACAATGATCCCTAATCAATGGTATGCGATTTTACGCACCCAAGACGTTAAGAAAAAACCTGTAGGTATTAAACGATTAGAAAAGCTGTTGGTACTTTATCGTGATACAGCGGGTGAATTAGTTTGTCTTGATGATCGTTGCCCTCACAAAGGCGTTAAATTAAGTTTGGGTCAACAACATGGTGATCTGATTGCCTGTCCTTATCATGGTTTTCAATACGATCAGCAAGGTGATTGTGTTCATATGCCAGTGCTAGGTCAAAAAGGTAATGTGCCAAAAGGCATGTGCGTTAAAAGCTACAAGGTTAAAGAAGAGTTAGGCCTGATTTGGTTTTGGTTTGGAGACGTGCGTCAAGAGCATGAATATCCAGATATCCCAATGTTTAAACAACTTAAGGAATATAAAGGCCACTATTCCTATTATGGCTGGGATGCTCCAATCAATTACACCCGCTATGTGGAAAGTGTGTGTGAGATTTATCATATTCCATTTGTCCATAAAGGTTCAGCCATCAATATTTGGGATCCAAAAGGAGGTCGAGTTGATAATTTCGAGTGTAAGGTCGAAGACACGCTGATCACCAGTGACTTTATTTTACGTCCAGATGATGACCGCACCGCTGAGGAAACCTTAGTTGCTCGTAAACCTTGGACTCGCGGCTGGCGTTTTGGCATTGACGTGCAAATGCCGAATTTAATCCTTATTCGCAGTGATGTGTTTGATGTGATTTTTATCCCTACACCTATCGATGAAAATACCTGCTGGGTATGCGTTTGTTATCAAGAGCCTAAACGTGACTTGCTTTTACCACTCATTAAACCGTTGCCAATTCCATTTTGGGGGCCTGTGCGACCTTGGTATATGTGCCGAATTGAGCGTTTTGTGCAGCAAGCAAAAGATATGGCAGTCATTGCCCATCAAGAGCCTAAAGTGTCTCATCCAAAAGCAAACCGTTTAATCCCACTTGATAAAGTTAATGCTCATTATATTCGCTTTCGTGAAAAGCTAATTCGTGAAGCAAAAGAGCAACAACAAGTGAAAGAGCTTGCCAAGTCTAATCCAGAATTTGCAGCGCCGACACTTGAACAGATTATCGGCATTGAAGAAGTACATTAAAGCAAACGGAATTTGATATGACAGACAATAAAAACACCGCTATTGAGCAAATACACGCCCTAGTTATCGACGTAGTAACAGAGCAAACGTGTTATGCCGAGTCGGATTTAATTTTAGATGCGCCGATGGAAGAAGGCTTGGGGATAGACTCCATTATCCTTGCTTCTATCGTCAGTGAAATTCAAAAATTGTTTATGTTTGAGACCCGTCTCAATACTGGCAGTTTTAATACCATTCAAGCATTACTCGACATTTGTCACAATGCGATGCTATCAGACGCAGGAGTGCAAAAACTGGCACAATTAGGACTTGCAGCAGCACCACAAGCTGTTTGTGTAAGTTCGCAGCCAGAGCCTGAACAGCGTTCAACTCAGGCACAAACAATGCGAGATTTTGTCGCAGATGGTAGCCCTGACTTATTTAGTAAAGTGCGTAAGTTTGACCAGTTTTATAAAAATCAGGCTGAGCAAGGTAACTTTTGGTACGGCATGCCACTTAGCTCCAGATGTGAAAATCGAGCGACTATTTATGATGGCTATCAGAAAAAAGAACGTGAATTCTTAATGTTTGCCTCGAATAATTATTTGGGGTTAGCTAACGACCCGCGGGTCATCAAAGCAATCTGTGATGCTACGCAAAAATACGGTGCAACAAATACAGGTTGTCGTCTGATTGGTGGCACTAATCATTTGCACCTTGAACTGGAAGCACGTTTGGCAGCGTTTAAAGGTCGCGAAGCCTGTATTGTTTTCCCCTCTGGTTATTCGGCTAACCTTGGTACGATTTCTGCGTTAACTGGTCCAAAAGACACTGTGATTTCAGATGTTTATAATCACATGAGTATTCAAGATGGTTGTAAGTTATCAGGTGCAAAACGCCGTATTTACAAACATAACGATATGGATTCGTTAGAAGAAGTACTAAAGGGTTGCAGTGAGTCCGAAGGTGGTAAGCTAATTGTTGCTGATGGTGTGTTCAGCATGCACGGTAACATTGTAAAACTGCCAGAAATGGTGCGTCTGGCCCGTAAATATCAAGCACGTATTTTGATTGATGATGCCCATTCTACTGGGGTGTTAGGGGCAATGGGGTCAGGTACTGCTGAGCATTTCAACCTCAAACATGAAGTCGATCTTGAATTAGGCACCATGAGTAAAACGCTGGCTGGTATGGGGGGATTTGTCTGTGGTGACAAAGAAGTAATTGAGTATTTACGTTTTTACGCAAATTCTTATGTGTTTGCTGCAACTATTCCTGCAAATATCGCGGCGGGTTTAATTCAATGTATTGATATTATTGAAAAAGAGCCAGAGAGAATTAGTCGTTTACGCCAAAATGCAGATTACCTGCGCAGTGCATTACAAGAATGCGGTTTTAATACCGGTGACAGTGAAAGTGCCGTCATTCCTGTGGTTATTGGCGATGAAGCTGTAGCAATGGCAATGGGCCATCAAGTTCGTCAGCAAGGCATGTTCTGTCAAACGGTAGTATTTCCGGGTGTTGCAGTTGGTGATGCACGTTTACGGATCAGCGTTCTGGCTCAGCATACAAAAGAAGACCTCGATAGTGCCATTGAGATTTTAGTGAACTCAGCTAAAACAGTGAAATTACCCGGTTTTGTGGCATAGGGAGTTGCTATGGATAAGCTGACGTCAAAAACATTGCATCGGGCGCTGTTTTATTGGGCGCAGTTGCAACCGCAACAGCCATTTTTATTGGCTGAGCCGGCGCTGAACTACGGTCAAACGGTAAATTACGTCTGTAACTTGGCCCAAACATTAGGGCAGGTTGAACGGGTCGCTATCTGGATGGATAAAAGCAATCATTTTGCGGTGGCGATTTTAGCGTGTTTAACGGCTGGGGCAAGCTATGTCCCAATTGACAGCAAACAACCCCTCACTCGTTTAAAACTGATTGTTGATGATGCTAACGTTGACACCATTATTGTTGATGATGCTCATTATCAGATGTTACTACCTTTGCTCAGTCATTTGCCTGAGTTAAAGGTGGTAGTGATTACAGATACTGCTGCACAACTCGGTTTTGACTGGTGCTCTGCTATCAACACTGAGCTCAATTATGAGCACAAAGATAGACAGAACAATGAGTTGGCGGCCATTTTGTTTACTTCAGGTTCAACGGGTAAACCAAAAGGGGTGCAATTAACGGTTGATAATTTGCAGCATTTTGTTAATTGGAGCGCGAAAAATTTAGCGCTTAGCTCGCAAGACCGATTTTTGAACCTTGCTAGTTTTAACTTTGACCTCAGTACCTTTGATTTATTTGTCTCATTAGCGGTGGGGGCGAGCTTATACGTAGCTTCTGATGATGCGGCTAAACAACCGCTACAATTAGTTTCTGTACTCAATGGCCAACAGATCACCGTGATGTACACCGTACCTTCACTGCTTAATTTGATGAATCGGATTGGTCTTTGGCAACAAGCCGAACCAGTCAAGTTACGTCATGTAATTTTTGCCGGTGAAGCGATGCCAAAACCTTGTTTACAAGCTTTAGCTAAGGTTTTACCAAATACGGATCTTCATAATTTTTATGGGCCAACTGAGACTAATGTCTGTTTGGCTTATCAGGTTACATCATCTGATTTGATTACTGACCAGCCGGTGCCCATTGGTTTACCAATAGGTGATACCGTCGCTTGGTTGATTGATGAAGATGGGATGTTGATTGAGAGTAATGAAGGCGCCATTGGAGAGCTGATTATTCAAGGTCGGTGTGTGACACCTGGATATTGTGACCAAGCTCAAGTTAAACCAAGTCACGCGCAGCACATTCATGCAACAGGTGATATCGCTCGGTTTTCAGCTGGCCAATATTATTATCATGGACGCCGTGATCGGATGGTAAAAATTGCTGGTTTTCGAGTTGAACTTGGTGAAATTGAAGCGTGTTTGCAGCGCCATCCTGCAATTGCTGAAGTGGCCGTCAATTATTGTGTGCAAACAGCCCGGCTGATTGCCACTTATGTGACCCAAGAGGCAAGAGCAAAGTTAGGCGCGATTGAATTGAAATCGTATTGTAGTGATTTTCTACCTGTGTACATGATCCCGAATAAATTTAACTCGGTCAGTGAGTTACCAAAAAATGCCAATGGTAAAGTAGATTACCCAACCTTAGCTAAAGTGAATGATTAATGAGCAAGCAGAAGTATGTGATATCGCTGCTTGATGCAGCGATACAACGAGGCGACGCCGAGACAGGAATGCTCGCGGTGCTCACAGATTTAAAACAATATGCCAAATATGGCATCCCCCCTATTTACCGTAATGCAATAAATCGCATGCAATTGCCATTACTTGAGTTGGCAAGCGAGCTAGTAACGCGAAATAAAGAGCAGCTTACGGGTCGCACCGATGTGATTTTATGTGCTCATCCGGGCACCGAGCAGCAACTGCAAAATCACTACCGTGTTACCACTAATGCAATGATCCGCGAGATTATGGCTGTTACATCGCCGAGTACGCAGGCGCAGTTAGCTGCATTTTTGCCAGCACACAGTGGCAGTAGTCACGATAAAGTAGGTGAAATGGCAACTACTATGGCTACTCGTATTGCACAGAGCTGCCAATTACAGGGGCGTGCTTTTGCGATAAACAGTGGTGATAACAGTTTTGCTCAAGCTATTTCTATTGCCAATGATGGTTTGAAAAGCGGCAAAAGTGATGCTGTGTTGGTGCTTATTGCCAATGAAGTGTTAACCGTTAGCAAAGACACTCCCTTGGCTGTGGGAGCTGTATTATTGCAACGAAGTGACGAAAATCATCACCAAGATAAAAAAGCTTATTTGCATGCTACGCAAACTGTTTCACAACAAGGATGGCCAGCGTCTGTCGATTTAGCTGCGCAGTGGTATATGACCTCACCCGTTAATACTTCGCAATGTGAGCCCATTGCCAGTAGCGGGCTAATTGCTCAGCCTGTCGCTGAAGATGAACAGGTTTTAGGCTGTGTTGCACCACTTGCAGTATTGCTAAAGTGGTTAGACTCCGACTTGTCGTCGCCAACCATGGTCTTGTCACCTGGACAGCCAAATGAAGCGGATATTGCTTTGGTCTTTGGTCGTGAGCCATTGGTTTTCAGTCAAGCCGTTGCACCTAAAGTGGTTATCAATGCACAGCAAGTATGGTTTGCAGGCTGCCAAGGTGTTGAAGCTTATTGGCAAGGCTTAAATGATGATCAAGGCGGTATGGTGAATATTGTTCATGAGGCATTAGCAAGTAGCCAAGTCCATGTTGCACAAGGGGCGACTTTTGACAGTTATTACAGCAACAAGGCTGCACTGCTTCAACCCGCCAGTCGCGATAAAATGGGCCATGTTGCTGTTGCGAGTGTCATGCAAACTGTGCTTGAAAGCTTTCCTACCGTTGTTTTACCCACGAATGCAAAAGGGATGGTGATCACCGCCGGAAATTTGGCTCCTTATGCGCAGCGACGAGTAGCACTCTTGCCGATGTTTACTACATTAACGCTGCAGATAGAGGAAGTATTACAAGCTAATCAAGAAGTGTCGGCGCAGCAGCTGCTACAACAGTGGTTGCAGCAATTTGCTGGCGATGCTCATACCAAAGAGCAGCCGACTTGGATGTTAAGTAAACAAATTGCTAACTTTTTCTCAAAGCCTGATTGGCAGCAATTGGCACTCGAAGCGGCATGTGCAGGCTCAATCGCGGCGATTGATTGTGCGGTGAATGCCATCACTAGCGGCAGGGTCGATTTTGCCTTTGTTGCAGCAGCTGAAATGCCCGTTAATTTACACGACTTATGCCTGTGTTCTAGCCAACAAATGTTATCTCATAGTGTGATTGCTACTTTCACCGAGCAGGCCGATGGCTTTACGCCAGGTGAAGGATGCGCCTTGATTTTACTCAGCCGCGTTGATGCGACAGTGCATTTGCCAAAATTGGCAGTGATAGAGGCGATTGGTTCAAGCACCTACAGTAAATCTATGATAGCGCCAAACAGTGATGGTCAAGTAAACGCTATGCGCCATGCCTTTACACAAACATCTTTGTTACCAAGCGATATTGAGTTTGTGGAGACTCATGGTACAGGTACGCCTATTGGTGACCTTGTGGAGACGCAAGCGCTTAGCACTGTGTATCAAGCAAGCAATGAACGGCCACTAAATCTTGGAGCCCTCAAAACCCAATTTGGCCACACTTTTGCCGCAGCAGGTTTGGCAAGTGTGTGTAAAGTTGCGCTCTGTTTTGAGCATCAATGGCAACCGCACAATTTGATCCGTGGCGTATTACGTGACCAATTGCAGTTGCCCGAACTTAATTTTAACCCTTTATGCCAAGGCAAACCCTTTTTATCGCCTCGCGGACAACGTCATGCGGCGGTCAATGGCTTTGGAACCGGTGGCGTTAACTATCACTTGATCATCAGTGACTATTGCGGATCACAAGTCTAAAAGGATTTAATATGAATTTTGAATTTACTATAAAACAACAACACGTTGCTGAGCAGGCACAAGCAATAGCGAGAGATCTTGACCTGAGTGATATCGGCGCGCGTGACTATGCAGGACAATTTTCTAAAGCATTATTTAAACAAGTGATAAACGCAGGTGTGGGTTTATGGTTGTTACCAAAATCAATGCAAGGAGATGACCTCAATGCAAGCGAACTATGTGCTGGTATTGAATCTTTGGCGGAACATTGTGAAGATAGCGGATTAATTTTTGCGTTATCGGCGCATTTATGTGCCTGTATTCATCCCATCCGTGCTTTTGGCAGTATCGAACAAAAACATCAGTGGTTACCTAAACTGTCCAGCGAAGCTTGGCTTGGTGCGCATGCTATTACAGAACAACAAGCAGGTTCTGACATTTATGGTATGACTACACGTGCAGACAAATACGACCATGGTTTTATCCTCACGGGCAATAAACACTACATTACTAACGCGCCTTTTTGCGATTTTATTGTTGTACATGTGCGTACCGCTGATGCCGGGAACTACTTTGATTTTTCGACCTTTATTTTAGATAGGCAAACCCCATGTGTCAGTGTCACGCAAACGCCACATTCTAAATCGGGTCTGCGTACCACGGCGATGGGCGATATTACGTTTAGTACCTGTCAGTTATCAGATGATGCTCTGATTGGCAGATTAGGTGCAGGAGCGCCGATATTCCAAGTTTCGATGGAATGGGAAAGAGTGTGCTTGTTTGCACTTTATCTTGGGCAAATGAAGCGCCAGCTCAAAAAAACAGTCCAATTCTTATCACAACGCCAGCAATTTGGTAGCAAGTTAGCCGAGTTCCAAGCTGTGCAGCACCAGGTGAGTGACATGTACAGCAATTACGAAAGCGCTAGATTGTTACTGTACAAAGCCGCATGGGGATTAGACCGAGGTGATACCTCAGGTGTCAGCAGTGCTTTGGCCAAATTAGCAGTTTCACAAGCGGCAATCAGCAATGCGCAAATGGCGGTGCAATTACATGGTGCACAAGGCGTTTTGAGCGGTGATATTGAACGCATGCTGCGTGATGCGATGCCAAGCGCCATTTTTTCTGGCACTACGAATGTGTTGAAGAATAATCTCAGCACCAGTCTTTTTAAACGTTTGCAAGCTGATTGGCTATAAGGATCATTGTCATGCAAATTCGTGTTGGACAAGAAGTTTTAAGCCGAGAATCACTGTTAGAAAGTGCAGGTTTATTGGCTCAATATATCCGTGCGCAAGGCGATATGTTGACTTGGCAAAAAGAGGATGAGCGCATTGAAGTACTGGACATGGTCGGTGGCTTTGGCAGTACCTTATTGGGTCATAATCATCCAGAATTGCTTGCAACTATGCAGCAAAGCCTCAGTAGTTTAAGGCCAATGTGGGTGCAAGGTGCTGAGCGACCTGTAGCAAAACAATTACGCAATGCACTTGCGCAAAAGTTGCTACGAGAAACAGGCAAAAAATACAGTATTGTTTTACTCAATACTGGCACTGAGGCAGTAGAAGCTGGATTAAAGCATGCGCAATATGAGTTTTTTCAGCGTTTGCAGCACATTCAACAACACTGTGATACCAACTGGCGAGAATTTAAATTGCGTCTCGCACGTAATGAAATCCAGCTCACTTCAGAGTTTTATCTTGAGTGTGAGCGGTTATTACAGCAAGAGCCTATTGAAAGTCTTGAAGAGTTGCAGCGTGCAGTGCAAATGCGTAATCAAGCCGTGTTTAATTCATCGGGTAAAATAGCCGCATTTAAAGGCGATTTTCATGGTAAAACCCGAGGCAGCCTTGCAACGACTTATAATCGCGATGCACGTCTGCCATTTATTGCCAATAATCCTGATGCAATATTTATTGATGATGAAGCGCAGTTTAAGGCGACCTTAGCAAGTTGGCAAAAAGCCTATTTTACCATTGAGTTTGCGCCATTACGTTTGCAGAAAAAGCCTGTAAATTTGTTAACTGCGCTAATTTATGAACCCATTCAGGGTGAAGGCGGTGTGCGCCCACTTAATGCGCGTTACTGTGCTTTATTAAACGAGCTTAAACTCAGTCATCCTGATGTCGCGATTATCGCAGATGAAATTCAATGTGGTTTAGGTCGTACTGGGCAATTTTTAGAAAGCCAAGCGATAAATACACCCAATGATTATATTACGTTGGCAAAATCACTGGGTGGTGGACTGTGTAAAATCTCCGCTCTCGCTGTGGAGCAAACTCGTTACCACGAAGAATTTAGCATGCTCCATAGCACCACTTTTGCTGATGATGATCTCAGCAGTGCGGTCGCGCTAAAAACACTGGCAATTTTAGAACGTGATGAGTTGACCTTAAAAGCCGCACATTTAGGCGAGCAATTTACGACAGCACTCAATGCGTTAGCACTTGAATATCCCGATATGATAGCGGATATACGAGGTAAAGGCTGTATGCTTGGCATCGAGCTTGCTGCCCAAGAGAATCATCCAAGCGCCACAATAGCAGGCTTGGATGAGCAAAATATGCTGGCAATGGCGATTGCTGGACATTTGTTACATCGTCATCATATTCGTGTATTGCCTTCATTGGGGAAACGTCGAGTATTGCGTTTGCAACCTTCAGCTTATTTGGATGCCGCAAATATTGCGTTGGTCGTTGACGCACTAAAAGAGACCTTTGAGCTTATTCGTCATCATCATGTTGCAACTTTGCTTGCGCATCTTATTCATACCGATAAACCACACAGCGCATTTGCAACGGCTTATCAACATCCAATTCGTGAAGAGGCAATTCCTGCTGGTGTCGAAAAAGTAGGTTTTATCAGTCACTTAATTGATGAAGAAAGCTTAAATGAAATAGACCCTAGTTGGCGTTTGTTTGAGGGCTATGAGCAAGAAGAGCTTAATCAACATATTTTACCTATTACCGTCCCGGGTGTTTTGGCGCGCAGGTTAGTCACCTCTGCTACCGGTCGTAAAATTGAGCTCGTTTTGTATGGTATTCAAATGGATGCTGAGAGCATTGAGGCCGACCGTCGCTTTAATCAAGCTAAAATTGTGCGAGCTCAAGTCAACGAAGCGTATCGCTTAGCCCGTGAAGAAGGCTGCCGTTTAGTTGGATTTGGCGGTTATACCTCAATCGTCACTAATAACTGCTGCGACTATTATTACAACGAGCCTGCTACAACGTCAGGTAATGCGCTGACAGTTGCGGCCAGTATTAATACTATTTTAAACAGTGCGCAAGATCATGGTATCAACCTCGCAAAAGCAACGGTCGCTATTTGTGGCGCCGCTGGCAATATCGGCCAAGTACACAGCGCGATATTAGCAAAACATTGCCATAAGCTGCTGTTAATTACTCGTAATGTCAGCGCGAATAATATGGCAATGACCTTAAATATGATTTGTGAGCAGTTATATCAAGCAGTGAGCCAAGATCAACAAGGGGGAATTTTAGTCTCTATCTGTCGAGATATGCTTGCTTCACGCATTGGTCATGAGGCACCAAAGGTCTTAATCGACGAGCTCAAGGAGGCGTTATTAGCCAGACAATTGGTACGTATTAGCGAACATTTTAACGATTGCCAGCAGGCTGACATCATTGTCAGTAATACCAGTAGTCCAACAACGGTTATTGATGCGCAACATGTTAATGCGCATAAACCGGTACTGATCAGTGATGTTGCCGTGCCCCGTGATGTGCCAGTAGATATCGTAAACGCACGTCCGAATATTAAACTTATTCGTGGCGGAGTGGTAAATCTTCCTATTAATCCGAGCTTTACTCTACCTGGAATGTTATTACCAACAGGTCAGGTTTACGCCTGTTGTGGCGAGACTATGTTACTGGGTTTAGCGGGGGCGTTTAGTCATTTTAGTATGGGCGCGTTAACCTGTGAGCAGGTTGAGCAGGTGCAAGCCTTAGCTGCAATTCATGGATTTGAATTGAATCAGGAGAAGCCGCAATATGACGCCTTGCAAGCCGCTAGCTGAGTTACTGGCAGAATGTGTGGAGCTGGCTAAGTTAGCGCCTTCTTCACACAACTGCCAACCGTGGCGTGTTCATTTTCGAGCGGAAGTCTTACCATTTGATGGGGCTATCGAGATTGAAATTGCACCTGAGCTGACAATTAACGCAGTACCTGCTTTGCAAAATGAGATGTGGATTAGTATTGCAGGGTTTACTGCCGCGTTATTAAACCTGCTATGCGCAGCAGGAGTGCAATGTCAGATTGAACCCGATGATTCACATACTAAACATCCCAGTGAATTTATACTGTGCGTGAAATTAACATATCAACCAGAACAAGCTAACGCGAGGCAGTTTTCTCGGCTTAAACGTTTGCTTGGTGAGCGTTATACCCACCGTGGTCCATTACTGTCGACATCACCATTAACCCTACATAATCCCGTTTTAACCATGAGAGTTTGGCCGACGGTTGCACTTGAATGGCACCCTTTGGCTGGAAGCAAGCAGCAACACTTGTCTCAGTTAGTCGCACGGTTTGCCGGGCTTGATTTTAGTCATAACAAGGTTTGGCAAGAAACGTATCAATTTATTGATTTTTCTAAGCATAAATCAGTTAAGAAAGAGCGTGGTTTTAATATTCAGCAATTGATGGGACCGCTTGGTTTTGTCAAGCGAAGAGCGTATCAATGGCTTTTGAGTCCACACATGATGCGGATTTTATGTCGGTTTGGAATGGCAGATAAAATGGCCTCCGAGCTTGCTGGTCTGACCTTGCGTAGTGGTCAGATAATATGCTTGTCTCTAAAAGACGTACAAAGTAAGATGGCATTGCTCAGTGCAGGAGAATTGATATTGGACACTTGGTTACAAGCAACAGAGCAAGGATTAGCAATGCACCCGTTAAGCGTTTTGCTTCAGCATTCTGATGCTAAAACGGCTCTGAGTCAGTTGCTAGGAGCGCAAAACTATCCATTGTTCATTGCACGTGTCGGGAAAAGCACGCTCGCCCCTGAGTTTTTAGCGCAATTTCGCTATCGCACTCATTTATCTCGGATTTTAACCGAATAGTAAAAGGAACATTATGAAAAAGCTCTTCTTCATTATTTTTATTTTCTTTAGTTACCACGCGTTTGCGAAATCAACCGAACCACTTGGTCAATGGATTGATAGTGCAGAGCGGATCCTGCGTGCTAAGACCTCAGCTTCTGTACTGACAATGGATATTAACAAAGCTGATTTTCAGCGTGATTTTGTCTTGCAAGTTCTGACAGATGACCGAAACGACGCACAAAAAGTGATGGTCAAAATGCTTGGCCCTGCACTTTGGCGCGGTAATGTAACTCTTAAAGTGGATGATCGAATTTCGTTTTTTGAACCGCGAAATAAGCGTACCACAGTGATGAGCAGCTCGATGCTGGCATCAAGCTGGATGGGCAGCCATTTTAGCAATGATGACTTAATGCGCGAAACAGATTTGGCGGTGCACTACAGCTATGAGTTAGAAAAATCTTGGCAATCTGAGGGCCGCGAGCATCACCTTATTGCGTTGTCACCTTTGCCATCAGCACCCGTGGTGTGGGGCAAAGTGCAGTATCAGTTGTATTTAGAAGATGGACGGGTGTTTCCAGAAAAGGTGACTTATTTCCGCCGTGCTGAAGATACTGAGTCTGAACGTACGTTATCGTATAGCGATGTGCAGCAAATGGATGGGTTTAAAGTCCCGACTTTATTAGAAATGCGAATTTCAGATAAGCCAGATGAATACACTCGCATGCAGTACAAAAAAATTAAATTTAATACAGATTTGGCCGCCAGTAAGTTCACCGAACAAGCGTTTCAATAGAGGGCACTATGGGATTATTTATACGGTTAGCGTGGCGAAACCTGATCCGTAATCGCAAGCGAAGTGCGGTAACTGCGCTTGGGATCACATTAGGTATAGGTTTTTGTATCACGACACTTGCCATTATGGACGGTCTGAGCAATGACCTGATCACTGGCACAACTCAAGGTCAAGTTGGGCATGTTCAAGTCCACCAAAAAGAGTATTTAGCTAAGCGGCAAGTACAGCAAACGATTGCTAATAACGAAGACATACTTGAACAGTTAAGGGCAATAGGCGGTGTTAAAGGTGCGGCGGCTCGATTATATAGTTTTGGCTATTTAACACGAGGCAATAAGTCGATTGGTGTAAGTTTGGCTGGTATTGAGCCGACCGAAGAAGTGAACGTGACCTCAATTGCAGAACAAATCATCGAAGGGGAGTTCTTGTCAGCTCCAACACCTTGGCCACAAGGGCAAGCACTGACTTCAGAACAGGAGTTACTTGATAAGCAGTTGACTGATCAAGCGATAGCGGATGCATTTGCTGAGCTTGAAGGCGATATGTCAACGGCCAGTGTAACGTTGCAAGAACAAACCGATCAACTGATAGATATTCTTGCACCGTTACCTGAAGTTGCCCCAAAAGTGATTTTAGGGGTCAAACTTGCAAAAAACCTCCAAGCTCAAATTGGCGACAAAGTAGTATTGCTTTATGAAACCTCGCTTGGGGCGCAGCATTCTCTAGAGCTGCAAGTCGCAGGGATTAGCAGACAAGGTACAGACCTGATTGATAGAACTCGAATTGTATTTCATTTCAATGATTTGCAGAAACTTTTGCAACTGCCAAATCAAAGCCACGAAATTGCATTAAGTAGTGATTCATTACAAAAAGTTGATGCCTTACAGCAGCAAGTTCAAACCGTTTTGAGCTCACATACAGATCTCACTGTGCAATCTTGGTCTCAGTTACGTCCAGATATTTTGGCCTTAATTAAATCTAACCAAGCGTTAATGGGGACTTTGGTATTTATCATTTTCCTTATTGCTGGGGTTGGTGTGATGAATGCCATGTTAGTCAGCGTGATGGAACGCCGTAAAGAATTGAGTTTATTAAAAGCCTTGGGTTTAAAAGGTGGCAATGTTGTTTGGCTCGTGACAGTGGAAACGTTATTACTGACTTTTGTTGCGTCTTTGGCTGGCATCGCGATGGGACTTATTTTGGGCAGCTATTTGCAGCAAAATGGTTGGGACATCAGTCAGTTTGGTGAATTTAGCCTGGCAGGTGTTGGGATGACCAGTGCCCTAAAAGCAAAACTAACCGTTGAGAATGTGATCACCCCAGTTGTGGTGATGTTTATTATTGCCATACTTGCTGCGCTTTATCCGGCCTTCTCTGCAGCACGTTTGGTGCCAGCACAAGGAATGAGAGCCACATGATACATAAGTTAGCTTTACGCAATTTATTGCGCAATAAACGCCGTTCAATACTGACCTCTGTGATTATTATTTTTGCCTTTAGCATGATGATCTTGTTTATGGGGTTGTCTGATGGAGGCCATAAAGCCATGGTCGACATAGGTGTAAAAATGGGGCTTGGCCATGTTGTGGTGCAGCACCCACAATATCGGGATGATCCTGCGTTAGCGCATTTGATTCGAACACCAGAAGAAGTTAAGCAAACCATTTTGAGCCAGCAGCCACAACTGCAAGTTGTTGCACGCTTGCGGGCTGATGCGTTAATTCAAGCGGGTCGACATGGTATTGCGCTGAGTATTTCAGGGGTTGAGCCTGAGCTTGAGCGTCAGGTATCAGCAATTGCCGATGACAAGGCTATTGAGCAAGGGGAAACCTTAGCTGCATTTACTCAGTCACATCCCCATGGCAATTTGGCTGGCATCGTACTGGGTGCAACCCTTGCCACCAATCTTGAAGTGCGAATTGGAGACACGGTTACGCTTACGGTAAAACCTGCCAGTGGGGGCGATTTAGCTCGCTCCGCATTTCAAGTTGCTGGGATATTTAAAACCGGATTACATGAACTTGATACCTTCTGGGCTGAAGTGCCGATTACTGCGCTGCAAAGGCTACTTGAAGTCGACGGTCAAGTCAGTGAATTGGCATTATATTCGCCAAGTGGCAGTGATGGTGTGGGCCTGTTGACAGCATCTATTCGTGCACAGTTGCCAGAGTATGGCGTACAACCTTGGCAAACGGCTGCCCCTGAGCTGTATTCGGCAGTGACCTTGGATGCTGCGGGCATGTACTTATTGATGCTGATTGTCTATGTCGTGGTCGCAGTTGGGATCTTAAATACGGTATTGATGTCGACTTTTCGCCGCCAAAAAGAATTTTCGATGATGATAGCCGTTGGTGCAAGGGCAAGTACGGTGACTAAAGTGGTGCTTTTAGAAGCGGTTTACCTCAGTGCTTTTTCACTCTTACTTGGCCTCGGATTTGGGCTGTGGGGGCATTACTATTTTGCCACCGAAGGACTGAACTTTAAGGAAGTGTTTGGCACCGCAATGGAAGCCGGTGGCGTGCTCCTTCCTGAGAAATTTTATTCTACGTTGTACACCGATAAATTACTGCTCAGTGTGCTGTTTATTTTTGTTATCACTATCGTCGTTACGTTGGTTCCAGCTATTCGCGCTGGTCACCGCTCACCAGTAGCAGCAAGTCACGAATCGTAAAGGAATGACCATGATTTCACTCACCAAAATCAATAAAATATTTTCTGACAAACATCAATCATTTCATTGTTTGAAAGACATAGATCTCACCATAGATAAGGGCGAGTTTACTGTGATTGCCGGACCTTCAGGCTCTGGTAAATCAACGTTGTTAAACATTATAGGCTTATTAGATAAAGCGACCTCAGGAACTTATTTATTTGATGATCTGGATGTATCAACCATGACAAATAATGCGCTGGCAGATATTCGTCGAGAAAAAATAGGCTTTGTATTTCAAGCATATAATTTAATGCCGGTGTTAACCGCATTAGAAAATACTGAAATGATAATGGAGTTTTGTGGTTTGGATAAAAAGCTGCGTCGCCAACGCGCGATGGAGACGTTGACATCGGTTGGACTTGCGGATTTAAAAGACCGTTTTCCAGCTCAATTGAGTGGTGGGCAACAGCAGCGAGTCGCAGTTGCTCGTGCGATAGCGGCGCAACCTTTGTTAGTTGTTGCTGATGAACCGACCGCAAACTTGGATTCTCACTCTGCGGAAAATTTGCTTAATTTGATGGTAAAACTCAATCACGATTTAGGCATTACTTTCTTGTTTAGTTCGCACGATCAGCGCGTTATTCAACGAGCGCAGCGAGTACTGCAATTACAAGATGGCCAGATAGTGAGCGATGAACGTAAAGATCAGCAACCAAAGCTGGTGGCTCTGTGAATCTGAAGTTTAGCATGCTGTTACTGGCGGGGGCTTTGCACCATGCCAGTAGTTTTGCTCAAGAGGATGATTGGTCTGCGTTATTAGATGATGCTACAGCTCCGGTGTCAAAATGGTCTGGTGTGGTTGAAGGTAATGCCACCGCGATTGATGCTGCTAGCGACAACAGCCTTGGCAGTAATTGGTTTGCTCGATTGGAATATAAATACACTCAACACGCTTCGCAATGGGTGATACATGCACAGCTTGATTATGACTATCTTGATCAAGCATGGGCACTTCCTTTGTTTGCTAATCGTGATGTTACCGATCGGCTGGTCGATTTAGAAAAGGACAGTGATAGCTCAAAGCAGTTATGGTACGGACAGATTGACTGGGCTTATTGGCAACATGATTGGCAACAAGGCCGTTTAACGTTAGGTCGTCAACCAGTTACAGTCGGATTAGGGCGGATTTTTTCACCTGTCGATCCATTGGGGGCATTTAGTGTTTTTGACTTAGACCGTTTATATAAACGTGGGGTTGATGCAATTCGTTATGACTACTTTGCGAGCAATGATTTACTGACCCAAACCGTGGTAACAGGTAACCAAAATGATAAGCTAAATCTGTTACAGGTGGTTAAAGGCACTTTGGAGCAAGGTGTGTGGCTGTTAACCGCAGCAATTCGTGAAGAGCAGCGTTACCTTTCGGCCAGTTTACAGCAGTATGTCAGCTGGCTTGATGCCGATGTATATGGTGAGGTGCTCAGTGCTCAGTTACGGGGTACTGAGCGTCTGTTAGCCCATCAAAATAAGCAGCAAAGATACCTCGTGGGGCTCAGCACTAAAGTTGGCAAAAATGGCACTTTCACTTTGGAGTGGCAACAACAATCTTTAGCTGCAAGCACTACCTCAGACTACGATTTTTGGCAGCAGCAACAAGCCCGCAGCCAAATCATGCCAATGGGAGTGGCAAAGCGCTATCTCGCTGTGTCATACAGTGATGAATGGCGTGATCTAACCCGCTACGAAATCTTGGCAATGCAAAACTTAATCGACAATCATCCCACGTTGTCATTGGCTGTAACTCATTCTGCTAGTGACAACTTGCAGTTAAGGTTGGCCTTGGCGTGGACACCAGAACAAGGAGCGCGTGATAGCGAATTTGAGCAATTTGCCAACGTTCTGCAGCTCGGTTTTCGCTATTACTTCTAGGTAGAATCATGCAACTGACTACATTAAAAAAACTCATCTTCGACAAAAATATTTTCGCTTTTTTGAAGCTTGGCAAACATGTGGATACCATGTATCGCACTAGTTTTGTGACCGCCGCAAACTCCAGTGGAGTATTAGATTTTTTAAATCAAGGTGGCAAAACCTTAGAGCAATTACAACAATTACTGACCGTAGACGAAAGCAAAAAAGGGGCGCTCAGCGCGTGGCTAAATTGCGGTGTAACCCTAAAAGAGTTGAGTTTGCGTGATGGTAAGTACCAATTAAAAGGCAAACTTAGCAAGCACTTAGCTAAAGATGACAATCAAATTGCCGCCGCTCTTTTTGAAGAAGCAATCCGTTACCACTATGACGCCTTACTGAGTGCACCTCAGCGTTTTTGTGGCGGGCAAGCTTATCAGCTAGCAGATCAAGATGGTCAAGTGATTGCAAAATCGTCTCGGATCCTCGAACCCTTTGTGGAAGAGGCCATTGATTGGGCACTTAAAACGAAACCAACGCCACAATCAATTTTAGAAGTTGGCTGTGGCGCAGGTCAGTACTTGGTTTATCTTCGTCAACGATTACCTGACAGTGACATTTTGGCAATTGATTATCAGCAAGATGTGGCTGAGCAAGCACGACAACGCCTCAAAGCTGCCAATATCTTGGATATTGCCGTTGAGCATCGCTCTTTTTTTGACCTCCAGGGCGAAGCGCAATTTGACCTCATCACACTGCATAACAACATTTACTACTTTAACGAAGCTGAACGCGAGCAAGTATGTGCTTTGGCGTTGCAATTACTTAAACCTGGCGGAAAGTTACTGTTAACTACGAGCTGTCAGGGTGGAACGAGTGCCATCAGCGCGCTCAATTTATGGTTTAGCTTAAGTGAAGTGGGCGGGGCACTGCCTGATGCACAGCAATTTCAGCAAATGCTGACAAAGGCTGGTTTTTCGGATGTAGCAATAAAACGATTGTTACCAGGAGAAAGTTACTTCGCGTTTTGTGCTGTGAAATGACAATAATTCAGAAGAGAAAGGAAATGCCATGATTAACGCTGCGATGAAGCTCTCTACTGAGAGCGATAATATTTTCCGCTTTACAGATATGCCGCTTCAGTCGGTATCACATATTGGTGGCAAAGGAGCCTCATTGTGTGCAATGTCAGCCGCAGGTCTTCCGGTTCCTGCAGGTGTTTGTTTGAGTGTGGCTTTGTTTGATGACTTTGCGGCGCACATTGAGCTACTGACAAGGTTCGACCTTACTGAGGGGTATGAACAGTGGCAAGCTGCTGCCAAAGCGATTAAAGAGTCTCCATTACCAAATACATTACAAGATACGATAAGCGCTGCAATAGCACACCTAAAAGGGCCGTTGGCTGTTCGTTCATCAGCACTTGATGAAGATGGTGAAAGTAGCTCTTTTGCTGGGCAACATCTGACTAAATTGGCCTTGTGCGGGCTTGATACTATCCTCGATGCGATTAAAGAATGTTGGGCATCTGCTTTTAGCGAGGCTGCGTATCGCTATCGTCAGCATACCGACAAACACCTCGACATGCCTCGTATGGCGGTGGTTGTGCAACAGATGCAATTTGGAGATGTTTCAGGCGTCGCGTTTGGTCAACATCCAACGACCTTTGCTCGTGATGCCTTTTTGGTTGAAAACTGTTTTGGTTTGTGTGAAGGGTTGGTTTCTGGTCAGGTTGTTAGCGATAGCTGGCAAATTGATAAAGCGTCGGGCGAAGTAAGGGAAGTGACTATCGCCGATAAATCTGAGCAAATAATTTATCTAGATGGCGAAATACAAAAGGTTGCGGTATCCGACGAGCAGCGCCAACAACCTGCTTTAGGGCCAATGGCACAGCAGGCGTTATACACCTTATTATGTAAAGTTGAAGCTTATTTTGGTGTGCCACAAGATGTGGAGTGGACCTGGAGTGAAGGAAAAATTTGGTTATTACAAAGCCGCCCTATCACGACACATGCACCGCAACTCGATGATTTTTACCTAGGTTCTCGAGATGTTGACTTGCAAAAAACCATGTTATGGTCACGTATGGATATTGGGGAAATATTCACCGGTCGCATGACGCCGCTTGGTTTATCATTTGCCCGTTACTATCAGCAACAGGTCCACACAGGTTGTGGTAAAGGGTTAGGTTTGTTGGACTTAGGTGAGGCGGATGAAACCATCGCCTATTATCGAGGTCATGTATATCTCAATGTTTCTTATACTGCTTGGCAATTGGCTCAAACTCCAATTGGTGAAGATCAATTGCCGTTTTTACAGCGTTTCAGTAGTGAGGCTATTGATTTAGCAGGTTACCGCAATCCTTATGGCGAAAAGCATAGCCATCAGGATTATAGCGCCAAACAGTGCACTCGTTATTGGCTGAAAAAGAACATTAAAGAGCTCTTTTGTGCCAAACGTCGTGCGCGCAGTATGATAGCTTCGCGCTATAAACAGTTCGACCGGGCTCAGCAAAAACCACTGCAGCAGCTTTCTTTAGAGCAGTTGGCCGCAGAAATGCGACATGCTTTGGCTTATTTTAAAGCCATGCATGAAGGTTATTTGCCTTACTACATTAACGCTTTTGCCTGTTACGGAATTTTAGAGGAATTAAGTGCACTGTGGCTTGGCGACAAAGGTAAACAATTACATAACCAAATTAAAGGCGATATGTCTAACTTGCGAACTGTTGCAAGTGCACAGGAGCTGTGGCTGCTGTGCCAACAATTAGCCGATTGGCCACAAGTGAAGCAAGCATTTTTAGATTTAGAGCTGGACGAACTTGAAGTATTTCTCAATGAACATCAAGCTGGAATTAAATATTCTCGTGGTCCATTAGCGCAGTTTATGCGCGAAAATGGTGTGCGTGCACGCGAAGAAATGGAGCTGACACATCCACGCTGGCTCGATGACCGAACTTATTTATTGCAGATGATTAAAGTGTATCTGCATCAAGGTTATGCGGTAGATGACGCCATCGCCACACAACAACGTAAGCAACGTAAAAACAGCAATGAAATATTAAAAACAATCCCTTGGTATCAACGCCGAGTAATGAAGCTGGTCATTTCGCTCTACAGTGGTTGTGCCAAATTACGTGAAGAGACACGTATGAGTATGGTGACCTCCATCTGGTTAGTTCGTCGTATTGTTTATGAACTAGGACAGCGTTTGGTTGCAACTCAGCAACTCACATCACTGGATGATATTGCTTATTTAGATTTTGCAGAGATCTTAAGTTATCTTGAAAAGCGCATCGATGTGCACCAGCTCACTGAGCCTGCAAAGCTTGCACAACGTCAATCGGCTTATCATCTTTGGCAATCAATGCCTGAGCCACCGTTAACCTTTATTGGCTCGCCAAAGAGCCAACCGGATTTAATTTTAGACCCAACATTGACACAGCTGTCTGGCCTTGCCACTTCAGCCGGTTTTTGCCGTGGCAAAGCATGTGTGATCACTGATTTAGCCAAGCAAGCAGGGCAATTTAAAAAAGGCGATATATTAATTGCTCCTTTTACCGATGCATCTTGGACGCCACTTTTTGCACTTGCGGGTGCGGTAGTGACAGACATTGGCTCAATGTTGTCTCACAGTTCCATTGTTGCCAGAGAATTTGGCATCCCATGTGTGGTCAATACCAATCATGCCAGCGCGTTGTTTAAATCTGGCGACATGCTGATAGTTGATGCACAAAATGGCATCGTAGTTTTAGATAAGGAAAGTTAAATGTCAGTCATTATTGATAAAATTAAGTTAAAAATGGGCGTGAGCCCTAATGATTTTGAGCTGTGGGTTAAAGAAGTCGATTATGCTGCTTGTCAGTCTTTACATTCAGTGCGCCGTTTTGTGGTGAGCAAGGCATTGGATGTTGATTATGACTATGTCGAAGTGATAGATGTGACCAGTTTAGCTGATTTTGAAGCCGAGATGCAGACTGAAATATTCCAGTCTTTAGTGCACCGTTTTAGCCAATTGGCTGAGGTGGTGGAAACCATTCGTAGTGAAACCTTACTTCCTGGTTATCAGTGGTAAGCGAGAATTTGTTAACGCGCTTTAATATTGCCCCAAATGTTTCTGCTGCGGTAATTCATCTTGATTGTCTGGGGCAGTATTTGCAGCAAGCTGAGGCGCGAAAAACCTTACTCGGAGCCTTGCATAAAACGGAATTGGCGAATTGGTTAACCATGCCGTATCAGCGTCAAGCTATCTCTTGGCTTGGTGCACGATTAGCGGCAAAGTGGTTATTACAGCCTCTTTTTCCATCCCGTAGTTTATGTCAGATAACGGTCGAAAAAGATCACAACGGCGCCCCTTTTTGCCGCTTAAGTGGCAAAGCGTTAGGGCTGAGCCACACAGGGAAGCTGGCAATTGCAGTAGTAGGTGAAGGGGTCTTTGGTGTTGATATTGAGGCCCATCTTCGTATTTTGGCCCTGCCCAAACCTTGGCTTAACGAGCAAGAACTGCAAGCAGGAGCGAATATGACTTTGACGCAACTTTGGTGTTTTAAAGAAGCACTTTATAAAGCTGTTGGTGGTGGGCTCTTTATCGATTTTTGCCAGGCTGTAGAGATTATTACGTGGCACAAAGACAAGGTTACAATTGCGACTAATTTGCCCAACATACCACTGCAATGGCGCGTTTTTTCGCATTTATACCAAGACCATAACATTTTATATGTAGAACCTAATTATGCATGACGATAATACTTTTTATGCTGCGGCGGCCAAGTTAGAACAACAATGTGGCGATCCGAGCGATGAACAGCAATTTATAAATTTTAAAACCTCGAGTTTATTAGATGAAACTCAGCAATTTCCAACAGCCTACATTGAATATCTGCAACAGCTTGGCTATTTCGAATATTTTGTACCCAGCGAGCAAGGTGGACAGCTGAAGTCTTTCGCCCAGTTACTTTTAATTTGTAGAGCGTTATCGCGCCGTGACCTTAATGCTGCCATTGCCACAGGACAGACAATGTTAGGCGCTTTGCCAGTGTGGTTATGCGGTTCTTCGGCGCAAAAAAATCAGTTAGCCAGCCATATTTTGCAAGGGCATTTAGGCTGCTTGGCACTGACAGAAAAACGCCATGGTAGCAACCTACTCGCCAGCGAAGTAAGTGCAACTGCAACAGCTACGGGTTATGAGTTAAGTGGCGAAAAATGGCTAATTAATAATGCAACTAAAGGTCACACTATGACCTTATTAGCGCGTAAACAAGAAACCAGTGGGCGCTCTGAACTGGCATTATTATTTATCGATAAAACAAACTTAACCGAATTTGAAAACCTCGATAAAATTAATACCCATGGTATTCGCTGTGCTGATATTAGTGGGATCCGTTTTAATAATACCGAAGTGGCGAGCGATGTGGTGATCAAAACCGCAGAACCTGGGATCTATGGCGTAATGAAAGCGCTGCAAATTTCACGGATCCTATGTGCTGGTTTTTCATTAGGGGCGCTTGATACATGTTTAAGAACGACCTATCAATTTGCTCAATCTCGCGTTCTTTATCAGCGACCTATGTTGAGCATGCCAACAGTATCACAAGGATTAGCGCGCAGTTTTGCTCGGCTTTTACTGACTGAAATTGCCGCATTGGTATGCAGCAAAGCAATTGCCTATGCTGCGCCTAGTTTGAGTGTGTATTCGGCATTTTGTAAGTATTGGGTGCCTAGGCAGACTGAAATAGCGATTGATGAGTTAAAAGTAATCTTAGGTGCTCGCTATTACCTGCGTGATGAACACCAATTTGGTATTTTCCAAAAAATGCTGCGAGACAATGCCGTGGTATCGTTATTTGATGGTAGCAGTCAGGTCAATCTGGCACTCATTGCCACACAAACCAATGCCCTTGCCAGCAAATTATTGGCAGCACAAGAGACAGTCCATGATGTTGCCAAGTGGTTTAGTTTAACCAGCGACCAAGCATCAAGTGCTATCCAAGCGGATGAATTAAAACTTAATAATCTTGGCCAAGACCCAATTCTAGCAAGTTTTATTGCTGTGTGTGATTCAAACCTGATCACGACTCAAAGTGATCGTTTGCGGGCGCTTTATGTTGAATTAAAACAGCGAATTCTTCGCTGGTGTGATGAGATAATAACGCTCAAAGAGCAAGAGCTAAATGATCCCAGCAGTGTGGTGCGATTTGCCAAAGCCAAACAATATACCCAATTGTTAGCCGCGACCTGTTGCGCCTTAACCATTATCCATAATCCAAGCCATTTGCTGTTATCAAATGATGATATTTCTAATGATTTGATGTCATTGCTCCTCAATGACACTGACCAATGGCAACCTTGCGAAGCGTTGTTGCAAGCATTCGCACAACAATTTGAGACGCAAAAATGGTTTTCACTTTTGCCAATATAAAGAAGCGATTGTTTCACCACTGAGTACTTTTTCGCCAAAGAAAGCTCAGTGGTTAAAATACTTTCACCACAGAGGGCACCGAGTGCTGCGCTCACCGAGCTTTTGATGTTTTTTTTGATATTTTACCGTAGGTGCAAGCCTGCTTGCGAAGGCGAGCGCAGCTCGGCAGGTTTTTATGGTTGGACATTAACCTGACGCTACTTTGTTGAATTGTGATTTTACCACCGAGTATTTTTTCACCACCGAGTACACCGAGTGCTGCGCTCACCGAGAAAAACTAAGTGAGTAAAGCCAACTAATTAATAGCTTTTTCTTTCCTCTGTGTTTCTCTTAACCTCAGTGGTTAACCTTCTTTTTCACCACCGAAAACTCAGTTGTTAAAATTGTTTCACCACCGCCGAGTATTAATTGCCCCGAGGCGCTGCGCTACACCGATATTTTGATGTTTTTTTGAGATTTTACCGTAGGTGCAAGCCTGCTTGCGAAGGCGAGCAAAGCTCGGCAGGTTTTTATGGTTGGGCATTAACCTGACGCTACTTTGTTGAATTGTGATTTTACCACCGAGTATTTTTTTACCACAGAGTACACCGAAGCTTCGCTCACCGAGAAAAGCTAAGTGAGTAAAGCTAACTAATAAATAGCTTTTTCTTTCCTCTGTGTTTCTCTTAACCTCGGTGGTTAACCTTCTTTTTCACCAAAGAAAGCACAGTGGTTAAAAGACTTTCACCACAGAGGGCACCGAGAGCTCCGCTACATCGATCTTTTGATGTTTTTTTTGATATTTTACCGTAGGTGCAAGCTTGCTTGCGAAGGCGAGCGCAGCTCGGCCGCTTTTTCATCGCTATAAAATAGCTTGCTTGTAATAAGTTGTAAGAAAATTAGACTTGTATCTTATTGTCTATTATGAAGTTTATCGGTAACCTTACTGATTATTGCATTTAAAAATGTGAAATAGGGGTTGAAGTTAAGTTTTACTTTTTATGATCAAAGGCAAAAAGAAAGATCTATCCTCATTGATTGTTGCTCTTTAATCATAATGAGAAAGGCGCCACAGATAGCTAAACCGCTGAAACCAAAGAGAGCAAAAGAAACACAGATACCTCATTGGCCGTGCCAAAAATGTAAAACAGGCACACTGCGATTTATTGGCATCGTCACTGTTGATGAAGTGATGAATAAAGCAGAGCGAACGAGCTAGCGGCTACGCTTGCTTCGTCAAATCAGAGGGTTAACCTGTTTAAGTGTTCAGTAGGGTGACACTGTGCCCAGGAAAAATAAGATTGCCTCAGCGCTAAAAATTAGGTGTAATGGGGACGTAAAAATGGCTGAGCCATGCAGGGAAGGCTAAGAAAACACCGTTAATCCGATAAAGTAAGCGTAATGTAGCCTACAGCACGAAAAGCAAATTCCTATAGCATAAACAATACCCACCCAAACACCGAGCAGGTAGCGCCTCAGTTCAACAAGCGATTATGCAACACAAACAGCGTGTCGCATAAATACTAAATTGTTAAGTTTTTGGAGAAATCGTGGACAACTTATACATTCTACTGGTAGTGATAATTTTTGTTCTCTTGGGAATATTCTGGAGGCTCGGTTCAATATTACAACAGCTAGAAAATAGCCAAAGCACTAATAATAACTACAATAATGATCATTATTATCAAAGAGCTGAGTTATTGAAAAAAGAGGACGAGATTCTTGAGAAAATTGACGATCTCTCTTATCACCTGAAAGAAATTGCTAGTAAGGTTGAAGAAATTGAACATGTGGCCAGCGTTTTTGGCAAATACAAACTCCCAAATAAGAAAGAGCAGAAAGAGCTTGATGAGTTTGTAATTAATGAAGAAGTCTTTGATGGTATTAGGAATGCCGGTCAAAAAACTTAACAAACGCCAAAAGCATCGCGGCTTTCAGCCGCTGGACTCGCAACAAGTTGCTCGCTGCTTAGGCGGGCGTTGAGGCTGTAGAATTACTCTTTTTTAAGAAAAACAGGCTGTTTTCTGGGTTCCAAATGCATTAGCTAATGCCTTAAATGCGCTTAGGATTGATTAGAGGAGCTCGTTTTTTAGTTAAATTTGGCTGTTGGAGCTTTTCTACAGTCTCGTTAGGCTTCTCAAGGATAGCGCGTGAAAAAATCTCTACTACTTCTGACTTTGACATTGGCATTATCAAACAATGCTTTTGCTGCGTTTATCATTTCCACGAATAGCAGTTGCTACGGAAGCGATATTTACACCTATCATTTTTCCAGCACGGCTTTTTCACCAGACTACACTGTGAAAGTCAGTTCGACGGCATTTTCGCCTGATCTCACGATCAAAATTGTTGATTACCCGAAAAAGGCGAACCTAATTCTCGTCGACGACTATAAAGACGGCGATATACAGATTTGTAAAAAAAGCACATCTCTCGGCGCAAAGACAATCAAAGTTTCCAGCACCGCATTTTCGCCAGATATTACGATAAAACTAACTGACAGCTCATTTTCCGTTGACTACACGATCTTTGTGGCATCAGAACGTATGACAATTGAAGAAGCAGCAGCGCTTTTTGCAGTTATTTGGCAGGCTAATCGAGATAAGTAGCCTAACAAGTCAAGGTAAAAATATGAGAAACAAGTCAAGGTAAAAATATGAGACAGCCAAAAATATCTCGTTACCATGCAGTTTGGTGCCGAACCTTTGTTCGAGAATATTTCCGCTAAATTTGGTAACGGTAACCGTTACGGCCTTATTGGCGCCAATGGTTGTGGTAAATCAACATTCATGAAAATCTTAAGCGGTGTGCTGACGCCTACTTCTGGCAATGTCTCAATCACCCCTGGTTTAAAAGTAGGCACGCTAAGCCAAGACCAATTTGCCTTTGAGCAATATACGGTTATTGATGCCGTAATTATGGGCGACACCGAACTTTGGAAAGTAAAACAAGAACGTGACCGTATTTATGCTTTGCCAGAAATGAGCGAAGAAGACGGCATGCGCGTGGGCGACCTTGAAAGCCAATACGGTGAAATGGACGGTTACAGCGCCGAAAGTCGCGCCGGCGATATTTTATTAAAAGCAGGTATTGAAGAAGAATTCCACTTTGGTTTAATGTCACAAGTAGCCCCAGGTTGGAAACTGCGCGTGCTTTTAGCGCAAGCCTTGTTTGCCAATCCTGATATTTTATTGCTCGATGAACCGACCAATAACTTAGACATTCATACCATTGGTTGGCTTGAAAACGAGCTAAACCAACGTAAATGCACCATGATCATTATTTCTCATGACCGTCACTTTTTAAACGCCGTGTGTACTCACATGGCCGACATTGACTACGGTGAGCTGCGCATTTACCCAGGTAACTACGAAAAATTTATCGAAGCATCAACCCTTATCCGTGAGCAATTGTTAGCGGGCAATGCGAAAAAGCAATCTGAAATCGAAGAGTTACAAGACTTCGTAAACCGCTTTGGTGCTAATGCATCAAAAGCAAAACAAGCCAGTTCGCGCGCAAAACGCATGGATAAAATTACTCTTGATGAAGTTAAATCAAGTAGCCGTATCGCCCCTAGCATTCGTTTTGCTGAAGGCAAAAAAATGCATCGCCAAGCGCTGATTTTAGAAAACTTTGGTCATGGTTTTGATGACGAAATCTTGTTTGAAAAAGGCGAGTTAATTTTAGAAGCAGGTGCCAAACTGGCGATTATTGGCGAGAACGGTGTGGGTAAAACCACGTTTATTCGTTGTTTAATGAATGAACTTGCGGCAAATAACGGGGTAGTGAAGTGGTCTGAAAATGCTTTAGTGGGTTATTGCCCGCAAGACAGCACTAAAGATTTTGATAACGACTTAAGCTTATTTGATTGGATGTCACAATGGCGCACCGCAAAACACAACGACTTAATGGTTCGCGCCATGTTAGGCCGTTTATTGTTTACCGCCGACGACGCTAATAAAAAAGCCAAAAATTGCTCGGGTGGTGAAAAAAACCGCCTGTTATTTGGCAAATTAATGATGCAAGATTTTAACGTCTTAATCATGGATGAACCAACCAACCACATGGACATGGAAGCCATTGAAGCGCTGAATAATGCACTGAAAGATTATCAAGGCACCTTGATATTTGTCAGCCATGACCGTGAGTTTGTATCCTCATTGGCAACTCGTATTATTGATATTAAAGATAAAAAAGTTGTGAATTTCCACGGCACTTTTGATGAATACCTAGCCAGCCAAGCAGAGCAAGCTGCATTATTAGGTGTGCGCTAAGTTAGTTTGCTTATAAGCGATTAACATTAAGATTAAAAAAACCGGCGCGAGCCGGTTTTTTATTGGTATTAGTGTGAGCTTTCGCTTTTGCGTAGGTGCAAGCCTGCTTGCGAAGTCGAGCAAAGCTCGGACACTGTTGTAGGTCGGGCTTTAGCCCGACAGCTTTTAAAAAGCCGTTTTCAAATCAATAACTGTGTTTAGTTTTAAAAACCGCTTTTTAAATTAGCATTGTTGTTGTCGCACTGGCAACGGCAGTCAAGGGTAGGCTATCGCCGGTCTCCCCTTGGCGCCCCAGATTTTCAAAAAATAGGCAAACGACTCTTCAAAAATACAATTGATGTGAACATAACCGCCATGAAGCGGCTCGCTAATACATCCCTGTACGCTACCCAGTTCGGCCATCCAAGGCCTCTCGTTCAAAGCAATGCTTTTCACCCATACCTTAGCATGGCTTGCTCGACTTCCTGTCGCGCATTATTCATCAAATCTATTTTTTCAGGTTTGATTTAAGGGGGAATTTGTTGGCATCGGCGTGAGCTTTTAAATTGGTTGTAGGTGCAAGCCTGCTTGCGAAGGCGAGCGAAGCTCGGCCGCTTTTTCATCGGTATAAAATAGTGTGCTTGTAATAAGTTGTAAGAAAATTAGACTTGTATCTTATTGTCTATTATGAAGTTTATCAGTAACCTTGCTGATTATTGCATTTAAAAATGTGAAATAGGGGTTGAAGTTAAGTGTTACTTTTTATGATCAAAGGCAAAAAAAGATCAGAACAGACTAATTTTGGTAAAAACCGTATTATTTAAGTTGTTGTTTTAAATTCATTAAGATTGACAGTCCTTAAGTATGTGTACAACGTAAAGATCATGTTGTTTGCGCTTCTCACTTACTATGAATGACTAAAACTCCTTACTTAGCGAGTCTGTTACAAGCTTTAGGTTAGCTTACAGTAGTTGCGATAGTGGGCTTTGCACGGCATTGCCTCCTTGCTTTAGCACATGAGTATAAATTTGCGTGGTTTTTACATCGGAATGCCCTAGCTGCTCTTGCACAGTGCGGATATCCATACCCGCTTGTAACAAGTGGGTGGCGAAAGAGTGGCGTAAAGTGTGGCAGCTAACATGCTTGCCGATAGCCGCTTTGCGGGAGGCACTCTTGACTGCCTTTTGCAAACCTGACTCATCAATATGATGGCGACGCAGCAATGTAGAATCAGGATCAATGCTTAGTTTGCCGGATGGAAATAAATACTGCCAGCCAAGCTCTTTTGGCGCACTGGGATATTTTCGGGCTAAAGCAAAAGGTAACCAAACCCCAGCATAATCTGCAGTTTCCAGATCTTGCTGATAATAAGCCTCGACCAAGGAAGTTTGGCGTTTTAATGCCGGCACCAGCTCAGGCGCTAAGGTCACCCGACGGTGCTTACCACCTTTACCATGCCATACCATGATGGATAGGTAATCATGGTATGGCCGCAACCCGTAACCGCACCGCCTCCATTAACCGCAAACCGCTACCATATAACAATTGCGCCAGTAGCAAATAGCCAGGATCAATTTCTCTTAACAGACGTTTGATTTCGTCTTTGGTTAATACAACAGGCAGTTTTCTCGGCTTACTTGATTGATTAAAATTAAGGTTAAGTGATAACGGCCGCTGTAAAATCTCTTTATACAAAAAACTGAGTGCATTTAGTGCCAATGCTTGTGTTTGCACTGCAACATGCCGATTGACTGCAAGGTAGGTTAAAAACTGCTCTACATGTTGCTCCGCTAAGTCTGTAGGGTGCTGCTTTTTATGAAATAAAATATAAAAACGGATCCAATGTAAATACGTTTCCACCGTGCGCTTAGCATAGCGGCGTTTGTACATCTCTTCAGTTACGAAGTCTAAAAAAGGTGATTGCGTTGGCATTTTTATACTCCACTAATAACCACTGTTTAAGTATACAGTTATTCAAAAAATGTCAAGCCGCTCTTGTTAGACGGATGTTTCCGTATTTTCACTTAACGTTATAAAATTAATTTTATAACGTGTTGTCTGTAGTGAGTTTTTTGGTTAGTGTATTGCCAAATAAATTTACAACTACGGAAAAGTCCGTTTTTAAATACGGAAAGTTCCGTCGAATAAGCGTTAGCTTTTCAAGGAGTATCCCAGCAAATGGATCTTATCAATTATCTAAATGAAAACTATTATACTAAACAACAATTACTTGATTTAACCAAAATTAGTGAAGCTGAACTTTCCTATTTTCAAGAAAAAAAAGTGATGCCAACCTGTTCATATAAATTATCATTAAATTATTCTAGCGATTCATTTTTTGGTGAATTTAATAACCAAAACGAAATTGAATATTATGCTAAAGGATATTTGTCATGGATTGGTATGCTTAAGGTAACCACTAATCTTCAAGATGTTTTCCCTATTTTTGCCCAAAGGTATGCCAAGTCAATCTCAGAGTTAAAAGAGGCTGGGTTTACCTCTAATAATGCAAAGGTTAATTCAAAGCTTGAATTACATATTGAAGAGGAGTGGGGGCATTTTTTAAATGGAATTTATGGTTTATGTACAAAGTCTGGGCTTCCTGAAGATATCGCAGGTAAAGAGTTAGCTGTATTGCAAATTAGTGAAACTTTAGATCTAGATAAAGCAAAAATAGATCTTGCACAATTAACTAAAGCGGTTAATTTATTAGACAAATCTAGCTCTATGTTTGCACCACATGAGCGTCTTAAAAGTTCTAGGCATCGTTTAATTGATGAAGTTCGACGTGAATATAAACTGAAAAGCTAACAAGCCATTCAAGCAGGACAAATAACAGTTGGCTATTTGCTCGTGCCTCGCTTATTTTAGCCAACTATCATTTGCCTCTTAATGGGGCGTTAGTGCGTCAAGCGAAGCTTGATGCATCTTGCAGGGTGCAAGTCCCTGTCGGGTAAGGTTTAACTCACCACCCGTATCGAGTGTTGCGCCTATGGCGGAGCTGTTTTTTTTTTCAGCGAACAAGATAGGTGAAGCGTACACAGAGAATTAAGTAGGCCACAGGGGATCCGTGTCCCTGAAGTGCTGAGATCGCTCCGATAAATACAGTCTGACTGACGAGGTTTGTAACGCCACTGAAGTCCAAGCAAAGCAACCGTAATGAGTGAGGTTGTGGCGAGTCAGCGGAGTTATTAAGCCGTGGCATGTTTAAAGAGATGCATCAGGAACTTGAGAGAGCCAAAGGTGTTCCGCAAGGACGCGGTAGGGAAGCTAAGTCAAAAGCAAGGCCAACGATGACCCTTTGGCAGTCAGACCAGTTCGTAGTAGTTTGAGACGGGAAAGCCGATCACATGGCGAAGGGGCTGGCAGTTATATCACGTGTTTAGCAGACACATAGGCCGGACAATGTAGGGCTGGACTCACTATGATAACCGAACTAAACGCGATCACATTTAAATCACAGCGCCACCCCAAACACAGGTTTCAGAACTTATACGGATTACTAAGGGAAGATTTCCTGTATCAAAGTTGGGGTCAGCTCAATAAACAAGCAGCCGCTGGTATTGATGGCATCACCATGCCTGCTTATCAGCAGCAACTTGTTGGCAACATTACTCGACTGAGCGATGCCCTGAAGCATAAGCGCTTTCGAGCCAATGACATCAAACGTGTCTTTATTCCCAAAGCAAATGGCAAACAGAGACCGCTGGGCTTGCCCACGGTGGATGATAAATTGGTGCAACAAGGCGTGAGCCAGATATTGCAAAGTATCTGGGAAGCGGATTTTCTGCCCAATAGCTATGGCTACCGACCGAATAAAAGCGCCCATCAAGCGTTGCACAGTTTAGCGTTGAATCTTCAGTTTAAAGGATACGGTTACATTGTGGAGGCTGACATTAAAGGCTTCTTCAACAACCTTGATCGCAACTGGCTGATGAAGATGCTCAAACAACGCATTGATGACAAAGCCATGCTGAGTTTATCAGCCAATGGCTTAAAGCCCGCATAAAATCACCTGAAGGGGTATTTGAATACCCGAAAAGCGGTACGCCGCAAGGGGGGATCATTAGCCCGGTACTGGCGAACATCTACCTGCATTACGCACTCGACTTATGGTTTGAAAAGAAAGTAAAACCCCGAATGCGTGGCCGCGCGATGCTCATCCGGTACGCCGATGATTTTGTGTGTGCGTTTCAGTACGCCAACGATGCTGAGCGATTTTACGAGGTGCTGCCAAAACGACTTAAGAAATTCAATTTAGAAGTGGCAGAGGAGAAAACCTCACTGCTACGATTTAGTCGATTTCACCCGAGTCGAAAACGGCAATTTGTGTTTCTTGGTTTTGCCTTTTACTGGGCAAAAGATGCACAGGGAAAACCTCGACTCAGGCGGCGAACAGGGGCGGAAAAGCACCGCGCCAGCATGAGCGAGTTTTACCAATACATCAAAGTCAAGCGGTCAAACAAGCTCAACACTTGGATGCCGCAACTGAAACGCAAACTGATGGGATACCGAAATTACTTTGGCCTGCCAGACAACAGCTGCAGCCTTGATAGATTGTACAGTTATGTGTTGCACAGTTTATACAAATGGCTGAATAGGCGCAGTGGCAGACGCAGTTACAATTGGAGTAATTTCAAGAAGATGCTAATGTATTATGCAATTGAGCGACCAAGAGTGAGTAAGCGATTTATTCACGTAGATTGGTACTAGGAGCGTGTTGATTTACACGCGTGAATATATAACTGAAGAGCCGGATGCGGTAATTCCGCACGTCCGGATCTGTGTGGGGTCGGCCCAGTAATGGGTCGCTCTACCACGATTGCCCTATGACCAAAGAATTAAGCTCAGAAGACTGTAAAAAGTGTATCGGTTATCTTTTGGAGAGATCTGAAGATGCAAATACTAGAGTTGCGGCAGCCGAAAGCCTAATGTATTGCATTGGACAAGCGCCAAAAGATGCCCTTTTTAAAGTTCTAATGGATGACTCTGAACCAGATTATATGCGAGAAGAAGCTGCTGGCTCCCTTGGGACTCTGTGGGCTGAATCAGAGATTGAATATGAGCGCCTTATCCAAATCCAGCCACCACTATTGGATGAGGTTCTATGTGACTTTGACTTGTATAATTTAAAGCTAAATAAATCTAAGCTAGGCAAGTCACTTAATTTGTTTGTGGAGCGCTATGTTGGTCGCAAGTTTATGGCATAACAAGCGCATGTTGTCGGACTGGTTTTCC
This sequence comes from Pseudoalteromonas tunicata, assembly GCF_002310815.1. Lineage (NCBI taxonomy): Bacteria > Pseudomonadati > Pseudomonadota > Gammaproteobacteria > Alteromonadales > Pseudoalteromonadaceae > Pseudoalteromonas > Pseudoalteromonas tunicata. The sequence continues at coordinate 2,666,335 of NZ_CP011032.1, read as the reverse complement.
GCTGCGCTCCAAACCAGCCGCAAATGCGGGCGTTAGCTAGCCAGTATCAAGGATAGTCATGAGTAAAGTTTTAAACTCATTATGGAATGTTGGAGCAGCATTGTTTTGGGGGCTGTTACTTATTCTTTTGCCGTTATACCTATTATTGAACAATTCAAATGATTGGTGTGGCTCTGAGCAATATGAAATATTCATATCACCTAATCAAGATATTGAGGCAGTAGTAACAATTATAAATTGTGGTGCGACAACCAATTATGAAACTCAAATTTCAGTCAATCGAGTTGACTCACCAGCGGATAAAAATGTCTTGGTCGTATTAGATGGTCACCCTAATGAACTTGAATATAAAGTTTCTTGGTTGGGTGAAAATACTATTGAAGTTTCTGAATTCAACTTTAAAGATTTATTAAGCTTTCATAGTCGTAATAAAACAGGCGATATTGTAAGGTCACATATTAAGCCTAAGGCAAGCTAACAAGAGACTATGGCGTCAATAGCTAATTTTAAACTTTTGGCGCTTCCCACATTACCCCGTCTCTGAGCATCGAATTTAAGATCACAATCATCTTCCTGACACACGCAATAAGCGCTACTTTTTTCGGTTTCCCAGCAGCAACTAATCGCTGATAAGTTGATTTAAAAACAGGGTTTGATTGGATGGCTGACATCATCGCCATGTATAAAACGGTGCGTACTTGATGCCGCCCACCTTGAATTTTTCGAAGCCCTTTATAGCGGCCACTTTCGCGATTCATAGGCGCAACGCCAACCAATGCACCGGCTTCTTTATTCGACATATAGCCAAGCTCAGGTAAGTTACTGATGATGGAGGCAGCGGCAATTTTACCAATGCCTTTCATGCTTTGTAGGACCGTGTTTTTGGCTGAATATTCAGGGCATGATTCAATGAGTTTTAGAATTTTATTTTCAATTTTTTCAATCTGATTTTTAAAGGCCGTTAAAATAGGTTTGATGGTTGAAATCAGCTCTTTTGGTAAAATTTGCAGGCGGTTTTTTTCCATCGTTTGCATGACTAACAGCTGATTTCTTCTGGCAACCAAATCACTCATAGTCTGCATAATGTCAGGCTTTAGGGTGGAGAGTGTGGGTTTAATTGCTTCGCCATAATGTGCAATTAACTGTGCATCCAGCTTATCGGTTTTAGCGCGTTGACCAATGGCACCCGCAAAGCGTTTTATGTGTATTGGGTTGGCAATGACAAAAGGTAAATTGGCCTTTGCACATGCAATAATAAAGGGCATTTCAAGGCGGCCAGTGGCTTCAATAATGATGCGGTTTGGAGAGTGAATTTTGATTTTTTTAATTGCCTCAGCAATCCCTTTTTCATCGTTCTTAACGGTGAAATAGATATCAAGAGGGCGAATATAAATATCGAGTTGAAATTTGCCGGTATCGACACCGACATTAATGTTTTGATTAGTATTTGTTTTCATAATAAGCTAACTCTTGCTTGCATAATGCGGGTTCGAGACCCAGTAGACTATTCGAGTGTGATGCTTGGAGTCTTTTGTGGCGTTCATTCTTGTTATCGGTCTCTCAACAGAGGATCCATCGCTCAATCGAACTACCACAAAAGAGAGCTTTAGTTGCAGCTAAAGCCTGGGTCTCACAATACCCGAACTCGGTTTAAAAGAATAATTTGATGGGTTTATTATCCATACAAGCTGCTCAATCGGACAAATTACAGTTGGCTTTTGTTCGTGCCTCACTTATTTTAGCCAACAGTAATTTGCCGCTTATAACGGCGTTGAGGCTGTAGAATTACTCATTTGGTCAAGTTTTTAGGTGCTTTAAGGGGTCTCAAATGCATTGCTTAGTACGAGATTATCGCTTAGAAAGCGATACAGGAGGTCAAAAAAATGGCCAAATTTATAAAAATAGAAATTCTACAGCCTCGTGAGCTGCGTTTAACATTCGCACACTTAAGGAAAATGATGTTATTTAAGTTTATTAAGTTGGCTTTTGCTGTTGTTGTTTTCTCTGCGTCTATAAGTGCCGAGGAAAGTACTGAATTTAAAATTCGAAATACGCATACCCTGCAAATAAAATCTGAAGTAAGCGGATTGGAATACGAACTTTATATCCGCCTGCCTAACGATTACTCAGAAAATAACAAAAAATACCCGTTGGTATTATTAAATGACACAGGTTATTCAGTTGCAGTGGCGAGCGGCATTGTGCATCTCATGGCAGGGCGGGATATTGAGGAAGTCATTATTGTCGGGATTTCATATTCCAAAGGACATAATCCTTTGCTTAGTCGCACAAGAGACTACACACCAACATATGCCCCAAATGAAAAAAGGGGACATTCGCTCGAAGTGCAAAAGCATTCAGGGAAAGCCAGTCAATATATTAGTTTCATATCAGACGAGGTTTTACCGCTGATTAGTCAAACATATCGAATCAGACAGGATAAAAAAATATTTGTTGGTCACTCATATGGTGGTTTGCTAGGCGCCAACATCTTGATTACTAATTCCGAACTATTTGACTACTACATCTTAGGCAGCCCATCGTTCTGGTATGACAATAAAGCGATGTTTCGGCTGGAAAGTGACTTTGCAAAAAATAATAAGGCCATGAAAGCAAGTGTATTCATGTACATCGGTAGTGAAGAAGGTAGTATGGTCGAGCAAATGCTTGCATTTGAGAACCAATTGAAATCAAGAAATTATCAAGGGTTAAGTATGCGATCCAAAGTATTATCAGGATTGACTCATCACAGTGCTTTTGCAGTGTTATTAACCGATGGGCTTCAACAAGCGGTTCCAAAGCAAGGCAAAGGCAGCTAACAGACCTGACCCTGACGAATCTCCGTCAAGTTTTTAGGTGCTTTAAGGGGTCTCAAATGCATTGCTTAGAAAGCGATACAGGAGGTCAAAAAGTGTCCAAATTTATAAAAATAGAAATTCTACAGCCTCGTTAGCTATTTTTCGCATATAAAGGAGTTCTGGTTGGAAAAAGTTTTAGTTAGCTCGTGCTTAGTCGGAAATCAAGTTCGATACAATGCAAGTTGCTTGTCAATTCCTGAGCCTGATCTGAATTGGCTTCGATCGAACCTAGAGCTTGTGGTCTTTTGCCCAGAAGTATCGGCAGGTTTGCCTACTCCTAGAGCACCTGCTGAAATAATCGCTGGTAAAGGTGTTGATGTGTTAAAAGGCTTTTCGAAGGTTGTCGGAAACGATGGTATCGACGTCACTACTCAATTTGTAGCAGGGGCCAAGAATGCCTTGGAATTGTGTCTGCGACTACAAATATGCAGTGCTCGCAGAGAATAGTCCTTCCTGTGGTAGTTCCAATATTTACGATGGTACGTTTAGTGGGACCAAAGTTAATGGGTCTGGGATCACTGCTACGTTGTTAGAGAGTCGCGGTATCAAGGTGTTCAGTCAGCATACGATAGCCCAATTCCGCAGTATGTTGGACAAACATAGCTAACAAACTGTTCAAGAGGGATTCGCAACGCGTGGCATTTTTACTATGCGTTGGTTTAAGGAGAAAATATATCACCCTTAAATATCTTCTTGAAATAAAAGATTTTTTAAATTTAGTGCTCGTAAAATAATCGTTTACCCTCGGTGTCGCGCAGCGTCTCGGTGCACTCGGTGGTGAAAAGCTTTTATCTCACAATTATCCCAAAAGCCAAGTCTTGTCGCGATAAATCACGACCTACAAATGGGATGTTGTAACGGATTTTAACCTCGTTGTAGCGCAGCGTCTCGGTGCACTCGGTGGTGAAAAGCTTTTATCTCACAATTATCCCAAAAGCCAAATTTTGTCGCGATAAATCACGACCTACAAATTGGGTGTTGTAACGGATTTTAACCTCGTTGTCGCGCAGCGTCTCGGGGCGCTCGGTGGTGAAAACCGGCTTGTTAATACAATCGAAAAATGATCAATTGGATGCTCTAATCAAAGTAAGCCTTTTTACCTTAAAACGCCTCCAAAACCCCACTGATAGCGCAATAAAATCCTATAAGTCCATAATTTTAAATACTAAAGCAAAACCGACCAAATGATTGAACCAAAATAGGAACTCAGTTATCGTTTATAAACGAATAAAAATAACTTTAAAAACGAGTAATTCTACGGGCTCGTTTTAGCGCAATTGAAATTCAGCAAGATTCGGGTCGACGGTAATCATTTCGCTTTCTAATATGGCAACTGTTTGGGCACGAGCCCTTTAATTGTCAGCAGAGCTAGGAGAAATAATTGATGAATATATTGGCCAACAAAGTTGCTATTGTTACTGGTGCCAGCACAGGTATTGGCTATGCAACCGCGAAGCTTTTTGCCAAAGAAGGTGCTGCCGTTGTGGTGGCTGCCAGGCGACAGAGGGAGCTTGACGAACTGGTGGATTTAATCAATAGGGAAGGTGGGCAGGCGGTTGCACTTGCGGGTGATGTTAGTGATGAGGCTTTTGCCAAAGCTTTGGTCGATAAGGCGGTAAGTCACTTTGGTGGCTTGGATATTGCTTTTAACAATGCTGCCATTCTGGGCGCTATGGGCCCTGTGCCGCAGATGTCGCTCACGGATTGGGATCAGGTTATTGCGACAAACTTAACCAGCGCATTTCTGGGCGCAAAGTATCAACTGCCTGCTATGGCTGCGCGAAAAGGAGGTTCGTTAATTTTCACCTCTACCTTCGTTGGTTACACCGCAGGTATGCCAGGCATGGCTGCTTACGCTGCCAGTAAGGCTGGCCTTATTGGTTTGACTCAAGTGCTGGCGTCAGAGCATGGGCCTCAGAATATCCGGGTCAATGCCCTTTTGCCTGGTGGTACTGATACGCCAGCAGGGCGTGAGTTTGCCAATACGCCGGAAGCATTGGCGTTTGTGCATAACCTGCATGCGCTCAAGCGTATGGCGACACCAGATGAAATTGCTCAATCCGCATTGTACTTAGCATCCGATGCATCCAGTTTCACAACTGGTTCTGCGATGTTGGTAGATGGCGGTGTATCTATAAATCGTGTTTGAGAGGCCGGCCCATGTCAGACTATGACCGAATAGCAAGTGCTATGGCTTATTTGGTAGAGCGTGCAACTACCCAGCCCGATCTAGAGGAGATAGCCGCCCATGTGCATCTGAGTCCGTATCATTTTCAAAGGTTGTTTTGTCGTTGGGCGGGTACTACACCAAAGCGGTTTTTGCAGGTCTTGACATTGGAACGTAGCAAGGCGTTGTTGGATAAATCCCGCTCCTTGCTCGACGTTTCACATGAGATTGGCTTAAGCGGCAGTTCAAGGTTGTATGATCACTTTGTGCAGCTGGAAGCAGTGACACCAGGGGAGTATAAAAATAAGGGCAAGCAGCTACGGATCGAATACGGTGTGCACCCTACACCACTGGGGCCTATGTTTGTAGCTGTAACACCACGTGGTGTGTGTAGGGTAGAGTTCATGGACTTCAATGACATTGAAGAGCTGCTAGATGACTTGCGTAACGCTTGGCCATTGAGTTCGATTGTAGAGAGCATCACATCTACGCACTATGTTATTGATGCGTTTTTTAGTCGTGATACAGCTGCCAAACATGGTCCGTTGTCGCTCCATGTGAAAGGGACGAATTTTCAGGTTGCTGTGTGGCGTGCTTTACTGAAAATACCACCGGGCGCAGTGGCCAGCTATTCTCAGGTAGCCACTGCACTTAATGCACCCCAATCTGCAAGAGCTGTGGGTAACGCTATTGGAGCAAATCCTGTTGCTTTACTTATTCCCTGTCACCGGGTAATACAGCACAGTGGTGCACTTGGTGGTTACCGTTGGGGCCCCGCTAAGAAGCTTATGGTACAAACATGGGAAAGAATGCGGGATGAACCGGTTGCGCTATAACAATACCATGCAGCAGATGTTCTTACCCTCGCGGCAAATGGCAGGTATTAGCAGTTTTAAAGGGTCCCACATTTCATGGATGATTATGTAATAATTAACCTAGTTATTAATTTAGCTTTGTTCTTTGCCTATGGTGATAATTACCTTATAAATACACAAGCTTTTCGCTCTCGGTGTAGCGCAGCGCCTCTGTTTATTTGGTGGTAGAAATAGCTTTTAAATCTCATGGCAAAACTGACTAAACAATTGAACCGAGATAGGAACTCAGTTATCGTTTGTTGATTGATTAATTACAATAAATTTATAACGAGTAATGCTAGAGGCTCGTTATGTTTAGTGGAGCACTTGCATATGACTAATGAAAATAAAGTTATTTATTCAATGACTTGGTTTCAGCCTGAAGAATGGCAAAAGTTAAAGGAAACAGTGGATGATCCAACTAGCCTTGATGACTCTTACGAAAATTGGAAAAAAGGTGCTGAACAAGCGATAAGAGATTTTCGAGAAAAGGGTCAAACTGTCCAAAAAATCTCAGTGAAAATAGATAAATTATTAGCGTGGTGTAACACTCAAGGTTTAAAGCCTGATGCAAAAGCACGAGCACAATATGCTGCCTATCTAGCTCAGCAAAAGGCAAGTAAATGAGAAGTGCAGGGTCAAGATTTGTATGGTATCAATCCTGAGAATAGCCCATAAATTAATCAGATTTTTAGCCCGCGCTGTACTCTGTGGTAAAAATAGCTTTTAAACATACATCTCATTTATATTGATGCTTATTTAGCTTTCAACACTACAAGACTGACTCCCTGTAATGTGGTTTTTATTTCGCACAGCAGCGCTTTTTTCTTTAGCTATAAAGTCGGCTTTAACTATATCTAGCGCAGCAATAACATCGTTTGGGGCCAGCTCATGCTGCTCAAGCAGCATGATTAAATCAATGGCTAATTGCACATGTTTTGGTGCGTTAGCCAGTTGTGTCGCAATATCAGTCATCCGCGTGTCTTCTGGCTATAAGTTCAAGAGCTGATTCAATGGCCGTTTTAACTTTGCCTTCCATTTCAATGCGTTCTTTTTGTGGTGAATAAAAAGCCATGTCAACTTCAAAACGAATATAACGGGTTGGCAGGTGATTGAGCACAGTACAGCAAAAATCAGCTAAGGTATCATCGTCGAATTTTTTATCGATCCCTTGTTTAACGATCTCATCTAACATGAGTTTTTCATAATAATTGTGAATATCATCATGTAATTTCATACAGGCTCCGTTTTCAACGTTGGGTGTTATTATTATTTATCGCATTTAAATGTAACACTTAAACAGCGTTTATGAGAACGCATTGGTGGATATTTTACTCATTTATATGATTTATTTATGGTATTGCAGGGCTGCTTTAAATAATTGCAGATGCACATTGACTAGTTGATTGATATCTCGCATGTAACCTCCGCCAATGGCGCACGCCAAAGGAATACTCTGCGCTTGGCAAAAACCAATGACTGCAAGGTCACGTTGATAAACACCCTCAAGGCTAATATTCAAATACCCTAATTCGTCTTGAGCAAAAATATCGGCTCCGGCATTATATAAAATCAAATCAGGCTGATATAAACGCGTGGCGAGGGTGAGTGCTTGTTGCACCGTGCTTAGGTATTCGTCATCGGTGCAGCCTTTATTGAGAGCAAAGTCGAGATCAGATTGCTGTTTTTTTGCAGGGAAATTTTGCTCACAATGAATTGAACAACTAATGATGTTGCTTTGCTGTTGGCTGATTTGTGCGGTGCCATCACCTTGATGCACATCACAATCAAAAATAAGCACACGTTCAACTAAGCCAAGTTCAATGCAATGCGCAGCCGCTATGGCTAAATCGTTAAAAATACAAAAGCCACTGCCAAAATCAGTAAAGGCATGATGATAACCGCCACTGAGTTGCAGCGAAAAACCGTATTTTAAGGCGATTTGTGCAGCGTTAATACTGGCCCCCACCGATAAGCAAGTGCGCTCAACTAGCTCCTTTGACCAAGGAAACCCCATTTTACGAATGGCTTTAGAGTCAAGTTCGCCAGTTAAAAATTGCATTACATACTCAGATGAATGACATAGCAGCAATTGCTGCGACGTTGCTGGCGTTGGCAGTTGAAATTGAAAATGATTTGAGTCATCAAGTGTTTTAATTGCTTCAAATAATAAGCGGTATTTTTTGATGGGAAAGCGGTGTGTGGCTGGTAAATCAAGTGTGCTGTAACAGGGGTGATAATAGCAAATCACACTCATTTTACTTTTTCTGCTCGCTGGATTTTATCTTCAATTGCACTAATGGCTTTGCGGCAGCGCCCTAATCGACCATGTATAGCTAAGATTTCAAGATTGATTTTATTTGCTTGCTCGCTGTTGGCTTTATCAAGTTGCAAGCGACGAATAGAGACCATTTCGTTAAGGCGGCGCTCAAACTCATGGTGATCTGAGAGTTCTTTATACAGCTCATGAGATGATTGCATAATTTGTTGCACGGCTTTTTTATAATACTTTTTACGTGTGGGCTGGTTTTCTTTTGCCCACACTGGCGTTGCTTTTAATACTCGAACAATGGCTTCAAGTTGTAAGGAGATTTTTTCAACGGCAAAAGTATAACTATTACGCTGGGCAATATTAGGCATGCTTTTTAAGGCATCACCAATTTCATCAACATAATCGAGCAGTAACATACTTTTGCTGCTGAACAAATGTGGATCAAACAAGCGGTGTTTATTTTGAATAAAACGGTTTTTTTCAAGTAATTTGGCATTATCAAACGCTTTAGCATCGTGCTTAAGTCGAGTGATTTGTGCTTCTAATCGTTCAATAACAGTGAGCGACATTTATAAATATGCCTCATAGGCTAATTTTAACGCCAGTAAAATGACCATAGTATTAAATAATGGGCGGATCAATTTGCTGCCAAATCGGATGGCAGAATGCGCACCTAACCAAGCACCAAACATTAAAAAAGCCCCCATGGTGATGCCAAGCAAAAAGTTAACATGGCCAAGGACAATAAAAGCGCTGAGCGAGACCACGTTACTAACAAAGTTCATTGAACGGGCTACACCACAATTGAGCAGCAGGTTCATTTTATATAAATAAGCATTGCTGGCGGTCCAAAAAGCGCCAGTGCCTGGGCCTGCAACACCATCAAAAAAGCCCAGCGCTAAACCTTGACTGATTTGTTTAGGCGCAAGGTTTGGAATATCTTTTGGCATTTCTACGGATTCACTGTGGTTTAAGCTGCCAAATAAACTGTAAATAGCTACTGAGATAATGACGATAGGAAGCAGTTTATTTAAAAAGTCAGTGCTTAGGTGATCTACAATCAAGGTGCCAATTAACGCGCCAAGGGCGGTGGCAGCAATTGATTTTTTCCAAAACGAGGGATTAAACAGCTTCTTTTTATAATAAGTCACACTGGCGGTAAGCGAACCAAAACTGGCTGCCAGTTTATTCGTGCCTAAGACTAAATGGGGTGGTAAGCCTGCGGTTAAGAGTGCAGGAACTGTGAGTAAACCGCCGCCGCCTGCAATGGCATCAATAAAGCCAGCAGCAAAAGCGACGATACAAAGAATTGTCCAAGTCATTGGATCTAAAGCAAGTTCTAACATTAATAATCTATTTGTCTTTTGAACGGCGGTAAGGAGTCGAGCATCGCTTTACCGTAGCGTTTACTAATAAGGCGCCGGTCTAAAATCACAATCCGGCCTGAGTCTTGTTCTTTGCGAAGGAGTCTACCACAGCTTTGCACTAATTTCTTAGACGCATCTGGCACAGTAATCGACAAAAAAGCATTACCACCGCGTTTTTGCACGTACTCGGCTTGTGCTTCTTCAACGGGTGAGGTCGGTACAGCAAATGGGAGCTTAGTAATGATTAAATTAGTTAAATAATTACCTGGTAAATCAAGCCCTTCAGAAAGGCCTTGAGTCCCCATTAAAATAGAGCCATTGCCGCCATCAATTTTGGTTTTGTGCAAGTTAAGTAACGCTTCTCGCGAGGCTTCACCTTGAATTAATAAGCTAAGGCCCTTTGCTCTTAAGCCTTTGGCCACTTCACCCATTTGCCAGTAAGACGAGAATAAAATTAAGTTCCCTTGTGCAGGTTCGATAAAATCAGGTAGGCAATCGATTAACATTTGGGTAAATGCTTTATCGGTAGGCTCGCAGCTTACCTTAGGTAAATGCAAGGTTGCCTGCGCGGGGTAGTCGAACGGTGAAGGCACTTTTAGGTATTTAACACCTTCTTCAGCGACCAGTCCGGCTTCAAACGCAAAGTGATCAAACGTGCCAAGCGCTGTTAAGGTTGCCGAACAAAGCACCGCACCGGCGCATTCATGCCAAAGTTTATCTTTTAGATAAAAACCAACTTCAATGGGGCAATCGGCCAGCAGGTGGTCGTTACTATTTTTGTATTCAAGTTGTTTTAACCAACGTGCATGGGGCGTGCTTTGGCTTGAATGGGTTAAGTTGTGCCACAGTTTATTAAAGTTTTCGACTCGTTGTAAATACACGCCACTTTCAGCCAAAATGGGTTCTGCAACATGGCTTTGTACATCGCCATCGCTCAGGTCTTGCGTGAGGGCCTCGTGCATTTTTCGTAGGTGTTTCATCACCAGCGATGAGGTTTCATTTAAATCTTTACTGAGTAATTGGAGTGTTTGCGGTAATTCACCATCACTAAAGCGATAGACATTATCGTCGTTGTATTCAAAGGTTTGTTCGTTTAAAAAGTCGCGTACTTTTTTTAATAGTGCTTGGCTGTCGTTGAGGGCATCGGCCAATTTAAAATTAAGACCAATAGCCCGCTGTGATGAAATGGCATTGGCGAGCTTTTGATTAAACTTACTGAGCTTTTCGAGCAACTCCATAGTGCCTTTTACGGTTCCGGAAGCGGATGAAAAATCACGGGTAATTTGTGGTAAATGGTGCGCTTCATCAATGACATAAATGCAATTGGCAGGTTCAGGTAGAATGGTGCCACCGCCTAAATCGAGATCGGCGAGTAATAAGCTGTGGTTTACAACTAATACATCCATTTGATTTAAGCGATTACGTGCTTGATGAAACGGACAGTGCTGATGGCCATTTAACTGGCGTTGACATGCATGTTTATCGCTGACAATTACATGCCAAACGGCATCTGGAATGGTATCTGCCCAGCTATCGCGATCACCTGCCCATTGATTTTTTTGATAGGCTTGTTGCAATTGTTGTAAGCACTTTTTTTCCATATCCGACAAAGGTGTGGTGCTAAGCGGAATAAACTCGAGTTGCGAAGGGGCATCTTCCAGTGCCATGGCAAGTTTTTGCGCACAAATATAACGATTTCGACCCTTAACCAAATCAAATTTAAACTCTAAGCCTGAATGTTTAGCAAAAAAAGGCAGCTCTTTTTCAATTAACTGCTCTTGCAAAGCGACTGTGGCGGTTGAGATAACGAGCTTTTGATTTTTACTCAGCGCATAAGGCAAAGCACCTAAACAATAGGCAAGGGATTTTCCGGTGCCGGTGCCGGCTTCCATTACGCAAATGCGCTGAGTTCTGTGATATTGGCCACTTAAGGTTTTGGCAATTTCGGCCACAAGGTAGTTTTGCCCTTTACGGGGCTTGTAATCACTTAAATTATCAGCAACATGTTGATGAATTTTACGAATGGATTTTTTTAGTGCATCGGAAAGCATCAAGCAGGCCTAAGTGAGTTGATAAAGAGTGACAGCGCGTATTTTAAGAGCATGCAGGGGATCGCACAAGCGCTGATCACCCACATTTAGTGTTAGCCAATTAAATTGGGAGTAACGACTTGTTTTAATGGCGTTAAATAAGGGTCAAACCCTTGCCAATGATGCAGGGCACTTTGATACAAAGGTTGGCGCACTTGCTCTGAACTTGCTGTAGCAACTGCGCGATTATTGGTATGAAAAGCAATACACGCAGGTTCTAACTCAAGTTCAAGATAGTTAAATACCGTGGCAAGGGTAGTTGGTAAGTCATTTACTAAATCTTCATAATAAATCGTTAAAATTTGGTTTGGTAATACACTGTGCCAATGATCCATCAGGCTAACATAGTGATTATGGTATAAACCAATCTGCGTTAAATCGTATGAAAAATCATGGCCTTCGGCAAAGTAATGTTTAAATAAACTCCAACCACTCGCCATGGGATGGCGCCTGACATCAATGATTTTGGCATTTGGAAATAAGGTTTTGATCAAACCCAGATGATGAAAGTTATTAGGCAATTTATCAATAAAATAGGCAGCGCCTTGGCGTAAAGGTTGTACAAAGTTCAAATATTGCTCTGCAAGTGCACCGATTTGCTTGGCTGTTAAACGGCCTAAAATTGCAGGGTAGGCGGTGTGAGCCTGTTGCGCTTGCATTGCCAGTTTTCGTGCTATCGAGACAATTTCGGTTAGCTCCATGGTGGCATCAATCTGCGAATGATTTGATAGCATCTGTTCCATCAAGGTTGAACCACTGCGAGGCATGCCAACAATAAAAATTGGTGCTTGGCTGGTATGTCCTAATAATGCGGTTTGTTTAAAGTACTCGGCAGTAAAAAAGGTGGTCTGTGAGATTGCATTGGGCGATTTGTAATGCGTTAAGGTTTTAAATTTTAATTGATTAGCTGTTTGGTAGTGCTCAAAGCTTTGTGCGTAATCGTGTTGATCTTCATAGGCTTTACCCAGTGCAAAATGCATTAAAATACGAGATTCATCTGTAAGCGTTTTTATAGTAAGTAACTTGCTAAGTTCGCTTATTTGTATTGCACTAAAACGATAGATTTTTAAGTTAGCCAAGTCCCAGTATGCTTCCCCTTGCAGCGGATTAAGTGTGATAGCCTCTAAAAAAGCGGCAACAGCTTTATCAGGCTGGCCCATGATTTTGTAGACATTACCTAAGCGAAGTTGGACTTGCGCAGGGTTGGGGTGGCAAAGACATAAATCTTGATACACATCGACAGCATCTTGGTAACGCGCCAGTTTAATTAAACACATGGCTTTAATACCGTAGGCTTCAAGGTGATAAATATCATGATCGAGTACTTGGTTGATGGCATCAAGCGCTGATTGGTATTGTTTTACCGCAAAAAGAGTGAGCGCAAATTCAACCTGATATTGGTTAATATGCGGTTTGATTTGGCATACTTGGCCACGCAGTTGCACTGCAACGTCGTCATAACCAAAATGTTGCGCTAGCTGAGCGAGTAACCTCAATACCCTAGGTTCGTTTTTTACTTGTTGTAGTAATTGACGAGCTACTTTGTCGGCGGTATTAAAGTCTCCTCGATTAAAAGCTTGCTCGGCTTGTATTAATTGCTGATTAAAGGCTGCTATTAATTCAAATTGGTGATGGCTATATTGCGCTTGTTCAATATCATTTATTGCACGGTAGCTCTTAGATAAAAGCAGCCAAGCATCGTGATGCTCAGGATAAAGTTGGCATAACTGTTTTAGCGAATGAATGGCATCACTGAATAATTGCTCTTTGTATTGTACTTTGGCTAAATCAAATACCGCCGTTAATTGTTGGGGTTGAGCTGTTAGCCAGTTTTTTAATACATTGATTTGCTGCTGTGGTGCCGCAATTTGTTGATAAAGGTTAAAATGTAGCTGCTGTGCGCCATTAAATGTTGGATAGGCTTTGATGATAGGTGTGAGCTGTTCAAGCGCCGCAAGCGCATTGTGAGTGCTTAATTGTTGCAATTGATTTACTTGGTTTATTAGAGAAAAAATATCGCTCATACCGCACCTTAAAGATAAAATTAATGCCAAATTAATAGCCTTGCGTTGTTATTTAATCAGAACTTACCCATGATAGCGAATTGTTAATACTACAAAGTACCATAACAAATACCACTTATTTTTAAGGATTTTACTTGTCAGAACTAATTACTGTTGAAGGGTTTGTATTAACTAAACAGCAACTGAAAACCAAATACGGTTTTGCGTTGTGCTATTGGTTAACATCTGATTTAGGGCCTATTCAAGTTATGGTTGAGCAGCAAGAAGCGGTTTTTTTTGTGCTAAGTTCTGATTTACTCCAAATTTTAGCCTTGCTCAAAAGCGAAAATATTTTGCTACGCACTCAGGCGCTTGGACTAAAAAGTTTTGATCAACAAGCAATTTCGGGTTGCTACTTTTCAACACTTCATGGGTTTTATCAGGCGAAAAAAATCATTCAACAGGCTGGTTTTAGACTTTTTGAGGCAGATGTGCGCCATTGCGACCGTTTTTTAATGGAACGCTTTATTCGTGGTTCTGTTTTAGTGCAAGGCCAAGCTATTAAAAAACAAGGATATTTAACGCTTCAACAAGCAAAAATGAAGCCTTCAACTTATCAGCCAAATTTTTCGGTGGTGTCGCTTGATATTGAATGCAGCGGCCAAGGGATTTTGTTTTCGGTTGGGCTTTATAGTGATGATTTTGATGTTGTTATTATGGTTGGAGCGCCTCAACATTCAGAGCAAAATATTGTTTGGGTCAGTGATGAAGAGCAATTACTGGTGCAACTACAACGCTATTTTGTTGAACGTGACCCCGATGTGATTATTGGTTGGAACGTGATTGATTTTGATATGTCACTTTTATATCGCCGCGCAGAACAATTGGGGGTGCCACTGTATTTAGGGCGTGCGCAACAAGCAATGCAACTGAGCGAACGGGCAGTTGGCAAGTTATTATTACCAGGAAGAGTGGTGCTTGATGGTATCGATACCTTAAAAAATGCGACCTATCATTTTAATAGCTTTAGCTTAGCAAGTGTTGCTGAACAATTGATTGGTGAGAAAAAACTGATAGAAAGTGATGATCGTTTGGCTGAAATTGAGCATCAATTTAAATACGACAAACTCGCTTTGGCCAAATATAATTTAAAAGATTGTCAGCTGGTATGGGATATTTTTAAGCAAGAAAAATTGATTGATTTTGCTATTCTTCGTACACAGTTAACGGGATTAGAACTTGAACGCCAAGGGGGATCGGTTGCAGCATTTGTAAATTTGTATCTACCCTTGATGCATCGCAGTGGGTATGTTGCGCCCAATCTAGGTGATCACAACCATCATTTTAATAGCCCAGGTGGCTATGTGATGAATTCACAGCCGGGTTTATATCAAAATGTCATCGTACTTGATTTTAAAAGTCTTTATCCGTCAATTATTCGTACTTTTTTAATTGATCCTATTGGCATGGTTGAAGGTTTGTTAGCACCAACGCAAAGTATTGCGGGGTTTCATGATGCTTATTTTTCTCGCACAGCGCATCATTTGCCTAATTTAATTGCGACGCTTTGGCAAGCACGGGACGTGGCCAAGCAGCAAAAAAACAAAATGCTATCCCAAGCAATAAAAATCATTATGAATAGCTTTTATGGTGTTTTGGGCTCAACGGGGTGTCGTTTTTATGATCCTCGGTTGTCAAGCTCCATTACCTTGAGAGGGCATGAGATTATGCTGGCCACCCGTGCCGAAATTGAACGTTTGGGGTATCAGGTTATTTATGGTGATACTGACTCTACTTTTGTGCAATTGGCGAGTGAACTCAGTGCTGAAGAATGTAAAAAAATAGGTTTTTTGTTACAAAAAAAGATTAACAATTTTTGGTGCGATTATTGCGAAAAAAAGTACAAAATTGCTAGTTACCTCGAAATTGAATTTGAAACTTTGTACAGTCCGTTCTTTATGCCAACCATTAGAGGCAGTTTAGAGGGATCAAAAAAGCGCTATGTAGGTCAAGTCTCAGATGCAAACGGCGATCATTTGGTGTTTAAAGGCATGGAAACGGTACGCAGTGATTGGACTGAGCTGGCACGTGAGTTTCAGTACAATTTATTTACATTGATATTTGCGGGTGACTCAGTAGAAGTCTATATAAAACAAGTGATTAGTGATTTAATGGCTGGGAGGTTAAATCATTTACTGTTGTATAAAAAGCGTTTAAGGCAACATTTGTCTGAATATGTAAAAAACATCCCTCCACATGCGCAAGCGGCCCAAAAAATGAGTATGAAATATCCCGAAAAAACGCCAAAACGTGGTCAGTGGATTGAGTACGTTATCACATTAGATGGGCCAGTTGTGGCAACAGAAAAGCCGCTTAAACTCAATTTGCAGCACTACCTTGAAAAGCAGTTACAACCAATAGCAGATTCAATTCTGCCTACCCTAAATATGAGTTTCGCTCAATTTTTAAGCGGTCAAGTAAATTTATTTGAAAATTGACAGTTTTTTTTTGTAACCTCTCGCGTACAGTTGGATTACATGAAAAAACAAATGTTAGTTTTAAATTAATTAATTAAAATCATAAGGTTAATTTAATTGGTTGTTTCTTTTGATTTGTATATTCTTTGTTTCAAAGTGTGTATGTTTCGAAATAGGTGATGCTAAAGTGTTAATTATTTATAAACGGATGTTGACCGAACTTTCACCTTATGTTTAATATCTCCCTCGGATAATGAGCTCGACTCGAAAATCGTTATTAAGTTCACTTAATTAACAAAAAAATTAATCGCACCGTAAGAGTGTGGTCCAGGGAGAAATCTAAATGTTAAATAATAAACTAACCAAAGCAGTTCGCTTAGCGATTGCTTATGGTGCTGCATCAACAGCAGTGTTTGCTACCAATACTTTTGCAGCAGAAGAAGGTGCAGAAGCGGTAGAGCGTATCGAAGTAACTGGTTCTCGTATCAAACGTACTGATATGGAATCTGCAAGCCCAGTACAAATTACATCTCAAGAAGAAATCGCGCTTTCTGGTTTCACTCGTATCGAAGATATGATGAACAGCTTACCTCAAATCGAAGCTTCTGAGACTGCATTCCAAGCTAATGGTGCATCTGGTACAGCAACACTAGATTTACGTGGCCTAGGTTCGAATCGTACGTTAGTGCTTATCAATGGCCGTCGTATGCAAGCGGGTGGTGTAAACAGCCAAGCGCCAGATATCAATCAAATTCCAGCCTCATTAGTTAAGCGCGTTGAAGTGTTAACTGGTGGTGGTTCTTCAACTTACGGTGCTGACGCGGTTGCAGGTGTTGTAAACTTTGTAATGAACGATGATTTTGAAGGCTTTGAAATCAGTGTTGGTGGCTCTGCTTACCAACATAACAACGATAACAAATACATCCAAGGTCTAATGGATAAAAAAGGCTTTGAGTATCCAAAAGGTAACTCAGGTTTAGATGGTTCTTCGTTAGACTTAGACATCACACTTGGTGGTGATTTTGACGGCGGTAAAGGCCATGCAGTTGGTTATATCACGTACAAAAAACAAAATGAATTACGCCAAGCTGCGCGTGACTATTCATCATGTGCATTAGATGGCCCAGGTACATCGTGTGGTGGTTCTGGCAATGCAGTTGTACCAAACTTCTACATTGGCGGCTTAGATGCAAATGGCGGCTTTAACTGGGATGACTACGAGTACTGGACACTTGATTCAGGTAGTGATGCATTTAAACCATCTGTAGGAAACAGCTATAACTATGCACCAATTAACCACTTTATGCGCCCGGATGAGCGTTTCACATTTGGTACATTCTTAAACTACGAAATCAACGATCATTTCCGTCCATACATGGAAATGATGTTCATGCGTGACCGTACAACGGCTCAAATCGCAGAATCTGGTACGTTCTTTAATGACCAATACGACATTCCAGTAAATACGCCATTATTAAGTGATACTCAGCGTCAACAATTGATGGATCGTTTCGGTTTAGGTATTGATGATACGTTCTCTACTTATATCGGTAAGCGTAATACTGAAGGTGGCCCACGTGCAAGCAGCATCGAGCATAACGCATTTCGTTTAGTTGTTGGTACTGAAGGTGAAATCAATGATAACTGGACGTATGATTTCTCAATGCAATACGGTTCTACGTCATCATCTGAAGCATATTTAAATGACTTCTTTGGTCCACGTATCAAAACAGCACTTTCTGCAAATGACGAAAGCTGTGCTGCAACTGCAGGCTGTATCCCTTACGAAGTATTCACTTATCAAGGTATTTCACAAGAGTCAGCTAAAGCACTAACCGGTGTTGCTGTAAAAAATGGTGTGACTGAGCAAATCGTAATCGGCGGTTATGTAACGGGTGAGTTAGATTTAACTGTACCTAGTGCGGATGCTCCAATTGCTGTGGTATTAGGTTCTGAGTACCGTGAAGAAAACTACGAACGTATTACTGATGAAGTATATGCTCAAGGTTTATTACTAGGTCAAGGTGGCGCAACTAAGAGCTTAACTGGTGGTTATGACTTAACTGAATTCTATGGTGAAGCAAGTATTCCATTAGTATCAGGCGCTCCAATGGTTGAGCAATTAACTATGGAACTTGGTTACCGTTATTCTGATTACAGCACTACTGGTGGCGTAGATACGTATAAAGTAGCATTCGATTGGACTCCAATGGATGACTATAAAGTACGTGCAAGTTATAACCGTGCGGTACGTGCTCCTAACGTAGCTGAGTTATTCTCTGAGCAATCGAAAGGTTTATGGGGTGGTAACGACCCATGTGCCGGTGCATCACCACAATTAAAACAAGAAGAATGTGCTAGAACAGGTGTAAGTGCTGCTCAATATGGTAACGTATCTAAGAGCCCTGCAAACCAATACAATGGTTTATTTGGTGGTAACCCAGACCTGCAACCTGAAGTTGCAGATACCATGTCATTTGGTATCGTTGCACAACCGATTGATAACTTAAATTTCTCAATCGATTACTGGGATATCGAACTTGAAGAAGTTATTGGTAGTGTTGGCCCAGAGTTAACAGTTACACAGTGTGCGTTAACAGGTAATTCAGCGTTCTGTGATAACATCACTCGTAGTGGTAACGGAAGCTTATGGATAGGTACTGGTATTGTTAAAGCAACATCTGTAAACTTAGCCAGCCGTCATTGGGAAGGTGTGGATGTTAGTGCAAACTACAATGCTGAAATCATGGGTGGTAACTTCAACGCTAAGTTAATTGGTACATACATGCTAAGCAAAGAGTACGAGCCGTTACCTGGTACTCCAACAGCTAACTATGATTGTGTTGATAATATCAGCACTGATTGTTTCGCAACTCCAGAGTGGCGTCACACTGCAACATTTAGCTATGACACTGGTTCTTTCTGGACTGCACAGCTTAAATGGCGTTATTTTGGCTCAGTAGGTTATGATGGCACTACCGATAAGCTTCTAGAAGCGGACGGCGGCATTTCATCACAAAGCTACTTTGACCTTAAAGGTTCATTCGAAGTTAACGATCATGTTGGCGTGTTAGTGGGTGTGAACAACATCTTTGATAAAGAGCCGCCATTAGTTGGTGGTACATTATCAACAAATGCGAATGCGGTATCTGGCTTCTATGATTCACTAGGTCGTTATGTGCATGCGAGCGTAACTTTCCGTTTCTAATTTGAACGGAAGACTTAAAAAGCGAGCTTAGGCTCGCTTTTTTGTTTTTTAAAGATTTAACTGAGAGTGTATTGAGTGTTAAAACAAGCAAGCGATTTAATTAAAAATAAGCAATTTAAACAAGCTGAAATTTTACTTGAGCATGGGCTTGTTAATTTATCTATTGAAGATCAAGAAATAGCGCTGCAGTTTCTGGCAAAAATAGCCTTTGCAGAGCAACACATTGAAAAATCGATACGTTATTTACAGCAACTCATAAATAGAACTCCGGATAATTTTGCATACGTGAATGCGTTAACAGAGCTTTTTTTAAAACAAAATGATTTGGCAAATGTTTGTCAGTGTCATGCAAACTTCGTAAAGTTAAATCCAAAAAATGAAATAGCACTATTCAACGCCGGTTATTATCACAAACAATTTGGTTTATTTAAACTCGCTTTAGTCTTTTATCAACAAGCACTCGATTGTGGTATTAATCAACCTGAAGAGGTTTATTTAAACATGGCGGTTATAGAATCTGATCATTTATTTGATGACGAACAAGCTATTTTTTATTTAGAGCAGGCATTAAAAATAAATCCTAATTATATAAGTGCACTAATGAATTTAGCTAACTTATATGAGCAACTTGGAAATAAAGAATCCTGTATCTCTACTTTTTTAAAGGTACTTAAAGTTAAACCTGATCATTATGAAGCCTTGGCTCGAATAATAGATGCAACAAAATATACTGATAGTTTAGCGCCTGAGTTACTTCAAGCAGAGAAACTATTAAAAGAAGAACAACTTGATGCGAGTGTGCGATGTGATTTAAGTTATGCACTGGGTAAAGCATATGATGATTGTCAACAGTATGACAAAGCTATTACTTATTATCATCAAGCAAACCAAACCAATAAACAGATAGTTCCTAAGTTTGATAGAATGAAACACCGCCAGTATATCGATAGTATTATTGAAGTATTTTCATTGAATAATACAGTTAGAGTACCCACTGAAAATGAAATAAAGCCGGTTTTTATTTGTGGTATGTTTCGTTCTGGCTCAACATTACTCGAACAAATTTTAGCAAGTCACTCAGAAGTGATTACCAGTGGCGAACTAGATTTCTTTCCTCGCTACATAGCACAAAACTTGAAAAATTATCCTGCGGATGTGACTTTTATAAATCATGATAATTTGAATGAACTCGCTGAAAAATACCAAGAACTAATTAAAAATATTAATTTGAAAAATAGTTATATTACCGATAAAAGACCAGATAACTTTTTGCTTATTGGATTAATTAAACAAGTATTTCCTCAAGCAAAAATTATCTGGACACAGCGTAATGAACTTGATAATTGTTTATCGGTTTATTTTCTTCGCCTAGGTGCTGCTATGAATTATGCAACTGACTTAGAGGATATTCAGTTCTATTATAAAGAGCAATTGCGTTTAAAGCAGTTTTGGCAAAACAAATTTCATGAAGATATGACTACCGTTGATTATGATCAATTGATAAAAACACCAGAACAGGAAATCACAAAAGTACTGCATTTTTTAGGCTTGGAATGGCAAGCGCAATGTTTGCGATTTTTTGAGCAAAAAAACAGTGTTAAAACCGCAAGTGTGTGGCAGGTTCGAAAACCTTTATACAGCAGCTCTTCAGGGCGTCACCAGCATTACTTGCCTTATCTAAATCAACTTATTGAGGGCTAATATCTACAGGTGCAGTTAAGCGAGTTTGTAATGAATTAAAAGGCTGCGTACCATGCCACATATAACTTGGAAACAGCACAACAAATCCAGACTGTGGACAAATCATTCGTCCAATGTGTTCGTCCTCACCTAGCTCTAATGCAGTTTCGCCAAATTTGACCCAACCAGCTTTGGTTGGATCATTGGCATTAATTTCTTTTGGAACATTTATGTAACTAGGTCCAGAAATCCAACCAAGAGGGTGGACATGATTACTATGAAAACCTCCGCTATTAAGTTTCACCGACCAGCTACCTTCAAAGCTAAACTGCCCGCGATTACGCGACAGTAAAGGATGTGTTGGGTCAGTCGGCAATTGGTTTAAATAAACGTGAGCTGCTTTTGTGAGCAAGTGTTTATATTCTTGTATAACTGTAAGTTTTTTATTTAATAAGTTACCGATAGTTTGGGTGCCTTGCCGTACACTTTGGTCTAACGGCTGATTTTTACCGGTATGCAAGCTTATTAAAGTATCCGAAAGCTCATGTAAGAAATGAGCTTGAGAGTCATAACCTGATGGATAGCCCAAATTGATAGGTTGAATAAATTGCTCATAATTATTTAACCAATTATGTTTTGGATTATTGAGCAAGCGCCAACAAATCCCTTTATAAGCCCATAATTCTTGATTAAAAAAATGTAGGTTACTTAAAGGCTCTAATATTGACAGTGCTTGAAGGTATTTTTTTTGTTTAATTAATAAATTAGCAAAATCAATTTGCAACCTTAAATTACCTGGGTCGGCCAACGCGGCTCGAGCGTAAAAGTCATTAGCCTTGGCTTTATCACCTAAACGATCTGCAATAACTGCTTGTAGATGAGTAAAGCCTGAGGTGTTAATGATTGAGTTGGGCAATAGATTTAATTCAACTTGAGCTTGCTCAAATTGATTGGCTTGAATCTGCTGAGCTATTTTTGAGTAACTCAGTTGGGCCGATGGTACAGTGTTTTTTAATATCTCGTAGCTTGTAAGAAAGAGTGCTTGTTGGTCTTGTTCCCAATAAAGTTTGTTTAAGGCTTCATGGGCTGCAATATTTTCGGGAGAAAAAATGAGCGCTTGTTTTAAAAAGTACTCAGCTTCTTTATATGCTTGTTGGTCGTAATAGATACAGCCAGTTAAAAAAGCAATTTCAGAGTTTTGGGGTTGTTGAATAGTGATTTGCTGCAAAAATGAAAGTGCGAGAGGGTATTGTTCAAGCTCTCTTAGCACACACACATAGTTAATTTGGCAAAAATAATCACTCGGGTCATGCGCTAAACAAACTCTAAACAATGCTTCTGACTGGTTAAACTCCAAACAGTTCTGCAGTATTTTAGCTTTAATTTTTAATAGTTTTTGCGGTTGGGCTCGTTTTTCAATCTCACTGTCAATTAGATTTAACGCCGCAGATAAATTGCGCTCTTTGCTAAGTAGCAAGGAAAAATTCACTTTTACATCTGAGAACTCAGGATCAAGCTTTAAAGCAATAGAATAATGCTTTTTGGCAAGCTGATTATCGTTCAAATTCGCTAATAAATTTGCAAAGTTAGCGTGAATATTAGCATTATTGGACCCATATTTAACCGCAATCTCAAAATAATACCTACTTTTATCTAATTTATTTTTTGCCTTATTAATCAATGCTAATAAATGAAATATCTCGCAGTTTTTTATTTGTTTGGTCAGTTGTTCACAGATACTCTGAGCAAGATCATACTCTTTGTTTTGAAATGCAGTAACAGCTGCTTGAAATGAGCGAGAGAAAGACATTAATAGATGTTCCAAAAATAATAAAATGAAGCAAAAAAGACACAATCAAAACAACTTATTTACCGATTTTACAAATATGTTACCTTAATTGGGTTTATATTTCATAAAATATTAATTTTTTTTACGCTTAATAGTGAGATAATGATAAATATTTTCTGTTAACACTTTATTATTATAAAGTCCTGTTTATAGCGCTTTAATGACACATTCAGCAGTAACATTTGTAAATATTATGTTTTTAAAGTTTACTGATGTCGCAAATGCTAAATAAAAAGTTTCTTATTGAAGAAACATCGAGTTGACACAGCTAAAGGCATTTAGCATTATTGGTAAGTTGACGCCTCTATAAAAGAAGCGTTGGTTCTGGTTGAGTTTTAATCAGTTTTAAATTCTAAAAAGTAACATTACTTAATTGGTTGGGAACTATGTCTGTTAAAATCAGAAAGAGTCTTGTAGCAACTGCGTTGGTTGGCGCATTTGCATTTGCAAGCAACAGTGTGATGGCAGATCCATTGAATGAACTTCACAAAGCGGAAGATGTAATTCATAAGGCTGCTGTAAAGTCGCAAGCAAAAGTGGATAACACTTTTGATCAAACTCAAGAATTAATTTCTGAATTCCGTTTAGTTGTTGATGAAAGAGAAATTCTTAAAGTCTATAACGATCACGTTGCAAATTTGGTTGCTGACCAAAATGCAGGGATTGAATCGTTTAATCGTCAAATTGCGACGATCGACAAAACAAAACAAAACGTTGTGCCTTTGATGTATCGCATGATCGATACGCTTGAGCAATTCATCAAAGCGGACGTTCCTTTTGAAACTGAAAAGCGTCTTGATCGTGTAACACGTTTACGTGAAACAATGATTAATTCGTCAGTAACGACATCTGAAAAGTACCGTCAAGTACTTGAAGCTTACTTAATTGAGAAAGATTACAGCTCAATCGTTGCTTCAGGCCAAGGTTCTTTAAAATTAGATGGCCGCGAAATTACAGTTGATTTCGGTCGTGTAGGTCGCGTTGCTTATGTTGCTCAGTCACTAGATATGAAACATGCTTGGGTATGGAATAATACTACTAAATCATGGGATGCATTAGGTGAAGAATACCTTAAACCTGTGAAAGAATTAATCCGTATGTCACGCAAACAAGCGTCATTCGATCTTGTTAAACTTCCAATCTTTGGCGCGGAGTAATACTAATGAAGAAACTTTTTAAAGGTTTTGCTGTTGCGGCAGTGCTATCTGTTTCTGCAGGTGTTGCGTTAAACGCTCATGCGAACACAGTTGCTTTAGATCAAATCCTAGAGCAAGTTAAGAAAGACCGTATTTCTGAAGGCAAAATTAATCAGCAACGTGAGCAAGAGTTTTTATCTGCACGCTCTGATAAACAAGCCCTATTAAACAATGCTAAACGTGACCTTGCTGCTGAAAAAGCACGTGGTGAGCAGCTTAAAAAGCAATATGCTCAAAACGAATTAACATTAGCTTCTAAAGAGCAAGAACTTGAAACAGCTAAAGGTACTTTAGGTGAGATGTTCGGTGTTGTTCGCCGTGCTGCATCAGAGACTATTGGTTCAATCGAAGCATCTGTAGTAAGTGCTCAATTCCCAAATCGTGAAGAAGTATTGCGTTCATTAGCTGCGGCTAAAGAGCTTCCTACTACTCGTGAACTTGAAGAGCTATGGATTGGTTTACAAACTGAAATGACTGAATCAGCAAAAGTTGCTACTTTTGATGTTGAAGTTGCTCAGTTAGATGGCGCGACAAGTGTTAAATCAGTAACACGTATCGGTACGTTCAACTTAGTAAGTGAAGATGGATATTTAATTTATCATCCAGAAACTAAGCAAGTACAGCCTTTAGGTCGTCAACCAGATGCATTCGTAACAGACAGTGCAAACGCTTTACGTAAAGCAGCTCCTGGTAGCTATGTAGGTTTCTACTTAGATCCAACTCGTGGTTCAATTTTGCGTCTTAATACGCAAAAAGCGACACCAGAAGATCGTTTCCACCAAGGTGGTGAAGTAGGTTACATCATTGCTGTATTATTAGTAATTGGTTTCATTATCGCACTAGTGCGTTTAATTGACCTTTCATTAGTATCAAGCAAAATGAAGTCTCAACTTAAAAACGCTGGTACGCCGAATACAAATAACCCATTGGGCCGTATTCTTAAAGTTTACCATGACAACAAAAACCAAGATGTTGAAAATCTAGAGCTTAAACTAGACGAAGCAATTTTACGTGAAACACCACGTATTGAAGCTGGTATCAATATCATCAAGATCTTCGCTGCTATCGCACCGTTATTAGGTCTATTGGGTACTGTTGTTGGTATGATCGATACGTTCCAACAAATCACATTATTTGGTACTGGTGATCCTAAGATCATGGCTGGTTCAATCTCTATGGCGCTTGTAACAACGGCTCTAGGTTTGATCGCTGCATTACCATTAATTTTATTACACGCTGTTGTTCATGGTCGTAGCAAGTCAATTGTTCACGTACTTGAAGAGCAAAGTGCAGGTATCATCGCCGCTCACGCGGAGAAGGAGAAAGCCTAATGCTATTCCTGATAGAGCTTTGGGAATCTGTCAGGGATTTTGTGGCAACAGGCGGCCAAGTTCTTTATGTGGTCGCAATAGCACTCTTTCTTATGTGGGTATTAATGATTGAGCGTTATTGGTTCTTAACTGCAGAGTTTCCTCGTATGAGAAACAGTATTGTTGCAAGTTGGGACGCCCGCCAGGATACAACATCCTGGTATGCACACAGAATCCGTGATGCATGGATTTCTGACGCGGCTGAAAAATTAAATCAGCGTATGTTGTTGATAAAAACATTAGTTGCTATCTGTCCATTAATTGGCTTGCTAGGAACTGTAACGGGTATGATCGCTGTTTTCGAAACAATGGCAAACCAAGGTACAGGTAACGCACGTTTAATGGCAGCTGGTATTTCAATGGCTACTATCCCAACAATGGCTGGAATGGTTGCGGCACTGTCTGGTGTTTTCTTTAGTACACGTCTTGAAGCTAAGGCAAAAGTGGCTAAAGCAAAACTAGTAGATAGTCTGCCTCATCACTAGAGAGAGAGTTTAATATGGCACGTAAACAACGTTTCCGTGAAGACGAAGACGCAGCAGTAGATATGACACCGATGCTTGACATCGTATTTATCATGCTGATTTTCTTCATCGTTACGACTTCATTCGTTAAAGAAGCGGGTATTGAAGTCAACAAACCAAAAGCAGCTCAGGCTAGCAAGCAGAAAAATGCAAACATCTTTATTGCTGTTCGTAGCAATGGGGAAGTTTGGATTGATAAGCAGCAAGTCGACGTTGAACGTGTTGCTGCTAAGATTGAAAGTTTACTTGCAGAACAACCTACAGACGTTGTAATTATCCAAGCGGATAAAGAAGCGAAACATGGTGTTGTTGTTAAAGTAATGGACGCAATCAAAGCAACTGGTGACTTAAGAATATCAATAGCTGGAGATCAGTGATGATTCGTTTTCTGTTTTCACTTTTAGCAGGTGGGGCAGTTACTTTCGGCTTGTTCTTTTTTATGGCATATCTTATCTCCGGTGGAGCGGATCGTGCCCAAAATGACCAAGAGCAAATCATAGTCGAAATTATGACGAATCCACCTGAATCCAAGGTGCAGGAGCGTAAGCGTGTTCCGCCTCCGCCGCCTCCACCGCCGAAGCAGCCGCCTAAACCGCAGCCGCCTCAGCCGGAAAATAGCAACCCAAATGTGGGTGGTTTAACATTTAATATGCCTACCATTAATACTGGGGGTATGAGCGGTGGGTTAAGTGGCCCAGGTGCTTTTGGTCGCGACGGTGATGCAACACCTATCGTTCGAATTGAACCAAAGTATCCGCCACAAGCTGCTCGAGATGGTAAAGAGGGTTGGGTACAGCTTTCATTCTCAATTGATGAGCTTGGTGGGGTTGTTGATATCGAAGTTATCGATGCAGAACCAAAACGCCTTTTCGATCGTGAAGCAAAACGTGCACTTTCGAAATGGAAATACAAGTCAAAGATTGTTGATGGTAAGCCAATTAAACAAACTGGTCTTCAAGTTCAACTTGATTTTAAACTGAACCAAGAACAAAACAACTAAGGAGGAATGGAATGAAAAACTTATCTAAAGTAACAGCTCTTGCACTTCTTATGACTCTTGGTGCTGGTTTCACTGCAACCGCAGTGATGGCTAAGCCTGATTACGCAGAAATTGAAAAGCGTAAAAAAGCTAAGACGCAAATCATGGGTGAGCGAGTTGGTAAGAAAGTATCTAAAGCATTTGAGTTATTTCAAGCAGAACCACAAGATGTACCTGGTGCACTTGCAATTTTAAATGAGATTACAACTTCAGATAGTTTTGATGGTGCGATGGTTGATTATTATCTTGGACAAATGAATGTCCAAATTGATAAACATGACTTAGCTGTCAAACACATCAAAAAAGCTGTAGATGCTAACGCACTAAACTTTAAAGACCATGCTCAGGCGATGCGTTTACTTGGTGATTTGTACTTAAATAATAAAAAGTATAAAGAAGCAAAAGAAATCTATCTTGCTTGGATGGACTATACCGGGGAAGAGGATGCTAATGTTTATCTTCGTTTAGCTCAGTCTTCATATGAGTTAAAAGAATTTAAGCAAGTTATAGCCCCTGCTGATCGCGCCATTGATCTTCTGAAAGATAAAACACCAAATAAAGGTGCTTTTGATCTTAAAATCGCTTCTTACGTCGATTTAAAAGATTTTAAAAGTGCGGTGAAAGTATCTGAAGAAGTGTTAAAAACATGGCCAGATCAACCAAAATCTTGGACTAACTTAGGTCGTTTCTATATGCAGGTTGAGGACTTTCCAAAAGGTCTTTCTGTAATGGACATCGCCTATAAAAATGGTTATTTAGAAACTGAAACTGATTATCGTGTTTTATCTAACTTATATTCTTTAAATGATATTCCTTACAAAGCAGCTGTAACGCTTGAAAAGGCATTAAAAGAAGAAAAAGTAAAACCTAATAAAACTAATCTTCAGGCTTTAGGTAGCTATTATCATCAGTCTAAAGAGTTCCCAAAAGCGGTTAAGTATTATCAAGAAGCTGCGGCGATTGATAATGATGCAGAGTTGTATCGTAAAGCCGGTGCTTTGTTGCTTCAAACTGAGAAATTCCCTCAGGCTGTAGTAGCACTTAATAAAGCACTTGAGCTTGGTTCAACTAAACTTGGCAATATTTATACTGATTTAGCGGAAGCGTATTTCTATCAGGAAAAATATAAGCAAGCACATACTGCTATCTTAAAAGCGATGGAAGATCCTGCAACAGCTAAATATGCCAAAGGTTGGGCTGGTTTTATCAAAGATAAAGCCGCTCGCAAAGGCGTTAAAATTTAAATGTTGAATTAAAAAAGCCCCGAAAGGGGCTTTTTTTATAGCTAAAAAAATACTAATGGTGAGTAATGGTTTTAATTTTATAACAGTTAATACCCTCATCCTCAGCAGCTTTTAAAGTCAGGGCCGTTTGCTCAAAAATATTTTCAACATTAAAAGAATTGTCTGGAGCAAGATTGATTGCCCCATAATTCATATTCAGACCAGTAAATTTATTGTGAAGCGCAGACTTTATTCGGTTAATAATAATGTCGGTACCATTGTTGTCTAAACCAAAAAGACCAAGTGCAAAAAACGATTCATTAAAGCGACATACTATATCGGTACTTCGTAACGTTTGATTACGAACGATATTGGCAAGTTCAATGAATTGAGTTTTTTGCTGTTCATCTTTTAGGTTTACATGGGGGTTTAAAAACATAATTGTTAACGAATCTTGATCTCGAATTAAACGATGCCATTCACGGACAAATACTTCCATAAAGTAGGCCTGATTGTATAATCCAGTTTCTGGATCTTTAAAAGATGCATTTTGAAAAGAAAAAATCATAATTAATTCACACCCAAATAATACTACTCATCTATAAGGTTAGATTATCTTGCAAAAATTTACTCCTGTATTATTGATTTTATTACTGCTTATTGTCACAGGCTGTAGTGATAATAAAACTCCGAATCCGAATCCGAATCCGAATGAAGATAACTTGATTGAACAACTTCAACAAAATAATGCTTTGTTGGAAAAATATGGTCAACAGCAAGATGTAATAAGCTATCCGTTTTCTCAAGCATATTTAACTAAACGTCATGAACTATATCAGCAACTAAAAAAACAAGGGGTCAATAATTACTCTGCCGACCAGCTTGATTACTTGATTATTGAAGAGCGCTTTGCGGAGCGATTTTTTATGTGGCCACCGTATGCAGCAGTTATTTCGAACTGGCTAACATTGAGAGAACGTAATGCTGAACTTTCAGTCGCAGAAACTGAACAGGTTGAACTTACACAATGGATATTGCTCGCTCAAAAAACACTAATGCAACGTTATGATGAAAAGTTAATTTTGGATAAAATCCACTTGCATCGTTTGCAATATGAGATAAAACAGTCAATTAGTCAGTTTAAGCGGGCTTTCATTAATCCAACAGCCGTTAATGTTGCTCTTATCCAATCACTTGAAGGTTTTGCTGATTATTTATCAAATTACCGCGCTCGAAACTCGCTTGCATTATCTCAGCAGCCTAATGGCGCAAGCTGGTATCAAGCCAAATTAAATTATTATGGAAATACAGTTAAATCACCCGCGCAGTGGTTTAATGCAACGACTCAAACATTATCTGCTTTAGGGATCACAGTGTTACCAAAAGGCACATTGCCAGCTAAAATTTTCCACGATGATAGATTATTAAATAATTGGTTTTTAGAGTTATTTCCAATTACTTCGCGTTCGAAAGGGCTAGATTGGCGTCACTCTTACGTTGATATAGTATCGACGCTTAGTCAAAGCGAACAATCCAAAGTCACGCCACAATTGCATTTTGTTGCAGCTGTGTTGGCGCAAGTAGACATAGGCATTCATTATCAAGTTTGGACACAACAACATGCCCGTAATGTGCTGCAAACACAACTTGGTTTAGACAGTATCAGTGCAGATAAAATAATTGAATACACAGTACTTTACCCTGGAGTGTTACTAAGTCCATTTGCCTTAAATAGCTCAGTTACTTTTTAGCGCAAGATGCGCAGCGTTGCTCGGTTGGATCGTTTTCTAACCGAGCTAATTCAATTATTTCTTCACAATCTGCGCAGTAACCAAACTGACCGATATCAAATTGGCATAATGCAGCTTCGATTCGGTTAAGTTTGGCGATAAGTTCATTAAAATGGGGCGAGACTTTATGTTCAAGCAGTTCGACCCAATTTTCGTTTGAGCTTGATTTTAAGTGAACTGCAAGCTGTTGCTCTATTGCTGTATCAGAATCAGTGAGTTGCTTAAGCAATAAATTCTGTAACTCAATTAGCTCATGGTTCAATCTATCTTTGAATGCATTTAATCTGGCAGCCATTGGCAACATCTCCTGTATTTAATGACAAGATTATAGGTTGGCCTATGGCTGAGCTGGTATGATTTGAATCAACTCAAAGTGAGTTAGCGTGTTTCTTCACAATATCCAATACGTGTTGATTGTCGTGTAAGGGTTTTATCTCTTCAAATAGAAGGTGAGCCCCTTGATACTTAAGTTTCAAATACGCTAACCATTGTTTAGTGCGAGAAGCAAAGTACTGTGTATTCTGGTCGCCACAACTGTGCATACCCGACGCTAATATATGTTGGAGTAATTTATTCCACTGCAAAGGTTGATAAGTCTCATCTTGATTATGCATTTTGATTTGTTTAGCTAAATCTGGCTGAGCTAATGCACCACGGCCGAGCATTACATCATCACAGCCACTTCTGATTTTGCACAAAGTGTAATCTTCTACCGACCAAACTTCGCCGTTAGCGATGGTTTTTAGATTTGAACTGTTTTTGAGAGGCTTTATTTTTTCCCAATAAGCGGGTGGGCGATAGCCATCTTTTTTAGTTCGTGCATGAATTGCAATACTTGATGCCTTTGCACTGACAACAGCATCAAATATCTCTTGGCTTAAACTATCATCGTCAAAGCCTAAGCGTACTTTGGCTGTGACTTCATGATGAGCTGGCACCGCATCTCTTACAGCCTTTACAATTTGATAAATTACTTCAGGCTCTTTAAGAAGTACTGCGCCACCTTTATTTTTCATGACCGCTTTGGCTGGGCAGCCAAAATTTAAATCGACACCATGAGAGCCAAGTTCAACAGCGCGCACAGCATTTTCACTTAACCAATCTGGGTCTTGACCTAATAATTGAATTCGTACCGGTGTGCCAGAGCGCGTCAATCCGGCTTGATTGAGCTCAGCGCAGTAGCGATAGAATACTCTAGGAGGTAAGAGCTGGTCGACGACGCGAATAAATTCTGTGACACATAAGTCAAATCCGCCTAGATCAGTTAATAACTGGCGCATTTGAAAATCGACAACTCCTTCCATCGGAGCAAGTATTAGTTTCATTTAATTAGATAAGGCAAATAAATTTGGCGCATTATACCCAAGCCTTGCGACTATGCCAGTAACAGATAGAGGTAGTCGTTTTTTATTGGTCAATATTTAATTCTGAGCAAGGCGATTAGAATTAATTTGAAAAAATTAATATTTAATAACATAGTGTTAATGCTAATTGAGTTAAATAATTAATTTTATTTGAAATATAAATATTTAGATTCAGGTCTTATTCATTAGTCAGATTCATAATGCATGTATTAACAACAAGAGAGAACCCTATGAAAAATTTAAAAAAGAACTCAGTAGCTTTAACTATTGGAGCGGTTGTAATTGGTGCGTCAGCATTAAGCTCACTTAATGTTAATGCTAACCCATTTGAAATGAACGCAATGGTAAGCGGTTACCAACTTGATGCTGCTGAAGGTAAATGTGGTGAAGGTAAGTGCGGTGAGAATAAAAAAGCTGAAAAAGAAGGTAAATGCGGCGAAGGTAAATGTGGTGAGAATAAATCTGCTGAAGCTAAAAAAGCTCATAAAGAAGGCAAGTGTGGCGAAGGTAAATGCGGTGGCGATAAAAAAGTAGCTAAAGAAGGCAAATGTGGTGAAGGTAAAGCTGCTGATGCTAAAAAAGCCCATAAAGAAGGTAAGTGCGGCGAAGGTAAATGCGGCGGTGATAAAAAAGCAGCTAAAGAGGGCAAGTGTGGCGAAGGTAAAGCTGCAGATGCCAAAAAAGCTCATAAAGAAGGCAAATGCGGTGAAGGTAAATGCGGTGGCATGAACTAAGCTCTTAAGTAAATTAAAATTGGTCAGCATTGCTGACCATTTGTTTTTATGGCTTTAAAAAGGAGCGCCTGTGTTAAAAAATTGTCATTTTGGCCATGCCGGTTTAGGCTTAAGACGAGAGATGCTTGATGATATGTTAAGCCTGAATGTTAATCGTCCTGACTTTTTAGAAGTAGCGCCAGAAAACTGGTTAGTGCTTGGTGGTAAATTTGCAAAGCAATTTAAAAAACTTACTGACGAATATAATTTTGTATGCCATGGTTTATCACTTTCATTAGGTTCTCCTGATCCACTTGATATTGAATTTATTTACCAGCTAAAAGATTTTTTTAAAACCCATTCAATTAAGTTGTACAGCGAACATTTGAGTTACTGCTCGGGTAATGGCCATATGTACGATTTAATGCCTATCCCGTTTACCAAACAATCAGCCGATTATGTTGCAGGGCGTATTTGCCAAGTACAAGATATTCTTGAACAAAAAATAGCAATAGAAAACGTGTCATATTATGCCGCCCCCGGACAGGTTTTATCTGAAATTGAATTTACTAATCGAGTACTCGAGCAAGCAGATTGTCATTTATTACTTGATGTAAATAATATTTATGTGAACTCAATTAATCATGGTTATGACGCGGAGCAATTTTTAAAAGCACTACCGTCAAACCGCATTGTATATGGCCACATAGCAGGGCATTACAACGAGGCTGCAGATTTAATTATTGATACACATGGTGATGATGTAATTGAACCAGTTTGGCAGTTATTAGAGAAGGCATATCAATTTCACGGCGTCTTTCCGACTTTATTAGAACGTGACTTTAATTTACCGCCGTGTGATGAGTTATTGCAAGAGGTTGAGCGAATTCGTACTATTCAAGCAAAATATTTGCGCCAAGAGTGCTTATTATGACGAATTTTAAATTAATTCAGCAGCAATTTATGGCACATATTCGTAACCCTGAACATCAACCGGCGCCTGAGGGCATTGAAGACCGCAGGTTAAATATTTATCGCGAATTATTTTTTAATAATGTTGAAGGTTTTTTAGCATCGGGATTTCCAGTGTTAAAGTCGCTTTATAGCACGCCAGAGTGGCACCAATTAGTGCGTGCTTTTTTTAGTACACATCAATGTGAGTCGCCATATTTTTTGCATATCGCGCAAGAGTTTTTAGACTTTTTAAGTCAAGAGTATCAGCTGCTACCTTCTGATCCGGTTTTTTTAATTGAATTAGCCCATTATGAATGGGTTGAATTGGCCTTATCGATAGAAGCTGCAGATGAGAGTGAACGACCTTTATCAGGCGAACAAATTGACACTCACCCTTTATATTTAAGCCATTTAGCGTGGAATTTAAGTTATCAATATCCAGTGCAATTTATCAGCGCGCAAAACAATGATCCTGAGCCTGTAGCACAAGGCAACTATATTGTAGTGTATCGAGATGGTGATGATGAAATCCAATTTTTAGCAATTAACGTCATGACTGCCTTACTGCTGCAACAATTACAACAACAGCCTGGTATCGGTTTTACTGATTTATGTGAGCAATTAGCATCTCAAGCCACACAATTGCCCATTAATGTGATTCAAACAGGTGCAAAACAAATACTTACGCAGTTACTTGGGTGTAAAATTGTTGTTACCCGTTAGAAAATTACGATTGTGACTTTATTAACCATGAAGCTTGCACTATCATTGCGCGGTCGTTGTCGTGTTTAATTTAGAGGTAGTAAAATGGCACATAAAGGTGAATTTAAAGATCCATTTAACATCAAATACTTTTTAGCATTTTTGGTTGTATTTGCTGGTGTTGGCTGTTTAAATGCAATTTTAGGTTGGTTTAAAGTATTATCGGTATAATTAATATTCATTTTATTTGAATACTGCATAAATACTTTGAAATAGGCTGCTTTGGCGGCCTTTTTTTATGTTGATAAGAAAGCTAGGCATTCGTTTTTGAGTGAAAACTTGTATAATTGCCCTTTATAAAAGAGTGAGAAAAATTATGACACAGTCAACCCTTGACTATATTAAGGCCAGTATTGCTACCGTGCCTAATTATCCTAAAGCCGGAATTATGTTCCGTGATGTAACGAGCTTAATTGCCGATCCTGTGGCATTTAAAGCTGTTATTGATGCTTTTGTTGCAGCTTATCAGGCGCAAGGTTTTGATAAAATTATTGGCACTGAATCGCGAGGGTTTATTTTTGGTGCTCCGCTTGCTATTGCACTGGGAATTCCTTTTATTCCGGTACGTAAACCAGGTAAATTACCACGTGAAGTCATTAGCCAAGCGTACCAATTAGAATATGGCGAAGATGTGCTCGAAATCCATACCGATGCGATTTCACAAGGCGATAAAGTATTATTAGTTGATGACTTATTAGCGACGGGTGGTACGATAGAAGCCACAATTAAATTGGTAGAACGCTTAGGTGGTCATGCATCTGATGCGGCGTTTGTTGTGTCGTTACCTGAGTTAGGTGGTGAGCAACGCCTAGAAAAGTTAGGCATCAATATTCTAAAATTAGTCGAGTTTGAAGGCGAATAAGCCATGAGCTATCAGGTCCTTGCACGAAAATGGCGGCCACAAAATTTTCATCAATTAGTGGGTCAAGAGCATGTTAAACAAGCGTTAGTGAATGCACTTACGCAGCAAAGGTTACACCATGCTTATCTTTTTACTGGCACTCGTGGAGTGGGTAAAACCACCATAGCAAGGATCTTTGCTAAAAGTTTAAACTGTGAATTAGGAATTACCGCAACACCGTGTGGTCAATGTAGTGCTTGTCTTGATATTGAAGCAGGTCGTTATATTGACCTTCTTGAAATTGATGCCGCTTCACGCACCAAAGTTGAAGATACCCGCGAAATTCTTGATAACGTGCAATATGCACCGACACGTGGTCGCTATAAAGTGTATCTCATCGATGAAGTGCACATGTTGTCAAAGCACAGCTTTAACGCATTATTAAAAACGCTTGAAGAGCCGCCAGAGCACGTTAAGTTTTTGCTGGCGACGACTGATCCACAAAAATTACCGGTTACTATTTTATCTCGTTGTTTACAGTTCAATTTAAGTGCATTAAGCCGCCCCCAAATTGAGCAGCAACTTAGTTTTGTATTAACTGAAGAGCAGATTCATTTTGAAGTCGCTAGTTTAGCATTATTGGCTAAAGCGGCTGATGGTAGTATGCGTGATGCGCTCAGTTTGACCGATCAGGCAATTGCACAAACAAACGGGCAAGTGAATGAATCCCAAGTAAAAAGTATGCTTGGCCTCATGGATGCTTCTTGGGCAAAACGCTTGTTGGTAAGCATAGTTGATAAAGATGGCGCAGAGTTACTCTCGCTTGTGGCAGATTTAGTAAAACAAAATGCGAATGCCAAATCGGTACTTGATGATTTATTAAGCCTGACACATTTATTGTTATTAACCCAATTAGTGCCAAGTGCAGCAGCATTTAATGAAGATGAAGCTGATTTTATCGATGCTATGAGCAAAAGTTTATCGCCAGAGCAAGTACAGGTGTATTACCAACTGTTACTTGGTGGTAAAAAAGATTTACAGTGGGCGCCAGACGAAAAGCTCGGTTTAGAAATGGTCTTGTTACGACTTTTGGCTTTTGAACCTCATTTTTCAGCTAGCAATACCATCAGCACAGTCATGCCAAGTGCTTTGCCATCATCAAATAAAGCGATGAGCAATATTCGTCAAATGCTCGCAGGTCAAGCATCAGGTGATAAATTAACTGCACAAACTGCACAAACTGCACAAACTGCACAAACTGCACAAACTGCACAAACTACACAAACTACACAAAATAATAGCCCAGTACCAACTGCTTCGGTTGAGAGTGTTGTTGAACACCCAGCTGTTGCAGCGGATAAAGTGCAAACGCCTGAGTTAGCGGTTGTTGAAAATGCGAGTGAACCTTTAATTTCTCAATCAGCTGTTTCAGCTGTGCCATTAGATGCAGTTGCGTTAAATAACTCATTAGAATCGACAGAGCCTGAGCAATCTCAGGATGCTTGGCACCAGCAATACGATGAGATTTTAACTCAAGCGCAAGAGTATCGAGAATATTCAGACTTAGCTCATCAAGCGAATACTGTGCCTGATAATTCGGCGCTAATGCAACAGATAAATCAACCAGAAGATCATCTGGTTACTGACACAGTCTCGCTAGAGTCTCAAGCTGATTTACCAACGAGTGCGCAACTAGTTGAGCAGCAGTTATCCGGAGCTCAGAGCGCGATTGCTGCCATCTTACGCAATCGTAATATTTCGAGTCATGGTTTAGTCAAGCCTGAGAGTAGCTCCTTACCACTGTCTTCAATTAATACACCAGGTGATACTGAAAAAAAGACTGAGCCTCAACAAAGAGGCAATCTAGTCGCACAATCGCAGCAGCAGATTCGTCCTAACGATGAACGAGAAGATAAGGCAATGGTTGCCTATGCTGCTGTAGAAAAACCGCAATCACCACGTTCTAGCCATGTGATGGATCCTGCGCATTTGGCGCCGGAATTATTAGTTCAAATTAGTGAACAGCCTAAAGTTGAGGAAGTTGCTGAAACTCAGGTAATTGAAATTCCTGAAGGATTTGTTAGCCCATTAACAGATATTCGTTTTGCTCACCAACAAGATGCGTGGGCGAATTTAATTGAGCAAATGCAATTAGGTGGCCGAATTAGACAATTTGCGTTGCATGGCTTGTTTAGCCAACAAGATCAAAATGTTACTTTACAAGTTGATGCGCAGCAACAGCACTTAGACAGCGCAGTAATGCGTGAAAAGCTTACAGAATCATTAAGCTTAGCGTTGGCGCGTGACATAACACTAAGCATAGAATTTGTTAATGCAGTTACTGGCACGCCATATCAAATTCAGCAACAGTTAGATTCAAATCGTTGGTATCACGCCAAAGAAGTAATTGAAAATGATGCAGTAACGCAGCAGTTTATGCGACGTTTTGCAGCCGTAATTGATGAAAATAGTATTCGGGCATTGTAATCGACTCAATAAGTCATTATCTTTTGCCGTGATTTAACATACAAAGAGAGAACAGCATTATGATGAAAGGTGGAATGGGTAACTTAATGAAGCAAGCGCAGATGATGCAAGAGCGCATGCAAAAAGCCCAAGAAGAAATTGCTAATATGGAAGTTGTTGGTGAGTCAGGCGCAGGTCTGGTGAAAGTCACTATGTTAGGTAACCATAATGTTCGCCGTGTTGAGCTAGATGATAGCTTAATGGAAGATGACAAAGACATGATTGAAGATTTACTTGCTGCGGCAGTAAATGATGCAGTGCGTCGTGTTGAAGAGCAAAGCAAAGACCGTATGGCAAAAGTAACTGGCGGAATGCAAATGCCACCAGGTTTCAAAATGCCATTTTAATGAGTAAATTATGAAGCTTTCAGCAAGTTTAACTCAGTTGATCAGTAGTTTACGCTGTTTACCTGGTATTGGGCCAAAATCAGCGCAACGCATTGCATTTCATTTATTGGAACGCGATCGTGATGGCGGACGTCAACTCGGTCAAGCACTTACTAATGCAATGGCTAAAGTAGGGCATTGTCAAACATGTCGCACTTTTTGTGAAGAGCCTGTGTGTGAGTTATGCCAAAACGTTAAGCGTATCGATTCAGGTTTGTTATGTGTAGTGGAATCTCCCTCTGATGTATTAGCGATTGAACAAACAGGGCAATACAGCGGGCGTTATTTTGTTTTAATGGGACATTTATCACCATTAGATGGAATAGGGCCTAAAGAGATTGGGCTTGATGAGCTTGAGGTCCAGTTTTCACAAGGCCACATTACTGAAGTGATTTTAGCTACTAACCCAACGGTAGAAGGCGAAACAACTGCGCATTTTATTGCTGAGTTGTGTCAAAAATACCATATTGCAGCCTCTCGCATTGCTCATGGAGTGCCTGTTGGCGGCGAGCTTGATTTAGTCGATGGTAAAACCTTGGCCCATGCGTTTAATGGTCGAAAAACTGTCGCAATTGATTAAGCCAACTCTTGCTGAAAATTAAAAAACCAACCCTAGAGGTTGGTTTTTTGTTTTTAGTATTTAAAAAATTCTATTATCCAACCTTGAAGTTTCGACGCCTAGCCCCATATCAATGAGCAGAAGAATTTGGTTATCGCATTTTAAATGGAGAACGCAATGACAGCAGCTCAAAAAGAAACATTAGGCTTTCAAACCGAAGTAAAACAACTATTAAACCTAATGATCCACTCACTTTATTCAAATAAAGAAATATTCTTACGTGAATTAGTGTCTAACGCTTCAGATGCCGCGGATAAGTTACGTTTTTTAGCACTTTCAGATGGTAACTTATACCAAGGTGACGCAAACCTTCGCGTACGTATTAGTGCCGACAGTGAAAAAGGCACAGTAACAATATCTGATAATGGTATTGGTATGACCCGTGAAGAAGTCATTAGCTCACTGGGTACTATTGCAAAATCAGGCACGGCTGATTTCTTTAAAAATTTAACCGGCGATCAAGCAAAAGACTCGCAGTTAATTGGTCAATTTGGTGTTGGTTTTTATTCTGCATTTATCGTTGCCGATTCGGTAACGGTTCGTACTCGTAAAGCGGGTGAAGCAAAAGCGATTGAATGGCATTCACAAGGTGAAGGCGAATACACGCTAGCCGAAATTGGAAAAGAAGACCGTGGTACTGAAATTATTTTACATCTACGTGAAGATGAAAAAGAATTTGCGAGTGATTACCGTTTAAAAAGCATAGTGACAAAATATTCTGATCACATCGCCATTCCGGTTGAAATGTGGGAAGAAGGTACGCCTGAATCAGAAGGTCCAGACGGTGAAAAAATTGTAGCAACTGAAGGCCAGTGGCAAGCAATTAACCGTGCCACAGCGCTTTGGACACGTGATAAATCAGAATTATCAGATGATGAATACAAAGAATTTTATAAACACGTAAGCCATGATTGGGAAGAGCCATTAACGTGGGCACACAATAAAGTTGAGGGTAAAACAGAATACACCAGCTTATTATATATCCCGAAAAAAGCGCCGTTTGATTTATGGAATCGTGATCGCCAAAGTGGTTTAAAACTCTACGTTCAGCGTGTCTTTATTATGGATGACGCAGAGCAATTTATGCCTAGTTATTTACGCTTTGTAAAAGGTTTGCTTGATTCGAATGATTTACCACTGAATGTCTCGCGTGAAATTCTACAAGATAACAAAGTAACACAAGCTATTCGTAAAGGTTGTACATCACGTGTTTTAAAAATGCTTGATCGTATGGGTAAAAATCGCCCTGAAGAATACCAAGTATTTTGGAATGAGTTTGGCCAAGTAATGAAAGAAGGCCCAGCAGAAGATTTTGCCCATAAAGAAGATATTGCAAAATTACTGCGTTTTGCTTCAACGCTTAGTGATGAAAGTACACAAAATGTATCATTAACTGATTACATTGAGCGTATGAAAGAAGGCCAAGATAAAATTTATTATGTGGTTGCCGATAGTTTTGGTGCAGCGAAAAACTCACCACATTTAGAGATTTTCCGTAAAAAGGGCATCGAAGTATTATTGTTATCCGATCGTGTAGATGAGTGGATGATGAGCCATTTAACCGAGTTTGATGGTAAACAATTACGCTCAGTAACACGCGGCGATCTGGATTTAGGTAGCTTAGATGATGAGCAAACCAAACAAGAGCAAGCAGAAGCTGAAAAAGCAGTAGAAGGCTTAGTTGAACGAGTGAATACTGCCCTTACTGGTAAAGTGAAAGAAGTACGATTCACTCATCGTTTAACGGATTCTCCAGCCTGTGTAGTTACAGATGAAAATGACATGAGCTCACAAATGGCTAAGTTAATGGCTTCAGTAGGTCAGGCAGTACCTGAAGCATTACCGATTTTTGAGCTTAATCCTGATCATCAATTAGTACAGCACTTAAACCAGATGCAAGATGAAGAAAAATTTGCCCAGTGGTCTGAAGTATTACTCGATCAAGCATTGCTTGCAGAACGCGGCAGCTTAAAAGACCCTGCTGGTTTTGTAAGTCGTTTAAATAAATTAATGCTTGATTTAAGTAAGTAATCATAAGCACTAAAGTTTAAAAGTGAAAAGGAGAGTGAAAACTCTCCTTTTTTGTATTTAGCATTAATTAAGTACGTAATAGTCTAAAACTTTTGGCTATATGCTCTTGAGTATCCATAGCGCTTATGGAAGAATTCGGACTCTTAAATATTGATGACACATGAGGACAGTGAAATGCGCATTATTCTTTTGGGCGCACCAGGTGCGGGTAAAGGTACTCAAGCTCAATTTCTGATGGAAAAATTTTCGATTCCACAGATTTCTACGGGCGATATGTTACGTGCTGCAATTAAAGAAGGCACACCACTTGGTTTAGAAGCCAAAAAAGTGATGGATGCAGGTCAATTGATTTCTGATGATATCATCATTGGTCTTGTTAAAGAGCGTATTGCTAAAGCTGATTGTGAAAAAGGCTTTTTGTTAGACGGTTTCCCACGCACTATTCCACAAGCAGATGCAATGAAAGAAAATGGCGTTGTTGTTGATCACGTTATTGAATTTGATGTTGCTGATGAAGTGATTGTTGAGCGTATGGCTGGACGTCGTGTTCACCCAGGTTCAGGCCGTGTTTATCATGTTGTTTATAATCCTTCAAAAGTTGAAGGTAAAGATGATGTAACCGGTGAAGACTTGATCATTCGTGATGATGATGTTGAAGAAACAGTGCGTAAACGTTTAGGTATTTACCATGACCAAACTAAGCCACTTGTCAGCTATTATCAGGCAGAAGCTGATGCGGGCAATACTCAGTACCATAAATTAGATGGTACACAAGCTGTTGATGCGGTAAGCGCCCAATTAGCTGAGTTATTAGGGTAAGTTGAACCTAGTTAGAAAAACCCTCAACTGAGGGTTTTTTTGTGCCTAGACTTTATCCAAAGTTACTAAAGTGTTTTTAACATTTCAACCACAGGTTGGTAGTCGGGCTCTTTTGATAAAACTGGTACTAGTTGTTTATACACTATGGTATGGTTTTTATTGAGAATAAATACCGCTCGGCTGAGTAAGCCCATGTCTTGAATAATTAAACCGTATTGGCGGCCAAAATCATGCCACACTGAATCTGATAATGTGGTGAGTTTGTCGATATTTTCAGATTTACAAAAACGTTTTTGAGCAAAAGGCAAATCAGCGCTGATAGTCAGCATTTCAATTTCTGGAAATTCAACGGCTACTTTTTCGTTAAAATGTTTCGTTTGTAAGCTACAAATGCCGGTATCTAAGCTTGGAACAACACTAATTAATACGGCTTTATTTTTAAATTGGGTTAATTCAATAGGCATAAAATTATCATCAACCACTTTGAAGTTAGGTGCTTTATCACCTTTTTTAACTCCATTGCCCAATAAAACTACAGGTTTGTTACCCGCTGCAACTTTACCTTGATCAAGTTGATTGACCGCATAGTCGTTTGCATAAGCCGAGATGCTAAAACAGCAAGCTAATGAGAGTAATGCAATTTTAAACATTGGGTGCTCCATAATTATAATTGTAGAGTGAGTATTGAGACCTTAGTGTATTTATTTAACGCAACAGTAGCGATAGTAATGTTAAATAAAACAGATATTAATTCAAATCTTGTGCAATTATGGAACAAATTTTGTTATGTTTTAAATCCAAAGTAAAGAATGTGTGAATTTAGCTAAATTCTGCTCTAAACTGGTAATAATAATAAATAAAGAGAATGTCTATGGCGACTCCCGTTTTAATTTGTGATGATTCTCGGCTAGCACGGCGACAATTAGCCCGTTCTTTACCGGAAGATTGGGACATCAAAATTGAATTTGCCGAAAACGGCGTGCAATGCTTAGAGCAGATCCGCGCTATTTCTCCTGAAATTCTTTTTTTAGATTTGAATATGCCGCAAATGGATGGTTATGAAGTACTTCAAGCTATCCAAGAGCAAAACTTAAATGTGCTTACGGTTGTTGTATCTGGAGACATTCAGCCTACCGCCCATCAACGAGTACTCGGTTTAGGGGCGATCGATTTTATTAAAAAACCGTGTGATGCTAGTAAACTTGCCGAAATTATTGAAAAACATGGCATTAAAGACCGCGCGATGCGTGAGCGCTTAGCCAATGCCTTAGGTGAGCAGCTTGATCCTGAAATTCGAGATATTTATCAAGAGCTAACAAATGTAGCTATGGGGCAAGCTGGAGATTTACTGGCGCGTTTATTAAACGTATTTGTTAAATTACCCATTCCAAACGTTAATGTATTAGAAGTAAGTGAGCTCGACATGGCGTTGCAATCAATTGATAGTAATGCCAGTACATCAGGTGTTTGCCAGGGTTTTATCGGTGGCGGCGTATCTGGTGAAGCGCTTTTGTTGCTTAATGACTCTAGCTTTAAAGAAATTGCCTCTTTGATGAATTTTGACGGTGAGCTTAATAGTAAAAATGAACTCGAATTATTAATGGATATTAGTAATATCCTAATTGGCTCAGTGCTCACAGGTCTTTCAAAACAACTTGATATGCCATTTAGTCAAGGTCACCCTGTTGTGATGGGCCAGCATTGTGATGTACATGAGTTAGTGCAAGCAAATAAATCACGTTGGCAACGTACACTTGCTATCGAAATAAGTTACGGCATCGAAAATCATAATATTAATTGTGATTTGATGCTGCTATTTACCGAAGACTCATTAAAAACGCTGAAGTATAAAGTTCAGTATTTATTAGAAGATTAATCCTATGCCAGCAGCTGATTTTGAAATGAATGAAATCCATTGGATGATGGATATGTTTAATACCATTGACGTTGGATTAGTGGTGTTAGATAGAGAATATCGAGTATGTGTTTGGAATGGGTTTATGGAAAATCATTCAGGCCTGCTACCTAGTGCTGTAAAAGATAAAAATGTCTGTGATATTTATCCTAGCATTGATGAAAAGTGGTTTCGTAGTAAAGCCGAATCGGTCTTCGTATTAAAAAACCGCTCCTTTACGATTTGGGAGCAGCAGCCGTATATTTTTAGGTTTAAAAACTACCGTCCAATCACAGGTAAAGCAGATCACATGTATCAAAACTCTACCTTTATTCCATTGACGAATGTAAGGGGTGAGGTGTCTCATAT
Organism: Pseudoalteromonas tunicata; assembly: GCF_002310815.1. Classification (NCBI taxonomy): domain Bacteria; kingdom Pseudomonadati; phylum Pseudomonadota; class Gammaproteobacteria; order Alteromonadales; family Pseudoalteromonadaceae; genus Pseudoalteromonas; species Pseudoalteromonas tunicata. The sequence goes on along the minus strand of NZ_CP011032.1, from coordinate 2,623,090 downwards.
TTGCATCATAATTTATGATGTAACAGATGAAGCGATTAATAAAAAAGAGCTTGAAGAGGCTAATCATAAATTAGAAAGTTTAAGTCGAATTGACCGTTTAACGGGTTTGTACAATCGTGGGTTTTGGGAAGAAAGCTTAAAAAAAGAAGCCAAACGATTACAACGTAATGAAGGGCAAAGTTGTTTGTTAATGCTCGATGTTGATCATTTTAAACGAATTAATGATGAGTTTGGCCATAGTGGTGGTGATGCGGCACTGCGCCATATCGCTGATGTATTGAAAAAAACGTTACGAGAGTCTGATTTAATTGGTCGTTTTGGTGGTGAGGAGTTTGCTGTTACATTGGTTGATACTGATGTTGAAGGCGGTAAGGTCTTTGCTGAGCGAGTACGAAAAATTCTGGCTGAATCGACAATTATTTTTGACAATAATCAAATAAAACTGACGATTAGCCTAGGGCTTGCGCCATACAAAAAGTCATATTTGCAACATGAGCAGTGGATTGCTGATGCGGATAAAGCATTGTATTACTCAAAAGAGAATGGCCGCAATCGAGTCACTGTTTATGATGCAATTCCACATGCTGAATAAAAACCATGGTTATTTATGAGTAGAACAAAAAGAATAGTGCGTTAAAACGCACTATTCTTTTTCAGGGGTTAAGATTAATAAATCAGTTTTGAGCAAGTTAAGAATTTTCTCAGCCGTATTTCCAAGTAGTTTTCCCTTAAGACCTTTGCGCCCTACAGAGCCGATAACAACTAACCCTGCATTCACATCAGCGGCTAAACTAGGAATAACTTTCTCGGCAGGGCCTGCTTTGACCGCTACATCATTAATAATTTGATACTGCTTTAAGATAGCTTGTTGATCCGAAGGAATATTATCAAGTGCATTCATTTGTGTTTCATCAACATAAACAAAACCTAAATCACGCAACAGAGGCGAAATACTGACGGCATAGCCAAATTTTGCTGAGGCTTGATTCATTTGTGCAAAGGAAATACAACTTTCAATAACAGCTTGATTGAGAGCTACTTTACTGGCCTTTTTACTCGCTAAATCGAGTGAACCAAAGACATTTTTATTGTTGCGCCAAGTTTGATCTGCAGCTAAATAAACTGGCAGTGGTGAGGTGCGAATTAATTGCCAATCTAGTTGTGAAAACTGTTGTTGATTATCAATATGGCGAGTTTTTATGACCATACTGTATTTCGAGAAATCACAATCATCACTGAGCCACTGACTTGGGTATTTATGCCAAAGGATGGATTGTTCTATTTGCGTTTCATGGTTTACCACCAAGAGTTGTTCTGCAAGTTCATTGGCTGTTTGGCCCAGTCTTGCCTGTTTTACTTGTTCAAGTTGTGATGGTGATAATTCAAGTGGTATGTGCGCGCTATGTTCATAGGTAAAACAAATTAGCTCAATATTTTGGTTAAAATGCTTGGCTAAAATACCAGCCTGTTTAAGGGCTGGTGCGCAGTATTTTATGTGGTCAATAATGACTAAAATTCTTTTATCCATAAATGCTTAAACTTCTAATTCAGATAATTTTTGATGTTCTGGCAGCGGACATTTAGCAATCTCAGTTACAGCCCCAGATTCGGATACTTGTTCCAGTTTTACCTTAAAGCCCCATAATCTGTAAAGATGTTTCATAACTTCATCTTTTGAATCAGAGAGGGGGACTTTTTTGTTTGGCACGAAACGCAATGTCAGCGAACGATCGCCCCGGACATCAACATCATATATTTGGATGTTCGGCTCGAGATTACTCAGATTATACTGCTCAGATAATGCTTGGCGTATAGCAAGATAACCTTGTTCATTATGAATAGCACCCACTTCTAAATGACTTTGTGCTTCATCATCAAGGATTGAAAATAATTTAAAATCTCGCATTAATTTTGGTGATAAAAACTGACTAATAAAACTTTCATCTTTAAAATTCTGCATGGCAAAATGTAGGGTATCGAGCCAATTTTTACCGGCAATATCAGGAAACCAATATCTATCCTCTTCGGTTGGATTTTCACAAATTCTTTTGATATCAACCATCATGTTAAAACCTAGAGCATAAGGATTAATCCCCGAATAATAGGGACTGTTATAAGGTGGTTGATAAACGACACTCGTGTGGCTTTGTAATATTTCGAGCATAAAAGCGTCAGTGACTTTTCCCTCGTCATATAAGTGATTTAAGATGGTGTAATGCCAAAATGTCGCCCAGCCTTCATTCATGACTTGAGTTTGTTTTTGCGGATAAAAATATTGCGAAATTTTGCGTACAATCCGGATAATTTCTCGTTGCCAAGGTTCTAAAAGTGGGGCGCGTTTTTCAATAAAATATAAAATATTTTCTTGAGGTTCTTCAGGAAAACGAACCTTCTTTTCTTTTGCTTCTTGATGATGGTGGGGAATGGTGCGCCACAGCTCATTTACTTGCGATTGTAAGTAATCTGCCCGTTCTTCTTGTCTGCGCTGTTCTTCAAATAAAGAGATTTCATGTGGCCGTTTGTAACGGTCAACCCCGTAGTTCATTAATGCATGACAAGAATCAAGTAAACTTTCGACTTGATCAAAACCATGTTTTTGCTCGCATTTAGCAATATAGTTTTTAGCAAATACTAAATAATCGATAATTGAACTGGCGTCTGTCCATGTTTTAAAGAGGTAATTATTTTTAAAAAATGAATTATGGCCATAACAGGCATGAGCCATTACCAATGCTTGCATTGGCATGGTGTTTTCTTCCATGAGGTAGGCAATGCAAGGATCAGAATTAATGACAATCTCATAAGCAAGGCCCATTTGGCCTCGCTTATAATTTTGTTCTGTTTGAATAAATTTTTTACCAAAAGACCAATGATTATAGCCAATTGGCATGCCAACACTTGAGTAGGCATCCATCATTTGTTCTGCGGCAATAATTTCAATTTGGTTCGGGTAGGTATCTAAACGATAGTGTTTTGCCACTCGCGCAATTTCACTATGGTATTGTTCTAATAATTCAAATGTCCAATCAGGGCCATCAGGCAATCTTGTAGTTGTCATATCCATACCTCGCAATTGATGGTGTTATGCGACTGTTTTTGAGATTTGTTTATTCTTTTGAAATAACTCTCTGAAAATAGGGTAAATATCTTCAACCGAACGAATGTGCTGTAAAGCAAAGTTAGGATGTGCCTTGGCTATCTTTTCATATTCACGCCAAAGGCTTTGATGTGCACGGTTAGTGATTTCAATATAGGCATAATAACGAACCGCAGGTAACAATTGTTTTTTAAGGATTTCGGTACAGTTTGGTGAGTCATCGGCCCAATTGTCGCCATCAGATGCTTGTGCAGCGTAGATATTCCACTCAGTACTGTTGTAGCGTTTTTTTATTACTTCATCCATAAGTTTTAACGCACTTGAAACTATTGTGCCGCCTGTTTCTTGCGAATAAAAGAACTCTTGTTCATCAACTTCTTTTGCTTGGGTATGGTGGCGTATATAAACTACTTCGATGTTTTTATAGCTTCGAGTTAAAAACATGTAGAGTAAAATATAAAAACGTTTAGCCATTTCTTTGGTTGCTTGATCCATAGAACCAGAAACATCCATTAAACAAAACATCACTGCTTTGCTGGTCGGTTCAGGCCGCTTTTCATAATTTCTAAAGCGTAAATCAAAGGTATCAATAAATGGTGTGGCTGCTATTTTGTGTTTTAAAGATTCAATTTCATTTTGAAGTTGCGCAATGATTGATTCATCTCTTTGAGGTGCTGCTAATAGCTCTGCTAATTCTATTTCAGCTTCAGCAAGGCGTCTTTTTTTACCCGCAGTCATAGCAACACGCCGTGCCAATGAGCCTTGTAAAGAGCGCACAATATCGATATTAGATGCAACCCCATCTTGGCAAAATCCTGCACGATGAGTTTTCATTTGCACCAACCGATCAAGCTGGGTTTGTTGCATATTAGGCAGTTCTAAGTCTTCAAATAGTAAATCGAGATATTCATCTTTTGAAATAGAAAAAACGAATTCATCAGAGCCTTCGCCCTGATTGCTGGCATCACCTTCACCCGCACCACCTCCTTGTCCTGATTGCGGGCGTTTGATTTTATCACCAGTGCTAAATTGATCATTACCAGGGTGCACAGTATTTCTAACCCCACCTTTTCCTTGGTGAAACATAGGTTCACCAATGTCTTTATGTGGAATAGAAACACTTTCACCTGAGTCGATGTCTGTTACGCTGCGCTTACTAATGGCATCAGAAACAGCTTCTTTTATCTGCTGTTTGTAACGGCGAATAAACTTTTGTCTATTCACCGTACTTTTCTTTTTGCCATTTAAGCGGCGGTCAATAAAATGTGCCATAAAGCTACCTCCGCTGTGAGTGACTACCTTTTACTGCGATTTACGAACGCGCAAATACCATTCAGACAAGAGACGAACTTGTTTTTGGGTATAGCCTTTTTCAACCATACGATTAACAAAGTCCTCATGTTTTTGCTGATCATCGGTAGAGGTTTTTGTATTGAACGAAATAACAGGCAATAAATCTTCGGTATTAGAGAACATTTTCTTCTCAATAACAGTACGAAGTTTTTCATAACTGGTCCAAGTTGGATTGTTGCCATTGTTATGTGCTTTGGCACGCAGAACAAAATTAACAATTTCATTCCTAAAGTCTTTAGGATTCGAAATGCCAGCAGGTTTTTCAATCTTTTCTAGTTCAGCATTAAGTGCTGAGCGGTCGAATAATTGGCCGGTATCTGGGTCGCGATATTCTTGATCTTGGATCCAAAAATCAGCATAGGTGACATAACGGTCGAAGATGTTTTGACCGTATTCTGAATAAGACTCTAGGTAAGCGGTTTGAATTTCTTTGCCAATAAATTCAACATATTTAGGGATCAGATAACCTTTGAGGTGCTCTAAATAACGGTCTTGAACTTCTTGGCTAAATTGTTCACGTTCAATTTGCTGTTCTAAAACATAAAAAAGATGTACGGGGTTTGCTGCTACTTCAACATGATCAAAATTAAATACTCTAGATAAAATTTTAAAGGCAAAACGAGTCGATAGACCATTCATGCCTTCATCAACTCCTGCGTAGTCACGGTATTCTTGATAGGATTTAGCTTTAGGGTCGGTATCTTTTAAACTTTCGCCATCATACACCCGCATTTTGGAGTAAATGCTTGAATTTTCAGGGTCCTTCATGCGAGATAATACTGAAAACTGTGCAAGGGTTTCTAACGTGCCCGGTGCACAAGGAGAGTCATTAAGTTGGGAGTGCTCAAGTAATTTGCCATAAATCTTCATTTCTTCAGAAACACGCAGACAATAAGGCACTTTGACGATGTAAACGCGGTCTAAAAAGGCTTCATTATTTTTGTTATTTCTAAAGGTTTGCCATTCAGATTCATTTGAATGCGCTAAGATAATGCCATCAAAAGGCAATGCTGAAAGACCCTCAGTGCCGTTGTAATTACCCTCTTGTGTAGCTGTTAATAAAGGATGCAGCACTTTAATGGGTGCTTTAAACATCTCAACAAACTCCATTAGCCCTTGGTTAGCATTACAAAGGGCACCTGAATAAGCATAAGCATCGGGGTCATTTTGAGCAAAGTGTTCAAGTTTACGAATGTCTACTTTACCCACTAACGCACTGATATCTTGATTGTTCTCATCGCCAGGTTCCGTTTTGGCGATTGCAATTTGATCAAGGATTGAAGGGTATCGTTTGATCACCTTAAATTTTGTAATATCACCGTTAAATTCATGAAGACGTTTTGAGGCCCAAGGGGACATAATTGTTTTAATGTATCTTGGTTCAATGCCGTATTCTTTTTGCAGTAGCTCGCTATCTTCTAATGGGTCAAATAAAGCTAATGGATGATCGTTGACTGGAGAGCCTTTAATGCAATAAATAGGCATTTTTTGCATTAAAAACTTAAGCTTTTCGGCTAATGATGATTTACCACCGCCAACAGGCCCTAATAAGTACAGCACTTGTTTTTTCTCTTCAAGGCCTTGGGCTGCATGTTTTAAATAGGCAACAATTTGCTCTATGGCTTCTTCCATACCATAAAACTCATTAAATGCGGGGTAACGGGCAACGACGCGATTAGAGAAAATACGACTTAGTCGGGGGTTTTGTGCAGTGTTAACCATTTCTGGTTCGCCAATTGCTGCGAGTAAGCGCTCAGCTGAACTTGCATAAGCGGTCCTATCATTGCGACAAATTTCCAAGAATTCTGCAATGGTATATTCTTCTTCTTTCGCTGCTTCGTATCGTGCTTGGTAGTGATCGAATATTGTCATAATGACCTCCAGTGGAACGAGTAAATGCATAGCAAAAAAACATCGGTTTTGTCTTTGCCATAGCCATAAGCTTAGCTTCAATTAAATAATCTGCTTGTTTAAAGTGACGATTTTTAAAGAAAAAAAATATTTTATTGCAAAAAAGTTAATAATGTTCAGTTAATTGTTTTCTAGAAATAAAATAGGCAAATAATGTATGAATTTTGTAAAGGTAAAGTAGTTTGGATTATCGATGAGCAGTGAAAACGAAAGTGTAATAAAACAAAAAGGCGCAAAAGCGCCTTTTTAGTAGGATGTTAGCTAAGAGATTAAGCTAGGTTTGCGTTTGCAAATTCCCAGTTTACTAATGCCCAAAAACCATTTAGGTATTCTGGACGCACATTACGGTAATCTATGTAATATGCATGTTCCCATAAATCTACAGTCATTAATGGTGTAACACCTTCTTGTGTAAGCGGTGTTGCAGCATTTGATGTATTGACGATATCTAAAGAGCCATCAGCTAGTTGGACTAACCATGTCCAGCTTGAGCCAAAGTTGTTTACAGCTTTGTCGTTAAATGCTTCTTTAAATGCAGCGAATGAGCCCCATTTTGCATCAATTGCAGCTGCTACTGCGCCAGTAGGCTCGCCACCACCATTTGGTGATAAACTGTGCCAGTAGAAAGTATGATTCCAGATTTGAGCTGCATTATTAAAAACACCGCCTTCAGAAGTACGAACGATTTCTTCTAAAGATTTGTTTTCAAAATCAGTACCAGCGATTAAACCGTTTAATTTAACAACATACGTGTTGTGGTGTTTACCGTGGTGAAACTCTAAAGTTTCTTGTGAAATATGTGGTACAAGTGCATCAATTGCATAAGGTAAAGACGGTAGTTCAAATGCCATTTTTATATCTCCATCGACTTTTGTTAAATGGGTTTATGGTGTTACTATAATCCCGAGTATTTTACTCAAGTTTTGCCAAACAGCAATGCCATAGCTTATCAGATTATTGAAAGCATACTATTTTATTCAATTATTAATACAAAGATTTGGTTATAAACTCATTTAGAAGTATTATTTGTTTTTACCAAATGTGGTGCATTTTGAGGTTGACCATGGAAACTATTGACAAGATTAAACAGCAAATTTCAGAGAACTCAATTTTACTTTATATGAAAGGCTCACCTAAGTTACCTAACTGTGGTTTTTCATCTCAAGCTTCACAAGCATTGATGTCGTGTGGTGAACCATTTGCATATGTTGATATTCTGCTTAACCCAGATATTCGTGCTGAATTACCTCATTATGCTAATTGGCCAACTTTCCCACAGCTTTGGATTGAAGGTGAGTTAATTGGTGGTTGTGACATCATTATTGAAATGTTTCAACGAGGTGAATTACAGCCTTTAATCGCAGAAGCTGCGGCAAGAAACAAACCAGCTGAAGAAGCTGCAGAATAATGTAAAGCGAGCTTAGCTCGCTTTTTTTATGTTTAAGATTTAGAGAAATTACAATGTTGGTTAAAAAATTACCCCTAATTTTACCATTTTTGACAAGCATGGCTTGGGCAGATCTTTCATCTCAAGCACAAGATGTATCAAACTATGCTGTGGCAAATTATCATCAAGCACAAATTCATACCTTAGGAAATTTAGTCTCCTTTCCTACGGTTAAAAATCCACAATTTACTGTACCTAGCGATCCTAATTTTATCGCTTTTAAACAATATCTTGCATTAAAAGCAAAGCAATTAGGGTTTAAATTTGAAGATCATGGTTATACCGTTTTAATTAGCTATGGCGAACAGGACGATAAAATCACGGTAGTCACCCATGGTGATGTGCAACCTGCTGATGCGAGTAAGTGGAAAAGCAGTCCGTTTGAACTTGATAGTCATTCGGAGCCGGGCAAACTAATTGCTCGTGGTAGTGAAGATGATAAAGGCCCAATAGCAACCGCTTTGTACGCAATGAAAGCGATTAAAGATAATAATGTGGTGCTAAAACGTCGGCTTGAGTTGATGATTTACCTCGCTGAAGAGTCTGATTGGGCGCCGCTTGAGTTATTTATGCAAGATTATCAACAACCTGATTTTGCTGTGACGATAGATGCATCTTATCCTGTGGTTGTCGCCGAAAAGGGCTGGTGCAGTGTCAAAAATCAATTTCCAGATCAACATTTTGATAAAACAAAACTTTATGCTGAGCATTTTAGAGGCGGTGCTTTTGCAAGCCAAATTCCTGAAGATGCCTATGTAACGTTACATAATGTGACTGCAAATCAGCTGGCAGCATTAAAAAATAAAGCCCAACAAATAAATGCAGTTGCGTTTGAGTTTACGCATCATGACAACACTATTAGCATTCATGCTAAAGGTCGCTCAGCCCATTCATCAGAGCCTGAGTCGGGTATTAATGCGATTGCGTATTTAGCGCATTTGCTTGGAGACCTTTCTTTAGAAATGAATGCTAGTGGGCAGGCAATTAACTATGTTAATGAGTTAATTGGGCTTGATTTGTACGGTAGCCAATTTGGTGAAATTGCTTATAGCCATGATTTTATGGGACCAATGACAGTTGCTCCGACTTTACTAACCACAAAAGATCTTGAGCATTTAACTCTGACCGTAAATTTAAGACGGCCAGTTGGTAAAGACAAAGACGTGCTTGAGCAACAAATTGCTCAAGCTGTGGATAATTGGCAAGTGCTACATCAGCTAAAATTACCTGCCACCGATATTGTATTATCTGATCCTATGTTACTTGATGATGCACCTCATGCTAAAACATTATTAGCTATTTTTAGTCATTACAGTGGCCAAAAAGATGCGAAGCCCGTGTCAATCGGAGGGGGAACAAATGCAAAATTGTTTAAACGTGCGGTGTCATTTGGACCATCAATGCCAGGTAAAGCGTATACCGGTCATTCTGAACATGAATTTATTACCCAAGAGCAAATAAAACTAAATTTGCAGATGTACACTGCAATGATGATTGAAGTCGCAAATTTATAATCGAATTACAACGCATAAATATGAACGCCCTATTCAATTAATTGGATAGGGCGTTTTTTTATTTTCCAAAATTCTAGAACATCTGATTTTATCTAAAAAAATCCCTGCTTAATTATTCTTAGCACTGGCGACCATCTTGTGAAAAACCCATCCTTAAGGATGGTTAAAATGTCTGTTTAATTTTAAAAACTAATCATTTACATCGTGAATGTTGTGAATAAATATTCACAATGACGCTTTGTTTACGTTTACGTAAACTTACTCTAATAGATGTCATTGATTTACAAAATGATAAAATGTCACCGGTGTCATTGGCGTTAAGTTTTCAAAATAGGCCAAAATAACGGTTATTTTGTTAAATTTATGCGTGCATTCACAATCGTGAAATATATTCACATTCATGAATATGTATTCAAAATTTGATTGACTCCATGCTTTTTTATCGATAGCTTCTATCTTCTGCTAGAGTTCTTATTTCCACTATCGGTTAATCTGCAACTTTCTACTCTAGCTGTAGCAATGGAGAGGAGTTCATTCATGTTATATGACTCAAAATTAGAAAAAGATAATTGTGGTTTCGGTTTGATAGCACACATCGCCGGCACTGCCAGTCATAAATTGGTACGTACAGCTATAACAGGGTTAGATCGGATGCAGCACCGAGGTGGTATTGCAGCAGATGGAAAAACCGGTGATGGCTGTGGTTTGTTATTACAAAAGCCAGATAACTTCTTTCGCAGTATTGCTCAAGAGCAAAATTGGCATTTGGGTAAAAATTATGCGGTAGGGATGATTTTTTTAAATCCGGATCCTGAGCTTGCGCAAAAAACTCGACAAATTGTTAACCAAGAGCTTGAAAAAGAAACACTAACAATTGTTGGATGGCGCGATGTGCCAACAGATCCCGCATCTTTAGGGCCAATTGCAATTGAGCAATTACCTCAATTTCAGCAAATTTTTGTCTCAGCGCCTGAAGGCTGGAGACCAAAAGATTTAGAGCGTCGCTTATACATTGCTCGTCGTCGGATTGAACAGCGCATTATTAATGATGATTACTTTTATATTTGTAGCCTGTCGGGCTTAGTCACTGTGTATAAAGGCTTAGTGATGCCGGCTGATTTACCAAATTTCTATTTAGATTTAGCTGATATTCGGATGGAGTCGGCAATTTGTGTTTTTCATCAGCGTTTTTCAACCAATACCCAGCCTCGCTGGCCATTAGCGCAGCCATTTCGTTACCTTGCGCACAATGGTGAAATAAACACTATTGAAGGCAATCGCCAATGGGCACGCGCTCGGGCTTATAAGTTTTCATCGCCACTGTTACCAGACTTACAAACCGCAGCGCCGTTTGTCAATGAAACCGGTTCTGATAGTTCAAGCCTAGATAATATGTTGGAGCTGTTTTTAGCGGGTGGCATGGATATTTTCCGTGCAATGCGAATGCTCGTGCCACCGGCTTGGCAAAAAAATAAAGCCATGGATGAGGATTTAAGAGCATTTTATGATTTTAACTCCATGCACATGGAACCATGGGATGGCCCTGCTGGGATCGTTATGTCCGATGGCCGTTTTGCAGCCTGTAATTTAGACCGCAATGGTTTGCGTCCAGCGCGTTATGTGGTGACGAAAGATGGCTTAATTACCCTTGCATCTGAAGTGGGAATTTGGGATTACACTCCTGATGAAGTGCAAGAAAAAGGCCGCGTAGGCCCAGGTGAGTTGCTGGTTATTGATACCTTGCACGGTAAAATCTGGCACTCAAACGAAATCGATAACGACCTAAAAAATCGTCATCCGTATAAATCTTGGCTTGAACAAAATGTGCAGCGCCTTACTCCATTTGAAGACTTAGCACAGGAATTAACTGGCCAACGTGAACTCGATGATGATTTACTTGCGGTTTATCACAAGCAATATGCCTATAGTTTTGAAGAACTTGACCAAGTTATTCGGGTTATGGGGGCCATAGGTCAAGAAGCAACTGGTTCGATGGGTGATGACACCCCATTCGCGGTGCTGTCATCTAAAGAGCGACCAATTTACGATTATTTTCGCCAAAAGTTTGCCCAAGTAACTAATCCACCAATCGATCCATTGCGTGAAAATCACGTTATGTCGCTGGCGACCTGTATTGGCCGCGAGCAAAATGTATTTAATGAAACAACAGGCCATGCCAAGCGATTACAATTTTCATCGCCGGTATTAATGTTTTCAGATATGACCCAGCTGTTATTGGCTGATCAAGCGCATTACAATTCGTGCACTATCAACCTTAATTATCTCATTGAAGAAGGGTTGGCTGCCGCAGTTTCTCGCGTATGTGATGAAGCACAAGCGCAGGCTGAGTCCGGCGTAGTACTGATTGTATTATCTGATAAAGGCTTAACGCCTGCGCATTTGCCAATTCCTGCAGCGATGGCTGTGGGTGCGGTGCATCAACGTTTAGTTAAAAACAATTTACGTTGTGATGCCAATATTATTGTTGAAACGGCAAGTTGTCGTGATCCTCACCAATTTGCGGTATTACTCGGTTTTGGTGCGACGGCTATTTATCCGTATCTAGCTTACGAAACCCTAACGCAAATGTCAGATAAAGGCACAATAAAACAAAGTTATTGTCAGGTTACGTCTTCGTATCGTAATGCGATAAACAAAGGCCTTTATAAAATCATGTCGAAGATGGGTATAAGCACCGTTGCCAGTTACCGCTGTTCAATGTTGTTTGAAGCCGTAGGTTTAGCTGATGAAGTGGTCGCGACGTGTTTTGAAGGTGTTGTTAATCGTATCAAAGGTGCTGACTTTAGTGATTTTCATCAAGAACTTTTAAATTTATCGCGTAAAGCTTGGGTAAAACGTAAGCCAATTGATCATGGTGGATTACTTAAATATGTCCATGGCGGCGAATACCATGCCTATAACCCAGACGTTATTCAAACTCTGCAAGTTGCTGTACGCTCAGGTGAATACCAAGATTATTTACGCTATGCCGATTTAGTTAATAACAGACCCATCACCACGTTACGCGATTTATTACAATTACAAGCAGGTGATGGCGCGATTTCCATTGACGAAGTTGAACCTGCCGAAGCGCTCTACAAACGCTTTGACTCTGCAGCGATGAGTATCGGGGCATTGTCTCCTGAAGCACATGAAGCACTCGCAATTGCAATGAATCGTTTAGGTGGTTGTTCAAATTCAGGTGAGGGCGGTGAAGATGTGCTGCGTTATGGCACAGAAAAGAATTCTCGTATCAAACAAGTTGCCTCGGGCCGTTTTGGGGTTACGCCGCATTATTTAGTGAATGCAGATGTGATTCAAATTAAGGTCGCACAAGGTGCAAAACCTGGGGAGGGCGGTCAGCTTCCTGGCGAAAAAGTAACGCCATACATTGCAAAGTTACGATATTCAGTGCCTGGAGTGACATTAATATCACCGCCCCCGCATCATGATATTTATTCAATAGAAGATTTAGCTCAGTTGATTTTTGACTTAAAGCAAGTTAATCCAAAGGCGATGATTTCAGTGAAATTAGTGTCAGAACCTGGTGTTGGGACTATAGCTACAGGTGTGGCTAAAGCCTATGCAGACCTGATTACCATTGCAGGTTACGATGGTGGAACAGGCGCAAGCCCACTAACGTCAGTAAAATATGCAGGCTCACCTTGGGAGCTTGGGCTTGCTGAAACTCAGCAAGCATTGGTTGAAAACGGTTTACGTCATCGTATTCGCTTACAAACTGACGGTGGTTTAAAAACAGGCCTAGATATTATTAAGGCTGCCATTTTAGGGGCTGAAAGCTTTGGTTTTGGTACTGGGCCTATGGTGGCCTTAGGATGTAAATATTTGCGTATTTGCCATTTAAATAACTGCGCAACCGGCGTTGCAACACAAGATGAAAAACTACGTCAAAATCATTATCACGGCTTACCAGAAATGGCGATGAATTACTTTAAGTTCATTGCTCAAGAAGCACGAGAAATTATGGCGAGTTTAGGTATTCGTCAATTAGTTGATTTAATTGGCCGCACAGATTTGCTGGTTGCCATTGAAGGGAAAACAGCTAAACAAAGCAAGCTTGATTTATCTGGCTTATTGTACCGCCCTAATAATAAATCGGGTCAAACACTGTTTTGTAGCACTGCTAATACATCGCATTATCAAGGTCGCTTAAATGAAACTTTATTAGCAAAATCACAACCCGCGATTGATGAAAAGTTAGGTAAGGTCATCCGCTCAAAAATCAATAATACCGACCGCTCTGTTGGAGCGCTGCTTTCAGGTTATATTGCTGAGCGTCATGGTAATCAAGGTATGGCTGCCGATCCGATTCAAATAGAATTAACCGGTACTGCTGGTCAATCGTTTGGCGTATGGAATGCTGGTGGTTTAGAAATGTCACTTGTTGGCGATGCGAATGATTATGTTGGCAAAGGCATGGCTGGTGGCAAGTTAAGTATTGCACCTCCACCGGGTTCATCGTTTGCGTGTCACCAAGCAAGTATTATTGGTAATACCTGTTTGTACGGTGCAACAGGCGGCAAACTTTTTGCGGCAGGACGAGCCGGTGAGCGTTTTGCGGTGCGAAATTCTGGTGCAATCGCCGTCATTGAAGGCGCAGGTGATAATGCGTGTGAGTACATGACCGGCGGTGTGGTCTGTATTTTAGGTAAAACAGGCATTAACTTTGGTGCAGGGATGACAGGCGGTTTTGCTTATGTACTTGATGAAGCGCAAGACTTTGAAAAACGAATTAATTCTGAGCTTGTTGAGCTCATTGCGATGGATGACTTAGTCATTCACCATGAGCATTTACGCGGCTTAATTATCGAGCATTTAGAAGCAACTAAGTCATGCTGGGCCGAAACAATTCTAGCTGACTTTGAAAATTATTTAGCGAAATTTAGGCTGATAAAACCTAAATCAAGCGATGTTAAAAGTTTATTAGGTCATCGTGCTCGCAGTAGTGCTGAGCTTAGAGTTCAAGCTCAGTAAGGAGAAATAACAATGGCGCAAAATGTTTATCAATTTATCGATGTGCAGCGAGTTGATCCGCGTAAAAAGCCGATCTCGACCCGCAAAAAGCAGTTTGTTGAAATTTATGAGCCGTTTTCGGCCAAGCAAGTCGATTCACAAGCTGATCGCTGCTTAGACTGTGGCAACCCATATTGTGAGTGGAAGTGTCCTGTTCACAATTATATTCCGCAGTGGTTGAAGCTAATTAAAGACGGTAAAATTTTTGAAGCGGCAGAATTATCACACCGAACTAATAGTTTACCTGAGGTTTGTGGTCGGGTTTGTCCTCAAGACAGATTATGCGAAGGCTCGTGTACACTGAATGATGAGTTTGGTGCTGTGACTATTGGTAATATTGAAAAATACATTACCGATACAGCCTTTGCTATGGGTTGGAAGCCCGATACATCATATGTGGTCTGGAGCGATAAAAAAGTTGCCATTATTGGTGCTGGGCCTGCGGGATTGGGTTGTGCCGATATATTAGCCCGTAATGGGGTTAAACCTGTGGTATTTGACCGTCATCCTGAAATTGGTGGCCTACTCACATTCGGTATTCCATCGTTTAAACTTGAAAAGTCAGTGATGGAAAAGCGCCGCGAAATATTCACCGGAATGGGGGTTGAATTTCGCTTAAATACCGAAGTAGGTAAAGATGTTCAATTAGCCGATTTAATAGCGCAATACGATGCGGTGTTTGTTGGTGTTGGTACCTATCAAAATATGCGTGGCGGCCTTGAAAATGAAGAAGCGCAAGGTGTATTTGACGCTTTACCATTTTTGATTGCCAATACCAATAAAGTGATGGGTTTTGATAATGAGGCTTATCCATATCAAGATATGGCGAACAAACGTGTTGTGGTTTTAGGCGGCGGTGATACGGCAATGGATTGTGTTCGTACATCGATTCGTCAAGGTGCAAAAGAAGTCATTTGTGCCTATCGACGCGATGAGCAAAACATGCCAGGCTCAAAACGAGAAGTTAAAAATGCCAAAGAAGAAGGCGTTAAATTCAAGTTTAATGTGCAGCCTAAAGGAATTCAGCTTGATGTTGAAGGCAAAGTTATTGGTGTAAACATGGTTAAAACAGCACTGGGTGAGCCTGATGAAAAAGGACGTCGTCGCGCAGAAGAAGTGGCTGGTTCTGAACATTTATTACCTGCTGATGCAGTAATTATGGCATTTGGTTTTCAACCACATGCGATGCCTTGGCTTGAACCTTTTGGGGTTGAATGTGATCAGTGGGGTCGTATTAAAGCACCTGAGCAAGGTCTGGGCCATACCCATCAAACGACCAATCCGAAAATATTTGCCGGTGGTGATATAGTGCGAGGTTCTGATCTTGTTGTTACTGCAATTTTTGAAGGTCGTAATGCCGCAGAAGGGATTTTAGATTATTTAGCTGTATGATTTACGTCTTAATAAAGCGGGCTTTATAGAATGGCTCAGGATCTTAATCAGCTTGAGCAGCTATTAATAAGTCAGTTTGTTTTGAGGCTTTTGAACATACTTTAAAATATAACTTAGCGATTGGTTAGGTTTAATAAAAAAAGGTAAGCATTCGCTTACCTTTTTTACTATTTAAAATAAGACTTTCATATTCAAGCGCAGGCTTCAAGTAACTCTTGCGCATTGTTAAGAGTAATTTGACTAATATTATTGCCACCTAACAAGCGAGCTATTTCGTTGACTCTGCCTTGCTGGTCGAGCATTCTCATTTTGGTATGGGTTTGTTTGCCATCACTAAATTTAGCCACAAAAAATTGTTGATGGCCGCTGCAAGCGACTTGCGGTAAGTGAGTTACACAGATGACTTGAGTTGATTCACCCAATTGTCGTAATAAGCTTCCAACAGCGGAGGCGGTTGGGCCTGAAATACCAACATCCACTTCATCAAAAATAAGCGTTGGAGTGGTGACTTTGGCAGCAATAATCACTTGAATAGCCAAACTTATACGCGATAGTTCACCACCAGAGGCAACTTTAGCAAGTGGCTGCATTGGCTGACCGGGGTTAGTGCAAACTAAAAAGTCAATTTTATCTAAGCCGATAGGGCTTGGGCTGCTGGCAGATTCAAAAGCTAACTCAATTTCAAATTGACCATTTTCCATCGACAGCTGATGCATACTTTGGCTGATCAAGTTATTAAGTTCTGTAGCTGCAGCGTGTCGGCTTTGGCTTAATACTTGGGCGCTTTGTTGGTATTGCGCTAGTGTCGCTGTTATTTCTAATTCGAGGCTGTCTAGTCGTGCACTATCGTGGCTAATTTTATCAAGCTGGCTAATTAACTGTTGATGAAAATCATATAATTCTTGGGGTCGGATATGGTGTTTACGAGCCAACTCTAATGTTTTCGCCATGCGATCTTCTACTTCAATTAAGCGATGTGGATCACATTCACTGCTTTCTTGATAACGACGGATATTGCTGGCTGCTTCTTCAATTTGTACCGCTGCTTCAAATAATAAATCAGCAATTGGTGAGAGTTGTGGGTCAATGCTGGCTAATTCAGCAAATCGGTTGGCACTATGTTGTACTATGGTATAGGCGTTAGCCCCATCTTCTTCATACAGATGTTGCAGCTCTCGTTGGCTCGATTCAAGCAATGTGTGCATGTTGCTAAGCAAGCTATGCTCAGCTTCAACATTGTCATATTCACCATCTTCAAGAGCAAACTCATTGAGTTCAGCTACTTGATATTCAAGTAATTGCTGCTGGGCATCTTGCTGGGCTTGTAAAGCAAGCAGTTGAGCATGTTCTTTCTTAATACTTTGATAGCGTTTAAATAAATTTTTAGTCTCAGCTAACAGCGCCTGATGACCTGCATATTCGTCAAGCAGTAAAAGTTGATGCTCATTTTTGCTTAATAATTGATGTGCGTGTTGTCCATGGATGGCAATCAGCGTTTGACTTAACGTTTTTAATTGGCTGGCTGTGACGGGAGTGCCATTAATATAGGCCTTACTGCGACCTGTATTACTGATCACTCGTCGTAAAATGCATTCGTCATCACTGACTAAGTCGTTTTCTAGTAGAAATTTTTGCGCATTAGGAAGTTTGCGAATATCAAATTCGGCCGTAACCTCAGCTTTGTCTGCGCCTGGGCGAACCATGCTTGCTTCTGCACGTTCACCTAAACAAAGCGACAAAGCATCAATAGCAATTGATTTACCCGCACCGGTTTCACCTGTAATGGTTGTCATACCCGGTTGCCATTCAGTTTCAAGCTCGGAAACTATTGCAAAATTATTTACTTCTAACGCAATTAACATACTGTTTATCCATCCAGTTCATTAACTGTTAATTTATACAGTATTTGTTAATTGCGCAAATATTTTTTAGCTTTTTTTAGCTAATTTGTAGTGCTGCTTTTTTCTTCTGTTTGAGCTTCATTTTCTTCTGCAGATAAAGCCTCTATTGTGGCCTCGTTAAGTACATCTGCAGATTTGAGACTTGTAACAAGCCCTGGTAAAAGCTGCTCATAAAATATCTTATTGAAGTCGCGCCCTGTAGGTAATTCGCTCACAAAATTTAAAATTCGTTCTGCAAGTTGATCTTTATTACCAGTTACATGACTTTTAGCCATTTCACTGGCTAAAACATTGGTTAAGTTCTCAAGACAAACCTCCATTAAAATAAGGTTCGACTCACTGTGAGGTTGGACAACAAAAAAGTTATTAACCACAGCTTGCATCATAGGGACATGTTTTGGGCGAATGAGTTTGGCTTCGGCGTAGAGTGAAATTTGCTTTTTATAGTTTTCGGTTACGTATTTAACCCTGTCATTAAACTGTTGTTTTTTGAAGGCTTCGGCTTTTTTTCGATTATTTTCAACTACCGTGTAAGTCGCAAAAACCGCAATAAGAAGAATAACGCATAGAAACACAATGTAAGTCATGATGAGTAAAAAAATCCATAATAAACAGCTTAGAGCGGCAGCATACTCAAACTTTTATCAAAATAAAATAGCCATGTTGATAATTTGAATTTTAAAAATTATTGAGCTGAACTTTAAATGAGTGAATGAGTTAGCAAATCTGATGTTCTAAAATAAATACTTTCGCTGTTAAAGAAGGTGAAACCTGTAAAAAATGGTTAAAAGGTTTCACTAATTCTGATGTTTTTTTAGGGCTTGTGGTCTTTTTTGTACGAATTCCGCTCATTTGTACGTATTTTAAACGCAGCGCTCATTCAGTAATTTTGCATGCTAAATAAATATTGAACAGGAGGAGTATGAGATGAAATCGAAGGCATTGGCTTGTTTGGTATTGCTACTTGCGTGGTCGCCGATTTACGTAGAATAAGTACACTACATCGGCTACGCCTTGTGAGAATACCAAACAAAGCGCGGCAAAAGCATACGCGAAAAGTCAGCAGTCTCTAATATAAACGGCTGCCCCAATTAAGTTTTTGTCGCAGTACGTTGTAATAAGAATAATCTTTTGGATGAATGAGGCGAAGTGGTTTATCCCCTTTTTTTATCACAACTTCATCACCTGGCATAACAGCCAAAACAATATGGCTATCACAGCTGATCTGTAAGTTGTCATCATTTTCTAAGCTAAGTTTTAAGCGAATTTCATTATCGGCATCAACCACTAAAGGGCGGCTTGATAGGGTATGTGGGAACATCGGCACTAAGGCCATAGCGTTGAGTTCGGGTGTTAAAATTGGCCCGCCGCCTGAAAGCGAATAAGCTGTTGAGCCGGTAGGGGTGCAAACAATTAAGCCATCTGATTTTTGTGAAAAAACAAAGTCATCATTAATAAAAGCTTCAAACTCAATCATATGAGCAACTTTATCGGCATGTAAAACCGCTTCATTTACTGCCGAATTAGAGCTTTTTAATTTTTCGTGCCGATAGACTTCAACTTCTAGGAGAAAGCGGGTTTCTTGACGGTATTGACCAGCTAAAACTTGCTCAAGTGCGGCTTCGAAGTTATGAGGATCAAGGTCAGTTAAAAAACCTAAATTACCGCGATTTACCCCAATTACAGCAACATCAAAACGCGATAATACTCTTGCCGCGCCAAGCATATTACCATCACCGCCAACCACAATAGCTAAATCGCATTGGCGTCCTAAGTCCACTAATTCAACAAGGCGGTGCTCAGGCACGCCCATATCAAAACCAACTCGCTGTTCAATGAGCACTTCATAACCTAGTGCATCAAGAAAACTATCGAGTTTTTTTAATGTGGCATTTGCGCCTGCGTGATTAGGTTTTCCGATAAGACCAATGGTATTGAATGTCTTGTTCATGAGGATTGACTGAAATTGAAAGTAAATTCAGTATATCTAAAAGCTTAGCTACTTGAAAATAAATAACCTCGCCCTCATTAAGGCATTATGAATTTAAATACTCGCGATCAACAAATTTTCTCAGCCATTATGCGCTTTTATTGCGATGGGCAAGGCGTGGCTGTGCCGTCTTCACGAATAGCAAAACAAAACGGCATGGCCGTATGTTCTGCGACAATTCGTAATTCGATGGCACGAATGGAGAAATTAGGTTTAATTTATTCTCCTCATACTTCTGCGGGGCGCGTCCCCACTTTGGCAGGATTTAAATATTGGTTTGGTACTTTTTTTGATTTGCAGCACGTCGTTGATTTTTGGCAGCCATGTAATGATTCATTAATTCAATTTACTCATTATATCAGCCAAAAATATAAGGTATGTGCGTGTGTGGGTTTACCTCAAGTCACCTCTCAGGCTATTTTTCGAGTTGAAGTGCTGGATTTTGATAAGCAAAACTGGTTGATTTTATTACTCGACCGTCAAGGTCAAAGCCACAATGTTGTGATCACCAAACCGTTAGAAGCAAACGAAAAAATTCGCTTGGCCTTTAACGGTTGGCTTAATACCGTGTTTGCGCAGCAAACTTTGGCCGAAGGGCTACAACGCATGCGTGCAATGTCAGCCACGGCTCCAATGTTTTGTCATGGCTCTTTGGCGCAATGGACGCGTTTACTTGCAGATAAACTCGGGTCTGAAAATAGCATTGTTGTGGGTGACAATTATTTATTTGAATCATTAAAAGGGTCTGAGCAACCATGCATAGGCACCCCATTACTTAGTTTTGTTGAAGATAAGCTGGCATTTAAGCGCGGTTTATCGGTGATCCTAGGCGATGATATGCCGTTTCATGGTTTTGAGCATTTATTAATCTTAAGTGCACCTTATTTTTCACAAGGGGTTTACCAAGGTCGTTTTTGCATTATTTGTAAAAAAACAGCCGAGATAGAGGCATTAATTAATGAATTTACTGCTTTGGGTTAAAAAGACTCTTGAATCTAAAAATTCCATCCCCATAATTACCCGCAGTTGTAAAGAATTGGAGATCAGAAATAATGTCTGAACAAACAAATCATGCTTCACAAGAAGCTGAGCTGAACGAACAAACTGTTGACCAACATGTTGATGGTGAAAACGTCGAACAAGAATTAAGCCCTGAGGCTGAAATTGCATTATTATCTGCTGAATTAGAAGCCGCTAATCAAACAATTGCAGACCAGAAAGACAGTGTTATCCGCGCTGCAGCTGAAGTAGACAACGTGCGTCGTCGTGCTGCTCAAGATATTGAAAAAGCACATAAGTTTGCATTAGAAAAGTTTTCAAATGAGTTATTACCTGTTATTGATAACTTAGAACGCGCAATCGAATTTGCTGATAAAAGTAATGATGCATTAACCCCATTACTTGAAGGCATTGATATGACAGTAAAAAGCTTTGTTACTGCAGTCGCAAAATTTGGCGTTGAAGTAGTGAATCCGCAAGGTGAGAGCTTTAACCCTGAATATCATCAAGCGATGGCGTTACAACCAAGCGCTGAAGTTGAGCCAAATACTGTACTTGCTGTAATGCAAAAAGGATATACATTACATGGCCGTTTATTACGTCCAGCTATGGTAATGGTATCGAAAGCGGCTGAATAATTTACTGCTGTGAATAAAAAAACCGCTGAAAAGCGGTTTTTTTATGGCTGTTAAACAGCCTTGTTCTGTAAATGCTGTAGCCATTGGCATAATAAAATCGCCACCACAGCACTAAACATTAAAATTGAGAAAGCGAAAGTATCGTGACTGTGAAGCAAGGCTAAAAGTGGCCCCGCCAGTGCACCGCTACCAAAGCGCAACGTACCTATTACAGCTGTCGCAGTACCTGATTGCTTGGCAAACGCGATTAAAATTAATGCATCGGCATTACTGGCCATTAATCCCAAGCTCATCATTAATGGGGCGATAAAAACAACAACCCATACTAAAGATGAATGCATCAATGAGGCTACAACTAAGCAGCTTGCGCTGAGTATTGCCAATATCAAACCGCTGTAAAGCATTGTTCTTGAGCCAAATCGTCCTACTAAGCGCGTATTTAAAAAATTTCCCGCCATCAAAGCTATTACATTAAATGCGAATAAAATCCCAAAGGTTTGGCTTTCGACTTTAAAATAATCGAGATAAATAAACGGCACCGAAGTTAAAAAACAGAAAAAAGCAAATGATGCGAACATTGAGCTTAAAATATCAAACCGAGCAGGGCGATAACTCAAAACTGTTTTATAACTATTAATAAATAAATTAAGCCCTGTATTAGGGTTTTTAGTGATGGGAATATCAATCAAATAACGCATCACAAGAAGTAAAATTATAATGCTATAGCCACTTAAAAAGATAAAAATACTCTGCCAATGCCAAATTAACATTAAGGCGCTGCCAATTGAGGGGGCAAGCAGAGGGGCCATCATCATGATCATTGACACATAAGACATGCCTTTAGCCGTTTCATGTTCATAAATATGGCGAATTATACCTGGCACAACCACAGTTGCGGCTGCTCCAAAAAAGGCTTGAAGGCCACGGCTGAGTAAAAATAATTCAATATTGCGGCAAAAAACTAAAATTAGCGTAAAAAAGCAAAATCCAGATAAGCCAATAATAGCAAGCTTTCGGCGACCAAATTGGTCAGCTAAAGGGCCAAAGAAAAGCATACCTAACGCATATCCAGCTAAATAGGTACTTAATGATAATTGAACTTGGCTAATCGACGTACCTAAGTCATTGGCAATTTGCAGCATGGCTGGTAAATACAGGTCAATTGCAAGCGGGGTAATGGCCACAATACTGGCTAATAAAGGTAATAAAATGCGTTTATTTAAAGACGTTTGCATAATAAGAGCGCTTTTAAAGAAGGGGGGACATAGTGTAAGACTTTTAGCATTTCAAACAAGCATTAAGTACGCACAATAGTGTTGCAATTTCGCACAGTTATTTGCTGTGAGATGACATTAACATCCTGGTAAAGACTGAATTTAAAAAGACAAAAACTTTAACAAAACGACATGCAAAAAGCGTGTCGACTATTAATTTTAACCTGACTCCATTACACTTATTTCAAACGCTAAATTTAAAGGAACAACATGAAAAATGCATTGTTAGCGCTCGCAATAACAGGTTTATTACTTGGTTGCAAAACATCACCAACCGGACGCACGCAATTGGCGCTCTATTCTGATAGCGATATGAACAGTATGGGCGTTCAAAGTTTTAGCCAATTAAAAAAACAAATGGCTATCAATACCGACACTAGAACCAATCGTTATGTGCAATGCATTGCGGACAATATTATTGCGGTATTGCCACAAAAATATGCAAGTCAGAAATGGGAAGTGGTTGTTTTTGATGAAGACTCAGCGAATGCATTTGCATTGCCCGGTGGAAAAATCGGAGTTCACACTGGTTTATTAAAAGTGGCGGTCAATCAACATCAAGTTGCAACTGTTATGGGCCATGAAGTCGGGCATGTGATTGCCGAACATTCAAATGAACGTGCATCACAAAGCTCAGCGATTCAGATTGGGATGCAAGCTGCTGATGCAACGTTAAAATCAACGCAAAATCAATATCATGGTGCGATTATGACTGCGCTGGGTGTTGGTACGCAATACGGTGTAATATTGCCCTTTAGCCGCACACATGAATCCGAGGCTGATGAAATTGGGTTGGATTTAATGGCTAAGGCGGGATTTGATCCAAAAGAATCCGTTACTCTTTGGCAAAATATGAGTGCAGTAGGTAGTGGGGCATCTCCAGAGTTTTTATCGACTCATCCATCACCAAAAACACGTATTGAAGATTTACGTAAAGAAATGCCTGAAGCAATGAAACTGCACTACAGTGCATTACAAACCGGTAAAAAGCCTGGTTGTACGCTGTAATTTAAAAAGTCCATTCGCCATCAGGTTGAGGAACTGATTCAAAAGAGTCGGCTCCCCACTTTTTGTCTCACTCGCAATCTACCTCTTAAAAGTAGGTATTTTCCCCAAGTTACTTTGCGTTGCTTTAAATACTAATGCATCAGGGAACAATCAAAAGGTGGGAATGATAAAACTAAAAATGAGATACCAATAATTTTATTGGTATCTCACGTCATATTTATACTTTGTGGCGGTTTAAACAAATAATGCTAATTGCAACAAAAGCCAAAATAAAACAATAATAAGATGAGCTTGCTACTTGCCAAGGTGAAATTTGAAACGTTGCGCCAAGTAATAAAGCTTGTGCGCCATAAGGCAATGAGCCTTGCATTACGCAGGCAAAAATATCAAGCAAACTGGCAGAGCGTTTTGCTGAGATATTGCCGTCTTCAGCCAATTTTTTAGCAATCGGGCCTGCAACAATAATTGACACTGTATTGTTAGCGATGCACAAATTTGATGTCAGTACCAAGGCTGCAATACCTAGTTGATCGGCTACTTTACGATTCCATTTAGCGATGACTTTAGTTAAGTATTGAATTTTGTGAGCTATGTAATCTAAGCCGCCGTTAATACGAATAAACTCAGACAAACCACCAATAAGCATTGAAAGTAAGAAGATTTCTTGCATGCTGCTGAAACCTTTATAAATGTCTTTGATAAAAGCGCTGCCTTCATAGCTGCCGGTAAAGCCCATGACTCCGGCAAAAACAATGCCGCTGAACAATACAACAAATACATTAAACCCAAGTACAGCGAGCACTAAAATAAAGGCATAAGGTAAGACTAACAGTAAATCATACTCTTGAACTTCGATTGCTTGTGGTGCGGGAGTGAGTATAAATAACAGCACTACGGTTAATAAGGCCGCAGGCATTGCGATTTTAAAATTTTCGCGGAATTTATCTTTCATTTCACAGCCTTGTGTACGTGTAGCTGCAATTGTAGTATCAGAAATAATCGATAAATTATCACCAAACATTGCGCCAGAAACAACCGCACCAGCAACAAGCGCAGGGTCCATGCCTGTTTTGAGTGATAACGCATAGGCAATCGGTCCAATTGCCCCAATGGTGCCCATTGAGGTTCCCATTGCTGTGGCAACGATGGCAGAAATTAAAAATAAACCTGGTAGTAAAAAGCTTGGTGGAACTAAATCAAGGCCCGCATTCACTACAGCATCAACCCCACCGGTTGCACCAGCTACGGTCGAAAACGCGCCTGCGAGTAAATAAATTAAACACATGGTGATGATATTGCTATGGCCCGCACCTTTAATAAAGGTTTCAACAGAGCGATTGATGGTGGCTTTATTTAAAATAAAGGCCAGTAAAATAGCGGGTAAAATAGCAACAGGAGCAGGGAGTTGATAAAAAGCATAATCAACGCCTTGAGATTGAAGATATAAGCCTGCGCCTAAAAAAATAGCGACGAAACTTAATAAGGGTAGCAAAGATAACTTTGCTTGAGTTTTACTAAAAGTAGACTGCATTAAAAACCTCTAAAATAAATGTTGCAGCCCCACAGTTCCCTTTTTAGCTGCATTTTTCAAGCGCCCGCAAGCCAAAGACCAAATCGGCGCCTTATATCTAAGGAAGTGCGAATGTATAGATGGCTAGATGTTTTGTCAAATTTTTCTTGTTACACTGTGCCAAATGCTAATGCACACTCAAAGCGTCAAAATCCACTAAATCCCTTTGATGCATCGGACGTGAATAAACATTAAACTATTAACATATAGTAATTTGTCAGTGTTAAAAAGAATCTTTTTGCTTTTTTGTTAAGAAAAAAAGTAAAACTGCTTAATTTAACCCTTTATTTATAAAGAGAATAATATGAATCGAATTGGCGTGTTTGGCGCAAATGGGCGCATGGGGCAGGCACTTTTGCAAGCAACCTATCAAGATAATAACAGTGAAATAGCAGCCGCTTATGTGCGTAAAACATCCGATTTTTTTGGTATCAACGTCGGCCCAATCATCGGCGTAAATGATATTGAGCAAACATTTTGCGCACTTGAGCAAACCAATTGTACCAATGTTGATGTGCTTATTGATTTTACTTTACCGCAAGGCATGTTAGTGCATTTAGCGTATGCGGTTGCTAATCAAATTCCAATGGTGATTGGTACGACGGGTTTAACTGCTGAGGAGTTTGCGAAATTACAGCAAGCTGCTAAAACTATTCCCATTGTGTTTTCTCGCAACTTTAGTGTTGGTATCAACTTATTACTTAATTTGGTGCAAACAGCCGCAAAAACATTGAGTGATGAGATTGATATTGAAATTTTTGAAGCCCATCATCGTCATAAAATTGATGCTCCTTCAGGCACCGCACTTGCGATTGGTGAAGCAATCGCAGAGGCAAAAGGATGGGATCATAACGAAGTTGCTCGTTATGAACGTCATCAAGACCATGTGGCTAAATCGCAAAATGAAATTGGATATTCGGTGCTAAGAGCTGGGGATATTGTCGGTGAACATACGGCTTATTTCGCTTCTATCGGCGAAAGACTCGAAATAACCCATAAAGCGAG
The DNA here is from genome assembly GCF_002310815.1 of Pseudoalteromonas tunicata. NCBI lineage: Bacteria > Pseudomonadati > Pseudomonadota > Gammaproteobacteria > Alteromonadales > Pseudoalteromonadaceae > Pseudoalteromonas > Pseudoalteromonas tunicata. Next base: position 2,596,957 of record NZ_CP011032.1, on the reverse strand, counting down.
TTCTCGAATGACCTTCGCTCAAGGTGCAGTAAGGGCTGCAGGCTGGTTGAAAAATAAACCTGCAGGACTTTATGATATGCAAGATGTGTTAGGTTTTAAGTAGTAAACAGTTTTTTTTGGCGCTTTCATCGTTTTTTTTCGAAGAAAGCGCTATTTTTAGTTTTTTTGTAATTAGCGTTAGACCTTGAAGCGTTTTTAATCTAAAATAAGCACAATTTGCCAAAATTTATTTTGCGTGTTTCCAAACGCCTTGAGCGGGTCGTAAATCGTCAGTTTTTACACCCGTTTTTTACTGTTAGGAGGTTAACTTGACTATATCCGCTTTGTTAGTCCTAGAAGACGGCACAGTGTTCCGCGGTACTGCGATAGGGGCTGAAGGTATTTCAGTCGGTGAAGTAGTATTTAATACATCAATGACAGGCTATCAGGAGATTATCACTGATCCCTCATATGCGGAACAAATCGTAACCCTGACTTACCCACATATCGGTAATACGGGCACTAACAGCGAAGACGAAGAAGCGAATAAAATCTGGGCTAAAGGCCTAGTTATTCGTGATTTGCCACTGCTAGCGAGTAATTTCCGTAATGAGCAATCATTAGATGAATATTTAAAAGCTCGCAATATCCTAGGGATTGCAGACATTGATACCCGTAAATTAACACGTATCTTACGTGATAAAGGGGCTCAAAATGGCTGTATTATCGCTGGTGAAATTGATGAAGCGAAAGCTTTAGAAGCTGCAAAAGCATTCCCAGGTTTAAAAGGAATGGATCTTGCCAAAGTGGTTTCAACCACTGAGCAATATCAATGGAATGAAGGCAGTTGGCAACTAGGTCAAGGATTTAAGACACTTGCTGACGCTGATGCAAAGTTCCACGTTGTAGCGTATGATTTTGGTGTTAAACGTAATATTTTACGTATGTTAGTTGACCGCGGTTGTAAATTAACGGTTGTGCCTGCCCAAACGTCTGCTGCTGACGTATTAGCCTTAAATCCAGATGGTATTTTCTTATCAAATGGCCCAGGTGATCCAGCTCCATGTACTTATGCTATTGAAGCAATTAAAGCATTTTTAGAAACTGACACGCCAATTTTTGGGATCTGTTTAGGTCACCAATTACTAGCTCTTGCGTCGGGTGCACAAACGGTAAAAATGAAGTTTGGCCATCACGGTGGTAACCACCCTGTAAAAGATTTAGATCGTGGTGTCGTGATGATTACTGCACAAAACCATGGTTTTGCTGCCGAAGAATCAACGCTACCAGACACGTTACGTGCAACGCATAAATCATTGTTTGATGGCACTTTGCAAGGTATTCATCGTACAGATAAACCTGCATTTAGCTTCCAAGGTCATCCAGAAGCGAGCCCAGGCCCGCATGATGCTGCGCCGTTATTTGATCACTTCATCGATTTGATGCAAGAACGTAAACACTAATTTAGGACCGAGAGTAACAATGCCAAAACGTACTGATATAAAAAGCATTCTTATCCTAGGCGCTGGCCCTATTGTAATCGGCCAAGCCTGTGAATTTGACTACTCGGGTGCACAAGCCTGTAAAGCGCTTCGCGAAGAAGGCTACCGTGTCATTCTAGTGAATTCAAACCCTGCAACTATCATGACAGATCCTGAAATGGCTGATGCAACATACATCGAGCCAATTCACTGGGAAGTTGTCGAAAAAATCATTGAAAAAGAAAAGCCTGACGCAGTTCTACCAACAATGGGTGGTCAAACGGCATTAAACTGTGCTCTTGACTTAGACCGTCGTGGTGTACTTGCAAAACACGGTGTTGAGCTAATCGGCGCGACAGCTGATGCAATCGATAAAGCAGAAGACCGTTCACGTTTTGACGTAGCAATGAAAGCGATTGGTTTAGAAACACCACGCGCTGAAATTGCACGCAGCATGGAAAGTGCGCGTGATATCGTCACCCGTATTGGTTTCCCATGTATCATCCGTCCTTCTTTCACCATGGGTGGAACAGGTGGTGGTGTTGCGTACAACCAAGAAGAATTTGAAGAGATTTGTGAGCGCGGTCTTGATCTTTCACCAACTAAAGAATTGTTAATTGACGAATCGTTAATTGGTTGGAAAGAATACGAGATGGAAGTGGTTCGTGATAAAAACGACAACTGCATTATCGTTTGTTCAATTGAAAACTTTGATCCTATGGGTGTTCATACTGGTGACTCAATCACCGTTGCCCCAGCACAAACATTGACTGATAAAGAATACCAAATCATGCGTAATGCATCGATGGCTGTATTACGTGAAATTGGTGTTGAAACAGGTGGTTCAAACGTACAGTTTGGTATTTGTCCTGATACTGGCCGTATGGTTATTATCGAAATGAACCCACGTGTATCACGTTCATCTGCGCTTGCGTCAAAAGCAACGGGTTTCCCAATTGCTAAAATCGCTGCAAAACTAGCGGTAGGTTATACGCTTGATGAGTTACAAAATGACATTACTGGTGGCAAAACACCGGCGTCATTTGAACCATCAATCGATTACGTGGTAACAAAAATTCCTCGTTTTAACTTTGAAAAATTTGCGGGTGCAAACGACCGTTTAACCACACAAATGAAATCAGTTGGTGAAGTAATGGCTATTGGTCGTAACCAACAAGAGTCATTACAAAAAGCATTACGTGGCTTAGAAGTTGGCGCAACAGGGTTTAACCCAATTGTGGCGCTTGATGACCCAAGTGCGAGAGAGAAAATCATTCACGAATTACGTGAGCCAGGCGCTGAGCGTATTTGGTATGTTGCAGATGCAATGCGCCACGGTATGTCAGTTGATGATGTATTCGAATACACTAAAATCGACCGTTGGTTCTTAGTTCAAATTGAAGACATCTTAAAAGATGAAGCTAAAATCGCCTCATCTGGCATGGCAGGCTTAAACAAAGACTTTTTACGTCGTTTAAAACGTAAAGGTTTTGCTGATGCACGTATCGCAGAAATTGCGGGAGTATCAGAAGCTGAAATTCGTAAAAAACGCCATAACTTCAATATCTTCCCAGTTTACAAACGCGTAGATACCTGTGCTGCTGAATTTAGTTCAGACACTGCTTATATGTATTCAACGTATGATGAAGAGTGTGAAGCGAACCCAAGTAACCGCGATAAAATCATGGTTATCGGTGGTGGTCCAAACCGTATCGGTCAAGGTATTGAATTTGATTACTGCTGTGTTCACGCGGCCCTTGCACTGCGTGAAGATGGTTATGAAACCATCATGGTTAACTGTAACCCTGAAACGGTTTCTACCGATTACGATACGTCAGACCGTTTATATTTTGAGCCAATTACGCTTGAAGATGTGCTTGAAATCGTTCGAGTTGAAAAACCAAAAGGCGTGATCGTGCAGTATGGTGGTCAAACACCGCTGAAACTTGCTCGTGCCCTTGAAGCGAATGGTGTGCCAGTAATTGGTACTTCACCTGACGCTATCGACCGCGCTGAAGACCGTGAACGTTTCCAACAACTTGTTGAGCGCTTAGGCTTATTACAGCCACATAATGCGACAGTAACGTCAACCGAAGAAGCCATGGCTAAATCGGCAGAAATTGGTTTCCCATTGGTTGTTCGCCCATCGTATGTTCTTGGTGGTCGCGCAATGGAAATCGTTTATGACGAAGACGATTTACGTCGTTATATGACTGAGGCAGTACAAGCATCAAACGAAGCTCCTGTATTACTTGATCATTTCTTAGATGACGCAATTGAAGTTGATGTTGATGCAATCTGTGACGGTGAGCAAGTTATCATCGGTGGTATTATGGAGCATATCGAGCAAGCAGGTGTTCACTCAGGTGACTCAGCATGTTCACTTCCACCTTATACACTCAGTGCTGAAATTCAAGATCGCATGCGTGACCAAGTTACCCGTATGGCACTTGAACTTGGTGTAGTTGGTTTAATGAATACACAATTTGCTGTTAAAGATGGCGACGTATATTTAATTGAAGTTAACCCACGCGCTGCACGTACTGTTCCGTTTGTATCAAAAGCGACCAGTGTGCCGATTGCTAAAATCGCTGCTCGTTGTATGGCTGGCCAATCACTTGCAAGCCAAGGTATCACCAAAGAGACTATTCCGCCTTATTACAGTGTAAAAGAAGTAGTACTACCTTTTGCTAAGTTCCAAGGTGTTGATCCAATCCGTGGCCCAGAAATGCGCTCAACGGGTGAAGTAATGGGTGTTGGTGATAACTTTGCTGAAGCGTTTGCAAAAGCACAGTTAGGTGCAGGAAATGTTTTACCTCGTGGTGGCCGTGCATTATTATCTGTGCGCAATGGCGATAAAAAACGAATTGTAGAACTAGCGCGTATCATGACAGAACTTGGTTTTGAACTTGATGCCACTGGTGGTACAGCTGCAGCACTTGAGACAGCCGGCATTGCCGTACGCCGAGTAAACAAAGTGTTTGAGGGTCGCCCTCATATTCTTGACCGTATCAAAAACGGTGAGTATAGCTATATCGTTAACACGACTGAAGGTCGCCAAGCGATTGAAGATTCTAAAGTTCTTCGTCGTGGTGCGCTTCAACATAAAACAAACTATACCACAACGCTAAATGCAGCTTTTGCTAACTGTAAAGCAAATGCTGCAGACGATCGCTCGAAAGTAAATTCATTACAAGAGCTACATCGTCGCGTTAAATAAGTAATTGAACCTCTGATAACACTGTTATCAGAGGTTTTAAGTGAGAGTTTATGCAACAAATCCCTATGACAGTTAGAGGTGTTGAACTGCTAAGAGCAGAACTTAACGAACTTAAAACAGTCAAACGCCCAAAAATTATTGCAGATATTGCAGTGGCACGTGAACACGGTGACTTAAAAGAAAATGCCGAATATCATGCTGCACGTGAAGAGCAAGGTTTTTGTGAAGGACGAATTCAAGAAATTGAAGCAAAATTATCGAACGTACAAGTGATTGATGTCACCAAGATGGCTAACAATGGTAAAGTTATTTTTGGTACTACAGTAACAATTGTTAACGTAGAGACTGATGCTGAAGTAACTTATCGAATAGTCGGTGATGATGAAGCAAACATTAAAAATAACTTAATTTCGGTTAATTCACCAATAGCTCGCGGTCTTGTTGGTAAATCAGTAGATGATGCTGTAACTATCAGTACGCCAAAAGGCAATGTTGAGTACGAAATTATAGCAGTTGAATATATTTAACGAAAACGACTACAATGAAAGCTCGGTATTTAACCGGGCTTTTTTTTTGGAGGTAAGTTTGCGAAAAATAACAACAATAGCGCTGTCTCTGCTTTATTCTTTTCCTACCCATGCGGCTGATTGCCAAACTGCCTTTTTAGAACAAGATTATGTAACTGCTTTTAGTGCCTGCAAAGAAGCCAGCGACAGTGCTGATGCACAAGCGAGTTTCATTATGGCGACTATTTATGCAAAAGGGCTAAGCGTAGCCCCCAATGTTGACCAATCTATTAGTTACTTAACTTATGCGGCAGAATTAAAACACCCCGAAGCGATGTTTAATTTAGCTGTTGCGTTTGAGCTTGGTCGTGGCGTTAATAAAAGTGCATCGGATGCAGTTGGTTGGTATCAAAAAGCGGCAGAGGCCGATTTTTTGCCAGCGCAACGTAAATTAGCTTTAATGTACGAAAAAGGCAAGGGCACGCCTGTGGATGCAAAACAATCTTATTTTTGGTATAAAAAAGCCGCTGAAGCAGGGCAATCTTATGCCCAACTAAAGTTAGGTGCGATTTTGCTGCAAGACAAAGTAGTACCAAAAGACATAGAAGCGGGGCTTAGTTGGATTGAAAAGGCTGCACTGCAAAATGAGACTGAAGCGCAATTTGCCTTAGCGACGTTACTGTGGAATCGAGATATTGATAAATCATTGTATTGGTATGAAAAAGCCGCTGAGAATGGCAACAGTTTTGCAATGCACAACTTGGCTTCAATCTATTTAAAAGGTGAAAAAGTACCGCTTGATCTTGATAAAAGTGAGCGTTATGCCAAACAAAGTATTGCCAGTGGTCAGACTGCAAGTGAAAGAATTTTAGTTGCTATAAATCAATTACGTCATCCTTCGCAGGAGCTTGCCTCAGTCGAAGGGTCAGAACCTGAGACCCTAATCACTGAGCCTGTAGCCGTCGTTAAAGCACCTATAGAGCCGTTGACTCAAGCTGAGCCTGAAGTTGAGAATCTAGTATTAAATGCGGCTGTGGAAGATGAAATACCCCGATTAAAAGGGTATTTTATTCAATTTGCTAAAATCCATAGCTCAGAAGGGGTCGCGCATTTTGTTCGAAAATATAAGTTACAGGGCCAATCTCAAGTTGTTGAGCTTAAAAATGAGCAGGCTTATTTAGTATTGAGCTTGGCCTTTGAAGATAAAGCGGCAGCAAAAGCGGCGTTAACCGAACTAGATAAAGCTCTGGCGGCGCAAAAGCCTTGGCTTCGTAGTGATAAATCGCTTAATGCTTTGCTATTCTAATGATTGCCTTATTGTAAGGTAAATATAGTGATTACGTTACACTGAGTTTAAAAAGAAAAGCCAATCTGAAAAGATTGGCTTTTTTATTGGTTGGAGTTTATTGGTAATTAATTGGTTGCAATATCAGCTTGATTGGTTAAAGAGTCAGTTGTGGTCTTTTTATTGCGTTTTAAAACACGTTTTAAATCCTCAAGGGCTATGTATTGGCAAGGAATTAAAATCAAGGTAATAAAAGTAGCAAACAAGACACCAAACGCCAGAGATACAGCCATTGGAATTACAATTTTAGCTTGTAGGCTTGTTTCCATAATAATAGGAATTAAACCGATAAAAGTAGTGAGGGATGTCAGCATAATGGCTCTAAAGCGTTTACAGCCTGCATCTTCAACTGCTTGTTTAAGAGATACACCTTCTTTACGGGCTTGGTTAACAAAGTCGACCATCACTAATGAGTCATTCACTACCACACCCGCAACAGCAATAATGCCAAATACAGATAAGCTACTCATGGTCATGCCCAAAATCATGTGACCAAACATGGCGCCAATTACACCAAATGGGATCACCGACATAATGATCAAAGGTTGTGAATAAGAACGCAGCGGAATAGCCAGTAATGCAAAAACTAGTACCATTGATAAAACAAAGTTACGCATTTGCTCTGCTGCACTGTCCATTTCTTGTTGAATACGACCCGCAACATTACTTTGTACGCCAGGATAATTTTTTAGTAAACCTGGCAAGTAATTATCACGAATATCTTTAGCAATCTCAAAAGGTTGCGCTTGATTGGTATCAACAGAAGCCCATACATTAATAGTGCGTTTTGCATTTTCACGGCGAATACGATTTACACCATCAGCTAAACTTACTTGTGCCACTTCTGATAGCAGTACTTCAGCACCGGTTGGCGTCACAATACGGGTATCGTTAATTTCGCTAATGGAATTACGTTGCTCTTCAGGGTAGCGGATCATGACTTTGACTTCTTCACCGTTGCGTAAAATACGCTGTGCTTCCATACCGTAATAACTGGCGCTGACCTGAGATGCAACATCGGCAAGAGTTAAGCCCATAGTGTAAGCAACAGGTTTTAGGTTTAAACGTACTTCGTCAGTGGCGTTTTGCATTGAATCGTTCACATCACCCACACCTTTGATGGTATTGAGTTTTGATTTTAATTCTTCTGCAACTAAACGTAGCTCAGCAACATTTTTTCCTTCAAGACGAAAGCTAATATCACCATCATCACGACCACCACCAAAAATACTATCTTGAATAGTCATCGATTTAATGCCTGGTAATGGCGGCATATTTTTACGCCACAGATCTGATAAAGCAAAGGTATCCATTGGGCGTAAATCAGGATCAACAAGGACTGCCATTAAACGGGCATTGGTGCGGCCATTGAGGCTAACTGATAAATCTTTGATCATCGGCACGCCATATTCAGCTTTGATTTGTTTTTCAACATCTAAAATCACTTTTTCAATGGCAAGTGCCGTCTCTAATGTGGCTTTTTCTGAAGAGGATAAATTCATCTCAATACTGACAGATGGAAAGTCGTGTGGGATTTTAGGGCTTGAAACAAACTTAACAAATCCACCGGCAAATAAACCAATACTGACAATTAAAATCGCGATAAATGTGGCAATTACGGCATAACGGTAATGAATACATTTTACAATAAATGGGCGGTAGTAATTTTCAACAAAGTGTTTAAGGGCACCATCAATGGTATTACGTAAACGATGCATTGGATTGCGAGGGTTGTAAGGCGTCATTTTCATGCGAGCGATATGCGCCGGTAAAATGAATTTTGATTCTACTAATGAAAATAACAAACATAAAATGATTACGCCGCCAATCGCTTTACCAAAAGCAGATTCAGGGCCTGTTGATAAGGTCATTGGTAAAAATGCGGCAACCGTTGTCAGCACCCCAAAGGTAGCGGGCATGGCAACACGTTTAACACCTCGAATTACATTATCTAACGAGTGACCGTGCTCTTCAATTTCGCTGTGGGCCGATTCACCAATTACAATTGCATCATCGACCACAATCCCGAGCACTAAAATAAAGGCAAATAAAGAGGCAACATTAATGGTGACATCTAAAAAGCCCATCGGCATAAACAAGAATGCACCTAAAAAAGATACTGGTAAGCCCATCATGACCCAAAACGCTAACCGAGCGCGTAAAAATAACGCTAAGATCAGCATAACTAAAATACCACCCCATACCATGTTATCGATCATCATGTTAAGACGACCTTCAAGGTAATACGTCATATCGACGATTGGCTCAAGTTTAACCCCAGCAGGTAATTTGTCGGCTTTATCGGCAAGGTACTTTTTAATGACAGCCGCAACTTTAGTGATGTCTTGGTCTTCTGAAGCATTGATTTCAAAAGTAAGTGAGTTACTGCCATTGTATTTATGGTATTGAATACCTTCTTGAAAACCATCGTTAACGGTTGCCACATCACCTAATAATACTTGTGTACCATCTGGCAGTAAGATTAACGGTAACTGCTCAAATTCACGACCTGTATAGGCTTGGTTTTCAACGCGCATTGAAATGTAGCCATTTTCAGCTTTAATTTGACCTGCAGACATATTGGCTGAGAAGCTTCGCACAGCGGTGGCAATTTCTCTAAAACTAAGGCCATATTCACGCAGTTTATCTGGACTGACTTCAATGCCAATTTCGTAATTTAAGCCGCGATTAAAACGAGCGATATTGATCGAAGGTAGCGCTTGAATTTCATCATGAATGCTATTGCCGAGCTCTTTTAAATCACGACGATTTAAATCGCCATATAAAGCTAACACCATGACTTCTTGTTCAAACTTTTCTTGCGCCACAATAGGGCGCTCCATGCCTGCGGGAAAGCTTGAAATCGAATCAACTTGCATTTTTACTTCATCAAGTACGTCTTGCACGTTGTAGCTTTCATCTACTTCAATCCACGCATTAGCGCTATTGCGGTTTGAATAAGTAATTAAGCGTTTTAGGCCTTGTATTCCTTCAAGGGCCTCTTCAATTTTTATGGTGATCCCTTCTTCAACTTCCTGTGGCGCGGCGCCAGGGTAGGCAACTTGCACACTCAGCCAGTTAATTTGAAATTGAGGGAACATTTGTTTTCGGATTGTCATGGCGGTTAATAAACCACCCAACAAGATAAAAATCATTAATAGATTTGCAGCGACAGGATTACGCGCAAACCAGGCGATTAAGCCTTTTTGTGTGTCAGCGCTCATCGGTTATTCTTCCTTCATCGCAAGTTGTGTTTCAACGTTTGGTTTTTTCTCATCAGATTTTGCAACTGCGGTGTCTGGGTCGAGTTTCATGCCCTCTGTCGGGTATTCAAGGGCGGAAGTAATAATTTTTTCGCCAAAATTAATACCCGATGTGGCAATAACCATATTATTTTGCTCACGTACTATTTCAACAGTTCTAAAACTCAACGTATTGTCAGCGTTTAATACCGCCACTTTATTATTTTTTACCAAGTGCTGAGGAATTAAGGTTGCTTCAGGAATTTGCATACCCGCAATGGTGGCATTGACATAGGCACCAAAACGCAGGGGTTTGGCTGTTTTAGTTTGGCCGTAAGGGTCTTGTACTTCAGCGACTAGATACGTCATACGACTTTTATTATCAATAACACCTTCACTGCGCACAATTTTAGCCTGCCATTGCACTTCTTGGCCGGCATAATCGGCACTCAAAGTAACGTTTGAATCAAGGCCATGATTAACTAAATATTGTAAGTCTTTATCTGGTACAGGTAAGCGAATTTCAGCCACTTCAGTTGCGCTAACTAGGCCAAAAAAACTGCCTGGATTGACTACACTACCTAAGCTAATGCTTCGCTCAGCGATTATCGCGTCGTATGGCGCTTTTACAAAAGTACGTTCTAAATTACGGGTAGCACGTTTTACTGCTGCTTCTGATGCGCGATAACGCGCTAATTTTTCTGCCAATTGTGGCTTACGTAAATACAGTTCAGAAGGAATGCTTTCGTTTGAGTTTTTGCTGATCCGATCCCATTCAGCTTGAGCAACATGCGCTTGGGCGCGCTCAATTTCAAGAGCTGAACGAGCTTGAGCCAAACTTGCTTCTGCTTCAGTGAGTGCCGCTTCATAATCGTTCGGATCGATGCGCACTAGAACTTGGCCTTCTTTAACAAAGCCGCCTTGAACAAAAAGAGGTGACACTTCAACAATTTGCCCGCTGACTTGAGCAACAAGTTGAGTTTGTTCTTTTGCTTTTACTAAGCCATGAGACTTTACATCTAATGAGATTGGATTGATTTGTGCTGGACTTGTTTTAACTATGGGCAAAATCACCGTTTCTTCTTTTTTTTCTGGTGGTTTTTTCATAGCAACCAGTGCCCCAGCAACTGCAATTGCGGTTACAGCAATTGCAATTGGGATAAAAATTTGTTTTTTAGTAGCCATGATGACTCCCTTGCTTACTTATATTGATGACACGCTTATAATAAGCAATATAATGTTTACAGACTGCGTATTTGTGTAACAAACTGTTAGTTTTTTTAATCGAAATTTATCTTTTTGTTGCGTTTTTATTTTATCATTTTGTTTTATAACAACTTTATTTCACCATTGCGCTTAAGTATTATTAATAATTTTTTGATATTTATTAATAAATTCAAGTAATTGTGTATAAGTTTTGGGGAAGTTATGCAGTGTAGAATGGGATGTGGTGCGTGTTGTATTGCGCCAAGTATTAGCTCCCCGATACCCGGTATGCCAAACGGCAAACCAGCAGGTGTACGTTGTATTCAGTTAAATGAAGCGAATATGTGCCGTATTTTTGGGCAGCCTGAAAGGCCTTTGGTATGCAGTGATTTTAAAGCAACAATTGATGTATGTGGCCAAACTAATCAAGAGGCAATGTGGCTTATCACCGATTTAGAGCAGAATACTTAATAAAGAAAGACGGTGGCAAGTAGGCGCATTACATGAATGCGCCATTAAAAAGTGGCTATTTTGGCGGAAAGTTAGCCAAAATGGTTGCTACAGTTTTTTCTATTGCTAGTGTGCGTTGCTCAGGCGTTTGGTTTTTCTTTAAACGACCTTCTTTTGCCCCGCGCCAGATCAGTTGATTCGTACCGCGATCGATTACATCAATAACCAAGGTTCCCACTTCGTAATTTTGGGTGTGTGTTTGATTTTGAATGCCAAAGCCCCAGTTATCCCAGCGTGCATTATAACCTGTGGTAAACGTATCGATCTCTATTTTGCTATCAACCGAAGCATGGTAGTTAATTAATACATCTGCTTGTTCAATCGCCACTTGTTGTAAACCTTGAGTGGTTAAAGTTGCATTCACTGCTTTTTGCACTCTTTGTTCCATCAGTGGGCTAATTTGGTAGTGAGTGGTATCTTTGGTTAAGCTTGCGTTGGGTAACCAAGCAAAGCTTTTGACATTTGAGAAGTTAGCCGATTTGTCATAATCCCAATCTGGGGTTTTTGCGCATGCAGTTAACATTAATAGGCAAAGTGAAACGTAAATGTGTTTCATAGTGGCTCCTTGAGTCCCTCAGTGATGATGATAGAAACATACCATAGAATTTAGGCGGTGTATCGATACTAGATTGATTTTACTGAATCTTCACTGACTATCTCATAACAACGATAAAAAAGAGGCAAGATGAACAGACAATGGCTCAATCAAGCAATTGAAAAAATAGAAGCGGATTACGTACGTTCTGCAGATACGCATTTGATATTATTACCTTTGGCATGTTTTCCTAATATTGATATTTATTTAAAAGACGAAAGCACTCATCCAACGGGATCATTGAAACATCGCTTAGCGCGGTCGTTATTTTTATATGCGTTGTGTAATGGTTGGATTGATCAAAATACCACCATAATAGAGTCATCATCAGGCTCAACCGCTGTATCAGAAGCGTATTTTGCACGTTTATTAGGACTTAAGTTTATTGCAGTAATGGCCAAAACCACTGCGGCGGAAAAAATAAAACAGATTGAATTTTATGGTGGCCAATGTCATCTCGTTGAAAATACAAGTTTAATTTATCAAGAGTCGGCAATGTTAGCGGCTAAGTTAAATGGCCATTATATGGACCAATTTACCTATGCTGAGCGTGCAACAGATTGGCGAGGCAATAACAATATCGCAACTAGCATTATTGAGCAGATGAAAAAAGAACGATTTCCAGAACCAAGTTGGGTAGTCATGAGTCCAGGCACTGGCGGTACATCCGCAACGATTGGGCGCTATTTACGCTATCAAAACCTTGCAACGCAGTTGCTGGTGGTCGACCCTACACATTCTGTTTTTTATGATTATTATCAGAGTTTAAACCCCGCCTTAATCTCTAAGAATGCCAGTAAAATAGAAGGCATAGGTCGCCCGCGCGTCGAGCCTTCATTTGTACCTGGAGTGATTGATGACATGCTTAAAGTGCCAGACGCACAAAGCCTTGCAGCCATGCATTGGTTAACGCAGCAATTAGGCCGAAAAGTGGGGCCATCAACGGGCACTAATATGGTTGGAGTACTCGAAGTCGCTAAACGCATGCAAGCGGCAGGTCAGTCTGGCTCAATTGTGACCTTGATTTGTGATAGTGGCGAGCGCTATTTAAACACTTATTATAATTGCGACTGGGTAAACGAAAATATTGGCTTGGACTTATCTTATCGTGATTATTTAAAAACAATCAGCTAATTGAACTGATTTAGTTTTGACAGCCTATCAATTATGGGATAATTGTCAGTCTAAATAGCAAATGTATCGTTTGCCAATACAAAAATAACAACGAGATAATAATGCAAGATTCTATTTATACACTGGTGCCGCCTTTGGTGGCTATATTGGTCGCGATATGGCGAAAAAATGCGATTGAAGCGCTCGCTGTTGGTTTATTATTAACCGGTCTCATGCAAATGAATTTTGCACCGATAGAGGGCGTGGTGGCATCAGGCTCGGTTTTACTGAGCGTATTTCAGGGTGTATCAAATCAACGAATTATTATTTTTAGTTTATTAATTGGTGCCTTATTGATGTTGATAAAACATTCAGGGGGTGTCAATGCGTTTATCAGTTCTCTCAATGAGCGTAATTTAGTTAAAAATCAGCGCCAAGCCAGTTTGTTACCGAGTTTAATTGGCACCTCGATTTTTACCGACTCAAATTTAAGTATGTTTACCGCAGGAATTGCGAGCCAAAATTTATTTGATAAATTTGGTTTATCTCGCGCCCGCCTAGCATTTTTAATTGATTCAACTTGTTCACCGGTGAGCATTTTATTTTTAATTAACGGGTGGGGCGCTTATGTGCTGGGTTTACTTGATGGGTATCAATTAACAGATACAGTCGGAATCTTAATAGAAACAATCGCATATAATTTTTATCCGATTATTGTATTGATCATGGTTTATTATACTGCGGTAACTAATAAAGTGTATGGTCCACTAAAATATGCCAGCTCTAAAATAGTAGAGACAAGTGAACAGCAGGTAATCTCCAATGGTAAAGCACGTTATATGTTAGTGCCTATGGTATTAATCGTGCTCGTGACATTGTTATTGCTTTACATTACAGGAGAAGGTGATTTACGCCGCGGTAGTGGCTCATTTGCTGTTATGTGGGCGGTTATTTTCTCATTTTTAATATTATGCGTGATGTTGCTTTTAGATAAAGTATTTAACATTAAACAAATAGTACAGCATAGCGTTACAGGGATTAAAAACTTATTACCCGCAGTGATTGTATTAGTGTTAAGTTTTGCTTTTGGTGATGCGGTTAAAGCGTTTGGTACCGGTACTTATGTCAGCGGTATAATGTCGGTTGAAGTGGCACAAATTGGCTTAGCCCCATTATTGTTTATAACCGCAGGAATTATGGCATTTGCAACTGGTACCTCTTGGGGGACGTTTGCCATATTAATCCCAATTGCGGTGCCGCTTTCAATCGAAACTGGCTTACCGCCTGCTTTTTTGGTTGCAGCTGTGCTAGGTGGTGGAGTATTTGGTGATCATTCTTCACCTATTTCTGATAGTACGATTGTGGCCTCAATAGCCAGTGGGTGTGAGCATCTAGAACATGTTAAAACCCAATTGCCTTATACTCTTGTTGCAGGTTTAATTACAATTTGCTTATATATAGTGACAGCTGTGATACTTTTTTAAATGAATTAATTTCAATATAGTATTTTAGCGATTAATTCACTATTATTTATTTTTTGGCTATCTTATACTTACTTAAATATTTTATTGGGTTTAAATTAATATGAAAGACATTAAATCATTTATTAAAGAAGCAAGTTTTTCTGATTTAGAAAAAGCAAAAGTGTTAATCGAAGCTGCACTTAATGAGCGTCAAGCTCAAGAAACTGCAAAACAAGAGGTATTAGCATTATTAAAAGAAAAAGGCTTAACGCTTGATGATTTAGTGGAAAATAACTCAGCCGATAAACGCGCTAAAGTTCAAGCTAAATATCGTATTACGCGTGATGGTGAAACGTTTGAGTGGTCTGGTCGTGGTAAGCGTCCAAAAGCATTTGAAGGTGTTCTTTTAGAACAATATTTAGCAAACTAATAATGAGTTTGTAAGTAATAAAAAAGGAGCTTAACGCTCCTTTTTTGTTGCTCATTTAACCTTAGTTCTGGCTAGTGATTTTTAAGGGTAATAATGAAGATTGACGCGTCAATGGCTGGTCTATTACACGTTAATCCAGCGCAGTTAGCATTGAAGATAACTGCCTGAGATTGATTTATTATCCAGCATGAGGTTATTTAATCTATTACGGAAAAGAATATCGTATAATGCGTTTTAGAACTTGGCTATATTGTCTAAAAAACGATCCGGTATTATAAGCGATACCATGTTGTTTAAATATTGCTTGCACCTGTGGCGCCACTTCTTGATACCGTGAAGAAGGTAAGTCAGGAAATAAATGGTGCTCTATTTGAAAACTTAAATGCCCAGTTAATAAGTGAAATAACGTATTCCCTTTAATATTTGATGAGCCTAATGCTTGGCGATAGTACCATTGCCCTTGGCTTTCATTTTCACAGTCTTTAGCGTTAAACGTATGTACGTCACTGGTAAAATGACCACAAAATATAATGGTTGAAGTCCATACATTGCGCAATAAATTAGCGACTAAATTACCGCTTAATACCCATAAAAATAATGGCCCTGCTAAGGCTGGAAACAGTAAGTAATCTTTAAATAACTGTTTTGCTCCTTTACTAAAAAAAGCACGTTTTAATGCATTTGGGTCGATTTTTGACGTTCTCTGTTGTTTCTTTCTACCCATAAACACTCGCTCGGCTGCAAGTTCATGATATGAAACACCCCATTGGAATAATAAACTTAAATTAATATAAGTAAGAAACTGCCAAAGATTTTTTAATCGCCATCTAAAATCGTTTGATAAACGCAGCAGTCCATAACCAAAATCACGGTCTTTACCAATAATATTGGTATAAGTATGGTGTTCGTAATTATGAATACGCTGCCAACTTTTACCATCACAGGCAATATCCCATTCGAATTGGCGCGAATTAATATGAGGGTCGTTCATCCAATCGTATTGGCCATGCATTACGTTATGACCAATTTCCATATTATCGAGGATTTTTGCGATTGCGAGACTAAGTACACCAATTACCCAGTAAATAGGCTGTAAGAAACCAAGCATCAGTAAAATTCGACCCGTCCATTCTAGGATTCGCTGATAAGCGATCACTTTTCGGATATGCATCGCATCTAAAGTGCCCACTTTAGCCAAAGTGGTTTGTTTGAGAGCGTCTAACTGCTCACCTAGGGTTTTAAAATCAGGCGTATTCATGTTTTATAATTCCAATTCTAAAGGTGTAATTGCTTGGCTAATGCATAACTGAATAAGTTGCTCACCTGTATCAGATTGCTCACCGGTCCGTAGGTTTTTAACAATGCCGCATTTTTTAATACATTGACATTGATGGCAGACGCCAATGCGACAACCAAAATTTGGCGACAGACCTTGTTGTTCTAAACCATTTAATAGGTTTTCATTACCTGTTAGTAATAACTCGGTAACTTGACCATGACGTAAAACAGTTACTTGTTGAATATCTGCATTATTTTCGTTACTTAATGGCGTCTGAAAAAACTCCGCCTGACGATTTAAACTAAGATGACCAAAGTGATTGAGTACAGCGTCAACATCTTGTTTAAACTGCTGTGGTCCACAAATAAGCACTTGGCTTGTGGGCATGACATTTTTGAGTGCACTTGCTAAAGAGTCGCCTTGTTTTCGTACTAAAAACATCACGTTTAACCGTGGAATAAAGCGCTTAAGTTCAGTGAGTTCATCAATAAATAAATGTTCTCCTTGTTTAGCAAAGTAACACAGGTAAATGTTTTGCGTTCGAATATGATCCCGTTCAGCTAGCGTATGTAACATAGCCATAAATGGGGTGATCCCAGAACCTGCGGCAATGAAAAATAACTCATCTGTGCTGTTTGGTTCACACGAAGGCAGTAAAAATTCACCCATAGGTTCAGATAGATTTACAAAGTCACCTACAGCAAGCTCGTTTGCAAGTTGGCTGGTAAACGCGCCATTTTTTGCAGTTTTAATGGTTAATCTAATGTGATTTCCGCGTTCAGCTTGGCCTTGCGAAGACGAAATGGAAAATGTGCGAGTCATTAAGCGGCCATTAAATTGACAGCTTAACAAAACATGCTGGCCAGCTTGATGGCTTGGCCATGACCGCTCTGGTCTAAGCTCTAAACTTATGCAGTTGGCAGGTAACGTAATGATTTTAATCACTTTGGCACGATAAAATCCAGCACGCCATGCTGGTTTAAATTGTTGTACCAAAGGCTCAAGATAGCCTTTAAAGGACTCTGTATGCAGCAATAGATGCGCAGCTTTATTGATTACTTTCTCTAATAATTTCATTTTGAGCGTACAAGTGTTAGCTTAAATTTCAGCGCACAAGTGTACGTCGAAATTTTTAAATTTCAAGAGGGTTAGTGCAAATACTCAAAATAGTAATGTGTTGATAAATTGAGCAGTCAAAAGTTTACTTATTTCTTTAGAAGGGGAGAGTAGGAGTTGTAATGCTGATTTTTACCGCAGTTGAGTTATCGCCATAAAGTGCTCTTTAGCCAGCATGGAACATTCACTTACCTTTTTATTACATATCATGTTGAATCAGTGAACAGATAAATATAATCTTGATATCAATAAGATACCTTTTGTATTTACTGTACAACAATTGTTGCTGCCCGGCTTTATTTAATGTCAATAGTGGGATTTTTATGTCATATGAAATGTTAGTGGGTTTAAATGTGCTGGATGATGTTAAATATGAAGAATATCGCTCAGCGATGAAGCCTATTCTTGCAGACTATCAAGGTTATTTTGGTTATGACTTTAAAGTCTCTGAGGTATTAATTTCCCCCGATAATGCTGCGATAAATAGGGTCTTTACACTTAACTTTAGTAATAAAGGTCAAATGGAGGGCTTTTTCTCAGATCCTCAATATTTAGTCGTCAAAGAGCAATTTTTTATCGCATCCGTTGGCAGTGTCTCTATTATTTCTAGTTACGATAAAGCAGATTAATATAACAATTAATCTGCTTTATCGACAATTTGCTACCTCAACTAAAGTTCGAGATCTTGATAGTTGTAATAAATAAAATAAGGAATAAATGTGCAAGTTGAAGATATAAAAGTATTTATACCCAGTCAGGATTTTGCGCTTTCAAAAGCGTTTTATCTGGCAATGGGTTTTAGTATCATCTTTGAAACAGCTCAAGTCTGTGAGTTTGAAAATGGTGACTGCTCATTTTTATTACAAAACTTTTATCATGAAGGTTTAGCTAATAATTTAATGGTTCAATTGGTGGTAAGTTCAGTTGGAGATGTGCACAAAACGTTACAAAGTTTGACTGAGTTTGGCATTAAATTCAGTGAACCAGAAATAGTGCCTTGGGGTAACGTGTTGCATTTGTGGGGCCCGGCAGGTGAGCTTTGGCATATCACACAGTTTAGTGAGTCATCTTAAAGCTGATTTTACTATGTGATATTGATTCAACTTATTAAATGCACTTAGCCATTAGGTAAGCATCAACTAATATACCGTCTTTTAATGCATAGTTTTTAGCGGTGCCTTCGATAGTAAAACCATGCTTTTTATATAAAGCGAGTGCCGCTGCATTGTCGGTATATACTTCTAATTCAATGCGTTTAATACCCATCCAATTACAAGCTAAATCGATAAATGCGCTTAATAAGGCATCGCCTACGCCTTGTCCGCGCGCAGATTCACATACAATCATGCCAATATTACAAGCATGGCGACGTCGTGGATTACTAAAATTCTCAGCACCTAACTGACCAACAACATGGCCATTTTTTTCAGCGACAATACTAATGCAGTTATCAGGTAATTGGCTAAGGCGTTTAGTCCACTTTTCAATACTACTTAAAGGATGCTGTAAGGTATTGCTGTAACAGCTTTTTTGCGAAATGATTGAAAAAACAGCAACCGCATCATTAGCTGTACTATGGCGAATATGAATAGTCATTTTATTTCCTTTTAAATTAACTCGGTTAATCAGATTACCCTTAACAACTTATTGATAACAAATGAAATAAACTACTTCTTCAGATTAGTTATTTTTATCTATTTTAAGACGCGATATACTCAAGCAGTTCGTAATCAACGCACTCATAGGTAGCCTTATTTACACTCTTCGCCATTATCAACAAGAAGCGGTACAAAATACCCTGAGCCATTTTCGTAAAACCAGTGATGCGGCCGTGATTGTATTGCCGACAGGGGCGGGAAAGAGCTTAGTGATTGCTGAGCTTGCTCGGTTAGCGAAACGAAAAATTTTGGTTCTTGCACATGTTAAAGAGTTAGTTGAGCAAAATTGTGAGAAATACCAAAGCTATGGTTTAAAAGCGAGTATATTTTCAGCGGGTTTAAAACAAAAATCCCTTAAGGAACAAGTTACTTTTGGCAGTGTACAATCGCTTGGAGCTAATTTAGCACAACTTAATGAGCCTTATTCATTATTGATTATTGATGAGTGTCACCGAGTTGATAATACCGAGACCACACAATACAACAAAGTGATTTCCCAATTAAAAAGCCTTAACCCGGACTTAAAAGTATTGGGTTTAACTGCCACGCCTTACCGTTTAGGAATGGGTTGGATTTATCATCATCATTATCATGGTTTTGTAAGAGGCTCGAGCGAGAGCCCATTTGTAAAATGTATTTATGAATTGCCGCTGCGTTATATGATTAAAAACAAATTCTTAACGCCGCCCGAAGTACTTGATGCTGCTATTTGTCATTATGACTTTGCTGCCTTAGCGACAGATAGCTTTGGTCGAGTCAGTGGCAATGATTTAAACCAAATGCTTAAAGAAAACCAACGTGCGACTAAAGCTATCATTGAGCAAGTGATTGAACTGAGTAACGAGCGTCAAGGTGTGATGATTTTTGCAGCGACCGTTGAGCATGCTAAAGAAATTTTAAGCTATTTGGCTGAGCATAATGCGGTATTAGTGACGGGCGAAACCGATAATACAACCCGCGATAATATAGTGCGTGATTTTAAGGCACGTAAAATTAAATATTTGGTGAATGTATCAGTGCTTACAACGGGGTTTGATGCACCGCATGTTGATTTTATTGCGATTTTACGGCCAACAGAATCGGTGAGTTTATACCAACAAATTGTAGGTCGAGGTTTACGTTTAAGTCCGGGTAAAACCGACTGTTTAGTAATTGATTATGCCGGCAATGGCTTTGATTTATTTTACCCAGAGGTGGGGGCTAAAAAGCCATCGACAGATAGCGAGCCGGTGCAAGTGCTTTGCCCTGGTTGCGGTTTTGCCAATACATTTTGGGGTAAAACCGATGAGCAGGGTAAAGTGATAGAGCATTTTGGTCGCCGTTGCCAAGGACTTTTGCTTGATGATGAGACCGCGCAAAGTCAACAGTGCGATTATCGCTTTCGATTTAAAGAATGTGATAGCTGTGGCGCCGAAAACGACATCGCTGCACGTGTTTGCCATGCGTGTCAGGCATTATTGGTTGATCCCGATGATAAATTACGGGCAGCACTTAATTTAAAAGATGCTTTGGTGCTGCGTTGTTCGGGCATGACAATAGAGCCATTTGGCAGCGAGAAAGTAAAAATCACTTATTTTGATGAAGATGGTGCCAGTTGTGATGAAGTGTTTAATTTAGCTGTAAAGGCAGCCTGTTATATTTTTAATCAACAATTTGGTAAACGTGTTGCGCTAGGGAAAATTCCGAGCACATTTGCCAATGTGGCCGAAGTCTTAGCAGCAAAAGCGTTGTTAGCTCATCCGGACTTTGTCATTGCGCGTAAAGCAAAGTACGGCTGGAAAATTGCAGATAAAATTTTTGATTATCAAGGTGTATTTCGTAAGGCTTATCAAGAGCGATAAGCCTTATAGCCAATTAGCCTTCTAGCTCATCGCCTAAAATACCCCAACCATCGCCGTAGCCATTGAGTGGGTTTGCAATGCTTTCGATGTATTGCTCGGTTTGGCCCAATAACGTGTGCTCAGGCACCATGTTAACCGATGCAATCACTTCCCATACGCCAGTATCTGGGCATTTTTGTAACTGAGTTGCAGGCGCAAGTTCATCAGCAGCAATCGCTTTAATAAAGTCTTCAGCGTGCGGTTTTTGCTCAAATAAAATAAAAAAATCAACTGTATGAACTTGATTCAGATCTAAACCAGCGGCAGCCATATCGGCCAGTAATTGACCATTATCGTCATCAGGAAATTGCATTTAAGGTACTCATTAATTTGAAGTAACGCTATTGTCTTAGAATTTGTTGCAAATAAAAAGCACTAGCCAAAAAAATTGATTTATTTATTTTTAATAGGGTTACACTTTTCTACAATAAAGGGTCTTGTTGATAAAATTACTATGGTAAAATCATTCACTTATTTGTAGGTCCCCCTGACTTAAGGATACTCGCTTGTTACTACTGCGTTGGCTGCTGGTTTGTTTGTTTTGTGGCTCTGTTTTTGCTGCCTCTGAGCCGATTAATAAAATAGTTATTAAAGGAGTCGATTCCGCACTTGAAGATAATGTTCGCAGCTATTTGGCCGATACACTCGACGCTGAACCTTCGGCTTATCTTAAAACTCGAATTGAGCAACAAGCTGCACAAGCATTAAAAGCGCTTGGATATTATCAGCCGAATATTACAACTCAATTTATTAGTAATAAAAATAATACTCAGCTTGAGTTAACGATTGAGCCTAATGAGCCAACTCGTATTGCCAAACTCGATGTACAAATCATTGGTGAGGGTGCTGCAGATCCAGAATTGCAGGTAGTATTAACGTCGTTGCCGATTGCTCAAGGTGAAGTACTTAATCATAATCATTACAGTAGCGCTAAAAGTAAAATTGAAAGTTTACTGATGGATCTGGGGTATTTTGATGCCAAATGGCAGCAAAGCCAGTTGGCTGTCACCCTTGCAAATAATAGCGCCGAAGTGACTTTACTGCTCGATTCAGGTGTACGTTATGTATTTGGCCCAGTGCAAGTGCAAAGCGATACGCCCGCAGGTGAGTATATTCGCAGTTTGCAGCCTTTTGAAATGGGCGAGCCGTTTAAAGCGGGGCGCTTATCTGATTTTAATTTGAATTTATCAAATACCCCTTATTTTAATAGTGTGCGAGTGCACGCAGATGTTGTGCATCGTCAACAAGGTCAAGTGCCCGTTATTGTTGAAGTATTACATAAGCCAGCCAATAGCTATGAAGTAGGCGGTGGGTTTTCAACGGATTTAGGTGCAAAAGTTCGTTTTAAATGGACAAAACCTTGGTATGGCAAAGAAGGCCATTACATGGATAGTGATATTGAAGCATCTGAAATGCAGCAAGAGTTGCGTTTTTCTTATACGGTGCCGGTTGATAATCCTATTGATGATGTTTGGCGTTTTGTTGCAGGTTATAAACATGAAGAAAATAGCGACATCGATAAATACAGTCGCAAAATCACCACTCAAGCACAGCGCCAGTGGTTAACATCGCATAAATGGATCCGCACAGCCTTTCTTAAATATGAACGTGAAGATTATCATTTGGGCGATCAAGACGATACGACGCAAATGCTTTTGCCTGGGATAAGTTATGCCCGAAAACAAGCAAAAGGTGGCATGACACCCTATTGGGGGCAGTCGTGGAATGTATCGGCAGAATTTGCGAGCCAAAAATTTGTTTCGAGTACTGATATTTTTAAAGTTCGAGTTCAAACCGCGTGGCTTAGGACATTAGATACTCGCCATTTATTTTTCATGCGTGCCACATTAGGCGCTATTTTGGTTGATGATATTAGCAGTGTGCCATTGTCGATGCGGTTTTTTGCCGGTGGCGACCAAAGTATTCGTGGATTTAAATATGAAGCAATTTCACCGTTAGAAGCTGGTGAGCGGGTTGGGGGTCGTTACTTAACAACAGGCACTTTGGAATATAATTATCAATTTTCTGAGCAGTGGCGTGCCGCTTTATTTGTTGACGGTGGTACTGCAACAAACGATTTTAGTGAGGCGTTGTCTGTTGGCGCTGGTATTGGTTTACGCTGGTTAACCCCGGTTGGGCCAATTCGTTTTGATACTGCTTGGGCGCTTAGCGACCCACAGCATCCTGCGCGATTAAGCATTACTATAGGGCCAGAATTATGATCCGTTTAATTTTTCGTCGGATCAGGTATTGGTTACTTTGGCCGCTGATAGTGATCCTCACCGTACTTTTTTGTATTCTGTTTACTATTCCGGGTAACCAACTTATCGCATGGACTGCAAATCAATTTGTACCCGGTTTAAATATTCGTTTAGGGGAGACGCGTTTTTATGACGACAAACCTTTTTCTGTCTCCTATCAACAAGGCGAAACTCAGTTAGCACTGCATGATATATCGTTAAACCTTAATTGGTATTGCCGTGGTATTTGTATCGATAGCTTGAAGGTCAAGCAAGTGCAATTAATACTGGGTGATGTTAAGCCAAGTGATGAAGTGGCAACGCCACTAAGCACTCTTGTGGTGGGCAGCGAAAATGTATTAATGACATTACCACTGCGTTTTATATTAACCCGCTTTGAAATGGCTGAACTTGAAGTGCAGTTAGGGTTACATCAACATCTAAGTGCTCGTAATGTCCGCTTATCAATAGAAGGCGAGCAAAGCCAAATTGCGCTTCATGCTCTTAAGATTGATTCAGTACACTTTAATGATCAGCGTATTGCAGCTGTTGAATCTAAGGTTGCGCTTACTGAGTTACCACCTTTACCTCGTTTTGAGATCTACAGCCCAGTCAATCTCATCATCGATGAGATTTTAATCGGTAAAGTTACGCTTACTCAACAACAAACCAGCCAAGTGATCGAAGAGATTAAACTAAGCGCTCGGCTTTTTGGCAGTGAGCTTAACATTACGCAATTGAGCGCTAACAGCAATGGCGCTGCATTGGCAGTAAATGGCCAAGCCCAGTTAGCGCAGCAAAATACAATTGCTTTGACCAGTAATGTCAGTTACCAGCAAGAACAAACAGAACTTAAACTGGAAGGGCCGCTAAATGCATTGCACATCATGCTGACAAACAAAGGCATTTATCCCTTCGATTTGAGTGGCAATATTGATCTTTGGAGCACAAATTTTCCTTTTAATCTTAACGCGCAACTAGCCAATTGGCAGCTAGTAAATAATACCGACACAATTGCTTTACATCAGGTTAAGCTCGCACTTAATGGAGATGCAAATGACTATGTAATTGATTTACAAGCAAGTAGTCAGTTTAATGCTTTTTCAGCTATTAGTAGCCAACTCCATGCAAAAGGCGGGTTAACGCAATTAAATGTGATTAGCGCAATGCTGAGCAGTGCTAAAAGCCAGTTGCAACTCAGTAGTATGATTAAATGGGCTGATGGATTAAACGTTGAGGCGAAAGCTGATATTAAACAACTTGATATGAGTGAAATCTCAACAGCATACCGCAGCAATTTAAACGGAAACCTTGCATTCTCGTTGCACCAGCAAGGCCAAGGCTGGCAAGTTAAATTGCCATCGTTACAGCTGCAAGGCGATGTAAACGACATCCCTCTTACGCTTAAAGGCCAATTATCTTTAGATAATGAATTCAATGGTGTAATAAAAACCTTGCAGTTAAACAGCGGCGAAAACTTTGTCAAACTAGCAGGTAAAATTAATCAAAACTGGGATTTAAATGGGCAATTAAAGCTCAGTAATGCGGTACAAATTTCACCGTCACTGAGCGGTGTGGCTAACGCTGACTTTAGTATTAAAGGTAAGCGAGCCACTCCGATTGCTAACTGGCAATTAGCGATTAATGGCCTGACTTTACCGCAAGTCGTGATTGAAAACATTACCAGTGTTGGCAAACTTGATGTTGCCAACCAGTTTGATACGCAAATGAGTTTAAGTGCAGCCAATATTATCGCATTTGATAAAACCTTACGTTCATTAACGTTTGATGCCAAAGGCAATAAAACTAAGCAAACTGCGAATTTGCAGCTTGATTCTGACTGGTTAACAAGTGGATTTAGCTTGGCATCGTCTCTTGATGGCGAACTTTGGCAGGGCGCACTCACAGATTTTTTTATTTCAGATAATGTAAAACGTTTTACGGTTGATCAACCTTTAGCTTTTGCACTTAATTGGCAAAAACAAGCGATAAATTTAGCGCCCCATTGCTGGCTTTCGCATTATTCTAAGCTCTGTGTTGAGCGTTTAGCCCTAGATCCGCAAAATGGGGATGTAGGGCTTCGACTTTCTGAATTTAATTTGCATTCTATCGATCATCTTCTACCTGCCGAGCTGGTTGCCAAAGGAATTTTTACTGGGGCAGTCGATGCGCAGTGGCAGCAACGAGCGCTGAGCCGTTTAGTGGCAAAATTAACCAGTTCTGAGTTTGCTTTAACGCTGCACCAAGGTGAGCAGCAGTTTGTATTACCCTTTGAACAAAGTGAAATTAATGTACAGGCAGATGCAACCACCGCGCAGTTAGACTTATTGCTTGAGTCTGCGTTACTTGGGCAATTAAAATCTGAGTTAGTTGTCAGTGATTTAGCCAATCAGCGTGCACTTTTGGGAAGTCTAAGCCTGAGTGAAACACAGTTAGTTAATTTTAAACCTTTTTTAAAACAGTTTGAGCAGCTTTCAGGTGCAGTCAAAGCTAATGTGAATATTGCCGGAACGCTACAAGCTCCACAATTAACAGGTCAAATTGAAGCGACAGAAATCGTGCTTTCTGGCGCGCAATTACCTATAGCATTAAAAGAGACCAACCTTGCGTTAGTGTTTGATCAACAACAAGCTTTGCTGCAAGGAAATTTAAAAGACAGTAATGGTGGCTTCGCAGATATTCATGGGTTACTCAATTGGCAACATGCCGATTTACTTGCGTCGTTAGACATTAAAGGTGAGCAAATCAGCTTAAAACCACAAACAGGCGTTAAGGTGAAGTTAAGCCCAGACTTGAAATTAACCTATGAAGATCAGTTGCTCAATATTGAAGGGCAAGTTGTGCTGCCATATGGGCGCATCAAAATGAAATCACTCCCTGTTGGTGCGGTGCAAGTCAGTGATGATGAAGTGATTGTTGATGCCAAAATTAAAAGTAAAAAAGCGTTACCTTTTAATTACCTAATGAATGTTGCCTTGGTTGTAAAAGACGATGTGATTATTGATTCATTTGGGCTTTATTCAAAACTCGCAGGGCAACTAACACTTAAAAAAGCACAAAATACGCCCTTGTTAGTTGTCGGAGATATGAATTTAATTGATGGTAATTATCAAGCATTTTCCCAAGATTTACTGATAAAAACCGGTCAAATTGGTTTTAATGGTGCCATTGATAAACCGTATTTAAACATTAAAGCCATTCGCAATCCGGCAACAACCGCCGATGGCGTTATTGCAGGGATAAAGCTCAGTGGCCCAATAGAGACTCCGCAACTTGAGATATTTTCAGAGCCGAGTATGGATCAAGCGATGGCACTTTCTTATTTATTAAATGGCCGCCCAATTGGCGATGGTGATAGATCAAATGATGGATTATTAACCCAGATGCTGATCACTCAAGGTTTATCGCGCAGCCAAGGCATGGTGAACAAAATTGGTAAAGCGTTTGGCGTACAAGATATTGCGTTAGCATCAAAAGGCTCGGGTGATGAAACGAAAGTTGAGATCAGTGGTTATCTGTTGCCCGGAGTACAAGTACGTTACAGCATTGGTATATTTGACTCAATTACCGAAATTGCTGTGCGTTATCAAATCATGCCCCAGCTTTACATTGAAGCTACAAATGGGTTAAATAATGCTTTAGATATATTGTATAAATTTGACTGGGACTAAACATGCTAAGCATTGCTTGCAAACGGTTGATGTGGTGTATGTTTTTAGTTACTACTCCACTCCATGCAAATCAGAATGATGGCGAAATGGTGGTGCGTTTTTCGGCTCCGGCACACGATTATATTACTGAGTTAGTGGTATTGGCGCTGGATAAGTCGGGTCTTAAATATCGGTGTGAGACGACTAATAATGTTACAAGCCAAACCCGAGCTGTTCGTTTGTTAGGTGATGAAAACGGGATTGATTTATCTTGGCATGTCACCAGTAAACAGCTTGAACAACAAGCGCATGCAGTGCTTATTCCACTCGATAAAGGCTTGTTAGGTTACCGCATTGCCCTTGTTGCTGAAAAAAACAGAGCTATATTTCAAAATGTGCGTAGCCAATTTGATCTTGAGAGATTTAATTTTGGTTTAGGATTTGATTGGGCAGACTTAGCTATTTTTAGAGCTAATAATTTAATCACTACTGAAATAAGTGATGAAACAAAACAGCAAGATATGCTGAGACTTGGGCGTTTTGATGCCTTACCACTTAGCATATTAGAAATGGATGAAAGTAGCTTATTACCCGGATTGATTTATGAGCCTAATTTAGTGATCCAATATCCGGCCGCGACTTATTTTTTTGTCGCCAAAAATAACGATGTTTTACATCATGCTCTGACACTTGGTTTGACGTTAGCGCAGCAAGATGGCAGTTGGCAGCAATTATTTGATAAACACTTTAAATCATTGCTAAAAAAGGCAAATTTATCACAACGAAAAGTGATCAGATTAAAAAATCATTTATTACCAGCCAGTGCGCCGCTTGAACAAAAACAGTATTGGTACCCAAGTTCATAATGACGGTACTTGGCTTTAAATTAAAATAATAACAATAAAGGCTAATCATGAAATTACTCCAAAGACCTCTTTTGGTATGTGCTTTTTTAAGCTGCTTATCAGCGACTGTGCAGGCAGAGGCAACTCGTTTATCGCCAAGTGAAATTATTGCAAATGCCCCTGATAGTGCATGGCGGGTACTTGATTTAGACAATACTTTATTACTCGATTTAGCAACAGGTACAGTGATTATCGAACTAAACCCGCTTTTAGCGCCTAATCATGTCAATAATATTAAAAAATTGGCACGCGAAGGTTTTTATAAAAATTTGAACATGTATCGATTTGTTGAGGGTTTTGTTGCCCAAGGGGGTGATGCCAGTGAGCAAAAGAAGGTCACTTCAGGTCAAAAAGCAATTGAGGCGGAGTTTTTTCATCAAACAACAGCTCCTTTAGTGATGACTGTCGTTGATGATAAAGACGGATATGCCGCGAAAACAGGATTTTTAAACGGCTTTGCGGTGGCGCAAAAGAGTGATGCAACACAAACATGGCAAACTCATTGCCCTGGTACATTTGCTATGGCGCGCAGCGATTCACCTGATAGCGGCGGCACAGAGTTTTATATTGCATTAGGTACGCTGCGTTATTTAGACCGTAACATTACTGCATTTGGCCGTGTCATTGATGGTATGGAACATTTACAGCGACTGGACCGCAAACCTAAAGATGACAGCGAAAGGGCGCAGCGTGCGTTTAATCCTATCTTAGACATGGTGGTGGCAGCTGATGTAAAAAATACTCGCCCTGTTAATTTAGAAATTATGGATACTGGCTCTGTCTCATTTAGTGAACTGGTAGAATCGCGCCGTAATCGGCCTAGCAGTTGGTTTATTGAAACGCCTAATTATACCGACGTCTGTGCTGTAAGTGTGCCTAGTCGACCTTTTGCCAATAAATAACCTCAATACTGGATAATAAATCTATCTTAGGCAGCTATTTTCAACCTTAACTTTATTGAATTAACGTGCAAGAGGCCCGTTATTGATGTATTAATCGGCGATGTTATCTTTGAAAGTTACAGGCTAGAGAAACGAAGCTAAGAAATTTAATTTTAATTCAATATGTTGGTAAATTTCTGATGCAGAATTTAGGTTAAATAAACTCAAAGTTCTGATCTATCCGCTTTAGAATCTTTCGGCCATGAAAACAAAACAACCGCTCACTGGCGGTTGTTTTTTTGGAGCCAAATTTAAAACAACTATTGGCGATTTATTTTTAATTTAAACGGCGTTTGCTGCTGGTGGCTTGAACGATAAGGATTAATATCTAATCCACCACGGCGAGTATAGCGGGCATACACTTCAAGCTCTTTAATCCCCAATAGTTCTTGAATATCACAATAAATGCGCTCAACACATTGCTCATGAAACTCATTATGACTGCGAAACGAAATTAAATAACGCAGTAAACTCTCATGGCAAATTTGAGGCCCACTATAGCGAATAACGACGCTAGCCCAATCTGGTTGTGAGGTAATTAAGCAATTTGATTTAAGCAAATGACTGTGTAAGGTTTCAGAGACTTGTACAGCATTTGCAGCAAGTTTTAGTAACTGCTTATCTAAACTATAACAGTCGATTTCAACATCTAAGTCATCAATACACAAGCCCGGAAGCGGGGTATTGTTAATACAATTGAACGCCTCAGGGCCAAAAATACGGACTTCGACTGCTGCATTGCAGCCTTTGCTTAAATCTTCAACTAGATGCTGTTTAACCTGTTCTAAAGTATCAAAGCGTGTTTGATTAAAACTATTTAAATACAATTTAAATGACTTTGATTCAATGATATGGCTGCTTTGACATGGAAAAATAAACTCAGCTACCGCGACTTGTGGTTTACCTTTGGCGTTTAACCACGATAGCTCGTAGCCCGTCCATGTATCTTCACCAACAAAGGGCAGTGCCGCTTCATCAATGGCAAGTTCATCGCGATTGAGTTTGCGCGCAATGGGGAAAAGTAAGCTCGCATCGTATTGATCTTTATATTCAGTTTGCTGGCCAAGCAAGGTGCCTTTTAGTTCAGGCGAGTTTTCATAATCTGTCATATTAATCATTTTGTGGTTACAATCGCGCTTATTGTAGCGAAACTCGAGAACTAGTACAGCATGGCAGTACAACAAGTATTAAAACAATTATTGAATCAATGGCATGAAAAAGCAGTGAACCATACCGGCAGCGAGCCTTTAATCGAGCATGATGAACAATGGCCGAGTCCGTGCGAGAACATGAGCTCGTTGAACGAAGGCTTGGTGCAATGGCAGCATGTTGAACGCACAGAGCAGGGTGATTTAACTCAACTTGCAGATGCTCTAGAACTCACTTTTCACCCAAGTATTAATGCCTTTTATGGCGCATTTTATAGCAATAATGTGCCAGTAACGTCACATTTTGGCCAGTTTGAGTTGCTACAAGCTTGGAATGAAGATGATTTTGAGCGCTTACAGCAAAATATCACCGGTCATATTCTGATGAAGCGTAAACTGAAGCAGCCGCCAACTATCTTTATTGGTTTAACTGAAGAAGAAGACTTATTACTGACGCTTGATTGCACAAGCGGAGATGTCTGTTTGGAATACGTGGGTAAAAAACCGCATAAAGTGTTAACCCACGATTTGGCTGAATTTTTAGAGTATTGTACAGCTGAGTACCGTTACTGATAGTCCCACGACATATTTGAGACGATTTCACATTCATCGCAGCGAAAATCAAATAAATCGAACCACGGCTCTGCTAAACGCCATTGTCCACCACAGCTTGGGCAAAGGCGTTTGCTTTCTTCTTCTTTATTTTGCCCACCAACGCGATACAAATAATAATACACCGGCTTTTTGGTGAGGTATTTGATGCGTTTACAAATATCCATGCCGCGGCGAAATAAATCGCTTTGGGGATCAGAGAGTTCATATAAAGCGGGAAATTCACACCGAGTTGCACCATTAATTTGAATTTGATCGCATGCTTGCCAATCTTCTTGCCATTTAAGCAAGGTTTTATAATCACCATTGGCAATCGCAGGAATGTTATAAAGAGGCACCGGCAAAAAGTCATCACCACAATAAAGTGGGCTACAGGTGTGCACATAAGTGGTGTAAAGAATATAACTTGATGGTTCTTTACAGCAATCTGAGCCATTAGCGTGAATATCTTGACCAATGATTTTTACTTTTGGTTGTAGTAAGCCAACATCATTGAGTTTTTGTAAGCTATGTTTTACAAAGGGGCTGTTATTCAGCGGGTGCATTGAGTCTTGCTCTGGGCACATAACTCGAGTAATAAAATAGCCATCTTTAAGCACAGTCGGAAATTCTTCACCAATGATTTGGCCGTTAAAGCGCAGGGCATTAACTAAACGAATAATGGCTTGCTCAGCAGCCTCAAGCGTTGTGTCTTCATAGCAATCAAATGTAAGGTCGGCAACAAACATTAACTTTTCACCTCAAGTAAGGCGAGTAAACGGTCGAGTTTTGCTTCAATGCGATCAAGCTGGCTTTGTTGTTCTGCTCCTATGCTTTGATCTGGCAAGGCAACATCGTCAACGTCTTGCAAAATGATACTGGCAGGATCTTTTTTATAGTGATTTAGCACATTGATGATAACAGGCATAGCTACAGGTTGGATTAATTTACCTTTAACAAGCGCCACAGTTGGCGTTTTTCCTTGTGCAACCAATTGTTGCACAGCTTTTATGACAAATTCTTGCATAGTGACTATTGGGCCAATAAATTTGGCAAATAGTAGCCCAAAGTAGGATTGGAAACTAGCATTTTACTACAGTGTGTTTAGCGACGGTAGTTTGCTCTAAGTTGCGCATCAAGTTGATCGATAATTTCAGTCCAATCACCGTCTGTTTGCAGTGATTCGGATAAGAAATGGCGCTGTGCGTCGGACCAAAAGGGAGCATTTACCAGTAAAATGTTATCACCTAAAGGGTGTAAAGTAATAAATTCAGTGATTGCTTCTTCATCGCTCTTTAAGCCTAACTGATTAAATAAATTCATCATATTGTGGTTGTGAGTATCCATTTTCATTTCTTATTTAGTAAAAACCATCTATAAATTATATGGTCAAATCGGTATTTAGCTATTGCCATACGTTAATAATAATAATTAGGAGGCAACTATGTCTGTTGTTGAAATTGATGAGTCGATTAAAGCGGTTTACCTTACAGCCCAAGATATTAACATCGCTGCAAGTTTGTTATACCAAGCGTATCATGATGATCCACTGCTCCAAGACATACTTAAAGTAGATACTAATGAGCCTGCTGCATATGAGAAAAAATTACGAGCATTAATTAGGGAGGAGCTGAATAGTTTTTGGCAAGGTCATCAACCACTTATCGGCATAATGCGCGGCGATACCTTAAAAGCAGTCGCGTGCTTAATAAAATCAGATACAGAGTTACAACCAGAGCGTTATTGGCATTGGCGGTTAAAATTGATGCTCAGTGCGGGGTATTTAACGACGCAGCAACTAATAGAAAAAGAAAAAGTTATCCGCCATGAATTAGCACAATTTGACAATTATTATTATCTTGCGTTTATAGCAGTTGCGCCAGGTTTGCAAAAACAAGGTTTTGGCCGTTATTTATTGCGAGCTTTAAATGATTTGATGGCCAATGCAGCCAATAGTAGTGGTATAGCTGTGTATGTAACTCGTGAAGAATTGGCAGGTTTGTTTAGCTCTGAAGGATATCAGTGCTTAAAACGACTTGAATTTAACCATATTCAAGGGCAGTTATTATTTAAACCGAAGTGATCACCGCCATTTAGGCTATGACTCTGTGCGATATTTCTTACAGCATCGTGCGCTTTCGTGGTAAATAGCGGTAATTTTCTCTTGTAAAATGAATTAACTTATTGATAATTAAAAGTAAATGTTCAATTTCAATATTATGACAGCGCTTTAAATTTATTTTTAGCGCTTTTTTATTAATTTAATATCTCTAAACTTAGTTGTGTAAGGAAAACAAAGGTCATAGGAAATGACTTATTGCCAAAGGATAAAATGGAACAAGGCATGATGCAGGAGCATCGAGGACACAGGGACAAGGATGCAAGGATGACGGCATACTGAATGAATCGGTATAAAACGGGATGTTTAGGAAGGATCACACGATGTGATTGGATGAGTTAGGATTGACTCAATTATCATGGATAGGCAAGGATGGTTAGGAACACTTCAGGATTGAAGCAGGGACAGTATCAGGACGATACCGATGGGGACCAAGCAGGACTCCAATCAGGGAGATAAATAGGATGGCTTAGCCAAAGATACAGGATGTATCTTAGGATCACGGAATGATGTTTAAGATTGGGGCGTAACAGGTGTTACGCCTTAGTTTTTTGTTCTCGAATAAATCCCTATCAATTCATTTCGATTGTACTAGATATCAATTATCTTAGGTTTTTAATATTTAAATACGATACGGTGGAATGGTGCTTTTGACCAATTTAATGTCTTCGAGCTCTAACTCACCTTGATACTGAGTTTCTCCATCACTTGAAAACTCAAATAAAAACAGACTTTTGATGCCAGGCTTACCATTTTTTAACAGCCCAATGCGCCGTTTTGTGCACGCAATACTCAGTAATTGAACATTAAGCTGTTTTGCTTGCAGTTCAGCATGTTGCCAAGCTGCTTCAGCAATTTTTCTATTCTGCCAAAAGAAATAAATTACCGCGGCACTTAACATCAAAATCCATAACGTCATCATTTATTTAAATAAGCTCCCAATTGCCCGAGCAAGCGTTTCGCTGCGGTTTTCAATTCTTAATAGATTTAAAACATGGGGACGTAACTCACTAATTGCAACTAAATCGGCAAAAATACCGGCAAACAGTTCCGGTCCTACTGGTGATTGTGCCACGTGATCCATGTAAAGATGCAGGCGCTCTGGTTGGCTAAAACTACGCCAACAGCGGCCTGCTAAAATTAATTGTAAATCGGTATTATGTGCATGCTTAGACTGCAATGCTTCATCAACAAGTTGGTCTACTAATCCGGTTGCAGCGGCATTTGAAAGTGCGCGTAAGCTATAAATTAAGGTATTAGGGCTTTCAAGTGTTAATGACTGTTGGCCTAACTTGAGTAAACTTTCGGCAACTGTGGTCGTAATGCAAACATGTTCAAGTATCGATGATAATGGATTGAATACTTCTTCAGGTAAGTGATTCAATACGCTGAGTAATTTTTCGCTATTATTATCTTGATGTAAACGCATTGCAAAATCAGCAATTCCTTGTAGCGCTAATGTTTGCCATGAGTCGATGGCGATTTTACCAGAAAAATAAAGCTGTGCATGTTCGTAATAAATTGATGCACCTTGATTAAGTTCTACTTTCATTAATGCGTTAAATGCTGCGCGCTTATTGACATTAGGGGTGAAAACATAAGGATTATTATTCAGTTGTTGCGCTTGCTCATCTTGGCCGGTTAATTGCGTACCTAAAGCTTCTAGCACCATGTCTGCAAAATGATTGCGACTGGCTTGGTTAAGTTTATTTTGCTCGTCCAGTGGAAATTTTAAAAACCAAATATAGGGTTCTTTTGATGCACGCGCGTCCCAAAATTGAATTGCAATCATTGCATGCTGCTGCAACGGTGTGGGATAGGGAATTTGGGTCGATTCGATTTTTGCAAAAGTGGCTTTATCAATTTTAGCGATTCGACGACCGATATCATATACACGCCATTGGGTGCCTGCGGCGTCAAGTAATTGGGCGAGGGTGGCTATATTTTTTTCCATGAAATGATCTACTCTGGCAATAATGGCTCGATTATAAAGAGTTTGCAGCGCTTAACCAAGCATCGGCTTAGATTATGGCTGGGATGCCTTGATAACTCAGGCTATAATGCCACTTTCAAAGCTGGCTAGGATGACTGCGTGATAGAGCAAACCGTGATGCACTTACTCGATAATTTAGAGCATAATTTAAAAAAACATCAGTTGTGGCAGCAAGAGCTTCCATCATTAGATGCGCTTAATTCGAGCGCGCCATTTTGTTGTGATACTCTGGCGTTTGAGCAATGGCTGCAATTCATTTTTATACCTAAAATGCGCCAGTTAATAGCATTGAACATTCCATTGCCAGCTAGCATGACACTTTTGCCAATGGCAGAGCAAAGTTGGCAAGCCAAATTATCGCAATATCAAGATTTATTAGAAATAATTAGTGGTTTTGATCAATTGTTTGTAGTGCAATAATATGCTGACAATTTTATTCCAAGATGAGCATTTTGTAGCGATAGATAAGCCTTCAGGTTTGTTGGTTCATCGCTCTTTTTTAGATAAGCATGAAACGCAATTTGCGATGCAAATGCTAAGAGACCAGCTTGGTCAGCATGTGTTTCCGGTTCATCGTTTAGATAGACCAACATCAGGTGTTTTATTGTTTGCGCTAAGTAGTGACGCGGCTCGTAAAATGAATGAGCAATTTAGCGACCACAGGGTGACAAAACGTTATCTTGCATTAGTACGTGGTTTTGCGCCTGATTATCGTTTGCTGGATAGACCCCTTAAAGAAGAGCTCGACAAAATCGCAGATAAATATGCCGATCAAAATAAAGCGCCACAAGCAGCACAAACTGAATTTCGTTGTTTGCAGCAAGTGACCTTACCCATTGCTTTGGGGAAATATCCGACAATTCGGTATTCCTTGGTGGAGTGTTTTCCTAAAACTGGGCGAAAACATCAAATTCGACGACACTTAAATTTTTTGTCGCATCCTATAATTGGTGATGTTAATCATGGTGATAATCAACATAATCACTTTTTTTGGCAGCATTTTGAACGCCAGCGTCTAATGTTGTTTGCTCAGCGGCTGACTTTCATGCACCCTTATAGTGGACAAAAAATAATAATAGAAGCGCCATTAGGTGAATCAACATTGGCTTTATTTAATCAGTTTTCTTGGCCTGACAAGGAAGCCGCTTATTGTTAAGTTGGCCGTTATTGAAAAAATAAAAAAGGATAGATCATGGCAGATATTACACTTATTTATGGTTCGGTTTTTGGTGGGGCAGAAGCCTTAACCTATACCCTTAAAACTCAAGTTGAAGCAAAGGGACGCAGCGCAGAGGTTCTCGATGCACCTACTATTGCCGATTTACAAGCCGCAAAAGTTATTTTAGTGGTCACTTCAACGACTGGTCTAGGTGATTTACCTGATAACTTAGTACCGCTTTATTATCAATTAGAGTCACAATTTCCAATGCTTACAGCGCAAAAATTTGCAGTCATAGCCATGGGCGATGCAAGCTATGGTGAGACGTATTGTGGTGCAGGTCGTAAAGTTGAAGCTTTATTTTTAGAGTTACAAGCAAAAAAGATATGTCAAATGCTTGAAATTGATGCCTGCGAAGATTTTGATCCTGAGCCTGTAGCACTTAAGTGGTTAAACGATTTCTTAGCGGCCCTGTAAACACACTATTATCAGCTTAAATAAAAAGACCTTGAATTAATTCAAGGTCTTTTTATTTACTTATTTTAAGTACGAGTCACATCAACATTTAATTTGAGCTTTTGTCCAGGTTGAAGATACTGCTTACTGTCAATTTTATTCCATTTAACAATATCATCGACTGATACTTTGAATTTTGAGGCTATGCGCGCCAGTGAATCACCTTTACGAACTTTATAGGTAATGGCTTTGGCTGATTGCTCTAGGCGTGAAGGTTGTACTGCTTGACTGCTTTTATGAATAACTAGTTCTTGGTTCAATTTTAAAATTGAATCGGCTGACATTTTATTCCAGTTAGCCAGCTGCTGAATGGTTACATCATGGGCATTACTGATATCCCAAAGGGTATCGCCTTTTTTTACTTTATAACGCACAGTCTGTTTTTTCACTGGTGCGGCCGCAAGTCGCATTTGTTTTGATAAATGCTCGTTATCAATATTAGCATCACTTAGTGGCACTAATAATTCTTGGCCCACTTTGATCATATTTGAACTGAGTTCATTGAGGGTTTGAATTGATTGGGTGCTGGTATCAAACTTTTTGGCGATCACCGATAAACTGTCACCTTTTTGTACTACATAATGTTGCCAGCGGATCCGTTGTTTTAAATCGGTTTTTGCTAATTGTTCGTTAAATGGCGCCACAATATCTAATGGTAATAACAGGGTATGTGGCCCTTGCGGATCGGTTGCCCATCGATTAAACCCTGGGTTGAGACGATACAACTCAGTGATACTCATTTGCGCCATTTCAGCCGCAAGCGCTAAGTCAATTTGTGAACCCACATCAACAACATCAACAACTTGGGCATTTACAATTGGCTGCCAAGTTACTTTGAATTCATCCGAGCGCTTTAATAAGTCAGATAAAGCCAATAACTTAGGTACGTAAGCGGTTGTTTCTTTTGGTAAATCTAAAGACCAAAAATCGGTAGGCAAATGCTTTTGGCGATTTTTTTGAATGGCGCGCAGAACACGGCCTTCACCTGAGTTATAAGCCGCAATGGCATTAAGCCAGTCGCCTTCTAAGGTTTTGTGTAGATAAGAGAGATAATCAAGCGCAGCTCTGGTTGATTCTACAATGTCACGGCGGCCATCGTACCACCAATTTTGTTTTAGTTTAAAGCGTTCACCCGTTTCTGGCATGAATTGCCAAATACCTGATGCGGCTCGTTGTGAAAAGCCAAATGGGTCAAATGCGCTTTCGACTATTGGCAACAGCGCCAATTCAATCGGCATTTCACGTTTTTCGACTTCTTCAACAATATAATAAAGATAAGGTGAACCACGCTTAGAAATCCGATCGAGGTAACTTTGATGTTTGGCATAATAGTTACGCTCGCTCACAATTGCGCGATTTTGTGGTACAGGAATAGAGAGTTGATAACGAATACGCTCCCAGACATCATCAAACACCGGTGCTTCTTCAACAATTTGTTGATCATTTAAAGCATCAAGTGTTAACGCATTAACCACATCGTTTGGTTGAGCTGCAACAAAATCAGCAGGTGTTTGCTCATTGACAACTAGAATATCTGGTTGCTGAGTCATTTGGCAGCCAGAAACAAACATGGCTGCAATTAAGGCGGTCGACTTTTTTATCATTATCATCATATCACTGCTGAAATCAGCCGATGATACTAACGTTTATTACAACAAATTTCCAATTACAAAATCTAAACTTGGCTTAAAAGTGCGGTGAAAAAAAGCTAAAAATGATCTTTGTAGCGTCTTAAAACCGCCAAACCATGCCAAGGTTCTGTTAATGCTTGTTGATGCTCTATGGGTACATGTTCTGTGATATGTTGTTCGGTGCTGCGCATAAATGGATTTATTTTTTTTTCAAGACCAATAGAACTTGGCAAGCTCGCTTTGTTTGCTAAACGTAAAGCATCAACTTTTTTATGATGTTGCAGCAGATCAAGATTTTGCGGTTCAATCACTAACGCAAATATCAGGTTACTTTGGGTATATTCATGGGTGCAATAAACAGCGGTTTTATCTGGCAGTTGAGAAAGTTTAACCATTGATTGAAACATTTGATCTGCGGTGCCTTCGAATAATCTGCCGCAACCGCCACTAAATAACGTATCACCACAAAATAGCCAATCCTGTTGCGGTTCGTAATAACAGATATGATCTAAAGTATGGCCCGGAGTGGCTAGAATATGAAAACTCAGGTCAAAATCGGTTAATTGGCAGACAGTATTTGCACTTAATGGTTCTGTGATCCCTGCAAATGGGCTATTTTTGGGCCCGTAAACAGGCAAGCTTGCTTGTAGGCTGCACAGTTTTTCAACCCCATTAGTGTGATCCCAATGGTGATGTGTAATTAAAATGGCACTTAAAGTTAATTGGTGCTCAGAAATAAATGCGATGACGGGCTCGGCATCACCGGGGTCAACAACCACACAATGCTGATTTTCAGTATTGATGATGGCCCAAATGTAATTATCTTTGAATGCTTTAATAGGTTTAACTTGCAGCATAGTCATTGGCTTTGTATGTTAGACATTAGATTGTTATTAAACAGGGTTCATTGATTTGAAACCAGCTTTAAGTTTTCGTTTTGCGCCAAAACCTGAAAATTGGCAACAATTTCCTCATGGTGACTACATTCAAGCTGAAATTGAACAAAAGCTTGCGCCTTGGCTTAGCCGAGTGTTTGGTTACCATTTACTCAAACTGGGTAATTTAAGTGGCTTAACCGATACCTCTAAATGTTGTATTAAGCATCAAGTCTGTGTGGCACCTAATTCACCAATGGCGGGCGTGATTGCTGAAGTTGATGAGTTGCCATTTTATGAACACTCTGTTGATGCGTGTTTGTTAAGCCATTGCCTTGAGTATTACAGCGATCCTCATCATATTTTACGTGAAGCCCATCGAACTTTAATTCCCGGCGGTTATATTCTGATTACCGGATTTAATCCGTTGAGTTTATGTGGCCTTGCACGGTTATTACCATTTAGCCGTCAAAAGCTCCCTTGGAGCGGGCGATTTTTTACGCCTGCACGGGTTAAAGATTGGCTACATTTATTAGGATTTGAAGTACTTGAAGACGAGCGATTTATTTTTTCATCGTTAGCAAGAGGCTCACGATTGTCTCGCTTTGAGTTGTGGCAAAACTTTTGCCGTCAATACCTCAAGCCAATGGGCAGCGTATATTTAATTGTGGCGCGAAAACGAGTAACACCACTGACACCGATAAAGCCTAAATGGCATGCCAGACCGCAGTTTAGCCCGGCAGTAAAAGGTGCAGGGCTACGAAGTTCCATTAAATCAGGTTCGTTAAAAATAAAAGATGCTGACTAAGTCGGCAAAGTTAAAGGAATTTTAATAAAACTGTGCTTTTGATGGGATGCGATGGCTCCCGCATTAATATTAATTTGAATGGCAGGATAGAGTAATTTTGGTACTGCAAGAGTTGCATCACGCTGGGTGCGAATTTTGACAAAATCATGCTGTGACGTGTGATTTTTTAAGTGCACATTATATTTTTTTTGTTCGCCGACGGTGGTTTTCCAATACAACTCTCGGCCTTGAGGTTGATAGTCGTGACACATATACAGAGTTATTTCATCACCTAAATCAAAAATGCGGCTAATGGAATGGTAAAGCTCGCTGGCATCGCCCCCAGGAAAATCACATCGTGCTGTGCCACTGTCTGGCATAAATACCGTATCACCAACAAATACATTACCATCAACAACATAACAGACGCTATCGCTGGTATGGCCTGGGGTTGCTAGTACAGTGACGGTAAACTGACCTAATGGGAATGTTTCACCGTCTTTAAATAAGTGACAATATTGGGAGCCATCGGTCGGGATATCAAGCTCAAGCGATGTAGCAAAATGCTGTTGAACCTCGGTTATATTTTTACCCATCGCAATTTTAGCCCCACATTGACGCTTAAAATATTGTGCCGCAGTGAGGTGATCGGCATGAGCATGGGTTTCAAGTACCCAATCGACATCTAAATGATGCGAATCAATAAAGGCTAAAATTTCTTCGGCGCTTTTTGTGCTCAGTTGCCCAGAGGCAATATCGAAGTCGAGCACTGGATCGATAATCATGGTTTTAAGCGTTTGACTGTCAAACACAACATAGGTAAAGGTTGAGGTGGGGGCGTGAAAAAAATGATGGATGACTAAGCTCATAAAAATACCTTTACTATGGTTATAACTTATATCATAAAGTAATTAACGATAAAGACTCAAGCACTCAGTGATGACTTTATTCAGTTGCACGATACCCTTCATCAGGTAATAGGGTTGAACTTTCAGCAGCGCTGCGGGCTAATACATCACAACGTTCATTCTCAAAATGGCCACTGTGGCCTTTAACCCAGCGCCATTGCACATGATGAGTTTGATTTATAATGTCTAAGCGCTGCCACAGATCGATATTTTTGACCGGTTGTTTATTTGCTGTTAGCCAATTGCGTTTTTTCCAACCTTGCAGCCATGATTCAATGCCTTGTTTTACATATTGGCTATCGGTTGTCAGCACCACATCACAAGCTTGTTTTAAACTTTCAAGCCCAACGATAGCTGCTAAAAGCTCCATACGGTTATTGGTTGTTAGCTCAAAACCTTGACTTAGTTCTTTTAAATGTTCGTTGTAGCGCATGACTACGCCATAACCACCAGGACCTGGGTTGCCTAAACACGAACCATCGGTATAAATTGCCACACTTTTTCGCACAGTTGACCTTTGAATTATGTACAATGAAAATAACCTTATCAAAATATCAGAATCAAGCAGCAGGTGATATGGATCATAGACAAATAGTATTAGATACCGAAACAACGGGTATTGACCCTAAGCTTGGGCATCGCATAATCGAAATTGGTTGTGTTGAGCTTATTAATCGCCGTTTTACAGGTAATAATTTTCATGTTTATATCAACCCAGAGCGGGATATCGAAGATGAAGCTATCGATGTCCATGGTATAACCAATCAATTTTTACGTGATAAACCTAAATTTCATCATATAGCCCAAGAGTTTTTTGATTATATTCAAGGAGCTGAACTGGTGATTCATAATGCGGCGTTTGACGTCGGCTTTATGGACAGTGAGTTTCAGCGCTTAAGAACGGGTTATCCAAAAACAGCACAATTTTGCCAAGTGCTCGATACTCTTAAAATGGCAAGGGAGTTACATCCCGGTCAGAAAAATAACTTAGATGCATTATGTCGTCGCTACAATATAGATAACGGCAAACGAACCATGCATGGCGCATTACTGGATTCGGAAATCCTCAGTGATGTGTATCTGGCGATGACTGGTGGCCAAGTTAGCTTAAATTTAAATACCCAAACTGTGGGTGAAGAAAATGCGCAAAAACAAGGTGAGATCATTCGGTTAAATTCAGATCGTGCGCCGCTTAATATTGTTTATGCCACAGCTGATGAAAATCAAGCGCATATTGAACGTCTTGCATTAGTAGAGAAAAAAAGTAGCCAATGCCTTTGGTTGGTCTAAAAGTAATGAGGTAAGCATGAAAAAAATAGCTGTGCTGATGGCCATGGCACTCATGAGCAATATCACTTGGGCACTTGATGAAAAACCAACTGCGTTAACCATGATCCAGCGTGAGGCGGGTGAAAATGAGATTAAGTTATTTAATAATCGTTTTCGAATCGATCATGAAGTTGAAGAGATCACCTTGCTATTTTTTCGTGCCGAAGGCACTGCACCGGTTATTTTAGTCAAACCTGATGGCTCTAAAATGTATGCCACGCAAGGTATAACCGGAGAATACGAATGGTATGACGATTTAACTTACGACATCATTAAAATTAAAAATCCAATGCCGGGCCCTTGGCAGGCAGTTGGAAAAATTTTACCAGAAAGTCGCATTTTAATTTTGACTAACATTGAACTCGAGGTTGAACCGTTACCTGAATTAATGTTTAAAGGTGAAACCATTAAACTTACTGGCCGCTTAACTAATGGTGGTGAACCGATAACGGCGGGGCAGTTTCGCGACGTAGTAACGTTAGATGTTGATTTTGTCAGCACCAATGACAGTCAATATGATAACTATGGTGCTGCGACAGCCAGAGTGGCCGAATTTAAAGATGATGGACAAGGATTTGATGAACGCCCAGGTGATGCGGTTTTCACTGGAGAGTTTAAACTGGATATTCCCGCAGGTGGATGGCGACCAGAGTTTTACTTAATTACTCCATTAGTTGAACGCCGTTTAGTTCACGATCCTATCATGCTTGCCAAAGAGCCGTTGAGCTACGATTTGGTGTATGCAAAAAAAGAACTCGATCAGCATATTTTACATATCACTTTAGATAATAAGTTAGTCGACCCAAGTACCGTATTACTTCAAGGTCGTATTTATTACCCCAATAATGAAGAGCAAAGTTTTTCGATTCCAGCCTCAGCAAGCAACTTGCGCGAAATTAAACTGAATAATTATGATTGGGGTCGCTATCAAATCGAGATTTCGATGTTTGGTACTAATATTAACGGCCGAGAGTTTATGGCTAAATTAACCAACTACGAATTTTCGATTAAAGAACCAATCGAAATTGTGCCTGCGATCAGTGAAGCTGATTTATTAACAGTTAAAAAAGCAGAAGCAGAAGAAATAGTTGAACCTCCAGTTGATTACACTATGTTTATTGTTGCTGCAATTATAGCCAATTTATTGATTTTATTAGTGGGCTGGTTATGCATTCGGATTTTTGTCCAAAAGAAACCGTTACCAAAATTAATCCCTAATTTTAAAAAGACGAAAAAAAATGCCCAGACGAGTGAAGCCGCAATACCTCAAAATTCAGCAAATGCTCGAAAAGCAAACGATAGTGATGAAATTTTAAACCTTTCGATGCCAGATGACTAAAAAACCTTTAAAAATACAAAAAAACTGTTGACTCAGTGGGGCCTCATTCGTATTATTCACGCCGCTGGCAAGGGAGACCTTTTCAGCAAGTGAAAAGCGGAGTGGTAGTTCAGTTGGTTAGAATACCGGCCTGTCACGCCGGGGGTCGCGGGTTCGAGTCCCGTCCACTCCGCCAAATTTCACAGCCGTAAGTAAGATGCGGAGTGGTAGTTCAGTTGGTTAGAATACCGGCCTGTCACGCCGGGGGTCGCGGGTTCGAGTCCCGTCCACTCCGCCAAATACTTACATCGCCGAAAGGCATTTTATTGAATTGTATTCCTATGTGGAGTGGTAGTTCAGTTGGTTAGAATACCGGCCTGTCACGCCGGGGGTCGCGGGTTCGAGTCCCGTCCACTCCGCCAACAGAATATGATTTAATAAGTTGAATAACGCATTATGCGGAGTGGTAGTTCAGTTGGTTAGAATACCGGCCTGTCACGCCGGGGGTCGCGGGTTCGAGTCCCGTCCACTCCGCCAATATGCAATATTCAACAAAATTTACTTAGTGTGGAGTGGTAGTTCAGTTGGTTAGAATACCGGCCTGTCACGCCGGGGGTCGCGGGTTCGAGTCCCGTCCACTCCGCCAACAAGTAAATAGCTTTAATATCTCTGTGGAGTGGTAGTTCAGTTGGTTAGAATACCGGCCTGTCACGCCGGGGGTCGCGGGTTCGAGTCCCGTCCACTCCGCCAACAGATATTAAGCATCAAGTTAAATACCACTGCGGAGTGGTAGTTCAGTTGGTTAGAATACCGGCCTGTCACGCCGGGGGTCGCGGGTTCGAGTCCCGTCCACTCCGCCACTTGATTTATCAAGTAACTCTTCTATAGTTACAAAAATCCAAAAATCCAAAAATCCAAAAATCCAAAAATCCAAAAATCCAAAAATCCAAAAATCCAAAAATCCAAAAATCCAAAAATCCAAAAATCCAAAAATCCAAAAATCCAAAAATCCAAAAATCCAAAAATCCAAAAATCCAAAAATCCAAAAATCCAAAAATCCAAAAATCCAAAAATCCAAAAATCCAAAAATCCAAAAATCCAAAAATCCAAAAATCCAAAAATCCAAAAATCCAAAAATCCAAAAATCCAAAAATCCAAAAATCCAAAAATCCAAAAATCCAAAAATCCAAAAATCCAAAAATCCAAAAATCCAAAAATCCAAAAATCCAAAAATCCAAAAATCCAAAAATCCAAAAATCCAAAAATCCAAAAATCCAAAAATCCAAAAATCCAAAAATCCAAAAATCCAAAAATCCAAAAATCCAAAAATCCAAAAATCCAAAAATCCAAAAATCCAAAAATCCAAAAATCCAAAAATCCAAAAATCCAAAAATCCAAAAATCCAAAAATCCAAAAATCCAAAAATCCAAAAATCCAAAAATCCAAAAATCCAAAAATCCAAAAATCCAAAAATCCAAAAATCCAAAAATCCAAAAATCCAAAAATCCAAAAATCCAAAAATCCAAAAATCCAAAAATCCAAAAATCCAAAAATCCAAAAATCCAAAAATCACCTTATAACAGTTACCAAAATTGTATTACAGTTTTATTAGGCATAGCAGCTTGAGTTCAACAAATATATAATCGTTTATTATCTAATGCAGCTTACAGTGATGCAGTTCGTGGTTTATGGGGGATAATTATGTGGCTGTGAGTTGGAATAGGTGATGTAACTTCTTGTATTTTAGTGTTTTAAAAAAGAAAAAATTATCGTCGTTTAGGCTGATTCATATTTCAGATCTTTTCCTCAACTGTTAACATG
The DNA here is from genome assembly GCF_002310815.1 of Pseudoalteromonas tunicata. NCBI lineage: Bacteria > Pseudomonadati > Pseudomonadota > Gammaproteobacteria > Alteromonadales > Pseudoalteromonadaceae > Pseudoalteromonas > Pseudoalteromonas tunicata. Next base: position 2,552,003 of record NZ_CP011032.1, on the reverse strand, counting down.
AATAAAAAACACTATTAGGTTGTTATGTTAGCTGTTATTAACCTTAACCATCAATTTTTCAAAAAACCATTATTCAACAACTTTTCTTTAAATATCAGTGCACCAAAAGTATGCTTGACTGCACCTAACGGCCAAGGCAAAACAACGTTATTTTCAATTATTGCCGGGCTCATTGATATCAACAGTGGTGAAATTCAGTTTGCAGGTAAAACCTTAAAAAAGCCAAACCATCATGTAGCATTGGCTTCAGATAAAATTGTTTTTCCTGAGTTTTTAACTGCAAAACAAGTCATTGAGCTGGTTTGTGGCTGCTGGCAATTACCGTGGCCAAATGAGTTGATAGAAGGTTTTTCATTTATTATTCAACTAGAAACTAAAGTATCAGCATTGTCTTCTGGTAGTTTGAAAAAACTGCAACTGATCACCGCACTCGTTCGTGATGTGCCATTACTGCTATTAGATGAACCGAGTGCTGCGTTAGATCATAACAGCATTGAATTTCTGCTGAGCACATTAGCCGATAGGGCCCAGCAGATAATTATCACCTGTCATGAACCAGAGCCTTTCATCGCTCAAGGCTTTCAATTGCAGGCTTTGGCCAATGTTTAAGGTATTTTTTCGCTATCGTGCGTTGGCATTTAGCCGCGAAATAGCCCTTTTATCGCAGCACCTTAAGCAGCTATTAGGTATGTTGTTTGCGGTTCTTTATACGGCTTTGCCAGGTATTGTACTACTGGTATTTTTGGGGTTAGGAAAAATAATAAAAGCAGAAGGAGGCAGTGTTAACCAACTTTGGATTGCATGGTGTTTTTTGGCGGTGCAAACGATATTTTTTTATGCACTACAGCAGGCCATTTTAAATATTGAACAGCGCTGTTTCCAACTTAGCATTGCGTGTTCGCGCTGGTGGATGTGGTTAGCGGATTGCCGAAACTTGCTTTTTACCCATGTTTTTCTTTGGTGCTCAGTCTTTTTATTATTGACTATGAGTAGTACGCAGCTCTCTCAAAATACACACTTCATGATATTTACTGCGCTGCAATTAGGGCTTGGATTTTTATCTCTGTATCGTATGCAACAAACAGTGTTATTTTGCCTTGTTAGTGCGACGTTGATACTTGCTTTACCTTATTTAACCCCACTCATTATGATGCTGAGTTGGGTTACAGTATTCATTGGTTGTATTTTTATACCTACCTTTAATTGGCAAAAAGAATTCAAAGTTAACACTCTTGTTGGATTTTGGTTTAGTTTTTATAGCCGTCATTATCAAATATTATTTTGGCGTTTAGCGTCTGGAGTTGTGGTAACAGCAGGTATGCTGGTATTGGCTTCTGAACGCGAGGACTTTACTTATTTAGCTGCTTATTTTAGTTGTTTTATTTTCTTATTGTTGATTACTACTTTACACATTGAAGTGGCGAAAATAACCGCCCAGTTTAGAGCGTTTTTTCATTCATTAAATAAAAGTAAGACTTTTAATTACAGTCGAATATTCAAATCCGTTATGGTTTATTTCATATTACTTGTTGTAATTGCAACAATATTTACCCAATGGTGGTTAGCTGTCGGTGTTGGTTTGGTGGCAATTTTCTGCTTTTATATTGCTGAAAAAAAACCAGAGCGATTAGCTCTGGTTTGGATGTGCTTTCTGGTTGGCGGTTTATTTATTTAAGCCGCTTTACTTTTTTTACTGGTGCGAGCAGCACCCGCTTTTAAATCTTCAGGATCAAAATCATCGACATTAATCACTTGAAGTCGGCCAATTTCCGCTTTGATCAGCATATCTGCTTCTTTTTCGGTAATTACGTTCATTTCAAGGCCCATTGCAGCCACTTTATCTAACGCGAAGAAAGGAAGCTTCTCACCTTTAGCGAGACAAATTTTATCGAAGATTGGCTCTACGGCTAAAATATCTTTTAACGTTTGCTCTTGGCGTCCGATTAAGTTGTTTGGTTCATTGGTTAAGTAGATGTGATTGGCGAGGCGATCGCGCGTAGCACTAGGTACTTGCAATAAACGAGCAACTTTTTGCTCAAGGATGTCAGTAGGTTTGCGCACCGGCCGACCCCAAGGGAATAAAATGATTTTTAGCAATGCTCGCATTGGTGCAAACGGCATGTTATTGATTAAATCAGCCAATGCACGTTGGCAGTGATAAAGATGCTCTTGGCAGCTCCACTGGACTAATGCAAAGTCTTCTTTTTTACGGCCTTCGTCGTTGTAGCGTTTTAATGTTGCTGATACTAAATATAAATAGCTCAGTAAATCGCCCAAACGTGCAGAAATACGCTCCTTACGCTTTAGTGAACCACCAAAAACCGCCATACAAATATCCGACATCAATGCTAAAGAAGCACTAAAGCGAGAGGCTGTTTGATAAAACTCGGCGGTTTCATCTTTGTATGGGGTTTTAGCAAACTTAGCACCCGTTAAGCCAAGCCATACGGTACGAACAAAGCTTGAAATAGTGTAACCAATGTGACCCATAAGCGCTGTATCAAAGGCTTTAAGCGCTTCGTCTTTATCAGCAATGCTACATGATGCTAATTCATCAAGTACAAAAGGATGGCAACGAATAGCGCCTTGGCCATATATGATCATATTGCGAGTTAAAATATTTGCACCTTCAACTGTAATTGCAATAGGAGCACCTTGATAACCACGGCCTAAATAGTTGTTTGGGCCAAGCATGATCCCTTTTCCACCATGAATATCCATGGCATGAATGGTTGAATCGCGCATTTGCTCGGTTAAGTGATATTTGATTATTGCTGACACAACAGATGGTTTTTCACCTAAATCAACCGCACCGGTTGACATACTCACTGCGGCATCAGAGCTATACGCATAACCTGCAAGTTTTGCTAATGACTCTTCAATGCCTTCCATGTGACCAATCGGTAAGCGAAATTGGCGACGGATCCGGCTATAAGAACCACTTGCCAGTGCAATGGCTTTTACACCACCGGCTGAGTTTGAAGGCAGCGTAATTGCACGGCCGACCGACAAGCATTCAACCAGCATACGCCAGCCTTGGCCAGCCATTTTAGCGCCACCGATAATATAATCGATTGGCACAAATACATTTTCGCCTTTGGTTGGTCCATTTTGAAATGGCACATTTAAAGGGAAGTGACGACGACCAATTTCAACTCCAGGAGTATCTGTTGGGATCAGGGCGCAAGTGATACCGGGCTCTTTATTGTCGCTTAGCAAGCCATCTGGGTCGCGTAATTTAAACGCCAAACCAAGTACAGTTGCAACAGGTGCAAGGGTGATGTAGCGTTTATTCCATGTAAGGTTTAAACCTAAGACTTCTTCACCATTCCACATACCTTTGCATACGACACCATAATCAGGAATGCTGCTTGCATCAGAGCCTGCTTCTGGAGAAGTTAGCGCAAAACACGGAATTTCATGACCTGACGCTAAGCGAGGTAAATAATGATCTTTTTGTTCTTCAGTACCATAGTGTTGTAATAACTCACCTGGGCCTAGAGAATTTGGTACACCAACAATCGACGACAGCAATGTAGATTTACTGGTCAACTTTTGTAATACACACGACTGCGCGAAAGCAGAAAATTCTAAGCCGCCGTATTGTTTTTTAATGATCATGGCAAAAAACTTATTATCTTTTAAATATTGCCATACATCAGGAGGTAAATCGGTTAATTCATGAGTAGCGTGCCAATCATCAAGCATGCCACATACCGTTTCAACAGGGCCATCCATAAATGCTTGTTCTTCGGTATTTAAACGTGGCACAGGGTATTTATGTAGTTTTTTCCAATCTGGGTTACCACAAAATAAATCCGCTTCCCACCAAGTTGTGCCCGCGTCAATTGCTGACTTTTCGGTTTCACTCATGGTTGGGGTTACTTTTTTAAATGCGGCAAAAATAGGTTTAGTGATGTACTGCTGACGTAAGCTTGTAACAGATAATGGGATAGTAAGTGCTAAAAAGACTAGCCAACCTAAGGTCGAGATTGCGCCAATAATGCTACCAAGTAACATAAAGGCAATACCGATCCCTACGCAAGTATTCCAATTTGCACGATGATAACAAGCGATTGCTAAGATGATTAGCAAACAGGCTATCAATAGAATTGTCATGTTTATTTTCCTTATTAGAGGTCTGACCACTACCAACTAAGAGTAGCGCGTTGCTGTTTGGCTTGCAAGAGACAAAAGGCTATATAGATAATAATAAACTCTGGCAAAATTGCTATTTTTTAGCGCTTGCGTAAACTGCTATGTTATGAAGTATTAACGAGTTTTTGATATGTGTGAGTTACTTGGCATGTCTGCAAATGTGCCGACTGACATTTGTTTTAGTTTTTCAGGTTTGTTAGAGCGCGGTGGGAATACAGGTCCACATCGTGATGGTTGGGGGATCACCTTTTATGAAGGTAAGGGCTGTCGTACTTTTAAAGATCCACTTCCCAGCTGTGAGTCTGAAATTGCAAAATTAGTCCGTGCTTACCCAATAAAAAGTTGTTCAGTGATCAGCCATATTCGACAAGGTAATCGAGGCCGTACGTGCCTTGAAAATACTCACCCATTTACCCGTGAATTATGGGGGCGTGAAATTACTTATGCCCATAATGGGCAATTATCGGATTATCAGGATTTAAAACCTGAATTTTATCGTCCTGTTGGCAATACTGACTCTGAGCTGGCTTTTTGTTGGTTGCTGGATAAAGTCAGAGAAAAATACCCATCTAAGCCGAGCAACATGTTGGCTGTGTTTCGCTACATTGCGAAATTAGCTCATCACCTTCGTGAAAAAGGGGTGTTTAATATGCTGTTAACGGATGGTGTTTATGTTCTTGCTTATTGTACAAATAATCTGCATTGGATCACCCGAAAAGCGCCATTTGGTAAAGCTACTTTGATTGATGCAGATTTAATCGTGGATTTTCAAAAAGAAACCACTCCACATGATGTTGTTACTATTATTGCAACCCGTCCACTGACCAAAGATGAGCATTGGCATAAAATGGAGTCGGGAGAATCGGTGATTTTTAAATTAGGTGAAATACAATAAAAGCGCCAATGGCGCTTTTATATTGCTAGTTTTTTACTGTAGAAGTGACAGATTTTAACTGTACGTCAAATTGCTCGACATTTTTTTCACCTTTCCACATTCTCACCAGTAAATAGTCCATCTCTGGCGCTAACCAGGCAATAGCTTGGCGTTTATCATTGTCATAAACACGTTCTATCTTTACCGCTTCGACGTTGCCAAATGGTAGAGTGATGGTTTCTTTACCGACAAGTTTAAAGGTGTAGTGCCTAACAGAGCCTTTTTTATCAACCATTTGGTAGTCAAAAACCTCTTGTCCAGCTAAAAGGTCAAGGCGCATTTGCTCTTGGTAAGAAATGCCATCTTGCCAAGTGTCGTCCCACTCTAGCTTTAAAGGGAATTTTTCTTGATTGCTTATTACTTTTTTAGCATTACGATCGAAATAAAGCTGATAATCATGATCACGACCAGTGCCTTCACGCAGCATGCGATAACTAATTGGAGTAATTTTATTATCTATGTATGAAAATACAGAAGATTCAGTACGCTTATCAGAAAAAACCATCCAACTGATATCGCTACTGTATTTTATTTCATAATGGCCATCAGCGCGATGTTCAAGTGTCCGTACCGCAGTACCGTAGCGTTCACCTTTGCGCATTACATCATATTCAGCAGAGTAATCGGTGAGTTGACTTGCATAGCTTGGAGAAATAATCAAAGTGCCGAGGATAATTGAAAGGGCACTTTGATTGTTTTTAATTGTAGTGTGCGCCTTCAGGAGGAAGTTTTTGATCATCGAGAACAGCATAGTGTGCTTCCATTGTTAGTCGTTGTTCACTGAACCATTTGACCACCAAAGGATAAATAATATGCTCTTGCTCATGAACCCGTAACGCGAGTGTCTGTGCAGTATCGTTAGAAAGAACAGGTACTTTGGCTTGTACAATGACAGGGCCGCCGTCCAATTCTTCTGTAACAAAATGTACACTAACACCGTGTACTTCGTCTTTAGCATCTATAGCTCTTTGATGGGTGTTCAGTCCCTGATACTTAGGCAACAAAGAAGGATGAATGTTCAACATTTTTCCTAAATATTTTTGCACTAAGCTAGGGGTTAGAATACGCATAAAACCAGCTAATACAACCAAATCTGGTGCAAAACTGTCAATTTTATCCATCAAAGCGGCATCATAAGCATCACGAGAGTCAAATTCCTTGTGATCTAATACAAGAGTATCGATGGATGCTTTTTTTGCTCTTTCAAGGCCCAAAACATTGGGCCTATTGCTAATTACGGCACAAATTTGGCCGTTAACGTCACCTGCCTGAACCGCGTCAATAATGGCTTGTAAATTCGAACCGCTGCCCGAAATTAATACCACAATGCGCGTTGGTTTCATTTAGTTAACGCCTGTAATGACAACTTGTTCTTCATCAGCGTTAGCCGTTTGGATTTCACCAATGTGCCATGCATTTTCGCCAGCAGCCGTTAAAATGGCTAAGCTTTGCTCAACATCTGCCGCCGGAACAACAATGATCATACCAACACCACAGTTGAATGTGCGATACATTTCATGAGTGTCGATGTTGCCGTTTTCTTGTAACCAGTTGAAAACAGCAGGCCATTGCCAGCTATCGCCTTTAATCACTGCTTTTGCAGATTCAGGAAGAACGCGTGGGATATTTTCCCAAAAGCCACCGCCTGTAATGTGCGACAGAGCGTGCGCATCAACAGTTTTTAATAGCTCTAAAACAGATTTAACATAAATACGAGTAGGTGTTAATAAATGCTCACCTAATGTTTTACCTTCAAGCTCTGCGTTAGTGTCTGCACCTGATACTTCAAGCACTTTACGTACTAAAGAGTAACCATTTGAATGTGGACCACTTGATGCAAGGGCAATAATTTGGTCACCTGCAGCTACTTTTGTGCCATCGATGATTTTTGATTTTTCAACTACGCCCACACAAAAGCCGGCGATGTCGTAATCGTCACCTTCATACATACCAGGCATTTCAGCAGTTTCACCACCGATTAATGAACAGTTTGAAAGTTCACAACCTTTACCAATACCGGTAACTACATCAGCTGCAGTATCAACATCAAGTTTGCCAGTTGCATAATAATCTAGGAAAAATAGTGGTTCAGCACCTTGCACAATGAGGTCGTTGACACACATTGCTACTAAATCAATACCAACGGTATCGTGCTTTTTAAGGTCAATTGCAAGACGAAGTTTAGTGCCTACACCATCGGTGCCTGCAACTAATACGGGTTCTTTATAACCGGTTGGGAGTTGGCAAAGAGCACCAAAACCACCTAGGCCGCCCATTACTTCGGGACGTCTGGTTTTTTTTACAGCGCCTTTAATGCGCTCAACCAGTGCGTTGCCTGCATCGATATCGACACCGGCGTCTTTGTAACTTAGAGACTGTTTTTGTTCGCTCACAGAATTTCCTTAACAGTTGCATGTGGGTTGCATAGAAAACTCGCGCATTTTACATGAATTTAGACGGGGCGGCTAGATTAAAACCAAGGCAGCGATGGGATTTTCGGTAAATAAAGCGTGAGACTGGCCGTACTTTGGTACGACCAGATTGTTTGGTTAGGCGTTTGCGATAAAAATAGCCCTAAGTGGAGCAGGGTATCCTTCAATCGTTTTGGTCGGATCAAGTGGATCTAAAAAGTCACTAAGTGATTCTGTAGGCATCCAATTTGTTTTTCGCTGCTCATCTAACGAAGTGATGTCTTTATTGACGACCTTAATATTTTTAAATCCAACACGTTCAAGCCACAAAGTGAGTGCATCACAACTTGGAATAAACCACACGTTGCGCATTTTAGCGTAGCGATCGGTTGGCACTAAAACCGTGTTTACATCCCCTTCGATAACTAAGGTTTCAAGCACTAATTCACCACCAGGTTTAAGCTGTGCTTTTAGCTGGGTGAGAAAATCAATCGGGGAGCGACGATGATACAATACACCCATAGAAAAAACGGTATCAAATGCTTTTAATTCTGGCAGTTGCTCAACACCAAGTGGTAGTAAATGCACATTGGGATCCGGATGATAATGTTTGATTGCTTGAAACTGACATAAAAATAATTCAGTTGGATCGATTCCAACCACAAATTTAGCGCCAGCTCCTCGCATCCGCCACAGGTGATAACCAGAACCGCAGCCGATATCTAATACAGTGCGGCCATCAAGTGGCGTAATATGCTCAACTAGGCGATCCCATTTCCAATCACTGCGCCATTCGGTATCAATATGAATACCATGCAGATAAAAAGGGCCTTTACGCCAAGGCATTAGCCCTTTAAGTAAATGGGTCAGTTGTTTTTTTTGACCCTCAGAGAGCTCATCAGCTAAACCAATTTCAACTTTATTAAGCACATTTACATGTTTAGTATCGGCTTGAGGTAAGTTTTTTAATACTTTTTGCCAGTTGGCCGACTCACCATGAGTTGCTTCTTTTTGCCAAAGTGCGAGTTGGCGCGGTAATGTTTCAAGCCAAGGCGAAAATTCTGTTTCGGCAATTTGGCCATAAAATTGTGTAAACCAGTTATTCATGTTGTCACTTCTATTTGATGGCGATCATTGAACAAAAATTAAAGCATTGATACCACACATTAGTTTGAGAAAAACCAATGTCGCTTAACCGGTGTAAATGCATACTTAAAGGCTCTGGGCGCATCACATTTTCAATCGCGGTGCGTTTTTGGCTTATTTCAAGCTCTGAATAACCATTTGCGCGTTTGAAATCATGGTGTAAATCAATCAATAAAGAGTCGGTTTGTTCGTTCTCACCGCGAAACTTTTCACTTAATAGTAATACTCCACCCGGTTTTAAACCTTGATAGATTTTACTTAATAAAGCATGACGTTGTTCAAGCGGGATAAACTGTAAAGTAAAATTGAGCGCAACAACCGATGCGTTTTCAATGCTATATTCAGTAATATCAGCCAATCGAACTTCAACAGGCACTTGAGAGCGAAAACCATCTAAATGTAAACGACAGCGCTCAACCATCGCTGTTGAATTATCGACTGCGATAATAGTGCAATTTTCTTTTTCAATGGTACGACGCATACTTAATGTCACCGCACCTAATGAGCAGCCTAAATCATAAAGATTTGAGTTATTTTGCGCAAACTGACCCGCTAATTTACCCATCGTACTAACAATGGTGGCGTAACCTGGCACCGAGCGCTGGATCATATCAGGAAAAACTTCAACCACTTTGGCATCAAACGTGAAGTCTGAAACTGCTTGTGAGGTTGCATAAATAGTGTCTTTAATGGTCACAATTGCTTACCTATGCATATTCTATTGGCGTATTTTACGCATATTTACTACTTTAGTCAGTGATAAATTGCGAAGTGAGTTTGTTCGGCAAAATAAAATAACGCTTCTATACTGAGGTAAGGTCTTAACTAGAGTGACAAAAATGGATAAAAATAAAGTAATTAGCACCGAAGCTATCTTATCAACCCTTTGCCGTTCGGTAACAGAAGTATTAACTTCGGCCAGTGGTAATCGCATTAGTTATTCAGCCATGGTACAAAAAATTACTCGTACCTGCATGCGCCCAGATATTGGATGCTTTGTTTTATTTGATGGTGGTTTTACCGGGCTTGTAGTAACTAATTTTACTGCGCAAGCAGCAATGGAAATTTATGGTGATTACATGCGTAACATGGGCATGCCAGAGTCTGAGATAGCCCATAGTCATTTATCTGATGATGTATCGAATGTAATGGGTGAGTTGATGAATCAAATAGTGGGGGATTTTACTGGTAAAGTAAGGTCGCAACTTCATACCTCAATTACCCAAAATCAGCCAAAAATGATGGCGATTAACAAGCAAGTACAAATTTCGGTTGATACCACAATGGACAGGCCACAAGCGCGCCGAGTCACATTTACAACCCGTAACCAAAACATTTTTTATTTAGAATTAGCCATGGATAAAACTGAATTTATTAAACTCCATGATTTTGATATTGTTGAAGATGAAGATCCAGATACCATTATTGCTGATACAAAAAAACAAATAGATGACGACAAAACAGCCAAAGAAATGGCAAAAAGCAATGATGACGATGACTTTATGGCTGAGTTAGGTTTATAAAATAAACTAGCTCAAAATATTAGGCGCTGATGGCGCCTTTTTTATTGGCTATACAAATCACCTTCATGTTCACATAAGTAAATGAATAACCGTAAATCAAGTTCAAGTTGATGATAAGTTGGTTCCATGTGCTCACATAGATTATAAAATGCTCTGTTATGATCTTTTTCTTTAAAATGGGCTAACTCATGCACCACAAGTACTTTAAGTAATGCTTCAGGTGCGGTTTTAAGCTGGGCTGCGATGGCAATTTCATGCGCACTTTTTAATTTTCCACCATGATTTTTGCTAGTAAAGGTATGAGTACCAAGGGCGTTTTGCACCAAATCTTTTTGTTTTTTATAAATGACTTTGTTTATCGCGGGTGTTTTTTTTAAATATTGTTGTTTCAGCTGGTTCGCAAAATTAAATAGCGCCTTATCTGAACTAATTTGATGGGGTGTTGGGTATTTTTTTAATAAATATTCTTTCAATCGACCCTGTTTTATCAAGTTACTGACTTGCTGTTGAATGTTTTCTGGGTAACCTGAAAAATAGTGTTTTTCGCTCATTGTGCAGCTCGAATTTTAAAAAACGCGATCATATCAAATTCGAGCTTGAAGTCAGAGCGTTAAAACAAAGTGTTTTGTTTGCTTTCTTTTTCAGCCAAAAATGGTTGTAAAACAGGGTGATCTAATCCTAAATCTTGCATAAATTGGCGGGCTAAAAGTGGCGAGTCATGATTATCTGCAGTGTGAAAGAATACATAAGGTGTTTTTCCCTCACTTAGCCATTGCCTAATTTTTCCAAGCCAAGGGTTATAAAAAGCGCGATTGTTTGGTAAATCAGAACAACCAACAAAACGGATGATCGGAGAGTTGCCCGTACTTATGACATGCAAAGGCACTTTTGGTTTTTTATTTTGCGCATCGATAATGGCCTCGGTTGTGGGTGCTTCGCTAAATAAAGGTCGCGTATCCATCATCACTCTATCTACATTATGTTTAATTAAGAGTTGGTTAAGCGCAATTTCATGTTTGTCTTTATTAAAAAAACCAAGATTTCTTACTTCAACCGAGCAAGGGAGCTGTGCAGGAAACAGCGTTAAAAAATCGGCTAATCGAGACAAGTGCTGTGGGCTAAAAGCTTTGGGTAATTGCAGCATGACCGAGCCGATATATGGAAACAAAGGGCTAAATAGCTGGCACCATTGTTTAAAATCATCCGTCACGTTTAATAACGCGGCTTGGTGGGAGATACGCTTTGGAATTTTAAAGGTAAATTTAAAATCGGATGGAATACTTTGCTGCCATCTTACAATTGTTTCAGGGCTAGGATCGGCATAAAAGCTGGTATTGCCTTCAACTGAGTTAAAAATTTGAGCGTATTGGCCAAGCATTTGGGTATTTGTGCAGTCGCGAGTTAAAAAGCGACCTTTCCAATGTGCTGAGCCCCATTGTGGGCATCCTAAATAAAGCATGATGATAAAAATAGTTATTGTATTTGCTTTGAAGGATACCAAAGAGTTCACTTGCTTGCGAAGGCAAAAAATAATTGAGCTTAAACGGTATAGTTAGATGACTTTGACTGGGATTTTTATATAATTGGCGCTAATTTTTTTAAACGAATCGAGTTAATTAGCCAATTTAGCGGCTAATACTGAGACTGACAGGATAAGTATGCGCTCTATATATTGCGGACAACTAAATAAAACCCATCTAGAACAAACCGTTGAGCTTTGTGGTTGGATTAATAAACGTCGTGACCTTGGTGGTTTGATTTTTATTGATTTACGTGACCGTGAAGGTGTGGTGCAAGTGGTATTTGATCCAGAAGTTGCCGGATTAATGGATACAGCAAATCAGCTTCGTAATGAGTTCTGCGTAAAAGTGACCGGTATTGTGCGCGCACGTCCGCAAAGTCAAGTTAACAGTGGCATGGCGACAGGTGAAGTTGAAATTTTAGGTAAAGGCTTACAAATCATTAACCGCTCAGAGCCGTTACCGTTAGATTTTAATCAAGTTAACTCTGAAGAAATGCGTTTAAAATATCGTTATTTAGATTTACGCCGTATAGAAATGAGCGACCGCATTAAATTACGCGCTAAAGCAAGCAGCTTTGTTCGTCGTTTCTTAGATGATAACGGCTTTTTAGATATTGAAACGCCTGTATTAACTAAAGCGACGCCAGAAGGCGCGCGCGATTATTTAGTACCAAGCCGCGTTCATAAAGGTAGCTTTTATGCGTTGCCACAATCACCACAGTTATTTAAACAATTATTAATGATGTCGGGATTTGACCGTTACTATCAAATTGTTAAATGTTTCCGTGATGAAGATTTACGTGCCGACCGCCAACCAGAATTTACTCAAATCGATATTGAAACTTCGTTCATGAGTTCTGATCAAGTGCGCGAAGTAACAGAAAAAATGATCCGTCAAATGTGGAATGAGTTACTAAACGTTGATTTAGGTGATTTCCCTGTAATGCCGTATTACGAAGCGATGTCTCGTTATGGTTCAGATAAACCAGATTTACGTAATCCACTTGAATTAGTTGATGTAGCTGATTTATTAAAAGATGTTGAATTCCAAGTGTTTGCAGGGCCTGCGAATAATCCAAAAGGACGTGTAGCGGCTATTAGTGTTCCTGGTGGTGCTGAACTTTCACGTAAACAAATTGATGATTACACTAAATTTATTGGTATTTATGGTGCAAAAGGTTTGGCGTGGATGAAAATCACCGACCGTACTTTAGGTGCTGAAGGTGTGCAATCTCCAGTGGCTAAATTTTTATCAGCCGACATCATCGAAGCAATTTTGACTCGTACTAACGCGCAAACTGGCGATATTATTTTATTCGGTGCGGATAAGAAAAATATTGTCAACGAAGCAATGGGTGCACTGCGTATAAAACTAGGTTTAGATTTAAACTTAACCGATTTAAAAGCATGGGCACCATTGTGGGTGGTTGATTTCCCAATGTTTGAAGAAGATGATGAGGGCACATTACACGCGGTGCATCATCCATTTACAGCACCAAAAGATATGACACCAGCGCAGCTTGAAGCGGATCCGGCTTCTGCTATTTCTGATGCGTATGACATGGTATTAAATGGTTATGAAGTGGGCGGTGGCTCGGTACGTATTTTTAACAACGATATGCAAGCAACCGCGTTTAGAATTTTAGGTATCAATGAACAAGAACAACAAGATAAGTTTGGTTTCTTACTTGATGCATTAAAATACGGAACGCCTCCACATGCGGGTTTAGCGTTTGGTTTAGATCGCTTAACTATGTTGTTATGTGGCACTGATAATATTCGTGACGTTATTGCTTTCCCTAAAACAACTCAAGCGTCGTGTTTATTAACAAATGCGCCAAGCATTGCAAATCCTGATTCATTAAAAGAGTTAGCGGTAGCAGTGTCATTACCTACAAAAGATGCATAATTTAAATTAGCTTGATAAAAAAGACGGCCTAGGCCGTCTTTTTTGTTGTTCATTATTTACAAAAACGTAATTAACACTAAATGCACTGGTAATTTATACAGTTGTAAGGCATCATTTAACAGGTTTTAATGTTTTAAAAGGTATCTCGTTTGGCAATTATTTTAGGGATTGATCCTGGTTCACGCCTCACAGGCTATGGTGTGATAAGTATGCAAGGTAGTAAATACAGCTATTTAGGCAGTGGTTGCATTCGGTTAGGAGATAAACCATTAGCTGAACGTTTAAAAATGATTTTTTTGGGTGTAAGTCAAATCATTGAACAATATCAGCCGACCGCATTTGCAATCGAACAAGTATTTATGGCCCATAATCCTGATTCAGCATTAAAACTCGGTCAAGCACGTGGGGCTGCCATTGTTGCGGCAACAATGGCCGATTTATTAGTCTGTGAATATTCAGCAAGGCAAGTTAAACAAGCGGTAGTAGGCAATGGTGGCGCCGATAAAAAGCAAGTACAGCATATGGTCAAAACATTGCTCACCCTACCGAGCATGCCACAAGCCGATGCCGCTGATGCACTTGCTATTGCAATGTGTCATGGGCATTCTCAACAAAGTTTAATTAAATTAGCCGGACAAGCGAAAAAAACCGTCCGCGGTCGATTAAGGTAATAACATGATTGGAAGATTAAGTGGAATTTTAATAGAAAAACAACCACCACAAATTTTATTGGATGTGGCAGGTGTCGGTTATGAAGTCCATTTACCGATGACGTGCTTTTATCATTTGCCTAAAGAAGGCGAAAAAACAACACTTTATACCCACTTTGTGGTACGTGAAGATGCACAACTGTTATTTGGTTTTAACCATAAAGCCGAGCGTGCGCTATTTCGTGAGCTACTAAAAGCGAATGGGGTTGGGCCTAAACTTGGATTAGCTATTTTATCGGGTATGTCAGCTGACCAATTTGTCCAGTGCGTGCAGCACGAAGATGCAACGAGTTTAGTTAAATTACCTGGCGTAGGTAAAAAAACCGCAGAGCGGTTAGTGCTTGAAATGAAAGATAGATTAAAAGACTGGGGCAGAGACTTATTTAATCCCTCCAGCAATGAACTTGTGCTTGAAATGCAAAATGGCCCAAATGTTCACGATAGCGCAGAAGATGACGCAATTGCAGCCTTAGTAGCATTAGGGTATAAACAAGCGCAAGCAGAAAAAACGGTTAAAAGTTTACGTGCACCAGGCAAAACCTCTGAGGTTTTGATCCGCGAAGCACTTAAATCAATGCTATAAAGCAAAAAAGAGACAGGCATGATAGAAGCAGATCGACTGATCGCACCAAGTGAAGCAGGCAATGAAGATAGTATAGATCGTGCTATTCGACCAAAAATGCTGGCCGATTATACCGGTCAGCCACATGTAAAAGGGCAGATGGAGATTTTCATTCAAGCTGCTAATAGCAGGCAAGAAGCGCTCGATCATTTACTTATTTTTGGCCCTCCAGGGCTTGGTAAAACCACACTTGCCAACATTGTTGCCAATGAATTAGGCGTTAGTATCAAAACAACATCAGGTCCTGTGCTTGAAAAAGCGGGTGACTTAGCTGCAATGCTCACTAATCTTGAAGCGCATGATGTTCTATTTATTGATGAAATTCATCGGCTCAGTCCACATATTGAAGAAATTTTATATCCAGCAATGGAAGACTACCAACTTGATATCATGATTGGTGAAGGCCCCGCCGCTCGTTCAATTAAGCTCGATTTGCCCCCATTTACCTTAATTGGTGCAACTACACGGGCAGGTTCATTAACATCACCGCTTCGAGATCGATTTGGTATTGTGCAGCGGTTAGAGTTTTATTCTGTTGCAGATTTATCCAGTATTGTAAAACGCTCAGCCCATTACCTAAATTTGCAAATGGATGATGAAGGTGCCAACGAAATAGCTATGCGTTCTCGCGGCACCCCACGTATTGCAAATCGTTTGCTTCGTCGTGTTCGTGATTACGCACAGGTTAAAGCTGATGGTACAGTTAATCAACACATTGCAAGTCTTGCGCTAGATATGGTGGATGTTGATAAGCAAGGGTTTGATTTTATGGATAGAAAGTATCTACTGGCTGTAATTGAAAAGTTTTCAGGTGGCCCAGTTGGTCTTGATAATATTGCAGCGGCTATAGGTGAAGAACGAGAAACCATTGAAGATGTGATTGAGCCGTATTTAATTCAGCAGGGTTTTATTCAGCGTACGCCTCGAGGGCGGATTGTGTCCGACAGAGCTTATCTACATTTTGGCTTAATGATTAAAGAAAGTTAACATTTGAAAACCGCTTCGGCGGTTTTTTATTAAGACGAGTGCATTTTAATAACTTATTTTTGTAGGGGAGCCGTTTTAAATTAGGTGTTAAAGCTGTTTCTTTTTATAGCGCTCTGCATCCTCAATATTCATTTTTATTGCTGCACTTTAACAAAGCTCTGAATAACAAAACTAAATTAACTCAAGTTCTAAATAATAGATTTGCTAACGAATTGAATTAGATTTAAATAACTAAGTGATTCATCTTTAGTTCAAAGTTATCACTTGGAACTTAGCGGATTGAATCGTTAATTCCACATTGTTTGCGTTGCTGCCAGAGGTAGAGTTGGTATTCAGCGATGACATTAAATTAACAGGCAAAAAAAGCCCGCGTCCATTAAGGATGCGGGCAAAACAACAAGTTGAAGGAAGTATCCAGGGAACATTAAATGTCTGACGTTTAATGTAGAGTAAAATGAAAAATCAGAATCACTTTACTAGTAACTGGTGAGGAGCAATGCTGCTCGTTCAGTACAGGGTGAATATTACAGACAAGTTGCAAAGTGTTCAAACTAGAAAAATTTTATTTTCAGATAAAAAAAACTAATATCAAAAAATAATATTAGAGAGAATACTCGTTCATATAATAATCAGCAGCTATATAAATTAATGATTTTGTATGGTTATTTTTGATTTGTATTTTTATTGAACAATAAAAATATGTATCCTGAAATTAATTTAATCTAGTAATTGTTAGATTATTCAAGCTAGGTGCATAAAAAGTCATTTTATTGTCATTTTCTCTGATATTTACCCGTTCCAGTCAGTGCTTGTTCAGAATGGTAATTATCTGAAGGATGATTTTTGAGCATTCATTTTTTATCTGACGCAGAGTCATTGTCAGCGGCTATTTGTGTCGTTACACTAGGGCAAATATAAAGGCATTAGTGATATGAACGCTTTGTTTCTTGAACTTATTTTTAATCATAAAGACTAATTAGCCAATAAAACTTATCAAGCGCAAAATTTGGAGACTATTGTAGTGACCACGGAACTTTCATTTATTGATCTAATTTTAAAAGCCAGCTTTTTAGTACAGTTGGTAATGTTAATGTTGGTTGGCTTATCAGTTATCTCATGGACTATGATTTTTCAGCGTCAAAAAGCACTTCATAATGCTCAAATTCAAGCTAAGAAATTCGAAGATAAATTTTGGTCAGGTACTGACTTAAGTAAAATATACACAGAACTTTCAGCCCGCCAACAGGGCTTAGATGGTTTAGAGTCTTTATTTACGGCAGGATTTAAAGAGTTTGCTCGATTATCAAAAAGTAACTTAACTGCGGCAGGCACCATAATGGATGGTACTCATCGTGCGATGCGTGTTGCGCTTTCTCGTGAAATGGAAAAACTAGAATCGAGTTTGTCTTTTTTAGCTACTGTTGGTTCAATCAGCCCTTATATTGGTTTATTTGGTACCGTGTGGGGGATTATGAACGCATTTATTGCATTAGGTCAGGTAAAACAGGCCACTTTGCAAATGGTTGCACCGGGCATAGCCGAAGCTTTGATTGCAACTGCAATGGGTTTATTTGCTGCTATCCCTGCTGTGATTGCCTATAACCGTTTTGCTCACAAAGTTGAAAAAATAGAATCAAGCTATGGTAATTTTATGGAAGAGTTTTCAAATATTCTTCATCGCCAAGCGGTTGCGCAAAATGAGGCGCAACAGTAATGTATCAGCGTAAAAAACGTCGCCCTGTCGCAGAAATTAATGTTGTGCCCTATATCGATGTTATGTTGGTATTACTGATTATTTTTATGGCTACAGCTCCGCTCATTACTCATGGTGTTAAAGTTGAGCTGCCTAAAATGGAGCAATCTGAACTTGTTGAAAGTAAAGACGCACCGCCGATAGTGATATCAATTAATGCCGAGGGCAAATATTTTGCCAGTATTGGCATTGACCCTGAAGAGCCTATGGATGCTATCGACATTGCAGCACAAGTAAAACTTGCCCTAGACAAAGAGCCACTTACACCAGTTATGTTAAAAGGTGATGGCCGAGTGTCTTATCAAGAAGTGTTGTTATTGATGGACTTTTTAAAACGTGCAGGTGTGCCTTCGGTGGGCTTGATGACTGAATCTTTTGAGAAATAATTGTGGTTTTTAAAGAAATTCTTCCTTCATTACTAAAATCGACCAGCTTACATATTGCGTTGGTGGTGGTGCTCGTGCTGAGCACTAATTTTCAATCATCTGAACCTAAAGTGCTTGAAGTGCAACTTAATAGTCCTCAAGAGCTGGCTAATAACAAGCAAGCTGTAGAGGCTATTTCAGTCGATCAGAAAGCGGTCAATCAGCGCATTGAAGAGTTAAAAAAGCAAGATGCTGAGAAAAAACGCACTGAACAACAGCGTTTACGTGACCTTGAAAAAAGAGCTGAAAATGCAAAAAAACAGCGTGAAGAGGAAGCACGTCGCATAAAAAAATTAGAACAGCAGCGTAAGCAAAAAGAGCTTGAAAAGAAAGAAGCCGATGTTGCAGCTGCTCAAGCACAAAAAAAGCAGCAAGATGAGCAGAAGAAAGCTAAGCAAGCTGAAGATGAAAAGTTAAAATCACAAAAAGCGGCGCAAGATGCATTGGCTGAACGCAAAAAGCAAGAAGAAGCGTTGAAAAAAGCAGAGCAAGAGCGCTTGAAGAAAGAAGCTGAGGCAAAAGCTGAAGCAGAGCGTAAACGAAGACAAGCTCAAGAAGAGCAAATGTTACAAGAACAATTAGCTCAAGAGCAGGCCGCACGTAATCGGGCTAAACGTCAGCAGGTACTTACCGAAGTTGAAAAGTATCAGGCGATGATCCAAGCAAGGATCCAACAAAACCTGCTACAAGATGAAAAAATGAAAGGTAAACAATGCAAAGTGAATATTAAACTTGCATTTAATGGTCTAGTTACCCAAGTTGAATCACTTGGTGGGGATAAACTAGTGTGTGAGGCGGTAATACGAGCTATTAGAATGGCTGAGACCTTGCCTGTTTCAAAAGATAAAGATGTTTTTGAACAACTTAAAAATATCAATTTAACATTTAAACCTGAGTTATAAGAGGTCGTATGTTCAACAGATTTAAATATTTAGCTGGATTATGCTTATTAATTGCAAGTAGTCAGTTGTTTGCTGCACTTGAAATTTTTATTACCGAAGGCGTCAACTCTGCTCGTCCAATTGGTGTGGTGCCATTTAAGTATATCGGTGTGGGTCAAGCCCCTGGAGATATCTCTGATGTCATCGCGGCAGATTTACGTCGCAGTGGAAAATTCAACCCAATTGCTACTATCAATATGCCGCAAAAACCTTCAAAGGACGGTGAGGTTGATTATGGTGCATGGGCACAAGAGGGGATTGAAGCGATTGTTGTTGGTCAAATTGAACAGCAAACGGGTGGTCGTTATTTAGTTAGCTATGAATTAATCGATGTTTTACGAGGCCAATTAACTGGCGGCCAAACTCAAATGTTGAGTAATGGCAAGCTGGTCAATAATCAAGATCATATTTTAGATGCTCGTCAAACCGTGATCACTGATGATAGTTTTCGCCGTTATGGCCATCGAATTAGTGATGTAGTCTATGAAGCGCTAACGGGTGAACGCGGTGCATTTTTAACAAAAGTGGCTTATGTGATTGTACGTGACGATCAAGCAATGCCTTATCAACTCGTGGTAGCTGATTACGATGGTTACAATGAGCAAGTTTTATTGCGTTCTAAAGAACCTTTAATGTCGCCAGATTGGTCACCTGATGGCACAAAATTGGCTTATGTGACGTTTGAAAATCGTCAAAGCCAAATTTACATTCAAGATATTTATACTGGTAAGCGTGAACGTTTAACGTCTCACCCAGGTATTAATGGTGCGCCTAAATTTTCGCCTGACGGCACTAAATTGGCGTTAGTTTTATCAAAAGATAAAGACGGTGCGACTGAAATTTATGTGATGGATCTAAAAACGCGTGCCGAGCGCAGAGTGACTCGTCATCGCAGTATTGATACCGAACCAAGTTGGCATCCAAATGGCCAAGAAATTGTTTTTACATCCGAAAGGGGTGGTAATGCCCAAATTTATAGCGTAAATTTAGCTACTGGCAAAACGCGTCGGTTGACTTTTGACGGCGATATGAATTTAGCGGGTTCAATCACGCCAGATGGCAAAGATTTAATCATGGTTAATCGTACCGCAGGTCGTTACCACCTCGCGAAAAAAGAACTTAAAACAGGCGATTTTCAGGTTTTAACTGCAACTCGACTGGATGAATCACCGAGCATGGCACCAAATGGCTCGATGATTATTTATAGTACGCTACATGATAATAAGCAGGTACTCGCTTTAGTTTCTATGGATGGACGTTTTAAAGCACGTCTTCCAGTAGCAAACGGACAAGTGAAGGCACCCGCTTGGTCACCATTTTTATAATAACTAGATACTGGTTTCATTTTTAACAAAGGAATCTAACTCAATGCAACTTAATAAAATTTTAAAAGGTCTGCTAATCGCAGTGCCAGTAATGACATTAGCAGCATGTAGCTCTTCATCAAATGTTGATGAAGGTGCGTCGCAACAAAATCAAACGAACCAAGCTCAGCAAACCACTGATACAGTTCAAGTAGAAACAATTGCACGTGAAAAAACAGCTGAAGAAAAATTACGTGAGAAATATGAAGCGCTTCGTCAAGAACAAGTAATCTATTTTGATTTCGATACTGCAATAGTAAGCAGCCAATATGCTGATTTGCTGCAAGCACATGCAAATTTTCTAGTAGTAAACCCTTCAGTTAAAGTATTAATTGAGGGTCATGCCGATGAGCGTGGTACACCCGAATATAATATTGCTCTAGGTGAGCGTCGTGGTGATGCGGTAGTTACCTACTTACAAAGCTTAGGTGTTTCTGCCAGCCAATTATCGGTAGTGAGCTATGGCGAAGAAAAACCAATGGTTAAGTCTCGCAATGAAGAAGCATTTGCTAAAAACCGTCGTGCGGTTTTAGTGTACTAAGATAAAAGAAACGAAAATATGAAGCCAAAAATTATTTTGGCGGCAATTCTTCTGGGCGGGAGCACTCAACTTTGGGCTGCTCCCGCTCCTGTTTCAACTGTTGGTAATTCAACTTCTGACATAGAAACTAGAGTGGCCGCGATAGAGAACATGATTAAATCTCGTAACTTAGTGCAAGTTGAGTTACAACAGCAGTTTCAAGTATTGCAAGATGAAGTAAGTCAACTTCGAGGCACCACTGAAGAGCAAGGCTATAAAATCGAAAAGATTTTACAACGCCAACGAGAGCTTTATCAGGAAATAGAAGAGCGAGTATCAACAGCGTATGCAAAACCAAGCTCGGTAGCAGTAGAGCCTGCTGCTGAAGAGGTTTCTACTATTAGTAGTAATTTGTCTGAAAACGATGCGTATGATCGTGCAGTGCAAATGATTATGAAAGATAAGCGCTACGATCAAGCTATTCCGCAATTCCAAACATTTTTACAGCAATATCCACAATCGGTCTATGTTCCTAATGCTCATTATTGGTTAGGCCAGCTACAATCGATGAAAAATGATGTCGATGCGGCTAAAACCCATTTTGAAGCTGTTGTGAATGGTTATCCTGATTCTAACAAACGACCTGATGCAATGTTAAAGCTGGCAGCTGTATTACAAAAACAAGGTAATGACGCAAAAGCTAAAACTATTATGCAGCAATTGATCGATCAATACCCAGAATCAACCGCTGCTAAATTAGCAAAAGATCGTATTTCAAAACCGTAGCTTTTCAAATTAGACTGCTTTTTAGCTAAAGCGGTCTAAAATTAGTCAACCGAGTGTAAAAACTAAAGAAAAGTACAATTTTATATTGCACTCAGCGTTTAAATAAGTATTATAAGCGCCCGCAGCCGCTCGTTAGTTCCTAACGGATAACTGCACCAAGATTAAAGAGAAATCTTAAATCGGGTCATTAGCTCAGTTGGTAGAGCAGTGGACTTTTAATCCATTGGTCGATGGTTCAAGTCCATCATGACCCACCATCCTTTTAGAGGCGACTCAAAAAAGGAAACCGAACGCTTTCATCGGAATATAAAACGAAACACTTAGAGCGGGTCATTAGCTCAGTTGGTAGAGCAGTGGACTTTTAATCCATTGGTCGATGGTTCAAGTCCATCATGACCCACCATCCTTTTAGAGGCGACTCAAAAAAGGAAACCGAACGCTTTCATCGGAATATAAAACGAAACACTTAGAGCGGGTCATTAGCTCAGTTGGTAGAGCAGTGGACTTTTAATCCATTGGTCGATGGTTCAAGTCCATCATGACCCACCATCCTTTTAGAGGCGACTCAAAAAAGGAAACCGAACGCTTTCATCGGAATATAAAACGAAACACTTAGAGCGGGTCATTAGCTCAGTTGGTAGAGCAGTGGACTTTTAATCCATTGGTCGATGGTTCAAGTCCATCATGACCCACCATTCTCTTGGTACTCCTCATTTTTAATCTCTTCTTCTTTATTATTTATTACAATACTGTCATTTAGTCCTTATTTTTCGTATAATTCGCAGCAATTTTTAACTGTGGACTTTGTGGTCGAGATGATGAGTCTAGCTGAACAGATTATGCCTGAGGATTATATATTTCCTCCAAAACCAACCCCGCTTTCAGACACTGAAAAAGCTGCTTATAAAGCGCGGATCAAAGCGTTATTGATTGAAAAAAATGCGGTGCTTGTTGCACATTATTATACCGATCCTGAAATTCAAGCTCTTGCTGAAGAAACAGGTGGTTGTGTTGCAGATTCTTTGGAAATGGCCCGTTTTGGTAGCAAACATCCGGCAACAACAATTGTGGTCGCAGGTGTACGTTTTATGGGTGAAACCGCTAAAATCCTAACGCCTGAAAAAACAGTTGTGATGCCAACACTTGCAGCAACTTGCTCTCTTGATGTGGGTTGTCCAATCGAAGAGTTTTCAGCATTTTGTGATCAATACCCAGATCGTAAAGTGGTGGTTTACGCCAATACGTCAACCGCAGTAAAAGCGCGAGCTGATTGGATTGTTACCTCTAGTTGTGCGCTTGAAATTGTTGAACATTTAGATGAGATGGGCGAAAAAATCATTTGGGGACCAGATAAGCATTTAGGCGCGTATATTCAAAAGAATACAGGTGCAGATATGATTATGTGGAACGGTGCCTGTATCGTTCACGATGAATTCAAAACTAAAGCGTTAAAAGACATGAAAGCGCTGCATCCTGAAGCGGGTGTATTGGTTCATCCTGAGTCGCCACAAGAAATCGTTGATTTAGCTGATGCGGTGGGCTCTACCAGCCAGCTAATAAAAGCGGCGCAAAATATGCCCAACCAAAAATTCATCGTGGCAACCGATCGCGGTATTTTTTATAAAATGCAGCAGCTGTGTCCAGATAAAGAGTTTTTTGCCGCGCCAACCGCGGGTGAAGGTGCAACCTGTAAAACCTGTGCCCATTGCCCGTGGATGGCGATGAACGGTCTTAAAGCGATTGAAGAAGCATTAACGCAGCCGCAAGGTCGTGAAGTATTTGTTGATATGCAATTGCGTGAAGGCGCGTTACGTTCGCTTAATCGGATGCTTGATTTTGCCGCCACAATTACCTTAGCTAAAAATGGTTAATTGATCTAGCCGATAAGTTTGGTTTAATTCGTGATTCAAACTTATCGTGCCTAATTGAGGTCAATTAATCACCGTTTAAACGCTGTAAGCGAGAAAAACCTTGCAGCGTTTAAGTTGATTGCATACTATACCCACCGCACTGCAGCAGTGTGTTTTACAAAGAAAAATTAGTTTTACAAAAAGGTGACGTGTCCGAGTGGCTGAAGGAGCACGCCTGGAAAGTGTGTATACGGCAACGTATCGAGAGTTCGAATCTCTCCGTCACCGCCATTTAAGCCCAATCTACTCTCTAGTGTTAAATTCAGTTCGTAATTAAAATCTTAACTATTAATCGGCTATAACTTTTTCAAACGATAGATATAGTTAAATATTTTATGATTCTGTGCAACGAGCAAAAAAATTTATAACTTCTCAGCAATCAATTCTTTAGCTTAAATAACCGATAGCTTCATTGGCAGGCATAGGTTTAGCGATTAAAAAACCTTGGCCAAAGGTACAACTGGTTTGAATTAAGACTTCAAGTTGAGATTGAAATTCAATCCCTTCAGCAACGACTTCTAAATTTAATGATTGAGCAAGGGTTAAAATTGCTTCGACCAGTGGGTGATTTTGGCCATTTTGTAAATGATCGATAAAGCTTTTATCAATTTTAAGAATATGGATAGGCAGTTGATGTAAATAACCGAGTGCTGAATAGCCAGTGCCAAAATCATCCAAGCATAATTTCACTTGATGAGGCGCAAGGCCTTCAATAATCTTGGTCGCAAGTGATAAGTTTTCAATTAAACCAGATTCGGTTATTTCGATGCATAAACTACCAGAACGAAGTTGGTAGGTGCGATATAAGCGGTCGATAAAGCTGACAAATTCTAAATTGGCGAAGTGCCGTGATGAAACATTGACCGTAACTCTAAATAGTGTGTCTGTTTGTTGTTGCCACAGTTGTATCTGTTTTGCAGCTTGTTCTAAAAGATACAAATCAAGCTGAATGATTTGACCGGTATCTTCTGCAATCGGGATAAAGTCATTGGGTGAAACAAACCCTTTATCGGGATGATGCCAGCGCACTAAAGCCTCAAAGGCAATGACGTGTTGGTCGTGAATACGAAAAATAGGTTGGTAATACAGTTCAAATTCGTGTTGTTGAATACCGCGCTGAATATCTGTTTCAAGTAATGCCGCACCTTTGAGCTTAGCGCGCATTGACTCACTAAAATATTGGACTTGACCACGGCCAAGTGATTTGGCTTCATACATTGCGGCATCAGCCCGTTGTAAAATTTTGTATGCCGCATCGGTTTCATGGCAAGCAAAAGCAATGCCGATACTGGTTGAGCCTTGCAATAAATTACCATCAATTTCAATAGGTTCTTTTAACGCTAAATGAATACGCTCAACTAGCAGTTTGACTTCATTTTGACTATGAATATCCTCCATTAAAATGGCAAATTCATCGCCGCCTAACCGAGCCAGCGTATCGCTTTGTCGAATACAACTTGAAATTAACAGACAAATTTGAATTAAAAATTTATCACCTACTTGGTGACCCAAGGTATCGTTAATAATTTTAAAGCGGTCAAAATCTAAATACAGTAAGGCATGCATGGTGGAATACGTTTGGCGAGCTAACCGTGTAATCGCTTGATTTAGCCGGTCAATTAATAAGACTCGGTTAGCTAATCCGGTTAATTCATCGTGCATTACTTTATGCTCAAGTGACTGGCGGGTAAGTTCGCGATTAATCACTAAGCTGATTTGTCGGCTGATATAGGTCAAAATTTCTAAATCATGTTGGGTATAGGTATGAGTTGTATCATAACTTTGTACCACAACGATGCCACTGCATGCTGAGTTAATATCAAAGGGCACACCTAACCAAGAGTGGGGCAGCTCACCAACTAATTTAAAATGGCCTTGTGAAATATGGTCAAGATACTGCTTTTGATTTAGTACTAAAGAGGTATTACTTTTAATTAAAAAAACCGATGCAGTTTCACTGATTTGATTGGTTTTAAATTTTTTATTTGCTTGATTACGCACGCCTGCTTCAACGATATAGGGAATATCGAGCACATTGGCTTTTTTATCATATAAAGCGATAAATAAATTTTCGGCATTGATCAATGATTTAACTATTTTATGTAAATCTTGATAGAACAAGTCAAGGTTAGAAGATTGATAGGTTAAGTTGGCTATTTGTAGCATGCCTTTTTCGAGCTTTTGCGCATCATTGAGTTGATTAACCGTATCTTTTAAATCACTCAATATTTGGCACTGATTAATTTTGGCACTGAGCATTGATGCGACTGTGGTTAAAATTTCAAGGTGCGCAGCGCTAAAGTAATGGCTTTTGGGGTGTTCGCAATCAATCACACCAATAACTTGATGATCATAAATAAGCGGCACACACAGCTCTGATAAGGCGGGCCGAGCATCTGCTAAATAGCGGGGGTCGTTTGATAAGTCATCAATCAGTAATGCTTGCCCTGTTTTGGCAACATAACCGGTAATGCCCACATCAATCGGGATGGCGTGCTGTTTAATAACATATTGGTCATCGAGCAAATTATCGCCCATTGCTGCTACTTGATTGAGCACTTGTTTTTGTTGGTCACATAAATAAATAACACAATCAACAAAACCCAGTTGGCTAACAACTTTAGTGGTTACTGTATGAAAAAGTTCATTTAATTCATTGATTTCAATTAAAGATAACGAGAACTGATTAATAATGCTCAGCTGCTGGCTTTGTTGTTGTAGTAATGAAACTTGAGAAGAAAGCGGCAACCTTACAGGTGGATTTTTTTGCATGTAAACGAATAACCAATAAGCCTAAGCATCGAACTAATAAGGTACTATAAATTGTAACATTTTACGAACATTCTTAACTGATGAGTTTAGCGCAAGAGTGCTGAGTGTTTATTCTAAAAATAAAAATGATGGTGCTTTAAAGCGAAGTGAAATATCAAGTCTTATATATCCGCTTTACAGCAGCCGATTGGATCAATATGATCACTCAAATTTCGCAATGGAAAATAAAGCAATGACAAGTATTACGATTACTCGCCCTGATGATTGGCATATTCATTTACGTGACGGTGAACAACTGGTTGATACTGTTCGTGATGTTAGCCGTTATATGGGCCGCGCGATTATCATGCCTAATTTGGTTCCTCCTGTCACCAATACACAATTGGCATTAAGCTATTACGACCGCATTAAGGCCGCAAAGCCCCAAGGTCAGTTTGAGCCATTAATGGTGCTTTATTTAACCGATAAAACGTCTGCTGCCGATATTAAAGAAGCACATGCTACGGGCAAAGTCGTTGCTGCAAAATTGTATCCTGCAGGCGCAACAACTAACTCAGATTCCGGTGTGACCTCAATCGAAAATATGGCGCCTGTCTTTGCAGCGATGGAAGAAGTTGGCATGTTATTACTTGTTCATGGTGAAGTAACTGATTCAAGTATTGATATTTTTGACCGCGAAAAAATCTTTATCGAAACAAAATTGAAAAAATTAGTGACTGATTTCCCAACTTTAAAAGTGGTACTTGAACACATTACCACCGCAGATGCGGTTGAGTTTGTTAACCAAGCAGGGGATAACATTGCAGCGACTATTACTGCACACCATTTACTCTATAATCGCAATCACATGTTAGCAGGTGGCATTCGTCCACACTTTTATTGTTTGCCTATTTTAAAACGTAACATTCATCAAGATGCGTTAGTGAAAGCGGCTACTAGTGGTTCTAAAAAGTTTTTCTTAGGCACTGATTCTGCACCACACATGAAAGATAAAAAAGAAGCGGCTTGTGGCTGTGCAGGTTCTTATACTGCTCATGCCGCAATTGAACTTTACGCTGAAGCATTTGAATTAGCAGGAGCACTCGATAAGCTTGAAGCGTTTGCGAGCCATAATGGCCCTGACTTTTACAATTTACCGCGCAATACCGATACTATTACCCTTGAAAAAGCGAGCTGGGATGTACCAGATTTTTACCCGCTTGGCGGCGATAAAGTAGTGCCAATTCGCGCTGGTGAGCAAATTGAGTGGCAAGTTAAGTAAATCACTGTAATTGAAAAGAAAAAAAGACGTCGGATGACGTCTTTTTTATTATTGCTGAGCTCGCAGAGCTGCAATACCTATTTTTTCTTCGCTTAACGTACCGCTAACCTCAAGAATTCGAAATCTGCTATTTCGAAGTGATACCGGGCGATATTCAATCACTTGATTGAGCCTATCCATAACACTATGGTGGATAATAGCCGTATGTTGGTTACTTGGATTATCTGCTTCATGGACACAGAGTTGGCGTATTGCCAACGTTTTAGTGGCTAAATGATGACCCCTTTGCTGTTGATGTAATACGCCATCAATCAGTGGCACAATATCAATATCATCTAGGCAAATTGCTAGTCCATGCATATCATGTAACTGAGTGAAATTAACATCGGTTGGCTGATAAAAGACCAATCCAGCTTTGATGGCTTGTTGCAGCATAAAAGCCAAGCTCACATCAGAAAGCCCATCAAACCAAAAACCACCGCCAATATCAGAATGAACCCCTGGAAACCAGACTTCAAGCACTCTAGGGTCTTGATTAAACAAAGTCGGTTTAAATGCTAAGCGTTTTTCATCAAGTGCAACCAGATGAACTGCCTGCATGACATTTGACGCTAAAGTGCCATTTTCAAATACCACATCGCTTGCTGGGCGTGAGTTGCTGCTTAAATCAGGTAACCCAATGGCGGCTACAGTATCAAAGACGCCTAAAAAGGCGACATTCACATCAATAGAAGCAGCAAAACGCCTTGCCAATGCTGCTCCACGGCTAAAGCCAAAAATAAAAACTTCAACTTCTTGGTTTTGGTAACGAGCTAAATCTTGTTTAGCTTGCTGTAAAATTGTATTGATATCTGCAAATTCTGGCGCAAAAACACTATTAAATGCGCGGCTTAACCAAGAACCATAAGTACCGACGCCTGAATAATAATAACTACTTTGAGGTGCCGTATTAACGTTACTTTCATTGACTAATGTACCACCCAATAATAGGTGTAGCTTTAGAATATTCGTGATACTAGTATCGGCAACGAAGTCGTCAAAATCGGTCGGATCATTGCAAGTTCCATCGAAACAAAATATTAATTTTTTCATTTAATTATCCTTCCTTGGCAAAAAGGCAGCCATCCTAAAGTAAGTTTTAAAAAGGTACAAGGCTTGCAGAAACCCTAATTAATTAAAATTGGGTAAACTCATTGCTAAAAAGGCATTAAGAGAGTGCATCTTATTAAAATATATATAATAAATTTGTTGCAAAGGGTGTCATTGCGGTCTGCTTTAACGTAAAATTACTACTTAAGACTTAGCACACAGTTCAGTGCTAATTTCATCTCATTCAAGGAACCAATTCACTATGACTAAGCATCTTTTTTCCCTAGGATTAACCACTACTTTTGTTAGTGGCGTTTTACTTGCTACTAGCTCTTTTGCAGCGCACAGTGAAGAAGCTCAAGCTGATAACTTTAATTTCAACAATTGGTATGTTGGCGGCGAGTTTGGTCGTAAACGCCAAGACGATTTATGTAAAAAATCATTAAGCAGTTGTGATAGCAGTGATAATGCGTGGAGTGTGTTTTTTGGTTATGAATTCTCAAAACATTGGGCTCTTGAAGGTGGTTACACTGATTTAGGCGAGTACTCAACGACAGGTTTAGTGAATGGTTTAACTAATCACGCTGTGACATCAATGACTGGCTTAGAGTTTGCCGGTGTTTTTCGTATGCCATTAACAGAGCAAGCTGGTTTATTTACTAAATTAGGCGCGATGTATTATGACGGTGAAGAGAAAAACTCAATTGCTAAATTTGATGATAAAGGTTGGTCTGCATTATTTGGTTTAGGCTTAAGCTACGATTTCACTCAAAATTTACAAGGTCGTGTTGAGTATAATTTTTTACATGATTTAGGTGATTCTGAGTTTGCAGGTGATCACGGTCATTTAACAACATTAGGTTTAGCGTACCGTTTTGGTTCAAATGCTAAAAAAGCACCAAGAGCTCCAGCACCTGTTACGCCAGTTGCTAAAGTTGTTGAGCCTGTTGTAGTTGCTCCGGTTGAAGTTGCTCCGGTTGAAGTTGCACCTGTTGTTGTGCCTGCAGTGAACGCATTCGCTTTATTTGATTTTGATAAATCTGCAGTAAAAGAAACTCAAGCATTAAAAGATTTAGCTGCTCACTTGGCTGCAAATCCGCAAGCACAAGCCGCTGTAACTGGTTATACCGATAGCCAAGGTAGTAAGGAATATAACGAAAAGTTAGCTCTTCGTCGCGCTAATGCCATTGCAAAATATTTAACTGCAAATGGTGTAAATGCTTCACAATTAACTGTAAAAAGTGTCGGTGAAACTGATTTATTCGCGAGCAATGCAACCATCGCAGAGCGCTTGAATAACCGTCGTGTAACGATTGATGTGGCTGAGTTTACTAAATAACCTCAGACTGAATAAAAATCTATCTTAGGCTGCTAGTTTCAACGTTTATAGCGTTGAAACTTTCTCGCTATAGATAAACAACTTAGATATTTAATTTTAATTCAACATGTTGGTAAATATTGCATCCAGAATTAAGCTTAAGTAATGAATCGTTTATGATTTATGAGCCTCGCTAAATGCGGGGCTTTTTTATAACTATTGCCGATGTCATTGATGATCAGTTAGTTATCAGGCATGGATCAAGAGAAAGTCTAAAATGGTGTGGTAATCTTTGAATTATTAAAGCAGTGGTGATGTCCTGTATTTTTTCTACGATTGTTTTACGATTGTTTTATTTGTTGAGTGTTAGCTGCATGCATTATGGTATGGAAAAAACAATCCAAGCACATGGCTTGGATTGTTTGTTTTAATCACAAGAAAGATAAATTAACCTCAATACTGAATAATACATCTATCTTAGTCAGCTGTTTTCAACGCTAACCGCGTTGGATTAAGGTGCAATAGGCTCGCGATTGACGCGCCAACACTCCTTGTTAGCCTTTAAATCTTTAGTTAGAAATGAATACCTTATATATTTATTTTTAACTTAATGCCTTGCTAAATCTCTTATCCAAAATTGAGGTTAAGTTAATACTCTGGCTGTGGGTGTTGCACTTCAATCCAGTCTTTTTCATCGACCCAGTTTTGGGCGCCGTTTTCGACCGTGCGAATTGGCACAATATAATCACAGCTAATTTGTGGTTTAACCGAAGCAAAAATAGGCACAAAACCAAAGCTAAGTGCGGTTTCAATAATTGCTTTTTGATTTTGAGGGTCGATATCGGCCGCTTCATCAATATAAATGGGGATGCGGTAACGATTTTGCTCTTGATCCGACAATAAGTAGCGAATAAACAGCATGCCACACAGTAACTTAATGGTGATCCGTGTGCCATTTGAGCCAGCAGAGTCAATTTTATCAAAGTGGTCGGTTTCACCGGCACGGTTAACCACTTCAAACCGGATATCAAATAAATCTGATAGGGTTAGGCCTGCTTTATCGCTGGCAAATTGAATGAGGTGATCTTTAGCGGCATTCACTTCTTTTTCATCAACAGGCTCGCTTGAAAGCAAATCAAGGGTATCACCTTGCTCAAATAAATCTGCAGTGGCGATTATAGTATCGATACTGTCGACCAACTGTTTACGCGGCAATACATTGATTTTAAACGCTTGTAAGTTTGAAATTTGATGCTGGCTAATGCCTTTGTTAAAGCTATTCATTTCGCGGCGTAAGCGGTCGAGATCTTCGCGAAGCCCTTTAATAGTCGCAGCAACTTCGGTTAAAGCCACCCGAGCTTGGCGCTCAACGGCTTCACGTTCATTATCAATATTATGAAACGCGGCAATGAGTTTTTGATATTTAACGAGTTCATCAGGTTCGTTATCAAACTTGGTGATCCCTGCATTATAAATATGTAAAT
Source organism: Pseudoalteromonas tunicata (assembly GCF_002310815.1). Lineage (NCBI taxonomy): Bacteria > Pseudomonadati > Pseudomonadota > Gammaproteobacteria > Alteromonadales > Pseudoalteromonadaceae > Pseudoalteromonas > Pseudoalteromonas tunicata. The sequence continues at coordinate 2,520,458 of NZ_CP011032.1, read as the reverse complement.
AGGTATTACGAACATTGATGTCAAAATTGCGCAGCTCTTGGCAATCTTTATTAAAACGATGGACAAGGTCGGCCAAATTATCAAAATCAATTGCAATATCAATTAGGTAAGGAGTGCATTTGCCACTGTAAAAATCTAAGGTGTGATCAATACGTTCTGATTTAACTTGGCGCAAACGTTCAGCTTGGCGTTGTAATTGCTCTTTTTTGCTTTTCACAATTGAACGGCGGTCGGCAATACCGCTGGCATCTTGCTGCACTTCTTGCAGTAAATCGGCTACTTGTTCTTGCTCTGCCTCAAGTTGCGCTTGTAATAATCCTTGCGCCTCACGTGTTTGCAACATGGTTTGATAGTGATTAAAGCGCTCAAGGGCACTTTCAATACTCATTAGTTCTTGATAGAGGGCTTCTTTTTCGGCTTGTTTACCTGCAACGTTTGCAGCAACCTCACGCTGGCGAGCAAAATCAGCCAGTGCGGTATCGAGTGCTTTGAGTTGCGCCTGAATTTGTACTTTGCTATCACTGGTTTGCATTTGTAATGCGGGCAGTTTTTTCAGTTTAATGCTGGCACCGGGTAAGGTGAGCACTGCGCCTTTTACTGCATCCGATAATTGTACTAAAAATTCGCCAAAAGCGTGCTCGTCGGTGATTGTGACATCCCCTTGATTACCAGTCGCTAAACTAAATAAATCGGGGTTTAAAATACGCGAAATTTCTTCGACTTCTTTGAGTGATAACTCTTCACGCATCCGAGTATAAAGATTGTATTCGAGATTTTTCAGTTGCAGTTTTAAGCTCTTTATCTGTTTTTCGGTCTCTTTAATCCTAAAATCGAGAGTATGTAAACTTTGTCCTTGAGCACTGGTAATAGAATGCGACAGCTGCTCATATTGGTTTTTAAGCTGTTGCAAATTGGTTTTTAACGTCGGTAGGCCAACTAACTCAAATTCTTGATGCAAACCATTAAATTGAATAAACCACTGCTCAATTTGGCTATTGCGGCGCTCAATATCACGCAGTTGTTGCATATAAAGATTCTGTTTTTGCTCAAAATCGTGCTTTTCACTTTCGATATCGGCCAAGTTTTGTTCGAGTTCTTCTAGTTGGGCATGTTGATATTGTTCAAAATCAATTAATGCTTGGTCTATTTTAGGTGTATGAGCCGCAAGTTTACCTTTTAATATGCTTTGATTTTCAAGCATGGCTTCAAGCGCAGCGATGGGCTCTTGCATTGCTTCGAGTGCTTTGAGCTCTTTGCGCGAGCGATTTACTTTATCAAATGCGCGGCGCCAGACTTCATAAAAGTCGACTTTAGAATTTGACATATGGCGCTCAAACACTCGTAGCATAAAGCGTTTTACATCTGGTGCGCCAAGTTTATGCAAGTTTAAGATTTTACGGAAAATCTCTTTGTAAATAGCGGAGTCTTGCACATTATTAAGGGGGATCATTTTTAAGCTGATCTCAGAATCAAATGCGCTGGCTCCCCCAGTTAGTAGTGCATTAAGCTCTTGTGCTTTAAGTTCAAAAGGCGTGAAGTTTAAGCTCTTTAAGTGGTTAAATAACTTAGTATATTTAACGATGGTTTTGCCTTGAGTGTAATCTTCAATATTCAGTTTGCCGTTGTAGCAAAAAAATTGATGGGCAAACCCTGCAATTTTACCAAGACCTGCCACACCAATGACCACAGGGCCATGAGGGAGTTCGGCTTCGAGTAAGATGTACGATTGATCGGAGCTAAAATAAAATTTACGTGTTTCTTCTAAGTCGTGGCCATCCCATTCTGTGAGGCGTAAATCATTAATCAGAGGAAACTGAAGCGCATTAATAACTGAACTTTTACCCGTATTATTTGGCGCGCAAATTGAGCTGCTTTTATCAAGCGGGATCACACATTTGGCATATCCGGCGGTATTAAGTAGGGCAAGTTTTGTCAGGCCGTATAAATGTTGCATTAGTTGTCCTCCTGCAGATCAAGTTCGTTGATTTGCATTAATGCATCCAGATAGCGATAAATTGGGCTTTGAATTATAAAGCCTTGCTCGACTTCTTTTGCCAAACCAAAGCGGCTCATGCGCATAAATACATCTTTGCGTAAGTCTGAGCCTGAAAAAATTTCGAGCTGATCGTACAGGTGTTTATTTTGTTGTACTAAGATTTGCATCAGTTCTAAATCACACACTTGTTCAAACAGGGCACGCAGTGGGTCTTTGCCAAGGTTGGCAAAGTACTCGACCAAGACATAGGTGGTGAGGGCAAAGGCACGGGATATTTTGCCCATATTGGGCGTGCTGTCTTCAATTTCAAGGTAATAAAAACCTCGGCCATCTTTGATTAGATGGTGACCAAGTGATTGAAAAAGTTCAGTATATTGCTCATGGCAATGGTCAAGTTGTTGCCAAAGTTGTACGTCTTGTTCACTAATGTGATAACCACTGACCAGCTTTTTATTAATGTGCTGTAACTCTGTGAGTTCAGCTAAATTTATGTGTGTCATATTAATTCGATTTTAAAGAAGTCGTTTTTAACGATGCGTGATAAGGGTGTAATTTAAATTGGCAATCGGCTAATGCGATAACGCTCGGTTGTGCGCTGTGTGTAACGGTTAAGTCGGGATCATTGGCCATTTTTTGATATAAAAACAGTAACTCATCCGCTTCAAGCTCAGGGTATTGCGTATCAAGCCAGGCCAAAATGCCCGTTTGTTTGTTACCAAGATCTGCTGTAAAACGGGTTTTAACGCTAAAAAAGTCTGGAATATTAGGATTGATAAACGCAGGTACGTGGCTTTGATCTGGTAGTTGGTATTCTTCTTGTTCAAATTCGTCAATGTGTGCCATGTACGCCACCATTTGATGGGCGGTACCTAAAGAGAATTTTTGTTGATCAGATGTTATGTGTGGTTGATGGGCACTGAGTACGGCATCGACGCCATTTTTACGAATTGCACCTAGCACCTTGGCTGCTTGGCGAGTCAGGAGCGTATTGCGACGTAACTCTTCACGCAGTGGCATTAGCATATCGGCACTTTTGCGCAGGCTTTCACGCCCTGTTAGGTGCATGTCTAAAATGCGGGTGCGTAATTGTTCTAACATCCGCTTTTCGCTAAACAGCTTGCCGGTGATTTGAATTTGCTCGAGTAGGGTGCTGATCTGCTGCTCAATCTCGCTAAAACACGCTTTAAATTCACCGCCAATATCAACCATTTCAAGCATAGGTTCGATGTATAAATCAAATGCTTCAATCACGGCTTGATAACGTTTTTCGAGTGAGCGCTGTGAGTGATCGGCTTTGGCCTGTTCAACAATATTTAATATGGCATTTTCGTTGTGATAAAACAGTTTTACGATTTTACGTACCCGTTCATCCATAATGCGGCAATTACGGCGCAATTCTTCAAAATCATTGTCTTGACCAGCTTGCGCTAAACGATGACCAAGGCGGGCTAAATCTCTAATTAGTACATGCACTTCTTCGGCAATGCCAAGGCTTTCTTCTTGCAATAAATACTGGGCAAATTCAGCCACGGCACGATTGAGTTCAAGTTGAGATGACTTTGCCAGCGGGATCAAAATATCGTGATTGAGTAGTCGGTTTGCTTCTTTAAAAATCTTATCGCCCGGCCAGGTGGGGTATTTAGTTTTTAAAATAGTTTGTACATCATGAATGTTAAAATCGGCCATATTAAAGCGTCGGATCAAAGTCTCAATTAAGGGCCAATGTTCAGACAAAATAGTCAATATTTTCTTCGGTGGGATCATACCTATCCACTATGTTGTTTAATAATTATTCTGTTAGGAAGTACTACTAAGATAGTAGGTACACTGCGGTAGTTTTATGTCATTTTAAGTGCTAGACTACGCGCCGCTTGATTGTAACGCAAATATTTTACTTTTCTAACAAAGGTTGTTAACGAAAAATGGTTACTGGTATTATCCTGTCGCTAATCGCACTTGCATTTGTGCTGATCGTTATAGAGGATATTATTCACGTAAACAAGGCCAAAACCACGCTTTTTTTTGGTACTTTATGTTGGATAATCGCTTTTATCTTCCCTATTCACGGTGAAAGCCCTGAAACTATTCAACATCAATTAGATCATAACATTCTTGAAATAGCGACTTTGTGGTTATTTTTGATGGCTGCTATGACCTTTGTTGCCTATTTGAATTCAAAAGGATTTATTCAAAACTTAGTTCATCGCATTATGCCAAGAGAAATTAGCGAACGTCGCTTGATGTTTTTGGTTGGTGGTTTTGCCTTTTTGTTTTCATCAATTTCCGACAATGTGACTGCGACCTTAATTTCGCTTGCGGTGGTAATGTCGCTAAAACTTGATAGTAAAAAGCTGATTAAATACACCACGTTAATTATTTTTGCTGTGAACTCAGGTGGTGTATCGCTGATTACCGGTGATGTAACAACGTTAATGATTTTCTTAGCGGATAAAGTCACCATTGGTCATTTGCTGTTATTGGTAGCGCCGGCGATTTTCAGTGTGCTTGCTCTTGCGGTTATGCTATCGATTGGTATGAATGGCAAAGTATATTTTGAACCTGATACCTCACGTCGAATTGAAAAAACCGATATCACCATTGCGGTTATTTTCCTTTCAACCATTTTTGGTACTTTGGCTTTGAGTGTTTTATATTCGGTTCCGCCATTACTGACGTTTTTATTCGGTTTAAGTTTTATGTTTTTAGTCGCGCAGTTTTTAATGCGTAAAAAAGACGTAAACAAAAAAATCATCGATTACATTCGTGAGATTGAATACGATACCTTGTTATTCTTCGTTGGGGTTTTACTGCTGGTTGGTGCGATGAAAGAAGTAGGGGTACTGACTCAATTTACTCACTTATACGAGATTTTAGCGCCAGAATACGCAAACTACTTTATGGGGCTATTATCAGCCACGGTTGATAACGTACCGTTAACGGCTGCGTTATTAAAAGCAGACATTGCGATGGATGCGCGCCAATGGCTAACCTTTACTTATGCAACCGGTGTGGGTGGCTCAATGCTTATCATAGGTTCAGCTGCTGGTATTATTGCAATGAGTAAAGTAAAAGAACTTACCTTTGTTAGCTATTTACGCTTAAGTATTTATTTACTAGCGGCTTACACCATTGGTTATGTTGGTTCGTATTTTGCTGGATTATTAATTACCGTAAATTAATGATTGACAGCTAGACGTCTAAACGTTAGATTTAAAACCCCGCTAAACAGTGGGGTTTTTTATTGCCAGTTTCTTAAATTGGCAATAAACAGAAGAGGTGCGAAGGCCAGGTAGAACATACGAGGACGCGGTGTCCGATGATGATGTTTCGAGGGGGACCTTCGCCGAGGGGGAATAACCACCGTACAGTTATTTTCTCGGTTTAAGAGGCTGAATCCTCTGAACTGTCACCTATTTTGGTGGAGAGCTTCTGGCAGTGGATTACCGTTTTCATCTCAAAGTACCCTTGCCGTGCAGTTCTCCTTGTGTATTTTTATCAACAAATGACGTTGATAAATAAGGAGACCCAATGAGTTCATCTTTTATTGTTGCCAAGTTTGGTGGCACAAGTTTAGCCGATTTTGACGCCATGTTTCGTTGTGCGCAAATCATTCATGACGATAACAATGTCCGTGTTGTTGCAGTAAGCGCAAGCGCGGGTGTGACCAACCATTTAGTTGCCTTAAGTCATAAAGACATCAGTGACGCAGTGCGCCAAAGTCATATTGATGGTGTGTTAGCTATTCAAAATAATATTCTGGCAAAATTAACCCTTGATGCCGATTTAGCCACTTTATTTAGCCAAACCTTGGCTGACTTTGAACAATGTGCAGCCTTAACGAGCACTAGCGAGCAGCATAACGATGAATTACTGAGCTTTGGCGAGCGTTTATCATCATGTTTGTTCACCCAAGTATTGCGTGATTTAGGAATAAAAGCTGAACGATTTGATGTACGTAGCGTACTTAAAACCGATGCACATTTTGGTAAAGCAACACCAAATGTAGCGCAGACACGCGCTGCAGCTCTTGAACATTTAGTGCCGTTATTAAACGAAACCGTAGTGGTAACTCAAGGCTTTATCGGTTCTGATCAGCATGGTCGTACAACGACGTTAGGCCGTGGAGGTTCTGATTATAGTGCAGCATTATTAGCCGAAGCGATTGATGCCTGTAGTGTACATATTTGGACTGATGTAGTTGGTATTTTTAGTACCGACCCACGTTTATGCCAAAAGGCGAAACCGATACCAAAACTGAGCTTTGATGAAGCTGCTGAAATGGCGACTTTTGGCGCCAAAGTGTTGCATCCTGCGACTATTTTGCCTGCAAGCCGTGCCGGGATCAGCGTTTTTGTTGGTTCAAGCCGCGCCCCAGAGCAAGGTGGTACTTGGATTGAGAAAGAAAAGTCGCAGCATCCTGGAATTCGTGCCGTTACTCAGCGTAAAAATCAAATTCTACTGACCTTAAAAAGCCCTGAAATGTTGCTTGCCAGCGGCTTTTTAGCCCGTGTATTTACCATTTTATCTGAATACAATATTTCGGTTGATTTAGTCACGACATCTGAAATTAGTGTTGCTCTGACCCTCGATAACGCGCCAAATGCTAGCCGCCCAGAGCTAGATCAGGCATGTCTTCAGCGCTTAAGTGAATTTTGCCATGTGACGGTTGAAAACAACTTAACACTCGTGGCACTAGTAGGTTCTGAGATTCAATTACGTCAACATGAAATGAACTTAATGCAAGTTTTGGCTGATTTTAATATCCGCATGATTTGCCACGGTGCCAGCAAACATAACCTTTGCTTTTTAGTCGAGCAAAGTGAATCAGATGCGGTTGTACAGTCCATTCACCGTCGCTTGCTTGAAGTGTGTTAATCACCATAGCCATTAAAAAAGCGAACTAAACAGTTCGCTTTTTGTCACTATTTGCTAGTAATAGCTTGATTCAACAAGTCACTATTACTAACTTAGGTATTTGTTTTTGGTGCGTTGTTAACAGCGTGAAAGCAAAATCGTAAAATTCGGTGCTAAAATTACGTAAATTGTGGCGTTCAATCAGTTCAAATACATTGGGGCGAAGGAGTTGTGCAATGGGCCGTTTTAGGGTTTTTGCCAGTGCTTCTTTGAGTGTCCAAATGCGATAAAAATACGCGGCATGTTGTTTTGGGCTAAGTCGGCCTGCCTGTTCAATCAATGTCACTTCATCAACATGATAAAAATGGTGCGCAAGTTTATCAAACGCGCGTAATTTAGTCGTCTTTTCAAGATCAATACCAAACGAAAATACATGCTGTTGTTGCATGCACAGTGCAACTGCGACCATTTCATGGCTATGCGAGAGGCTGAGTTTTATCGGCAAAAGCTGATTATGGTGGTAGAGCTCAAGCTCTTTTTTTGTATCGTTAAAGCGAGTTTCAAACGCAGTGCAGTGATCGTCGTACTGAGCGCTAAGGAGCTGCTTGATAATATGGCGGCTTTTTAAATATTCACGCTTGGCTTTAGGCTGTTTACGTTTTGCTAAAATTGCAATTTCTGCTTGGCAAAGAAAGTGCTCTGGCACTATCTGCTCTAAATTGAGTTCGCTGGCATTGGCAACAAAAACCGTGAGTTCACCCTCATGCAATGACTGGTTTGCAAGGCCGGTATCAAAAGTTGCGGTATGAATAATTAAATTGTTGGCAAAATAATCAATTGGCATGAAAACTCAGCAATTAAGTTCAATTGGTTATGAATTATACCTAAGTAAGTGATCCAAGGAACTGTTTTAGCTATATGAAGCGCCTCCATTATGGTTTAATAGCGAAAAATTATAAGAGATGGGCGCAATGGCACAGATTCGTGATGGCTTTCAGAGTCGTTTAGGTTTTGTATTAGCAGCGGCAGGTGCCGCTGTTGGTTTAGGTAATATTTGGGGTTTTCCAACACAAGCTGCAAACCACGGTGGTGGGGCATTTTTGCTGGTGTATTTTATCGTAATTTTTTTACTTGCCTTACCTGCTTTATATACCGAATTATATTTGGGCCACAGCGCACAAGCCAATCCTGTGGTGGCGCTTCGTAATGCGTGTAGCGAACAAAGCAAAAAAATGGGTGCTGCAGCGGGATATATTGGCTTAAGTGGCGCAATTGTAATGTTGAGCTTCTATTCAATTGTTGCAGGGTGGATGATTGCATACAGTATTGAACCGGTTGCTCGCTTTTTTGGTGCAACGGCAGTGGCCGATTTTTTAAATAGCGATACCACGCTCCGTAATTTTATTTTCACGCCAATTATTTTGATTTTAACTGCGGGTATTATTTTACAAGGGGTTAAATCGGGTATCGAAACTTGGTCTCGTCGTTTAATGCCGATGTTGCTGCTATTGCTAATTGGTTTGATTGGATATATTGCCACACTTGATGGGGCAATGGCTGGTTTTAAAGCCTATTTAGTGCCTGATTTTTCTAAAATAATGGATCCCGATTTAATTATTGCAGCCATGGGTCAAGCGTTTTTCTCTTTATCGCTCGGTGTTGGTTGCATGATGATTTATGGCTCTTATTTAAAGCCGCAAGAAAATTTACCTAAGCTCGCTTGTTCGGTTGCGTTGCTTGATACGAGTGTGGCTTTTTTAGCTGGCTTGCTGATTATTCCTGCTATTTTTGTTGCGCAACAACAAGGTGTTGAAGTCTTTCAAGATGGTAAGTTGATTGGCGAAGGGCGACTCATTTTTGCAGTCTTACCTGAATTATTTGCCACTATGGGCCAAGTAGGTTTATTGGTTGCGTTATGTTTTTTTGTACTGATGTCGATAGC